>NZ_JBNPXA010000011.1:0-202258 GCF_050433545.1 Rhodococcus sp. BE178 | reverse complement strand
CGCTGGTCCTCGGACAGTGAACTCGTCGGCCTCATACAACTGCTCCCCGGAAGTCGGAACTGAATTTCTCAGTCCAACTTCCGGGGAGCAGTTCATGACGGACGGGCCCTTCGTCGTGTGCGGGGTGGGATCAGACTCCGAAGTCGCGCTTCACCTGGACGGTGCGCCAGTGCTCGACGAAGAACGACAGGAACGGGACGGTGCCGGCCAGCAGCGTGCCGATCGTGCGGCTCGCAGGCCAGCGGACCTTCACGGCGAGGTCCATCGTGAGGATCAGGTACACGAAGTACACCCAGCCGTGCACGATCGCGATCCAGGTCGGCAGGTTGTCGACGCCGAAGATGTACTTCGCCACCATCTCGGCGGTGAGCACGAGCAGCCAGATACCGGTCGCGTACGCGAGTACCCGGTAGCGCAGGAGTGCCCCGGCGATCTTCTTCCTGTCGCCCTCCGTGGGCGTCGCCGGCGCGGGCGCGGTGGTCTGCTGTGGGGTGGTCTCGTTCGGGCCGCCGCTCACTTGTCGCTCCTATCGGACTCGCGAGCGGAGAGCCCGGCGAGGTAATCGTTGTACTCGAGCATCTGCCGAGACTCGGGATCATCGACGTCGTCGGACGACGTCCGCGCCTTCGGGCGCTCGGGAAGCAGCCCGTCGGGGACGTCGGTCGGTTCGTCCGCGGCCGCCTGCTCGTCGGCCTCGGCTCCGCCGTCCTCGAGCTGGACGAAGCGGCGGTATGCGTAGACGACGAATGCTGCGAACAGCGGCCACTGGAACGCGTAGCCCAGGTTTTGGCCGGTGCCGCCGGCCGCTTCGAATCGCGTCCACTGCCACCAGCCGAGCGCGAGGCATCCGGCGGCCGCGACGATCACCAACACGATCAGCGCGGGGCGTCGTTTTCGAACGGTTCTGGCCACACATCGACGGTACCCGAGGTGGGGAGCCTCCCCGTAGGGGTGCCTGGTGGTACTCGTCACCCGCAGTGCACCTGTCGGCCACCCCGCGCGGGGTCGGTCGGCCCGCATTTCACTCACCCGTCGGCGTCTGGCAGAATGAACCGCTGTTCGTCGCATCCGGTTACGCACCGCGCGACGGTCACAGGAGAGAGGCAAAACCGGACCCGCCACCCTGGCAGGTCGCCGAATTGCACGTGACACGTGTGCACTGGTGTGCGCACTGAAGGAGATACGCAGCAGTGGCTGTCAAGATCAAGCTCACCCGCCTCGGCAAGATCCGCAACCCGCAGTACCGGATCATCGTCGCGGACTCTCGCACCCGCCGCAACGGCCGTGCGATCGAGACCATCGGCAAGTACCACCCCAAGGAAGAGCCCTCGCTGATCGAGATCGATTCCGAGCGCGCTCAGTACTGGCTGGGTGTCGGCGCACAGCCGACCGAGCCGGTCGAGAACCTGCTGAAGATCACCGGTGACTGGCAGAAGTTCAAGGGCCTGCCGGGCACCGAGGGCACCCTGAAGACCAAGGAAGCCAAGCCGTCCAAGCTGGAGCTGTTCCAGGCTGCGCTGGCGCAGGCCGAGAACGAGCCGGTTTCCGAGGCCATCACCCCCAAGAAGAAGAAGGCCGCGAAGGAAGAGGCCGAGGCTCCTGCTGCCGACGCCGAGTCCACCGAGGCTGCCGAGTAATGAGCGCCGTTGTCGCCGATGCCGTGGAGCATCTCGTCCGTGGGATCGTCGCCAACCCCGACGACGTTCGCGTCGAGCTGATCACGGGGCGTCGGGGACGCACCGTCGAGGTGCATGTGCACCCCGACGATCTCGGTAAGGTGATCGGTCGCGGTGGTCGTACCGCGACCGCCCTGCGGACCCTGGTCTCCGGTATCGGGGGCCGTGGGATCCGCGTCGACGTCGTCGACACCGATCAGTAGTACGGCAGTGGAGCTCGTCGTAGGCCGCATCGCCAAGTCGCACGGCATCAAGGGAGAGCTGGTCGTCGAGGTTCGCACTGACGAGCCCGGCGAGCGGTTCGCCGTCGGCGCCGAACTGCGTGGCCGCAAGCCGCGCGAGCAGAAGCTGCGCACATTCACGGTGGAAGCCGCCCGGGAGCATTCCGGGCGGCTTCTGCTGCGCCTTCACGGTGTCGCGGATCGCACCGCTGCGGACGAGTTGCGCGGCACGCTGTTCCTGATCGACACCGCCGAACTGACCCCGTCCGACGATCCGGACGAGTTCTACGATCACGAGCTCGAGGGCCTGGCTGTGCGTATCGCCGCCGGACGACCCGACGCGGGCACGCCGGTGGGCACCGTGATCGAGGTATTGCATTCCGCTGCAGGCGAATTGCTGTCCGTTCGCCCGGAAGGGCAGACGTCGGGCGAACTGTTGATCCCGTTCGTCACGGCAATCGTGCCGACGATCTCGATCGCCGACGGCGTGATCGAGATCGATCCGCCGGAGGGCCTGTTGGACCCCGACTTCGGCGACAGCCGAAACGAGGAGTGACCGAACCGCCGTGCGTCTCGACGTAGTCACGATCTTCCCCGAGTACCTCGAGCCGCTGCGTGCTGCGCTGCTCGGCAAGGCGATCGACAAGCGGCTCATCTCCGTCGGCGTCCACGATCTGCGGCGCTGGACCCACGACGTGCACAAGGCCGTCGACGATTCCCCGTACGGCGGCGGACCCGGCATGGTCATGAAGCCGACCGTGTGGGGCGACGCACTCGACGAGGTGCTCACCGACGACGACGGTGAACCCGATTCCGAGGTCCTGCTCGTCGTCCCCACTCCCGCCGGCGTGCCGTTCACCCAGGCCACCGCGCACCGTTGGGCCGAGGAGAAGCACCTGGTGTTCGCATGCGGCCGGTACGAGGGCATCGATCAGCGGGTGTTCGACGACGCGTCCCGACGGGTGCGTGTCGAAGAGGTCTCGATCGGCGACTATGTCCTGATCGGTGGCGAGGCCGCGGTTCTCGTGATGGTCGAGGCCGTGGTCCGGCTGCTGCCCGGTGTCCTCGGCAATCAGCAGTCGCACCAAGAGGATTCGTTCTCCGACGGATTGCTCGAGGGTCCCAGCTACACCCGTCCGGTGAGCTGGCGCGGACTCGACGTCCCGCCGGTGCTGCTGTCCGGCGATCACGCGAAGGTCGCGGCCTGGCGTCGGGCGCAGTCGTTGCAGCGCACGGCCGAGCGTCGCCCCGATCTCCTTTCCTGATCGGTTTCTCGAGCCCGCCCGAACATCATTGACCCGCAGCGGTCCCCGCGAGTAGGCATGAACTCGAGGTGACCGGCAATGACTGATGTCGACTATTGCGTCGTGGGGGCCGGATTTGCGGGGTTGACCGCGGCGCTACGCCTGAAACAGGCGGGCCGCTCGATCACGGTGCTCGAGGCGCGCGACCGGATCGGGGGCCGCACCTTCACCGAGACCCGCGACGACGGTGTGTGGATCGATCGCGGCGGGGCGTGGATCGGTCCCGGGCAGGACCGGATCCACGCATTGATGACCGAATTCGGCGTCCCGAGCTACCGCCAGTACACCGACGGCGACGCGATGATGATGGTGGACGGCAAGAAGTATCGCTACCAGGGCACCATCCCGATGACGATGAGTCCGTGGGCCGTCGCCAATCTGGGGGCGGTGTTCCTCGAACTCGGTGAGCTGTGCAAGTCGATACCGCTGGATGCGCCGTGGGAAGCGAAACGCGCCGCGGAATGGGACCGGATCAGTCTCGCCAAGTGGCTCGACGACAACGTGCTCTCGAAGCCGGCCCACGAACTCCTCGAGATGGCGATCGCCGGCTGCTACACGTCGGCCGCGTCGGAGGTCTCGTTCCTGTTCGTGCTGTACCAGATGGCGTCGGGTGGCGGGCCGTCGTTCGTGCTCGGAGTGAGGGATGCCGCGCAGGACGCCCGCCCGGTGGGCGGCATGGGTGCGATCTATCGGCCGATGGCCGCCGAACTGGGGCGCTCGCTGCACCTGTCGCAGCCCGTGCGCGTGATCGAACAGGACACGGACGGGGTGACGGTCCGCAGCGACCAGGTGACGGTGCGGGCCCGCCGGGCGATCGTCGCGGTGCCGCTGGCGATCGCGGGTCAGATCCGCTACGAGCCGTTGCTGCCGGTAGATCGGACGTTCCTGCACCAGCGGATGCCGAGCGGATCGATTCTCAAGGTCGCGGTCCTCTACGACGAGCCGTTCTGGCGCGCCGATGGGTTGTCGGGGCAGTCCGCGGCGCCGGGTTCGGCGGCCATGGTGACGGTCGACGCGGGCACCGACGCCGCACGGCCGGGAATCATGTGCGTCATCGTGGAGGGGCCGCAGGCCCGCGCGCTCGGCCGGATGACCCCCGCGGACCGGCGCGGCGCCGTTGTGGCCGCCCTCACCGAGCGGTTCGGGCCGCAGGCCGCCGCGCCGGTCGACTACGTCGAGCAGGACTGGACCACCGAGCGGTACTCGGGCGGCGGGATGCTCAGCCACGCCCCGACCGGGGTTCTCACCGAGTTCGGTCCGGCGCTGCGCGCGTCGTGCGGCCGCATCCACTGGGCGGGCACCGAGAGTTCGGCGGTGATGTGCGGGTGGGTCGACGGAGCGGTGCGGTCCGGGGAGCGTGCTGCCCGTGAGGTGATCGCCGCGGAGGATCTCGTCGGGGCGGCGCGCGCCGACTAGTCGATCCGCCTCTGCGGGAACAGGGTTCGGGCCGCGTCGGTGATCGTCTCGCGCGCATGCGCGGCGCTGGCGTCGTCGACGGCGGCGGTCAGCGAGGTGTCCGGGTAGTAGTCGGTGTCCTCATCCCCGTAGTCCAGATCCTCGCGGGACAGCAGCACCAACACGTAGCGGTCGTCGGCGCCGACGATCCCGGTCGACAGGTGGGTCCAGCGATCGTCCAGGCAGCACATCCAGCCCTGCTTTACGGCCTTGACGGTTTCGTCGGGCAGGCCGTCGGGAATGCCGAACCGCTGGTCGTAGCCGTCCGCCGCGGTCGGGTGCGAGTTGCGCAGGTAACCGAGCAACTCGTCGCGGTGCGGGGCGTCGAGCCCGCCGCGGCCGTCGAGCACCGCGGAGTAGTAGCCGACCAGGTCGGCGGCGGTCGTCTCGGTGTTCCACCAGTTGTCGTCGTAGGGCGCCGACGTCGTCGACAGGGCGTATCGGGACGCCACGTCGAGCACGAGATCGGAGGCGCCGTACTCGTTCCACAGTTCGTTCGCGGCGTCGTCGTCGGAGTCCTCGAGCATCCGCGCGACGAGGGTGTGCTCGTCCTCGGACAGTTCCAATTCGTCGGTGGACTCGCGGTAGAGGAGGTCGTCGGCGATGAACAGCTTCGCGACGGATGCGGTCGCGAACGGCTCGGTGTCGGCGAACGAGACGTAACGGTTCTGGTGCCGGTCCAGCAGAGCCAGGGTGAGGTCGGCGCCCCGGTCGGCGGCGTCGGAGACGGCCTTGCCGATCCGGCCCTCGAGGGTGGTCGGGACCGGATCCGAATCGACGGTCGCCGCCTGCACGGTGGCGTGCCGGCTGTCGGGGGTCGCGTCACCCGTCGTCTGCGCCGCGCACGAGGCGAGCACGCCCACCGCGAGGCACACGCCGCCGAGGCGTCGCGCCCGTCCTGCCACCGGTTCCTCCCGCGATCCGTTCGCCGGGCTCATGACCGACGCCTCGGACAGGCTAGCGGTAGGGTCGATCGCCGTGACGACTGCTCTCAAATCCGTGAACCAGCGCATCGCCGAAGAGCTCGACGTACGGGAGGGTCAGGTCGCCGCGGCCGTCGACCTCCTGGACGGCGGCGCCACGGTTCCGTTCATCGCCCGGTACCGCAAGGAGGTCACCGGCGGCCTCGACGACGCGCAGCTGCGCCAGCTCGAGGAGCGGCTGCGCTACCTGCGGGAACTCGACGACAGGCGGGTCGCGATCCTCGAGTCGATCCGCTCCCAGGACAAGCTCGACGCCGCACTCGAGCAGCAGATCATGCTCGCCGACACCAAGGCCCGGCTCGAGGACATCTACCTGCCGTACAAGCCCAAGCGGCGCACCAAGGCGCAGATCGCGCGCGAGGCCGGGCACGAACCGGTGGCCGATGCACTGATCGGTGACCCGACCGTCGATCCCGCCCGGTACGACGCCGAGCAACTCGAGGGTGCCCGCGCGATCCTCGTGGAGCGGTTCGCGGAGGACGCCGACCTCGTCGGTGAGCTGCGCGAGCTGATGTGGGCCCGCGGGCAGGTGGAGTCGTCGGTCCGCAAGGGCAAGGAGACCGAGGGCGCCAAGTTCGCCGACTACTTCGAGTTCTCCGAGCCGTTCGAGAAGCTGCCCTCGCACCGCATCCTCGCGATGTTCCGCGGCGAGAAGGAGGAGATCCTGTCGCTGACGCTCGCGTCGGATCGCGAGCCGCTCGAGCCGGGGGAGACCAGCCTCTACGAGGGCCGGATCGCGTCCCGCTTCGGGATCGCCGACCGTGGCCGTCCGGCCGACCGCTGGCTGCTCGACACCGTCCGTTGGGCATGGAAGACGAAGATGCTGATCACCCTCGGCATCGACACCCGGATGCGGCTGCGCCAGTCCGCCGAGAAGGACGCCGTCGACGTGTTCGCGGCCAACCTCAAGGACCTGCTGCTCGCGGCGCCGGCCGGCACCCGCGCGACGATGGGCCTGGACCCCGGCTTCCGCACCGGCACCAAGGTCGCGGTCGTCGACGCCACCGGCAAGGTCGTCGCGCACGACACCATCTACCCGCACCAGCCGCACAACAAGTGGGACCAGTCGCTCGCGACCCTGGCCGCGCTCGCCGCCAAGCACGGCGTCGAACTCGTCGCGATCGGCAACGGCACCGCATCGCGTGAGACGGACGCGCTTGCCGCCGAACTGATCTCGAAGTTCCCCGAGGCCGGCCTGACGAAGGTGATGGTCTCCGAGGCGGGCGCGTCGGTGTACTCGGCGTCGGCGTACGGGTCGCAGGAGCTGCCAGACCTCGACGTCTCGATCCGGGGCGCGGTGTCGATCGCGCGGCGTCTGCAGGATCCGCTCGCCGAGCTGGT
This sequence comes from Rhodococcus sp. BE178, assembly GCF_050433545.1. Taxonomy (NCBI): domain Bacteria; kingdom Bacillati; phylum Actinomycetota; class Actinomycetes; order Mycobacteriales; family Nocardiaceae; genus Rhodococcus; species Rhodococcus sp. BE178. Next base: position 195,278 of record NZ_JBNPXA010000011.1, on the reverse strand, counting down.
GAAGATCGACCCCAAGTCGATCGGTGTCGGCCAGTACCAGCACGACGTGTCCGAGACGATGCTCGCGCGCTCGCTCGGCGCGGTCGTCGAGGACGCTGTGAACGCGGTCGGCGTGGACGTCAACACCGCGTCGGTGCCGCTGCTGTCGCGGGTGTCGGGCATCGCCGGTTCGCTCGCCGAGAGCATCGTCGCGTTCCGCGACCAGAACGGTCCGTTCCGCAGCCGCAAGGGGCTCAAGGACGTGCCGCGACTCGGGCCGAAGGCGTTCGAGCAGTGCGCCGGCTTCCTACGGATCCCGAACGGTGACGACCCGCTCGACGCGTCCAGCGTGCACCCCGAGGCATACCCCGTGGTGCGCCGGATCGTGCAGTCCTCCGGCTCGGGGGTGGGGGAGTTGGTCGGCAACACCGCCGTCCTGCAGAAGCTGCGGCCGGCCGACTTCGTCGACGAGAAGTTCGGTCTGCCGACCGTCACCGACATCATCGCCGAGCTGGACAAGCCGGGCCGCGACCCGCGCCCGGAGTTCAAGACGGCCACGTTTGCGGCCGGGATCGAGAAGGTCGCGCACCTGAAGCCCGGCATGGTGCTCGAGGGCGTCGTGACCAACGTGGCCGCGTTCGGCGCGTTCGTCGACGTGGGCGTCCACCAGGACGGCCTGGTGCACGTGTCGGCGATGTCGCGCACGTTCGTCAGCGACCCGCGCGAGGTCGTCAAGTCCGGCGACGTCGTGAAGGTCAAAGTGCTCGAGGTCGATGTCGAACGCCAGCGCATCGGGCTGACGTTGCGCCTCGACGACGAGGTCGGTGCCCCGAACGGGCCGCGCGGCGGACAGCGTCAGGGCGGTCAGCGTCCGGGTGGCCAGGGCAACGGCGGTCAGCGTCAGAGTGGTCAGCGGCAGGGCGGGCAGGGTCGCGGTGGCCAGGACCAGGGCCAGGGTCAGGGCCAGGGCCGGGACCGGCGCGCCGAACAGCGGCCCGCGAGCGGCTCGATGGCCGACGCGCTGCGCAAGGCCGGATTCGGCAAGTAGCGGTGAGACCGAAGGAGCCCCGGGACCGGTGTCCGGGGGCTCCTTCGCGGTCCGGGGATTCAGTAACCGCCGATGCCCTTGCCGATCAGCATCACGCCGATCACCAGCAGCAGGACCGCCATCACCGCGGCGTTGTTGGCGGTCAGCCACGTCTTCAGGTTGTTCAGCCACGAGGTCGCGCGCTCGCGCATGGTGAAGTAGCCGATCACGGGGACGGCCACCGTGCACGCCGCGAGCACCGTGAACACCACTCCCGCGACGACGATCGTGCCGACGGGTGCGCCGAGCTGAGACACTGCGACCGCGGCACCGACGATCATCAACAGGTTCTTCGGGTTGATCGCCGACAGGGCGAAGCCGAGCCCGAGCGCTTTGACGGGTGTCACCTTGTCGATCGCGGCGAGCCACCCCGGCATCGACGGTTCCTCGCCGGGGGCCGGACGTCCCCGCCACTGGTTCACGGCCAGGGCCAGCAACAGGGCGCCGAGGACGATCCGGATGGTCGCGGTCACGGCGTTGCCGTCCGAGTTCGACGACAGGTCTATCGCGCTGCCGATCACCACGAACAGTGCGTACGCAACTGCAATCCCGAGGATCCAGCCCGCGAGGAAGGTTGTCGCGGTGCTTCCGGCGCGAGGTGTGAGCAGCATCAGAATCGTCGCGATGATCGGAATCGGACTGATCGCGACGCCGACGGCGAGGGGGAGCACGTCCCCGATAGCGGTACCCATCCTCGAATGTTGGCAGCGAAGGCCCCGGCGCGGCCCACCCGTTGTGGGTGAATCGCCGGATCCGACTCCGGCTTTCGCGGTACCCGAACAGATGGAAAGCTCATCGTTCATGCAGCCGATCGCGTCAGTGCCCACCGACTCCTCCGGTGCGCCGAAGAACATGGTGTGGGTCCCCGGAGGAACGTTCTGGATGGGATCGGAGGATTTCTACCCGGAGGAGCGTCCGGTCCATCAGGTCAGCGTCGACGGCTTCTGGATGGACACCCACCAGGTGACGGTCGCCGAGTTCAGGCGCTTCGTGAAGGCCACCGGCCATGTGACGACCGCGGAGCTCGCGCCCGATCCGGCCGACTACCCCGATGCCGACCCGGCGCTGCTCGTCCCCGGGTCGCTCGTGTTCACCCCGCCCGACCGACCGGTCTCGCTCGACAACTACCAGCAGTGGTGGTCGTGGGTGCCGGGCGCGGACTGGCGGCATCCGGAAGGCCCCGGCAGCAACGTCGGGGGCCGCGAGCGGCACCCCGTCACACATGTCTCCTACACCGACGCGCTCGCGTACGCGGCGTGGTCGGGCAAGGAACTGGCAACCGAGGCCGAATGGGAGTTCGCGGCGCGCGGCGGACTCGACCGCAAGACATACGTGTGGGGCGACGAGTTCACGCCGGGCGGCAGGCATCAGGCGAACACGTGGCAGGGACAGTTCCCGTGGGAGAACCTGGCGGAGGACGGATTCGTCGGCACGTCGCCGGTCGGCAGTTTCCGGCCCAACGGCTACGGCCTCGACGACATGGCCGGCAACGTGTGGGAGTGGACCACCGACTTCCACACCGTCGACCACAGCGCGTCCGGCAGGAACGTCGCGCCCGCGTCGTCGTGCTGCATTCCGCGCAACCCGCGCGTGGAGGTAGGCGAGGCGCGTGACGGCGAGGTGTACCCGCGCCGGGTGATCAAGGGCGGATCGCACCTGTGCGCGCCCAACTACTGCCTGCGCTACCGTCCGGCGGCCCGACAGGGGGAAACCGAGGAGACGTCCACCTGCCACATCGGGTTCCGCTGCATCGTCCGTGGTCGGGTCCCTTCCTGATGCGACACTGGCTCGAACGGGAGATCATCGCCAACGGTCGGCTCCCGCTGCTGTTCTTCCTCCTCGGATTCCTGCTCGCGTTCCTTTTCATCCGGGTCAGCGTCCGGATGATCCGAGCCGAGGTGCGGTGGTGGCCCGGGAACATCACCCCGGGCGGGCAGCACATCCATCACGTCGTGTTCGGGGTGGTGACGATGTTCGCCTCGGGCGTCGCGCTGATCGCGGTGTACGAGAACGCGACGCAGGCGACCGGTGCGGTGATCGCCACGTTCTTCGGGATCGGCGCGGCCCTCGTCCTCGACGAGTTCGCCCTGATCTTCTACCTCAAGGACGTGTACTGGTCCGACCAGGGCCGGGCGTCGGTGGACGCGGTCTTCGTCGCGCTCGCGGTGACCGGGTTGCTGCTGCTCGGATTCCAGCCGCTCGAACTGCTCGATATCACCGAGTGGCGCGAGGATCCGCACGTCGCGGTCCGGGTGACCATCGTGGTTCTCGCGGTCGTCAACCTGGCCCTGGCCGCGATCGTCATCCTCAAGGGCAAGATCTGGACGGGACTCGTCGGGCTGTTCGTGTTCCCGATCCTGTTGGTCGGCGCGATCCGGCTGAGCCGGCCCGGCGCGCCGTGGGCGAGATGGCGATATACGGCGAAGCCCCGCAGGATGCAGCGCGCGATCGAGCGTGAGAAGCGGTTCCGTCGCCCGATGATCCGGGCGAAGATCTATGTGCAGGACCTTGTCGCAGGTAAACCGAGCGTCGAGCATGCGCTGACGGCCACCGAGGCAGAGCTCGAGCGCACCGTGCAACCCGCACCGGCGCCGATTTCCACGCATGGTGCGGCGTCTGGCACAATGGTCGGGTTGCCTGGTGAAGGCGACTCAACTTGATCTGAGCACGAACCAGTCGAGCCACGGCCGCTCGGTTCCTCTGCTCCTGCGAAAAACGCAAGGATGGAACAACCATGAACACCTTGGATTTCCTGGACGCCAAGTCCCTCCGCAACGATATTCCGGAGTTCCGCGCCGGTGACACCCTGAACGTGCACGTCAAGGTCATCGAGGGCTCGAAGGAGCGCGTGCAGGTCTTCAAGGGCGTCGTGATCCGCCGCCAGGGCGGCGGCGTTCGCGAGACCTTCACCGTCCGCAAGATCTCGTTCGGCGTCGGCGTCGAGCGCACCTTCCCGGTCCACAGCCCCAACCTGGCCCAGATCGAGGTCGTCACCCGCGGTGACGTCCGTCGCGCCAAGCTGTACTACCTGCGCGACCTGCGCGGCAAGGCTGCGAAGATCAAGGAAAAGCGCTGAGCTTCGACGCTCTGAGCTACTTCGGTTGGCCCGGCACCGCTTTCACGCGGTGTCGGGCTAATCTGTCTCAGTGGCAGATGCACCGCAGGACCCGGCCGTGACGTCGGACGCGAATGACGGAGACGGCGCCGAAAAGCGCTCGCGTCGGGGCAAGGAGAAGAAGCCCCGCTCGTTCTGGCGCGAGATACCGATCCTCATCCTCGTCGCGTTGGTGCTGAGTTTCCTGTTGCAGACGTTCATCGCGCGGGTGTACCTCATTCCGTCCGAGTCGATGGAACCCACGCTGCACGGCTGCCCCGGCTGCACGGGTGACCGCATCGTCGTCGAGAAGATCAGCTACCGCTTCGGCGACCCGAAGCCCGGGGACGTCATCGTCTTCCGTGGCCCGGATTCGTGGTCGGAGCGGTACGAGTCGACGCGTTCGTCGAACCCCGTGAAACGTGGCGCGCAGGAACTCGGATCCATGGTCGGACTCGTCCCGCCGGACGAGAATGATCTCGTGAAGCGTGTCATCGCCACCGGTGGGCAGAGGGTGGAGTGCTGCGACGACCAGGGCCGTGTCCTGGTCGACGGCAAACCGCTCGACGAGCCGTACATCACCATGGACTTCCCGTTCATCCCGGGCGTGCAGACGTGCGATACCGCGGTGAAGTCGGCCCGCTGCTTCGGTCCCGTCACCGTCCCCGAGGGCAACTTGTGGATGATGGGTGACAACCGCAGTAACTCGGCGGACTCGCGCTACCACGTCTCCGACGAACGCCAAGGCACGATCCCGATCGACAACGTGATCGGCAAGGCGACATTCATCGTGCTGCCGCCGTCACGCTGGGGCAAGATCTCGTCCCCCGACATTCAGCAGCAGTGAGTACCTGGCCACCGAGAACCGTCATTCGCAGAGCATCCGGCTTGCGGACCATGGAGTCTGCACTCGTGCGATGCGGTCTGGGGCCCGTGGCCGGCGTCGACGAGGCCGGACGCGGCGCCTGCGCGGGACCGCTGGTCGTCGCGGCGTGTGTGCTCGGACCCAAGCCGCACGCGGCCCTGGCCGGGCTGGACGATTCGAAGAAGCTCACCGAGAAGGTCCGTGAGGAGCTGTTCCCGGTGATCAAGCGGCTCGCGGTGGCGTGGAGTGTCGTCGAGATCCCCGCCGCCGAGATCGACCGGATCGGGGTCCACGTCGCGAACATCGAGGGGATGCGCCGGGCGGTCGCCGGACTGTCGGTGCCGCCCGGCTACGTCCTCACCGACGGATTCCGGGTGCCGGGTCTGCCGGCGCCGTCGTTGCCGGTGATCGGGGGCGACGCCGCGGCCGCGTGCATCGCGGCGGCGAGCGTTCTCGCGAAGGTCACCCGTGATCGGACGATGGTCGCGATGGACGAGGAACTGCCCGGGTACGGTTTTGCCGGGCACAAGGGTTACAGCACAGCGGTGCACACGGCCGCGCTCCACGAACTGGGGCCGAGCCGTGAGCACCGGATGTCGTACGCGAATGTAGCCGCGGCGAGCCGCGAGTTCGAATCGGCGGGGAGCCACGGATTCGGGGTCCGCGGGGTAGGTGCGGGATGATGAGTATTCACAACAACGCAGGAGGACGTCGAGGCCGATGAGTGCCGAGGATCTCGAGAAGTACGAAACCGAGATGGAACTGTCGCTGTACCGCGAGTACCGGGACATCGTCGGTCAGTTCTCGTACGTCGTGGAGACCGAGCGCCGGTTCTATCTCGCGAACTCCGTGGAGTTGCTGCCGCACAGCGCGGACGGCGAGATCTACTTCGAGGTGCGGATGTCCGACGCCTGGGTGTGGGACATGTACCGGCCTGCTCGCTTCGTGAAGTACGTGCGGGTCATCACGTTCAAGGACGTGAACATCGAGGAGCTGGAGAAGTCCGACCTGCGACTGCCGGACAACGGTCTGGGCTGATCGTTCGAGTTTCCGAGAGCCGCGCATCTTCCGGGGTGCGCGGCTCTCGTGTGTTCGGAGGGTGGTTGTCCACAGCTCCCGACCCATCCACAGGGCAATCTGTTCTCCCTGTTCGGGGTTCCGCCGCGCCGAGGGGTGACGGGCACAGTCTTCGTCACCGGCGGGAGGTTCCGGCCGGGTGAGGGGGAAGCCCGGATGGGACGCAATATCGCGCTGGGCGCGATGGGGGAGGAAATCGCGGCCCGCGTGCTGACGGACGCGGGCCTGCAGATCCTGGACCGGAACTGGCGGTGCCGCCACGGAGAACTGGACGTGGTGGCCGCGGACGGCGACACCGTGGTGTTCGTGGAGGTGAAGACTCGGTCGGGGCTGGGATTCGGGAGTCCGGCGGAGGCGGTGACCTATGCCAAGCAGAGGCGGATCCGGATGTTGGCCCAGCGCTGGCTGTCCGCGTCCGAGAAGCACTGGCCGAATGTGCGATTCGATGTGGTGTCAGTGCTCGTGGCTCGGCATCGGGAGCCCGAGGTCACGCACCTGGTGGCGGTGTTCTGATGGCGCTCGGGCGTGCTCACTCGGTGGCGGTGAGCGGGGTCGACGGGCAGATCGTGGAGATCGAGGCGGACATCGGCCGCGGACTGCCCGGGGTGCATCTGGTGGGGTTGCCGGACACGGCGCTGCAGGAGTCTCGAGATCGGGTGCGGGCGGCGGTCACCAACTCCGGCGAGAAGTGGCCCGAATCGCGGGTGACGCTGGCACTGTCGCCGGCGACGCTTCCGAAGGTGGGCAGCGTCTACGACCTCGCCTTGGCGTGCGCCGTGCTCGACGCCGCCCGGCAGGTTCCGCGGACGCGCCTCGCGAAGACGGTGCTGTTGGGCGAGTTGGCGCTCGACGGCCGGCTGCGCACGGTCCGCGGCGTGCTGCCCGCAGTGTTGGCGGCGAAGAACGCGGGATGGTCGACGGTGGTGGTCCCGGTCCAGGCGCTGGCGGAGGCCGGGTTGGTCGACGGAATCGAGGTTCTGGGCGCCGACCGTCTCACCGCGGTCACGCTGTGGCTGCAGGGCAAGGGGACGTTGTCCGCACCCGCGCCGTTCGACACCGGGGCGTCGTCGTCGCGCGCCGACCTCAGCGAGGTCGTGGGACAGGCGGAGGCGCGGTGGGCGATCGAGGTGGCGGCCGCCGGTGCCCACCACCTGATGCTCACCGGTCCACCCGGCATCGGGAAGACGATGCTCGCGCAGCGGCTACCGGGTGTGCTGCCGGCGCTGACCGAGCCGGAGGCGCTGGAGGTCACGGCGATTCACTCCGTGGCCGGGCTGCTCACGTCGGAGCGCCCGCTCATCACCGAGCCGCCGTTCATCGCGCCGCACCACACGTCTTCGGTGAGCGCGCTGGTGGGCGGTGGCAGCGGGATGGCGCGACCGGGGGCGGTGAGCCGCGCGCACCGAGGAATCCTGTTCCTGGACGAGTGCGCCGAGATGGGAACCAAGGCGCTCGAGGCCCTGCGGACGCCGTTGGAGGACGGGGAGGTTCGCATCGCCAGGCGGGACGGGGTCGCGCGCTACCCGGCGCGGTTCCAGTTGGTGCTCGCCGCGAACCCGTGTCCGTGCGCACCGGCGCGTGAGGTGGACTGCGTGTGCGCGCCCACGGTTCGCCGCCGCTACCTGGGTCGGCTCTCCGGACCGTTGCTGGACCGGGTCGACCTGCGCATCCGGATGAAGGCCGTGGCGACCGGGGCGTTGATGGACGAGGTGGGTGAGACCACCGAGCAGGTGCGCGGTCGGGTGGCCGCCGCCCGGGCCGCGGCCGGCGAACGGTGGCGGTCCTACGAATGGCGGACCAACGCGGAGGTGCCGGGCCCGGCTCTGCGGCAACGGTTCCGGCTGCCGCGAGAGGCGCTCGTGCCGCTCGAGAAGGCGCTGCGCCTGGGCGCCGTCACCGCACGCGGCGCGGACCGTGCGCTGCGGGTGGCGTGGACCCTCGGCGACCTCGCTGGCCTGGACTCACCGGGCCGCGACCAGGTCTCGACGGCGCTCGAGTTCCGGGACCGGGGTGTGGCATGAGTGGGCACGATCCGCGGTTGTCGGCGTGGGCGTATCTGTCGAAGGTGGTGCAGGGGTCGTGTCCACCGCTCGCGGAGTTGGTCTCGGCGGTCGGCCCGGTCGACGCGGCGCGGGCGGTGCGCGAGCGGGATCTGTCGAGCTTCCTGGATCGGCGGACGTCGGCGCGGGCGCACATCGACACGGCGGCCCGGGATCTGGATCTGCTCGCGGCCATGGGCGGTCGTCTGGTGACGCCCGACGACGACGAGTGGCCGCGGTGGCGACTGCTGGCGTTCGACGCACTCGGTGACGGCCGCGACGACGGCGGCCCGCTGGCGCTGTGGGTGCTGGGGGATCGACCGCTCGACGAGCTGGTGGCCCGGTCGGTGGCGGTCGTCGGTACGCGGGCGGCGAGCTCCTACGGCGAGCACGTCACCGCCGAGATCGTCGGCGATCTCGCGGCCGACGGGTGGACGGTGGTGTCGGGGGCGGCGTTCGGGATCGACGCCGCCGCGCATCGGGCGGCGCTGGGCTCGGGTGGTCTCACGGTCGCGGTCCTCGCGTGCGGGGTGGATCGGGCCTATCCCGCCGGGCACGGGCGGTTGCTGCAGCAGATCGCGCGTGACGGCGCGGTGATCAGCGAGTATCCGCCCGGCACGACCCCGGCCCGGTATCGATTCCTGGCCCGGAACCGGTTGGTGGCGGGCCTGTCCGACGGCGTCGTGGTGGTCGAGGCGGGCTGGCGCAGCGGGGCGCGGAACACCGCCACGTGGGGCCGGCGGCTGGGCCGTCCCGTGCTGGCGGTGCCGGGACCGGTGACGTCCGCGGCGTCGACTGGGTGTCACCGGATGATCCGGGAGGGAGAGGCCCGCCTGGTCGCGAGCGCGAAGGACATCGTGGAGGAGGCCGGGCCGATTGGTGTCGATGGTGGCGAGGCTGCCGGCGGCGGGGCGGTGCGCGCTCTCGACGCGCTCACCGGCGATGCGGCCGCGGTGTACGAGGCGCTGCCGGGCAGCGGTACCCGGGGCACCCGCGAGCTGTCGGAGGAGTCGGGGCTACCGGTGGCGCGGGTGCGGGCCCTGCTGCCGGTGCTGGAACTCGACGGATTCGTCGGGTCGGACGAGACGGGCTGGTTCCGGCGGTGACGGGAAGGCGCCGGCCACCGAGTGTGCCGACCGCCGGATCACGCCTCGCGCATCATCACGTCCTTGATCCGGCGGAGGCGATCGGGATCGGCCTCGCTGCCGGTCCGGCCGACCAGTGTGGTCAAGGTGGTGATGACGGGTTCGCCGGTGTCGTCCGACACGATGTTCTTCGTCACGATGATGTCGCTGCCGGCCGTCTGCCGAAACGACTCGAGTGAGACGTCGACCGTCAACCGGTCGCCTGCGCGCATCGGGCGGTGGATCACCAGTTTCTGGTCCGTCTGGAGAATCTGGCTCAGGTCGAATCCGGTGATGATCTGTTCGAGCAGGTACTTCTGGGCAATGGCCCCGATGACCGAGACGAAGGTGAGCGGCGCGATCAGTGCCGAATGGCCGAGCGCGCGTGCGGCTTCCTCGTCGTAGTGCGCGGGATGGGTGTTCTGGACGGCGGTCGCGTACTCGCGAACCTTCTCCCGGCCCACCTCGTAGTAGTCGGGCATGCGGTAGCTGTAGCCCACCAGACGCTCGGCGCGTGAGGCGCGGTTGTCGGTGGGTTCGGCTGATCGGGTCACAGATCGAGTGTGACGGAAGAACGGTTCCGGCGTCCGATATCGGACGTGGATGGACACAACCGGCCTCGGATCGTTTCCATACGGAAACGATCCGAGGTCACTGGGTAGCAAGGTGTACCGCATGCGGTCCGGTGATCGCCTACAGTCGCGTCATGGCTACCGTCTGGACCGTCCCAGAAGACATCACCCGAGTGCTGCTGGCCGCACCGGGAATCCGCGATTTCCTCACGGACGACGAGGGTCGGGGCGTGGCGAGCGACCCCAAGGTGCGGCTCGCCGAGTTCACTGCGGTCGTCAACTCGCTGCAGGACAACGCCGGGCGCACCTTCACGTCGGTGCGCGACGCGTCCGGGGTGCTGTTCGACGGGCCCGCCGGCGGCGTCGTGGTCTCCGATGCGCTCCGGCTCGCCGTCATGCGGGTGATCACCGCCGAGCCCCGCGAGCGTAAGCCGTCGCCCAACCCGCTTCCGGCCCGCGTGGTCGAGAACCTGGGCGTGTACGTCTACGCGCTGCGGGACCCCCGTGACCGCTCGATCTTCTACGTCGGCGCGGGACGCGGCAATCAGGTCTACGCGCATGCATGGGATGCGTTGGGGGAGGCGGGCACGCTCGACTCCGAGAATGTCGGGGACGCGGATCGCGACGAGACCCGCACCGCCTGGACCCGCCGGATCCGCGACATCTATGCGGCCGGGCATTCGGTGGATCACCTCATTCTGCGACACCGGTTGGAGGCGGCCCACGACACCGTCGGCGCGGCACGGGAGGCGGCGCATCTGGTGACCGACGCACTGCGTCAGCTCGAGCACCGGCCGCAGCATCCGGTGTTGACGAACCTCGCCGGTGAACCGATGGACCTCGAGAAGCGGGCCATGTCCGTCGAGGAATTGGCCGTGCAGTACGCGGCTCTGCCCGCGCCGGAACTGCCGGTGCCGGGTGCTCTGGTGCGAGTTCCCGCCGCGGCCGGCGCGGGGTTGTCCGCCGACGATCTGTACGCGGCGGCCCGGGGGCCGTGGCGCGCCGGGTCGGCCGCCCGCAACATCGCCGATCTTCCGGTGATCGTGTTCGCGGACAACATCGTTCGGGCTGTCTACCGCGCCACCTCCTGGGAAGGTGTGGGTCCGACCACCGATCAGCTGTGGCGGTTCACCGGTTCTGTCGACGCCGAGCTCGAGGCGAAGTTCGTCGGAACCCGGGTCACTCCGGATCGCGCGGGACTCAAGGCATGGCCGACCCACGGCTGGGTGCAGCGACTCACGCTGGCCCGCCCGCACGGCCGCTGACGGCGCGCGACCACTGTCCGCGCGGTCTGTATGGTAGTTAGGTAAAGCTAACCAATTGCCGTTTGGATCGTCAGGAGCGTGTCGCAGTGGCCAGGAAGAGATCGACGTTGACAGTGGTGCGCACCGAGCGAATCGCGCCGCACATGGTTCGCGTCGTTCTGGGGGATCCGGGTTTCGAGTCCTTCGAACCTTCCGAGTTCACCGACTCGTACGTGAAGATCGAGTTCGGTCCCGCGGACGACCCGGTCCTGCGGACGTACACGGTCCGATCCGTCGACCCGGTCGCGCGCGAGCTGGCGATCGACTTCGTCGTTCATGGCGACGAGGGTGTCGCGGGGCCCTGGGCCGCGTCCGCGGCGCCGGGGGAGACGCTGACCGTCCGCGGTCCCGGCGGTGCCTATGCGCCCCGGCCGGATGCCGACTGGCATCTCATCGCAGGTGACGAATCGGCGCTGCCGGCCATCTCGACGGCCGTCGCTGCCCTCGCGCCCGACGCGGTGGCCAGGGTCTTCATCGAGGTCGCCGACGAGCGCGAGGAGGTCGCGCTGGCAGCCGGTGACGACGTGGAGATCACGTGGATCCACCGCGGCGTCACGTCCGATATCGCGGGGGACGATGTGGCGGGCGAGAACTCGCCACTGGTGACGGCGGTCCGCGAGATGGCCTGGCTGCCCGGCGACGTGCACGTGTTCATCCATGGGGAGGCGCAGGCCGTGATGCACGGCCTGCGCCCCTACATCCGGAAGGAACGCGGCGTCCCGGCCGCCTCGGCATCGATCTCCGGGTACTGGCGTCGCGGGCGCACGGAAGAGGGGTTCCGCGTGTGGAAGTCCGAACTGGCGGCTGCCGAGTCGGTCTGAGGTCGCGGTCACCCCGCCTCGTCGACGACCTGGCGGGGTGACGTGGACTGGGTCCGATCGTGCTCCGGAGTATCCGTCGGGTTCGGGTCGGCGGCGCGGGTCAGGACCGTGAGCGCGGTCATCGCGATCACGCCCGACGCGAGGATCGCGATCGCCATCGGCACGGCGGAATCGCCGCCGCCGATTCCCACGAGCGGGGACATGAGCGCCGCCAGCCCGAACTGCCCGGCGCCCATCAGCGCCGAACCGGTTCCGGCCGCCTCGGGGACCCGTCCCTGCGCCAAGGCCGTCGCGTTGCCCATGATGAAGCCGATGCTCGAGACGACGCCGAACATCAAGGGCAGCACCAGCCACATGGGGCTGCCGCCGATCGTGGTCGCGAGGGTCAGCAGAAGTCCGGAGGCCACCAGCAGGCTGACGCCGAAGGTGAGGAGTTGTCGGGGGTCGAACCGGCCGATCAGCTTGGTGTTGACGATGCTGCCGACCATGATGCCCAGCGAGTTGACCGCGAACACGATGGAGAACTGCCCGGGCGTCAGGCCGAGAACGTCCTGCACCACGAACGGCGACGCCGAGATGTACGAGAACAGGGCGCCGAATCCGAACGCGAACGTCAGGGCATATCCGACGTACACGCGGTTGGTGGCGACGTACCGGATGTTGTGCGCCAACGCGGCCAGTCCGCCGCCGTGCCGCCGCTCGACGGGCAGCGTCTCCGGGACGACGGTGAGCACACCGACGAGCATCAGGACGGAAGCGGCCGTGAGGACCCAGAAGATGCCGCGCCAGCCGATCGGCCCCAGCAGCGCGCCACCCATGAGCGGCGCGACGACGGGCGCCACCCCGCCGATGATCATCATGAGACTGAACAGGCGCGCCGCCGAGTCGCCCCGGGCTCGGTCGGCAATCACGGCGCGGGCCAACACGATTCCTGCGCCGCCGCTGAGACCCTGGAGCAGTCGGGCGGCGATCAGAACGCCGATGTTGGGCGCGATCGCGCACAGCAGACCGCTGATCGCGCACACGACGGTCGCGCCGATCAACAACTTGCGACGGCCGAGACCGTCGGACAGCGGCCCGATCAGCAACTGGCCGATGCCGAGCCCGGCCATGAAGGTGGTCAGCGTCAACTGAACGTTCGTTGGGGACGTGCCGAGGCTGTCGGCCATCGACGGCAGGCCGGGCAGGTACATGTCCGTCGACAGGGGAGCAGTTGCCGAGATCAGAGCTAGAACGCAAAGCAGCGGAACAGGAATAGCGCGATTCACGCGAGAACCCTACCGGCGCGGCCACTTGCGAATTCGCGAGGACGCCGCGACCGTTGTCGGTATGGACGTCGACCCGAACCCGCAGCTGTCGCCCGGGCTGCGCACGCATCTCGACGACTACGCGGAGTATCTGAGGCTCGAGCGGGGGCGTTCGGAGCACACCGTGCGCGCCTATCTCGCCGACGTCCGGAGCCTGCTCGAGTACGGGACCCGCGACCGGCCCGACGCGACACTGGCCGATCTCGATCTGCGGGTCCTGCGCGGCTGGCTCGGAGGGCAGGCCGCCGCCGGTGTCGCCCGCACCACCCTCGCCCGACGGACGTCGTCGGCGAAGGGGTTCACCGGGTGGGCGCAGCGGACCGGCCGGATGGAGGTCGACCCCGGGGTCCGGCTCGTCGCGCCGAAAGCGCACCGCACGCTCCCGCCGGTCCTGCGCCAGGAACAGGCGGCCGAGGCGATGGCCGCCGCGCAGTCCGGTGCCGACCAGGAGGACCCGATCGCGCTGCGGGACCGGCTGATCGTGGAACTGCTCTACTCGACAGGAATCCGCGTCGGCGAACTGTGCGGGCTCGACGTCGCCGACATCGACAGCAGTCGGCGCGTGCTGCGGGTGCTCGGCAAGGGCGACAAGGAACGCGTGGTTCCGTACGGCCTGCCCGCGGAGGATGCAATCGACGCGTGGCTGCGTGCGGGCCGACCCGAACTCGCGAACGCGCGATCCGGCGACGCCCTGCTGCTCGGGCGCCGCGGCGGACGTCTCGATCAGCGTCAGGCTCGCAGCGTCGTGCACGACGTGGTCCAGGCCGTGCCGGGCGCGCCCGACCTCGCGCCGCACGGGCTCCGGCACTCGGCGGCGACGCACCTGCTCGAGGGCGGAGCCGACCTGCGTGTGGTCCAGGAACTGCTGGGGCATTCGAGTCTGGCGACCACCCAGCTCTACACGCACGTCTCGGTGGCCCGACTGCGCGCCGTCCACGACCAGGCTCATCCCCGCGCCTGACCGGCGGCGGTCGGCAACAGCCGGATCGGCACCGCCCGAACCAGCGGCAGCGGGTCGAGGTACTCCCGGTCCCGCCTCAGCCCCCAGTGCAGGCACGCCGTCGCCGCGCACTCGGGATGCCCGGGTGCGACGGTGCCGAGGACGGTGCCGCGTTCCACCCGTCGGCCGGCGGTGACCGACGCGTCCACCGGCTCGTACGTGGTCCGCAGACCGCCCGGGTGATCGACCGAGACGACGGGCTTCCCGGCGACCGAACCGGCGAAGACCACCGTGCCGGGGCCGGCGGCGAGCACCGGTTGGCCCGGCGCCGCCGCCAGGTCGACGCCGCGGTGCCCGGGCAGCCAGTTCCGGTCGGGCTTGTCGAACGCCCGCGTCACCCTCGGTCGGGGGTGCAGCGGCCAATCGAACGCCGCGCGTGCCGCGTCGGCGGTGGGGGCCGGCTCGGCGGGAGGCGGCGCCGGTCGCGGTGCGGCGGCGACCGTGGGGGAGGCGACCGACGGGGAGACGCAGAAACAGAACAGTGCTGCCGTGATCACGATGCAGCAGGCGGCGCGGGGAAACCTCATGGAGCGACTCTGGCGCGCAATCCGTCACGTGCGGTGCCCATCCCTCGATCTGTGGATGGACGAATTCGTCATCCACAGATTTGCCGGCCGGACTCGCCACCTGCGGCTTCCTGATCCGCGATTCTCGGGTTAGGAACGGTGGCGGCGAGGCCGTACACTTGTCGAGCGGTCTGTGCACGCACAGTCCGACTTCGCGCGCCCGCGCATTATCCGGTCTTCGGCTGGTCCTGCATTCGTGCAGGTCCGACGATCGGGCGGGCGCCAGGGCAGAGGTCACCCGACCACTGCAGCAACCGGCAATGAAAGAAGAGGTACACAGCCATGGCTGTTGTGACCATGAGGCAGCTGCTCGACAGCGGCGCACACTTCGGGCACCAGACCCGCCGTTGGAACCCGAAGATGAAGCGGTTCATCTTCACCGACCGCAACGGCATCTACATCATCGACCTGCAGCAGACGCTGACGTACATCGACAAGGCGTACGAGTTCGTCAAGGAGACTGTCGCCCACGGCGGCACCGTCCTGTTCGTCGGTACCAAGAAGCAGGCTCAGGAGTCCATCGCGGGCGAGGCAACTCGCGTCGGGATGCCCTACGTCAACCAGCGTTGGCTCGGCGGCATGCTCACCAACTTCTCGACGGTCCACAAGCGCCTGCAGCGCCTGAAGGAGCTCGAGTCGATGGAGCAGACCGGCGGTTTCGAGGGTCGCACCAAGAAGGAAATCCTCATGCTCACGCGTGAGATGACCAAGCTCGACCGCACCCTCGGTGGCATCCGGGACATGGCCAAGGTTCCGTCGGCCATCTGGGTCGTCGACACCAACAAGGAGCACATCGCCGTCGGCGAGGCGCGCAAGCTGAACATCCCGGTCATCGCGATCCTGGATACCAACTGCGACCCCGACGTCGTCGACTACCCGATCCCGGGCAACGACGATGCGATTCGCAGCGCCGCCCTGCTGACCAAGGTCGTCGCTTCGGCGGTGGCCGAGGGCGTGCAGGCCCGTGCCGGTCTGAGCGCCGACAAGGACGCCAAGCCGGAGGCCGGCGCCGGCGAGCCCCTCGCCGAGTGGGAGCAGGAGCTCCTCTCGCAGGCTGCTCCGGCCGCCGACGTGATCACGGAGGGTGGCCCCGAGTCCCCGCGTGAGGCTGTCGCCGAGGCCGATTCCAAGCTCGCCGAGGCTCCCGCGGACGTCGCGGACGCCGAGAAGCAGGCCTAGTTGATTCGGCCCCGACCGTAATCCCGGTCGGGGCCGTTTCACTCAGCTGCTTTTGCCTGGCACCGCTGAGTCAGGCATCCGAAACTCATCCGAGGAGGATTGCCCCCGATGGCGAACTACACCGCCGCTGACGTCAAGCGGCTCCGCGAGCTCACCGGCTCCGGAATGATGGACTGCAAGAACGCGCTCGCTGAGACGGACGGCGACTTCGACAAGGCTGTCGAGCTGCTCCGCATCAAGGGTGCCAAGGACGTGGGCAAGCGCGCCGAGCGCACCACGGCCGAGGGCCTGGTCGCGGCCAAGGACGGCGTCATGATCGAGATCAACGCCGAGACCGACTTCGTCGCCAAGAACGCCGAGTTCCAGGAGCTGGCCGACAAGGTCGTCGCCGTGGCTGCCGCCGGCAAGCCGGCCGACCTGGAGGCCCTCAAGGCCCTCGCGGTCGACGGCAAGACCGTCGACGCCCTGGTCCAGGAGCTCTCCGCCAAGATCGGCGAGAAGCTCGAGCTGCGTCGTGTCGTCTCCTTCGACGGCCCGGTCGCGACCTACCTGCACAAGCGCGCCTCCGATCTGCCCCCGGGCGTCGGCGTGCTCGTCGAGTACACCGGTGAGGGCGATGCTGCCGCTGAGGCCGCTCGCGCCGCCGCGATGCAGGTCGCTGCGCTCAAGGCCAAGTACGTCACTCGCGACGAGGTCCCCGCGGACATCGTCGAGGCCGAGCGTCGTATCGCCGAGCAGACGGCCAAGGAGGAGGGCAAGCCCGAGGCTGCGCTCCCCAAGATCGTCGAGGGTCGCGTCAACGGCTACTACAAGGACGTCGTCCTGACCGAGCAGTCCTCGGTCACCGACTCCAAGAAGACCGTCAAGGCCATCCTGGACGAGGCCGGCGTCACGATCACCCGCTTCGCGCGGTTCGAGGTCGGCGCCAGCTAGTCGCACTTCCACACATCGGCCCCGCCGGCCGGGTGGGTGCAGTCGTCGATCCGGTTCATCCGGATCGTCGGTCCGCCCATTCGGTCCGTGCGGGGCCGACGTGTGCGGTGGGTGGGGTCAGCGCTGGTGATCCCGGGTCGATGAGGCAGGATGGTAGAGCCTGTTCCGGAGGATCTGCCGGACGGGTCCTCGACGTCTGGCCCGGCCCGTTCGTGGCCCGCTCGCCGAAGAACCGCAATACTTCTAGAACCGCACAACCTGCAGAACCGAGGGAGAGTTATGACCGCACCGGCCGACGAACGTCCAGGATTCCGACGTGTGCTCCTCAAGCTCGGCGGTGAAATGTTCGGTGGCGGCAAGGTCGGGCTCGATCCGGACGTCGTGACGACGGTCGCCGAGCAGATCGCAGAGGTGGTGCGCTCGGGTGTTCAGGTCGCGGTGGTCATCGGTGGCGGCAACTTCTTCCGTGGCGCCGAGTTGCAGCAGCGAGGTCTCGACCGCGCGCGCTCGGACTACATGGGCATGCTCGGTACCGTGATGAACTGCCTTGCGCTGCAGGACTTCCTGGAGAAGCAGGGCATCGATACCCGCGTGCAGACCGCCATCACGATGGGGCAGGTCGCCGAGCCGTATCTTCCGCTGCGGGCCCGCCGCCACCTGGAGAAGGGGCGCGTGGTGATCTTCGGTGCCGGCATGGGCATGCCGTACTTCTCGACCGACACGACGGCAGCGCAGCGCGCCCTCGAGATCGGCGCCGAGGTCGTGCTCATGGCGAAGGCCGTCGACGGCGTGTACTCCGCCGATCCGCGCCTCGACCCGGACGCGACGATGTACTCCGAGGTCACCCACCGCGAGGTGATCGAGAAGGGTCTCAAGGTCGCCGATGCGACCGCTTTCAGCCTCTGCATGGACAACCAGATGCCGATGATGGTCTTCAACCTGTTGACGCGGGGAAATATCGCGCGCGCGGTGTCCGGTGAGAAGATCGGAACGTTGGTCAAGTCATGATGTCGTGCAGCACGATCAAGATGCGGGACGTATTCGAGCGTCACACGAACGAGACGGAGGAACAGCCGTGATTGATGAAGCTCTCTTCGAGGCCGAGGAGAAGATGGAGAAGGCCATCACGGTTGCGAAGGACGACCTCGGCTCCATCCGGACCGGTCGAGCCAACCCGGGCATGTTCAACCGGATCGTCATCGAGTACTACGGTTCCATGACGCCGATCACGCAGCTCGCGAGCATCAACGTGCCCGAAGCGCGGATGGTCATCATCAAGCCCTACGAGGCGTCGCAGCTCGGACCGATCGAGAACGCCATCCGCAACTCCGACCTGGGCGTCAACCCCAGCAACGACGGCAGCATCATTCGCATCTCGGTCCCGCAGCTCACCGAGGAGCGTCGTCGCGAGTTCGTGAAGCAGGCGAAGGGCAAGGGCGAGGACGCCAAGGTCTCGATCCGCAACGTCCGCCGCAAGACGATGGACGAGCTGTCGCGCATCCAGAAGGACGGCGAAGCCGGCGAGGACGAGGTCGGTCGCGCCGAGAAGGAGCTCGACAAGACCACCGCGCGCTACGTCAGCCAGATCGACGACCTGGTGAAGCACAAGGAAGCAGAATTGATGGAGGTTTAGCCGTGGGGAAAGCTGACGGCGCCTCCGCGGCGACCGCCGCCCCGGCCTCCAAAGCTGGACGCAACCTGCCTGCCGCGATCGCCGTCGGCGGCGGCATCGGCGTTGCGTTGATCTTGATCCTGACCTTCGCACCGCTGGTGTGGATCGGTGTTGTTGCCGTGGCGATGGCGATCGCCACGTGGGAGGTCGCCAAGCGACTGGGCGAGGCCGACATCCGCGTCCCGGTGATTCCCCTGCTGCTCGGCGGTCAGGCCGTCATCTGGCTCAGCTGGCCGTACGGGACCGAGGGGGTGCTCGGTGCGTTCGCCGGCACGGTGCTGGTGTGCATGGTGTGGCGCCTGTTCGACCACGGCCTCAAGGCCACGCCGCGCAACTTCCTGCGGGACACCGCGATCACGGTCTTCGTTGCCGCGTGGATTCCGCTGCTGGCGTCCTTCGCGACGCTGATGGTGCTGCAGGACGACGGCGCAGGCCGGGTGCTCTGCCTCATGATCATCGTGGTGTGCTCCGACGTGGGCGGCTACGTCGCGGGCGTGTTCTTCGGCAAGCATCCGATGGTGCCGGCGATCAGCCCCAAGAAGTCCTGGGAGGGCTTCGCCGGGTCGCTCGTTTTCTGCGTCATCGGTGGCGTCCTCACCGTGACGTTCATCCTGGACGCGAACCCGTTCATCGGCGCCCTCCTGGGCGTTGCGCTGGTGTTCACCGCGACGCTCGGTGACCTGATCGAATCCCAGGTCAAGCGCGAACTGGGAATCAAGGACATGGGCACCCTGCTGCCCGGGCACGGCGGCATCATGGATCGTCTCGATTCGTTGCTGCCGTCCGCTTTCGTCACCTGGCTCGTTCTCACCGTCCTGGTGTGAGCCGCGCCGACCGCAGCCGGGGGAGCGCTCGGGGAACGATCCCGAGCCCCAACATCTGGCACTGGCCCGACATCTACGAGGTCGAGAACCGTGCCCAGGACGTCGACGGCGTCGTGTTCGGCGTACTCGCCGAGGTCGCGGACTGGCGCGACCGCGACGTCCTCGACCTCGGCTGCGGTGCAGGTTTCCACCTGCCCCTGTTCGCGGAGACGGCCCGGTCGGTGGTAGGTGTCGAGCCGCATCCGCCGCTGGTGGCGGCAGCGCGCCGCCGCACCGCCGGACACGCCGCGGTCAGTGTTGTCGAAGGATCCGCGGACGCGCTTCCGCTGCCCGACGACAGCGTCGATGTCGTGCACGCGCGCACCGCATACTTCTTCGGTCCCGGATGCGGTCCGGGCATTCTCGAGGCGATGCGGGTGCTCCGTCCCGGCGGGGTGCTCGCGATCGTCGATCTCGATGCGACCGTCGCCCCGTACGGCGGGTGGATGCGCGCGGACCTTCCGCATTACGACCCGGTGGCCGTCGAGGCCTTCTTCGACGCACAGGGTTTCGCGATGCGTCGGGTGCGGACCCGATGGGAGTTCGAGGGCAGGGACGCGTTGCGTGCGGTGCTGGGCATCGAGTTCACCGCGCGGACCGCGGCCCGTGCGTTCGCCGAAACGCCGGGCCTGGGACTGGAAGTCGGCTACCGCATCCACACGAGGGCGGTGTCGAGCGGTCTCATCCTTCCGTCTGGTTAGTGTTACTCGGAGTATTGACACTGGCGCTGCCGTCGTGTGAGCTGGGCCTCATGTTCTCAGCGCGACGGACTCGTTGGACAGCAGGGGTTCTCGGCGTGTGCCTCGCGGCAGCGACCGCCGGGGTGGCCGGGGCGGCCCCCGCGCCCGCGGACTTCTATCAGGTCGCGGCGCCGCTCCCGGCCGGCGATCCCGGTGTCGTGCTGCGCACCGATCCGTACGCGCCGCTGCTGTCGATTCCGAACCAGGCGGGGCCGTGGCCGTCCGGTGCGAATCGGATCATGTACCGCACCACGGATGCTCACGGCGACGCCACCGCCGCGACCGCCACGTACTTCGACGCGAGCCTGCCGTGGGTGGGTGCGGGTGCGCGACCGCTCGTGGTCCTCGCGCCCGGGACGCAAGGGCAGGGCGACCAGTGTGCGCCGTCGAAGCTCTTCGCCGAGGCGATCCATTACAGCCCGCCGCTCGATTTCGCGGTCGAGTACGAACTGCTGCAGGTGCACGCGCTGCTCTCCCGGGGCATCGACGTCGTCGTTGCCGACTATCAGGGCCTCGGTACCGAGGGCATGCACAGCTACGTCGACCGTCGCGCCGAGGCACACGCCGTGCTCGATGCGGCCCGCGCGGTGAAAGCGTTGCCGGGCACCCGGATCGGCGCGGACAGCCCGATCGGACTGTGGGGGTACTCGCAGGGCGGGGGAGCGGCGGCGGCCGCGGCCGAACTGCAGGCCGCGTACGCGCCCGAACTGAACATCAGCGGAACCTACGCCGGCGGCCCCCCGGCCGATCTGCGGGCCGTCGCGGCCGCACTCGACGGCGGCCTCGCGGCCGGTCTTCTCGGCTACGCCGTCAACAACATCTACGCCGGCTACCCGGAGACCCGCGCCGAGATCGACGGTGCCCTGAGTCCGGCCGGGCGGCAGGCGCTGGACGACATCGCGAACCAGTGTGTCCCCGAGACGATCGCGCGGTACGGCATGCACCGGACGTCGGAGTGGACGCGGGACGGACGATCGGTCGCGGAACTGATCGACGCGCTGCCGACGGTGCGCGCGGTGGTGGACGAGCAGCGCATCGGCCGCGCGGTTCCGACCGCGCCGGTCCTGATCGTGCAGGGGCGCAACGACGACGTGATCCCGTACCCGCAGGCGCAGCAGCTCGCCACGGACTGGTGTGGAGCCGGTGCCACCGTCGAGTTCTCGACAGCCGAGTTTCCGCCGATCGCACCGGGGTTCATCGTCGGGCACGGCCTGCCGATGGTCTCGGGGCTGCCGCAGGCGCTCGACTGGATGACCGACCGGCTCACCGGGGCGCCGACCAAGTCCACCTGCACCGCCTGACGGTCAGTCGAGGCCGAACACGTCGGCGAGGTGGGTGATCTTCTTGGCCTTGGCGAGTCGGGGCAGGTCGCTGCCGTCCCGTACCCGCTCGCCGTCGGAACCGAGGTCGGAGATCACGTCGTGGGCCCAGGTGATGTCGTGCGGGCTCGGGCTCAGCGCGCGGTTGACAGCCGACGCCTGATCCGGGTGCAGACACAGTTTGCCGGTGAGCCCGAGCGACACCGTCGCCTCGCAGTCCCGTTGCAGGATGGTCTCGTTCGCGGACACGGTGGGGCCGTCGATCGGGCCCCCGGCCAGTCGTGCGGCCCGGCTCGCGATCACCAGCCGTGAGCGCGGGTAGGCCATCGCCGTGACGTCGTCGCTCATCCCGGTGTCCCGGCGGAAGTCGCCGCTGCCGAACGCGAGCCGGAACGTGCCGTCCGCGCGGGCGATCTCGGGTGCCGCCTCGAGCCCGACCGCGGATTCGATCAGTGCCAGGACCGGGGTGTCCGGCAGCAGTTCGCTGGTCGCATCGACCTGTCCGCCGCTCTCCGTCTTGGCGAGCATCACACCGTGCAGGCCCGGGAGCCCGGTGAGGGCCCGCAGGTCCTGCTCCCAGTACGGGGTGGTGGCGTCGTTGATTCGCACCCACGCTTCGCCGCGACCGGACAGCCACGCGGTGACGGCGTCGCGCGCCTCGGGCTTGCGGTCGGGGGTGACGGCGTCCTCGAGGTCGAGGATGATCGCGTCGACGTGTTCGGGACGAGTGAAGCCGTCCGGTTTCGTGGCCGCGGTCAGGAGCCAGGAGCGGGCGAGGTCGGGGCGGACGGTGTGTCGCTCGGATTGCTGCGTGCGGGTCGTCACGGATCGACTCCTCGGGTGAAAGACCGTGCTCCTGTCATGGCTCCCATCGTGCCCCCGAAGCGTCGCTGCAGCTACTCCGGCGACGTGTGGTCGGTCACGGCACCCGCGCGCTTCGCGACCCGGCGTATCTGGATGATCCGCACGCCGCCCGCGAGCGCCATGATCAACGCGCCCGCGATGGCGGCCAGCAGCAGGCTGATGCCCGCCGGAAGCGTGAACTGCCATCCGAACAGCTGGAACGTCACGGAATCGAGGTTCTGCAGGATGAAGATCAGCAGCAGGATCGCGACGACGATGCCGATGACCAGTCCGGTCCAGGTGGAGGCGGCCCGGGTACGCGCGATCTTGGCGGCGTCGTGGGTCGGGGCCGGCGCGGCGGCCTCGTGCCGGCCCTTCGCTGACGGTGTGGCGGCCGGCTCGTCGTGGACCGTCTCGTGAGCCCTGCCGGGGTCCTCGCTCGGTACATCGGTCATGTGTCGATCATCACCCACAGTATGGCGTTGCGCACGCGCATCGGACGTGGAGGCCGGGTAATGGGAGAATGGGCGACACTATGACTGCCACTCCTGTTCCTCTCGTCTTCAATGCGCCGCGCCGCGGGATGCCGCCGCGACACCTCGCCGACCTCGACGCCGACGAGCGCAAGGCGGCGGTCAAGGAGTTGGGTCTTCCCGGTTTCCGTGCCGACCAGCTGGCCCGTCAGTACTACGGCCGACTCGAGGCCGACTCGGAGAAGATGACCGACCTGCCCGCGGGAATGCGCGAGAAGGTGGGCGCGGCGCTGTTCCCGCAGCTGCTGACGGCCGTCAAGCACGTCGCGTGCGATGCCGGGCAGACCCGCAAGACGCTGTGGAAGGCGAACGACGGCACGCTGCTCGAGAGCGTGCTCATGCGCTACCCGGACCGGGCGACGCTGTGCATCTCCAGCCAGGCGGGCTGCGGCATGGCCTGCCCGTTCTGCGCGACGGGGCAGGGCGGCCTGCAGCGGAATCTGTCCACCGCCGAGATCGTCGACCAGGTGCGCGCCGCCGCGGCGGCCTTGCGGGACGGCGACGTCGAGGGTGGTCCGGGTCGCCTGTCGAACATCGTGTTCATGGGTATGGGGGAGCCGCTGGCCAACTACAAGCGTGTGGTGGCCGCGGTCCGTCGGATCACGTCGCCCGCACCGGACGGCCTGGGCATCTCGCAGCGCTCCGTCACCGTCTCGACGGTCGGGCTGGCCCCGGCGATCCGCAAGCTCGCCGACGAGGACATGTCGGTGCGTCTCGCGGTCTCGCTGCACACGCCCGACGACGAGCTGCGCGACACCCTCGTGCCGGTCAACAACCGCTGGCCGGTGGCCGAGGTCCTCGATGCGGCGCGCTACTACGCCGACAAGTCGGGCCGGCGGGTGTCGATCGAGTACGCACTGATCCGGGACGTCAACGATCAGCCGTGGCGCGCGGACATGCTCGGCAAGAAGCTGCACAAGGCGCTCGGCCCGCTGGTGCACGTCAACCTGATCCCGCTCAATCCGACGCCCGGCAGCGAGTGGGATGCCAGCCCCAAGCCGGTGGAGCGGGAGTTCGTCCGCCGCGTGCAGGCGCAGGGCGTCTCCTGCACCGTCCGCGACACGCGCGGTCAGGAGATCGCCGCCGCGTGCGGTCAGCTGGCCGCCGAGAACTAGGCCGTTCGACGAAGAAGGACCCCGCACCGAGAGTGCGGGGTCCTTCTTCGTTGTCTTCGGTGCTGCGGCGGCGTCGCCTACCGCGGCTTGCGGCGCACGACCATGTCGCGAACGAGGACGAAGACGATCGCACCGGCGAAGCCGATGAGGAAGAGGTCCTCGACCTTGCCGCTGTGGTTACCGATCATCATCAGCAGCAGGAACGCGGCGAAGAACCAGCCGGCGAAACGGAACGTTCGCGGAGCCTCGCCACTCCAGCCCCATGCGGCCGAGGGCACCTCGGCGGTGTCGACGTGCGCGGCGACGACGGGGTCGTTGGAAGTGGGGTCCAACTGGGTACCGGCCACGGCTCGATCCTCCTGATCATACGAATGCGCTATCGCCGCATATCGTGACATACGACCGTGCGTCGTACGAAGTGGGGTCCCGACCGTGTTGCCGCGGCCGAGATCAATCCTGTGTGATTCTCTCAGCATCCGTCAGGAACAATGGATCCGTGGCTGACACCCAACCGACTCGCGTCCTGCTGCTGGGCAGCACCGGTTCCATCGGCACCCAGGCCCTCGAGGTCATCGCCGCCAACCCCGACAAGTTCCAGGTGGTCGGGCTCGCGGCGGGTGGCGGGAACATCGACCTGCTCGCCCGCCAGATCCGCGAGACCGGCGTGAGCCGGGTGGCGGTCGCCGATCCCGCCGCGGCGGCCCGGCTGGACCTGCCCGGTGTGCTGTCGGGTCCCGACGCGGTCACCGAACTGGTGAAGGGGACCGAGGCCGACGTCGTGCTCAACGCGCTCGTCGGGTCGCTCGGCCTCGAACCGACCCTGGCGGCACTCGCGTCCGGCGCGCGTCTGGCGCTGGCCAACAAGGAGTCCCTCGTCGCGGGTGGTCCACTGGTCACCGCGGCCGCCGCACCCGGCCAGATCGTTCCGGTCGATTCCGAGCACTCCGCGCTCGCGCAGTGCCTGCGTGGCGGCCGCGCCGAGGAAGTGGACCGGCTGATCCTCACGGCGTCGGGTGGACCCTTCCGCGGGTGGACGGCCGCGGCGCTCGAGGACGTCACACCCGAGCAGGCCGGCGCGCACCCGACGTGGTCGATGGGCCCGATGAACACCCTCAACTCGGCGTCGCTCGTGAACAAGGGGCTCGAGCTGATCGAGACGCACCTGCTGTTCGGCATCGACTACGACCGCATCGACGTCACGGTGCACCCCCAGTCGATCGTGCATTCGATGGTGACGTTCACCGACGGCTCGACCCTCGCGCAGGCCAGCCCGCCCGACATGAAGCTGCCCATCGCGTTGGCCCTCGGCTGGCCGGACCGGGTGCCGGGTGCGGCCGCGGCATGCGACTTCTCCACCGCCTCGACGTGGACGTTCGAACCCGTGGATTCGGTGGTGTTCCCGGCGATCGACCTGGCGCGCCACGCCGGCAAGGCCGGTGGCTGCATGACGGCCGTCTACAACGCGGCGAACGAGATCGCGGCCGAGGCGTTCCTCGACGGCACGCTCCGGTTCCCCCGAATCGTGCGGACGGTCGAGCGGGTTCTCGCGGCCGGCGGCGAATGGGCCGCGCCTCCCGCTACGGTTGACGACGTGCTCGCCGCCGACGGGTGGGCCCGTGCACGGGCACGCGAGCTCGTGAAACAGGAGGGCTAGAACCGCATGGTCTTCGCATTCGGTGTGGTGCTGTTCGCCCTCGGTATCGGCGCGTCCATCGCGCTGCACGAGGCCGGGCACATGTGGACCGCCAAGGCCCTCGGCATGAAGGTCCGGCGCTACTACATCGGCTTCGGCCCCAAGATCTTCTCGTTCCGCCGCGGCGAGACCGAGTACGGACTCAAGGCGATCCCCGCGGGCGGGTTCTGCGACATCGCCGGCATGACGGCGGTCGACGAACTTGCGCCCGACGAGGTCGACCGCGCGATGTACAAGCAGAAGGCGTGGAAGCGGATCGTCGTGATGTCCGGCGGCATCGCGATGAACTTCCTGCTCGGACTCGTGCTGGTGTTCATCCTCGCGGTCGGCTGGGGCCTGCCGAATTCGGAGGACCGCGCGGTCGTCGAGGGCACCGTGTGCGTGTCGCCGACGCAGAGTGCCGGCCCGGACTTCGCGCTCGCGGAGTGCTCGGGTGTCGGTCCTGCCGAGGCGGCCGGTATCCGTGCCGGTGACCTGATCACCGCGGTCAACGGTGAACCCACCTCGACCTTCGGTGACCTCGTGAAGAAGACGCAGCCGTTGACCGGGACGGCGGACTTCACCGTCGAACGGGACGGGCAGACGCTCGTCATCCCGGTCCAGGTGCAGCAGGCACAGCGGTACGTCAACAACCCGGATTCCACTGAGCAGAACCCGCAGCCCCCGGTTTCGCAGGACGTCGGAGCGATCGGCATCCAGGCGCCCCCGGGCGTCGTGCAGTACTCGGCGCTCGCGGCCGTTCCCGCGTCGTTCGCCTACACCGGTGACATCTTCGTGCAGACCGCGCACGCGCTGACCCAGATGCCGGCGAAGGTCGTGGATCTGTGGACGGCGGTGACCGGTGGCGAGCGAGCGCTCGACACCCCGATCAGCGTCGTCGGCGCCTCGGTCATCGGCGGACAGGTCGCCGAGCGTGGTTTGTGGGAGGTCTTCGTCGGGCTGCTCGCCACGCTGAACTTCTTCCTCGGCATCTTCAACCTGCTGCCGTTGTTGCCGCTCGACGGCGGGCACATCGCCGTGACGATCTACGAGCGCGTCCGGAACTTCTTCCGGAACCTGCGCGGCAAGCCGGACGGCGGGCCGGTCGACTACATGAAGCTGATGCCGATCACATACGTGGTGGTGGTGATCGGCGGCGCCTACATGCTGCTCACCCTGACTGCCGACATCGTCAACCCGATCCAGTTGTTCCCGTGATCTCGGCGCTCGCTTCGAGCCGGACCGTGGAAACTCCCGAACGATAGACTTGCCCCGTACCAACGAAAGAAGGCGAAACGTGACCAGCCCCGTCGGTTTGGGCATGCCCGATATTCCCGCGGTCCTCGCACCGCGACGCAAGACCCGTCAGCTGATGGTCGGCAACGTCGGCGTCGGCAGCGACTACCCGGTCTCGGTGCAGTCGATGTGCACCACCAAGACCCACGACGTCAACGCGACCCTGCAGCAGATCGCAGAGCTTACGGCGTCGGGCTGCGACATCGTTCGCGTCGCGTGCCCGCGGCAGGAGGACGCCGACGCGCTCGCGACGATCGCGAAGAAGAGCCAGATCCCGGTGATCGCGGACATCCACTTCCAGCCGCGCTACATCTTCGCCGCGATCGACGCCGGCTGCGCCGCGGTCCGCGTCAACCCCGGCAACATCAAGGAATTCGACGGCCGCGTCAAGGAGGTCGCGAAGGCGGCCGGTGACGCCGGGATCCCCATCCGGATCGGCGTCAATGCCGGCTCGCTGGACCCGCGTCTGATGCAGAAGTACGGCAAGGCCACCCCGGAGGCGCTCGTCGAGTCGGCGCTGTGGGAGGCGGGCCTGTTCGAGGAGCACGGCTTCGGCGACATCAAGATCTCGGTCAAGCACAACGACCCGGTCGTCATGGTCGAGGCGTACCGCCAGCTAGCGGCGCAGTGCGACTACCCGCTGCACCTCGGTGTGACGGAGGCGGGTCCGGCGTTCCAGGGGACCATCAAGTCGGCCGTCGCCTTCGGCGCCCTGCTGTCCGAGGGCATCGGCGACACCATCCGCGTGTCGCTGTCGGCGCCGCCGGCCGAGGAGATCAAGGTCGGCGGGCAGATCCTGCAGTCGCTGAACCTGCGGCCCCGCAAGCTGGAGATCGTCTCGTGCCCGTCGTGTGGTCGCGCGCAGGTCGACGTGTACACGCTCGCCAACGAGGTGACCGCCGGCCTCGAGGGCATGGAGGTCCCGCTGCGGGTCGCGGTGATGGGTTGCGTCGTCAACGGCCCGGGCGAGGCCCGCGAGGCCGATCTCGGTGTCGCGTCCGGCAACGGCAAGGGCCAGATCTTCGTCAAGGGCAAGGTCATCAAGACCGTCCCCGAGGCCCAGATCGTGGAGACCCTCATCGAAGAGGCGATGCGAATCGCGGAGGAGATGGAAGGCGGCGAGACGAGCGGCGCGCCGGTGGTCACCGTGAGCTGAAATCGGCCCACCTCGACGCACCTTCATGGCAATGTGGTCCCCAGATCCGGCACTGACAGCCCGACGCTGACAGACATCACGCCGAGCGGTCTCACAGAGACGTGTGACGAAGGGGGTGCGTCAGTGCTCAAGCTCCTCGGGGCGAGGCAACTGGGCGGTCGGGACACCGCCGAGGTGCTGCGTGTGCTCGAATCGGACCCCGTCGCGGCATGCATGGTCGCGGCCAGGGTGCAGCATTCGGGGCTCGACCCCCGTGCACTGCAGGGTGAGATGTGGAGCCGCGGGGGCCCGGCGGAGTCGCTGTGTTTCGCGGGCGCGAATCTGGTTCCGCTGCTGGGGGAGCTGGACGACCTCCGGTCGTTCGCCGACCGGGCCAGTCGGTTTCCGCGGATGTGTTCGTCGCTGGTCGGACGGGCCGAGTTGGCGCTTCCGCTGTGGGAGTTGCTGGAATCCGACTGGGGCCCGCCGCGCGAGCTGCGATCCGAGCAGCCGCTGCTCGCACTCCGCGACGAGCCGCTTGTGCGCCCCGATCCGCTGGTGCGGCAGGTGCGGATGGACGAGATCGAGTCGTATCTGCCCGCCGCGGTCTCGATGTTCATCGAGGAGGTCGGGATCGATCCGCGGGCCAGCGACGGCGGGCGGAGCTACCGACGTCGGGTCGCGAACCTGATCGCCTCGGGGCGGGCCTGGGCCCGGTTCGAGGACGGGGAAGTGGTCTACAAGGCGGACGTCGGGTCGATGTCGGCCACCGTCGGCCAGATCCAGGGTGTGTGGGTCGATCCAGCGCGGCGCGGCGAGGGCCTGGGAGCGACCGGCACCGCGGCCGTCGCCGGTGCGGTCACCGCGCGGGGACGCATCGCGAGCCTGTACGTCAACAGCTACAACGAGCGCGCACGCCGAACGTACGCGACGGTCGGGTTCACACAGGTCGCCACCTTCGCGACGGTGCTGCTCGACTGATCGTTCGCCGGCTACGCGTACACGACGGCTCTCGTGACCTGCATCGTCTTTCGGTCGAGGTAGCAGAACAGCACCGCGTGCGCGCCGTCGACGGTGCACGTCGCCGTGACGGCGTCGCCCGCGGCAATGAGCTTCGTGACGTCCGCGACGGCTCGGCCACCGAGAAGATCGAGTGCGGTCCGGTCGCCGCGCTGCGCGGATTCGACCAGCCGGCGAACCGCCTGCTTCCCCCTCTCGCCGACGCTGCGCACCGCGAGTCCGAACGCGAGCGAGCCACCGAGGCCCTGCAGGCGGAGCATGCGCGCGCTCATCGCCGCCGCGACACCGAGTTTCGCGCGGTCGATGCCCGCGACCTGAGCGAACATCGGCGCGACCTCCCAGTGCGCCGCGATCCGGCGGATGCGCGGCGCGCCGTCGTCGAGTGTCGTCTCGTACAGCAGGTGCATCGGGGCCTTCGCGACGACCCCGCCGCCGAGTCGGGTTTCGATCGTGACGTCGCGGACGACGTCCAGTCCGCTGACGATGTCGACGTTCTCGACGTGGAACCGGATGTCGTTGGGCGCGATGAACGTGTCCCAGAAACGGGCGAGGGGCTCGCCGCCGCGGACATGGCTGCGGCGGTCGTAGAGACCACCGAGGACAGGGCGTCCGCCCACCGGGTCCTCGACGACGTGGCGGTCGGCGAACAGCCCCAGCCAGGCCTTCTTGTCGTGCACGGCGACGGCGGCGGGGGACTGCCGCGCCAACTCGAGCAGGTCCTCTGGGGTTGCTGTTCGCGTGATCGTGGTGGGCCCGGCCGGTGTCGCTGACATGGTCGCGAGTATCGCACAGAGGGTGGAACGTGTTCCAGAAAACGGGGACACGTCCGGACGCGGGCTTCGGGTCCTACGGGAGCAGGCCCAGCCGCCGTGCCGCGACGACGGCCTCGCGCCGCGAGTGCGCATCGAGCTTGCTCATGGCGCTGCGCAGGTAGCTTTTCACGGTCTCGGCCTTGACTGAAAGGCGCTCGGCGATAACGGCATTCGAGCAGCCGAGGGCGGCGTGACTGAGGACGTCGACTTCGCGCGGTGACAGAGTGACGGCGAGGGCGCCGCGATCGGGTTCCGGGGTCGATCCCACGCCGGCGAGTCGGCTCGACAGGTGGCGCAGCCGTTCCTGCAGCGCGGGGTCGTCGACGGTGTGCGCGAGGCTGCGGAGTTCGGCGTGGACGTCCCGGATCTCCTCGGTGTCGGCGCCGTTCGGGGCGGTGCGCTCGGCGGCCGCCGCGTCGAGCAGTTGGACCCGCCGGTCCACCTCGTCGCGGATCGCGATCTCGTTCGCGAGGCGGCGACCGGCCTGCATCATGACGTCGGCGATGCGGTCACCCAGTTGTACACGCTCGCGGATCGCGGCGTACATGACTGCGCGGGAGTTCCCGCGAACGACCACCGGCACCGCCAGTACCGAGCAGAGTCCCTCCGCGAGGACCGGGCCGTCGTAGTGGTGGGTGATGGTGCGGGCCCGCCCGTAGTCGTGCACCGCCGCGGGG
Source organism: Rhodococcus sp. BE178 (assembly GCF_050433545.1). Classification (NCBI taxonomy): domain Bacteria; kingdom Bacillati; phylum Actinomycetota; class Actinomycetes; order Mycobacteriales; family Nocardiaceae; genus Rhodococcus; species Rhodococcus sp. BE178. Next base: position 164,634 of record NZ_JBNPXA010000011.1, on the reverse strand, counting down.
TTGCGGCGCGCGACGACGTGTCCGCCCAGGCCGGATCTCTCGGAGACGGCCAGGCCGCGCAGGCCGTCGGTGTGGGTGCCGACGAACTCGCCGAGGTGCAGGGTGCCGTCGTAGACCTCCCCGCCGAACACGACCGGAACGATGCCGGTCGCGGCCACTTTTCGTAGTTCGGTGCGCAGTGCGTCGCGGTCACGCGGACGCAGCAGGGCCGTGGTGTGGGTGGGCACCCTCATCACCCCTTTCCGGGGGTAGCCGGTCGATGCTGTGACACGGATCATAGGTGGCACGACGGCCCCGCGGCGACGGGGCCCCGACGACGAGGAGTGACGATGACCGTCGACCCGACCACCCGCCTTCGCGAGCTCGCGGACCGGTACGACACCCCGCAGGCCTGTGCCGCGGAGTTGCTGTGCGATCGGCACCCGGCCGATGCGGTCGCGTTCACCGTCGTCGAGAGTGACCTGTCGTCGACCGATCTAACGTACGGGTGGCTGCGGGAGCAGTCCACCCGCTTCGCGGCCGCGCTGGCGGACCTGGGCGTCGAGCCGGGGGACTGCGTCGCGACCTTGATGGGCAAGTCGGCGGACCTCGTGGTGGCGCTGCTCGGGATCTGGCGTCGCGGCGCGGTCCACGTCCCGCTGTTCACTGCGTTCGCAACGCCGGCGATCGCGTTCCGGCTCGAGGCGAGTGGTGCGCGTGTCGTGATCGCCGATGCCAACCAGCTCGACAAGCTGGCGCCGGGCGAGGACATGCCGGCCGACGCAGCGTGGCGCGTCGTCGTGGCCGGTGGTGCCGCATCCGGCGCGCTGTCGTTCGATGCCCTGGTGCAGGGGCATGCGGCGGACGACCCGCGCGGCGCCGCGGTCACCATGGGCGGCGATGCCCCGATGGTCCGGCTGTTCACCAGCGGCACCACCGGCACCCCGAAGGGTGTCCCGGTGCCGATCCGCGCGCTCGCGTCGTTCCAGTCGTACATGGAGTTCGGACTCGACGTCCGCGAGGACGACGTGTTCTGGAACGCCGCGGATCCGGGCTGGGCGTACGGGCTGTACTACGCGCTGCTCGGTCCGATGGCGGCCGGCGTCCGCAGCATTCTGCTGCACGCCGGGTTCTCGGCGCCGCTCACGTGGCAGGTGATGGAGCGGTTCGGCGTCACCAACTTCGCGGCCGCGCCCACCGTCTACCGCAGCCTGCGCGCCGACGAGACCCCGGTGCCGGAGTCGGTGACGCTGCGCCGCGCCTCCTCGGCGGGCGAGCCGCTCACCCCCGACGTCATCGCCTGGTCGCAGGCCGAGCTCGGCGTCACCGTCCGCGACCACTACGGGCAGACCGAGCACGGCATGTTCATCATCAACGCGTGGGCCGACGGCCTGCGCGAGGACGTCGTCGCCGGGTCGATGGGTCGCCCACTGCCCGGGTGGAGTTGCGCGGTCCTCTCCGACGACGCCGACGAGATCGCCCCGCCGAACACCCCCGGCCGCGTGGTGATCGACACCACCGCCAGCCCGCTCATGTGGTTCACCGGTTACAGCGACGCCCCCGAGAAGACCGCGGCCCGCTTCACGCCCGACGGCCGCTGGTACATCACCGGCGACGCGGGGCAGGTCGACGAGCAGGGCCGGTTCTTCTTCTCCTCGCGCGACGACGACGTGATCATCATGGCCGGCTACCGCATCGGCCCGTTCGACGTCGAGAGTGTGCTGGTGATGCACGACGACGTCGTCGAGGCCGCGGTCGTAGGGATGCCGGACCAGCTGCGCGGCGAGGTGCTCGAGGCGTTCGTGGTGCTGCGCTCCGCCGTCGAGGGCACCGACGAGCTGGAGAAGGACCTGCAGCAGCTGGTGAAGAAGAAGTTCGCCGCCCACGCCTACCCGCGGACCGTGCACTTCGTCCCGCAGCTGCCCAAGACTCCCAGCGGCAAGGTTCAGCGGTACATCCTGCGCCAGGGTCAGTGACGTTCGGCCTGAGCGCCCATTCCTTGTCTCTTTCCGCGGAAGCCCGCGAGATCAGGGCAGGAGTGGGCGCTCAGGCTCGTCGGTACAGCAGGGTCTCGAATCGCGGATCGGCATGCGCTGCTGCGAGCCTCTCGGGATCTCGGGCGACGACGAGGGTGTGCATGTCGTCGATTCCGGTGGCGGCACACCACGAGCGATCTGTCGGCCACCAGAAGTTCGGTGTGCGCTGTCGGACAGCGCCCGTCGCGGCAGGCCTGGTGGCCCGCACCACCTGATACGACAGCCCGGTCGGGTCCTCCCGTACCCGGGCGCACTCGCGGATCGGCTGGTCGAGGAACCCGTTCCACCCGTCCCAGAACAGGCCGTGAGCCGCGTCGTCGAGGTGGGCATAGACCGCGTCGAGCAGTCCGGCCGGCAGGGAGCCCAGCTCGGGCGATTCGTCGAACAGTCCGTCGACGGTCGCGCACCGATCGTCGAATCCACTGAGGTCCTGGAAGGCCATGCCGGGCTCGAGGGGCACATTCCGCGCCTCGGCGATCTCGGCCCAGGTGACCGGTTGCGCCTTCCCGTCCGGGCCCCGGTGAGCGGGGTGCAGGATCCGCAGGACATAGGGGAATCGATCGGCCGGCCACCCGCTCGCCGGCCCGGCATCCGGGTAGCGGTAGGGAGCGAGCCACGTCGCGGCGTCGGGTGACGAATCGCCGACCCATCCGAGGGAACCGGACATGAAGTGATTGTGCGACATCGGCCTGAGCGCCCATTCCTTGCCGGCGTCCGCGGAAGCCCGCGAGATCAGCGCAGGAGTGGGCGCTCGAGCTCGGTCGTTCGGGAGGCGAGCTGACGGCTCCTCGCACACAGCGGACTCATTCGGTCTCCAGCTTGTGCAGGATCGGGCGCAGGCGGGCAACGGTTCGCGCGTCCTCGACAGCGATGTCGCCGGTGGAGTCGAAGCGCTCGTCGCGGTCGACGAGGGAGCGGAGCTTCTTCGCGACCGCGCGGCGGACCGTTTCCGGTGCCGCCGCCAGCCGTTCGGCGAGGCGGAGGCCGAGCTCGCGCGCCCACCGGTCGGTCACGGCCCCCGCGACGACCTTCACGATTCGTGCGGGAGCGTCGGGCAGGGGCAGCCCGACGTCGAGGAGGGCGATCGCGGCGGCGGCGCTCGTCTTGACGATCGGGCCGTTGTAGTCCTTGCGGTCGGTGACGACGAGATCGGTGAGCAGCGCCTCGAAGTCGGTGCACGCCTCGGGCGGTAGCAACTGTCGGGCGCGCCAATCGAGCGCGAGACCGATCGCTTCCTCGATGGGGCCGCGACCGGCGTCGATGATGCTGCGGAGCACAGGCCAGCCGGTTGCGGCCTCGTCCGAGTCGACGGCGGCGAGGATGCGCAGCGCGGTGAGCTGGTTACCTCGCTGGTGGTCGCTTGTCGCGGCCTTCGTGCCTACGAGGCCGCGACACCAGTCGAGGAAGCGCCGGTCGGTGGGGTCAGCCCAGTGCGCGAGCACCTCTGACTCCTTGTGCTCGAGGTCGGCGTCGAGGACATGATGGAAGTCATCCGTGTCCTTCGTCAGGCGTGCGAGAGCGAGCAGCACGGTCGCGTCGCCGGTGACGCTCGCCTCGCGGACACGGTCGATACCGGCGGTGTCGCCCCACGTCGCCAGCGCGTCGGCGGACTGCCTCGGCGCGACCGCGAGAAGTTCCCGGACCTCGGACAGCGCGTCCGCGGCAGCCTCGGCGGGCCAGGAGGCCAGCAACTCGACGAGGTGTCCGGCGCCGTCGCGGGACGGATCGGCAGGAGGCTTCTGCCGCAGCGCCTGCCGGATGCCGGCGACGACCATGGTGGAGGACGGTGCGTGCTCGCGCACGAGCGCGTAGCCGAGCGCGGAACGTCCCGACGCGGAGGTGGCAACCATGAGGCCGCGTGCTGCGGGGTTCGTGAGCAGGGCCTGGGCCATCGGGCGAGCCCACCGTCCGTCGCCGGCCCGCAGCAGGGCGAGCGCGGCATCTGTCCGAGCATCCGTGTCGAAGGTGCTCGACCCGATGGCGGAGGTGTCACCGGTGGTGACCCGCTCGGCGAGGGCAACGAGCGCGTCGCGGACTTCGGGTGTCGCCGGGCACTGCCGGAGCGCTGCGATCATCGACTCCGGCCCGGCTTCGGGGAGCGCCGCGAGTGCGAGCAGACGACGGACCGCGGCCGGAGCGTTGCTCCGGGAACCGACGACGACATCGACGAGCCCGGCGATCGTCGTCTCGTCCGGCATCGGCAGCGCAGCGAGTACGTGAGCCGACGCCTCGGGGTTGGTCGCGCTCAACCACTCCGGAAGGTTTCCGACATCGAACGCGATGTGCGAGGCCACCTCGACGGCGAGCTCCCATCCCGTGACGAGCGCGTCGAGGTCCGTGGTCTCGGTGCTCCCGGCCGCGATCCGCGCGAGCGTCGCCGCCATCATCAGGCCGGGATCCCCGTCGGCGAGAGCCGCCGCGACATCGGCACCGAGAGTCGTGAGCGCGGCGACACATGCCTGCTCGACCTGCGCGGCCGGGCGTGCGTCAGCCCGTGCCGAGAGTGTTTCTACCGCAGCGGAATCGGCCGTGCGGGCCGCGGCCTGCAGCAGTGCCGAGGCCGCGGCTTCCGGGCCGTCGTCGGCGATCAGTGGTCGTACGAGCGCTGCGATTCCGAGTAACGAGTCTCGGGCCGAGCGGACGAGGGCAGCCGTCTCGACGTCGTCCACCCCGACCTGTTCATAGTCGTGCACCGCGTCGGCGAACATCAGCAGCAACCACGCCGTGCCCGCAGCATCCGCGGTCTGCCGGGCGCCGAGCACCGACGCGATGGACGTCATCGCAGGCTCGGTCGAGTCGTAGAGGGTTCCCTGATGCAACACCGCCGACGACAGCTCGTGCAGCGATTCCTCGACTGTCTCCGCCCCGGTCAGTCCCTCGATCCAGCCCGGCACGTCGCTCGCATCACCGTATGCGTGCTCCAGCGTCGGCCAGTCGACGTCGGCGAGGTGGGTGCGCCAGTGCGCGCTGTTCATGGGTCTCCTTGCCGTGGGACAGCCCGATGTCGGGCAGGCCGTTGTACAGCTTCGCCGCGTCCGCGACGGGCTGCACCGAGTCGGTGTGCCGCCGCCTGGCGTCGGTGGTCGCCGAGGAGTCTGCCATTGCCGGCGTGCGCTCGGCGGGGGAGGACGCGAGGTCTAGGCTCGTCGCACCGCAGAAGCTGAGATGAGGAGGGGCCGTGTTCAGTCGGTTCGTGGCGATCGGTGACAGCCAGAGCGAAGGACTCAACGACGGGGACGACCAGCTGGGCTATCGAGGCTGGGCGGACCGGCTCGCCGAGCGGCTTGCGGAGATCAACCCCGAGATGCTCTACGCCAACCTCGCGATCCGGGGCCGGCTGGCCCGCCAGGTGCGGGAGGAACAGTTGGCCCCCGCGTTGGCGCTCGAGCCCGACCTGGCATCCGTCGTCGCCGGCGTGAACGACCTGCTGCGACCGAAGTTCGAACCTGTCGCGATAGCAGCCGAACTGGAGATCGGGTTCGAGGCGCTGACCGCGTCGGGCGCGCGGGTGCTGACGATGGCGTTCCCCACGCTCGGGGCGGGCATGCCGGGCGGCCGGGCGATCATGGCGCGGATCTCGGCGCTGAACGAGGAGATCCGGGCGGCCGCGGCACGGCACGGTGTCGCGGTGATCGACCTCGAGGTGTACCCGGTCGCGACGGACCCGCGGCTGTGGAGCTGGGATCGACTGCACCTCAACGCGGATGGCCACGACCGTCTGGCCGCGGCCGCGGCGACGGCGCTGGGAGTGCCCGGCACCGACCTGCGCTGGCAGGACAGTCTGGGTCCGCTGCCGCCGGTCACCGCACTCGGGCGAATTCGTGCCGACACCGAGTGGGCGGTCCGGTTCCTCGGGCCATGGCTCGGGCGTCGCGTGCGCGGGACGTCGTCGGGCGCCGGGCGCGTCGCGAAGCGACCGGAACTTGCTCCGGTCCGGCGGGATGGCGAGCGGGATACGACATCGGCCTGAGCGCCCATTCCTTGCCTCGTTCCGCGGAAGCCCGCGAGATGAGAGGAGGAGTGGGCGCTCAGGCCGACAGGGGTCAGCGGGCCGCGCCGCGTCCGCGGACCCGTCCGAGCACCAGCAGCGCCACGAGGGTGACCAGGAGCAGCAGGGTGGTGTTCGCGGCGGCCTGGAACACCTGGCCGCGGTCGGTGAGGCCGAAGATGGCCACCGGCAACGTCTTCCACGTCGCCGGGTACACCATGATGGTGGCGCCCAGTTCGCCCATCGACAGCGCGACGGACAGGCCCGCGGCCGCGCCGAGGGCGGGCACCAGCAGCGGCAGCGTGATCCGGAACAGGACCCGGACGGGGCCGGCGCCGAGGGATTCGGCGGCCTGACGGTAGGCGGGGTCGAGACGGTCGAGTGCGGCGGAGACCGAGCTGAACGCGAAGGCCAGCACCAGCACGGCGTGCGCGAGGATGACGATCCACTTGGTGCCGCCGAGGAGCAGCGGCCGCTCGTTGAACGCGATGAGCATGCCCAGGCCGATCGCGACGGACGGCAGCGCCACCGGGAGGTGGAAGACCGCGTCGGTGACCTTGCGCAGCCACACCGGCGCCTCGCGCGCGGCCAACGCGGCCCAGGCCCCGAGGAACAACGCGATGCCGCCGGCAATGATCGCGGTCTGCAGGCTCACCGTCATGCTCGCGAGGTTGTCGTCGGACAGTGCCGCCGACAGGTTCTTCGTCCCCAGGTTCGAGGGCAGTGGGCCGTTCCACGCGCCCGCGAGCGCGGCGGCGATCACCGTCGCGATCGGGGCGACGAACACGGTCATGACGACCGCGCCGAAGAACGCCAGCGTGAGGTACCTAGCGCGTCGGGTCCAGAGCAGCACGGCTGCCTCCCATCAGTCGGGTGAACAGGAACCGGTAGCCGCCGTACAGCGTGAGCGACAGCGCCACCTGGACGGTCGCGATCACCGCGGCGCCGGGGAGGTCGAAGGTGACGATGCCGTGCGTGTAGATCAGCACCGGCAGGGTCATGACGTCCTTGGCTCCGGTGAACAGCACGATGCCGAACTCGTTGAGCGTCAACAGCAGTACCAGCGAGCTGCCCGCCATCAGCGCCGGCCAGGCCTCGGGCAGGATCACGGTGCGCAGCACCCGCAGGGGAGAGGCACCGAGGCTCGCGGCGACGTCGAGTTGCTCGCGGGGCATCTGGGTGAACGCCGCGAGCAGCGGTCGCACCACGAACGGGGTGAAGAACGTGATCTCGGCGGCGATCACGCCGAGCGGGGTGTTGAGGAAGTTCAGTGGCACCCGGTCGGCGCCCGTGATGCGGCTGATCAGTGCGTTCACGGCACCGGCGGTGCCGTACAGGAACGTGAACGCGAGCGTGACGAGGAACGAGGGCAGCGACAGGATGGTGTCGATCAGGCGTCCCACCACCTTCGACCCGGGGAACGGCACGAACGCGAGGACCAGCGCCAGGAACGTGCCGAGCACGAGGCACCCGAGCGTGGAGGCGAGCGCCACTTCGATCGTGCGCCACAAGGCCTTTCGGAACGACGCCGACCACAGCATGTCTGTCCACGCCGACCAGCCCCGGCCGGTGTCGGTGACGGTGGACTCGGCCAGCACTCGCGCCATCGGGTACACCGCGAACCCGATCACCAGCAGCAGCGGCGGAAGCACCCACAGCCCGGACCGCCACCGCGACGGCTCCGGCCGGGTCGGCGGGTCGGCGGCGACCGGGGCCTCGAGGAGGGCGGTCACGACACCGCCTCCGGGGCCGGCACCAGGACGGCGCCCCAATCCGGTAAACGCAGCCCGACCTCGGTGCCCACCGGACGTTCGTCGTGGCCGGGCACGTCGACGTCGATCGGCGTCTCGGGCAGTCCGGGTAGCGCGATCGTGACCCGCGTCGACGACCCGCGCCACACGCTCGCGACGATGCGGGCCGGCAGCGCCCCGCGTTCGGCGGGGGAGGTGAGGGTGATCGCGTGCGGTCGCAGGCACAGCAGGGCGCCGGCGTCGGACTCCCACTCGGTGCGGCCGATCTCGGGCTGGGGTGCGTGCGCGGTGACGGGCGTGCCGCCCACGGACACCAGTGCCGACGTTCCGATCACCCGGGTCACCGTGCAGGGCAGCAGGTTCGCGCCGCCGAGGAACGCGGCGGTGAAGCTGCTCGGCGGGCGCTTCCACAGGTTCTCGGCGGTGTCGACGTCCACCAGGCGGGCGTCGCGCATGACGGCGATGCGGTCGGCGAGTGCCAGCGCCTCGGACTGGTCGTGCGTCACGTAGAGCATCGCGGTGTCCGGGAGCGCCGCCCGCAGTTCCTGCAGTTCGGTGAGCATGCTCTGGCGCAGTTGCGCGTCGAGGGCGGCGAGCGGCTCGTCGAGCAGCAGCACCTTGGGGCGGATGGCGAGTGCGCGGGCGATCGCGACGCGCTGCTGCTGACCGCCCGACAGCTCTCGTGGCAACCGCTTGCCGTAGGCCGACATGCCGACCATCGCGAGGGCGTCGGACACCCGGTCCGCGATCTCCGACCGCGGAACACGCTGTGCGCGTAGTCCGAATGCGACGTTGTCGGCGACCCGCATGTGCGGGAACAGGGCATACGACTGGACGACGACGCCGATGCCACGCTTGGCCGGGGGCAGATCGGTGACGTCCTCGCCGCCGAGTCGGACGGTCCCTGAGGTGGGCCGGGTGAAGCCGGCCAGTGCCTTGAGCGCGGTGGACTTACCCGACCCGCTGGGGCCGAGCAGGGCTACGGTCTCGCCGCGGGCGACCCGCAGGTTGAAGTCGACCAGGGCCCGGGTGGTCCCGCGGCCGCGGCCGTAGGAGACGGTGACCCGGTCGAACGTGATGGCCGGAGCGGAGTGCGCGGTCGCGCCGCCGTTGCGGGCTCTGGTGCCGAGGGACCGCCCGGACTCGAATCGAGACATGTCAGTTACCGGTGGCCTTCTGGTAGGCGGCGATGTCGGCGTCGAGCGAGGCGAGGACGTCGTTCCAGTTCGGGGTCCACACCTCGACACCGTTCACGAGCCCGGTCGGGGTGGACTTGTCGGTGGAGGTGCCCGCCGCGTCACGGACGTCGGTGCGCACCGAGACGCCGAGCGCGTCGGTGGCGACCGTCTTCTGCGCCTTCTCCGACAGCAGGTACTCCATCAGCTTCTTGGCGTCGTCGGAGTGCGGGGCGCCCTTCGCCAGGCCCATCACGTACGGCAGTGCGACCGTGGTGCGCTTGCCGCCGTCGGCGGGGAAGAAGATGTCGAACTTGGAGCCGTCATCCTTGATGGACGCGAGGTTCATCTGGACATCGCCGTTCGCGACGAGCAGCTCACCGTTGCTGACCTTGGGCTGCAGCTTGCCGGTGGACGACGACGGTCCGACGTTGTTGGCCTGCAGCTTCGCGAGGTAGTCCAGCGCGCCTTCCTTGCCCTTGAGGTGCTGGAGCAGCAGCAGGACGGCGGTGCCGTCGCCGGCCTGGCCGGGGGTGGAGTACTGCAGCTTGCCCTTGAACTGGTCGGTGAGCAGGTCGTCCCACGTGGCCGGGGCCGGATTGGCGCCGGGGTTGGCGATGAACGACAGGTAGTTGTCGACCAGGGGTACGTACTTGCCCTCCGGGTCCTGGACGTCGGCGGGGACGGCGGAGGTGTCGATGCCGCTGGGCTCGAGCAGTCCCTGTGCGTCGGCCTTCTGGATGAACGGCGGCAGCGTCACCACGACGTCGGCCTGCGGGTTGGACTGCTCCTTCTCCACGCGGGAGACGACCTCGCCGGAGCCGGCCTCGACGAGGTTGACGGCGATGCCTGTCTCCTCGGTGAACGCGGCGAACTGGGTCTTGTACCAGCCGGCGAGGCCGTCGGCGCTGTAGACGGTGACGGTACCGCCGTCGCCGGTCGCCGCGGTGCCGGTGCCGCCGCAGGCGGTCAGGGTGAGGGCCGCGGTCGTCATCGCGATCGCCGCGATACCGACACGGAAACGCTCGGTGTTCCTGCTCATTCGGATGTCCTTGTCTGGGTGAGGGATTCGAACGGTGACGGGAGGGATCAGTTGGTACGGGAGAGAACGAGATCGGTGAACTCGCGGACCGACGGCACCACGTGGGTGGGATTCGCGGTGCGCAGTTGCTGCTCGTCGTGCGCGCCGGTGAGGGTGCCCGCCACGATGGCGGCGCCGGCACGCAGGCCGCTGGTGACGTCGTTGGCGGTGTCGCCCAGCACCGCAACCTCTTTCACGTCGTCGATGCCGAGACGCATGAGGGCGGTGAGGATCAGGTCCGGGTAGGGGCGCCCGCGTCCCGCCTCGGCGGGGGAGAGGGTGAGGTCCGCCAGCGTCTGCCAGCCCAGCGCGGCGAGGAGCTTGTCCTGCGTGGTGCGACTGAATCCGGTGGTCAGTGCCACCTTGACACCAGCATCACGCAGCGCCGTGATCGACTCGGCGGCATCGGGAATCGCGGTGGCGCCGCCCTCGTCGACGAGGCGGTCGTACTCGGCCTCGAACGCGCGGTTCGCGGCCTGGGCCCGGTCCTCGTCGCCGAACAGCGCGCGGAACACGACGATCTTGGACTGACCCATCGTGTCGAGCACGTACTGCCGGGCGGCGCCGGCCTCGGGGCCGGTCGCGGGCAGCCCGGCCGCGGCGCCGGCCGCGTCGAACGCGTGCAGGACGAGGCCGTCGTCGGCGACGGTGGTGCCGGCCATGTCGAGGACGGCGAGCTTGATGGTGGTCACGGTGGCTCCTGTGGGGTTCGGGGCTCAGAGGCCCAGCTGGTCGGCGGTCTGTTCGGCGAGGGCGGGGCCCAGGGTCATGCCGCGTCCGCCCGGCCCGGCGACCACCCACACGCCGTCGGCCGGCTCTGCGCGGTGCACCAGTTGCTGCGGGTCCAGGCACTGGCTGTACACCCCGGCCCAGCGCTTGACGATCGGCGGCAGGTCCCGGCCGAGCAGTTCCTCGACCACGCTGGTCAGGTGCCGGTACGGGGCCTCGTCGACGTCGAAGTCGAACGGCTCGTCGTACTCGTGGGTGTCGCCGATGGTCAGGCCGCCGTGCAGGCGCTGCACGCACAGCAACTGCATCCGGTGCTCGGCGGCGGTGGGCTCCTGCGGCTGGGCGTCGCGCAGGGCGTCGAGGGCCGACCCTGCGAAGGCAGGGTAGTAGCGCATGCTGTCGCCGTCGGCGATCGCGGTGGTGAGCGCCTCGCCGAGCGGTGCGGTCTGCATCATCTGCAGGCGCACCCGGCGCAGCGGCAGGTCGCCGGCGAGATCGCGGGCCAGGCCGCCGAGCGTCGCGCCAGGGCACACGATGACCAGGTCGGCGTCGAACGTGCGCTCGTGGTCGTCGCGGATGCGGACGCCGGTCGCAGTGGAGGTGATCTCGCGGGCCTCGGTGCCGGCGCGGAAGGCGTAGCGGCCCGACGCCTCCAGATGACGGCGGACGGCGGGCAGTGCGACGCGGGACTCCACTGCACCGTCCCGGGTGCAGTGCAGGCCGGCGAGGAACTTGCCCCGCAACGCGGGATTGACGGCGCGGACCGCGTCGGGCTCGAGCAGTGTGAAGCCGCGGACGTCGGCGTCGTCGCGGGCCGCCATGTCCTCGGCGACCGCGACTTCCTCGGGGGTGCGCAGCAGTGTCATCGAGCCCGCGGCGCGGAAGCCGATCCCGGGGACGCGGCGGGCCAGGTCGGCCCACAGTTCACGGGAGCGCAGCGACGCGTCCAGTTCGTGTTCGGCCCGACCGGACACCCACACCAATCCGAAGTTGCGCACGGTGGCACCGCGCGCCTCGAGTTCGCGTTCGAGATGGATGACGTCGTGTCCTCGACGGATCGCCTCGTCGGCGTGTGCCGTTCCGAGGATTCCTCCGCCCACAATTGCAATTCGCATGGGACACAGCATGCGCATTGGTCTAGACCATCTGGGGGATGTTCGGGAAACGTCGGATGAACAATTGGTATAGACCGTATTTGTGTAGTCTGCAGGCATGAACGACAACACGATCGTGCTCGAAGAGGCTGCCGCGCTGCTGGATTCGTTGCGCGGGATCTTCGACGGGGAAGCGGTCGACGAACTCGCCCACGCGCTGCAGGCGGCGGGCCACGCCATCGCCGACGGGGCCGACGACGAACTGGTACTGGCCTGCGCGCTGCACGATCTGGCGCGCAGCCCGCTCGTCGGCGTCGAGGCCGCGACCGCGCACGACCGGTTCGCCCGGGAGTGGCTCACCCCGCGCTTCGGTGAGCGGGTGGGCTGGCTGGCCGGCGCACACGTCGCGGCCAAGCGGTTCCTGGTGGCCACCGAGCCGGGCTACGCGGACGGGCTGTCCGCGGAATCCGTCGCGACCCTGGGGCTGCAGGGGGGTCCGGCGGTGGAGGAGGCATGGACCTCGCACCCGTGGTGGCCGGATGCGGTGCGGTTGCGCCGGTACGACGATCGCGCGAAAGTGCCGGGCGCGCAATCTCCGTCGATCGACGACGTCGTCGTGGTGGCACGACGCGTGCGCGACGGGCTGGGGGTGTCCCGATGACCGCCGAGAGCCTGCCCAAGCACTACCTGGTTCGGACGCATGTCGAGGATCTGCTCGCCGACCTGTCCGAGGGCGATTCCGTCCCCGCCGAGCGGGAACTCGCCGCGCGGTGCGCCGTCTCGCGCGAGACGGTGCGGCAGGCGCTGCACGAGTTGCTCGTGGCGGGCCGCATCGAACGCCGCGGTCGGGGGACCGTCGTCGCGCGACCCAAGCTCGTCCAACCGCTCTCGCTCGGTTCGTACACCGAGGGTGCGCTCAGTCAGGGCCGGGAGCCGGGGCGTTTCCTGGTGCGGTGGGAGGAGATCGACGCTCACGCGAAGCTCGCTGACATCCTGGAGATCGCAGTCGGTGAACCGGTGATCCACCTCGAACGTGTGCTCCTCGCGGACGGTGAGCGCATCGGTCTCGAGAGCACGTACCTGCCGCAGCGGCGGTTTCCGGATCTGCACGACACGTTCGATCCCGAGACCTCGCTGTATGCCGCGATCCGGGCGCGGGACATCGTGTTCACCACGGCGACCGAACGCATCGAGACCGCGCTGCCGACGCCGCGGGAGGCGGCGCTGGTGGAATCGAGCACCGCGATGCCGATGCTGAAACTGCACCGCGTCTCCCGCGACGCCGACGGTGTGCCGATCGAGCGCGTCCGGTCCCTCTACCGCGGGGACCGGATGGCGTTCGTCACCGAACTGCGCTGATCACGAAGCCAGGATCCGGGCCTTCTCGGCGGCGAACTCGGCGTCCGTGAGCACGCCCTGGTCCCGGAGTTCACCGAGTTGTTTCAGGGCGGCGATCCGGTCGGGGCCTCCGGCGGGCGGTGGGGCAGGCGGCGGGGGAGGTGGTGACGCCTGGGGTGCCGCATATTGCGGGGCCGGCTGTTCGGCCGCCCACCGCTGGCCCTGGCGTCGGGACACTCGATTCGAGACCGCCGTCGCGGTTCCGGCCACTGCGGCGGTACGTGCGATTCCGCGGAGAAGTCCGGGCATGGTGTGCTCCTTGATCGTCAGCTGGCGGTGTCGAGCGACTCGAGGTTCTCCAGAATCGTCTGGAGGGGGATGCGCCCCGTGGCCACGAGCTGCGCGCCGCTGTGGCGCAGTGCTGCCGCGAAGGGGGCGGCCCAGCGGTTCTCGTACACGAGAACCGCTGCGGAACAGCCTGGTTCGAGGATGGCGGCGGCTTCCTCGAGGTCGCTCTCCTTCAGCAGATCCGACGACGCCTCCGCGAACAGCGTCACGTCGATCTCACCTTCGAAGCCGACGTCGTCGATCTCGATGCCCGACAGCGATCCGTCGGCCTCCTTGCGGACGAACGCGAGGTCGAGCACGCGGATGATGCCGCGTTCGACGAGCCCGCGGAGGATTGGTAGTGCGGAGCCGTCGGGTTGCCGATCGGCCGGAAACTCCACGACGAGATAGTCGATGGGCCCGAGATCGTCGAGTTCGGTGTCGTTCACTGCGGAGCCTCTCTTTCCGGAAAACAGGTGGACCGCTCGGTCGACGTGAAGTACCTCCCCGTCCCCGTTCGCCCAACAATCGTCTGGGTCTGCCGACGCGTGGTCAAGCTCGAAACGGCATCGAAGTCAGTGCAATTCGAGGCGAACGGCGCGAGTGTCTCGAACACCCCCGACCGGACACGAACCTCTCGGTGATCGTGTCGAATTCCGCGACGAGCGACCCCTGCGGAGAGAGAGAATGGGATGCGCGGCCCGGTCGGGCCGGCACCGAAGGGGTGGCCATGTCCCGAGGACGTGTCCGTCGCGCGACGTACTGAGGGCCGTGGATGACGTGAGCAAGAAGGCTGGGGGCGGGAAGCCCGGCAAGCGCGCGGGGCCGCCCGGTGGGCGCACCCCCGACGCCGGTGAGCTGACGGAGACAGGCACCGTCGAATCTGCGGCGCCGATGAAGAACAAGGACTACCGGCGGGAGCTCAAACCGCTCCACGCCGAGCTGGTGGCGATGCAGGAATGGGTCAAGGCGTCCGGCGCGAAGGTGTGCATCGTGTTCGAGGGCCGCGACACGGCCGGCAAGGGCGGCGTCATCAAGGCGATCACCGAGCGGGTCTCACCCCGGGTGTTCCGGGTGGTGGCCCTACCCGCGCCGACCGATCGTGAGAAGTCGCAGATGTACGTGCAGCGATACATGCCGCACCTACCCGCGGCCGGCGAGGTCGTCATCTTCGATCGCAGTTGGTACAACCGTGCGGGCATCGAGCGCGTCCTCGGCCTGTGCACCGAGGACCAGGCGCGGCAGTTCCTCCAGATCATTCCGACCGTGGAACGCGCGATCGTCGAATCCGGCGTCATCCTGCTGAAGTACTGGCTCGAGGTCGGTCAGGACCAACAGACGCTCCGTCTGCAGAGTCGCATCGACGACCCGCGAAAGATCTGGAAGCTTTCCCGGATGGACCTGGAGTCGTACAGCCACTGGTTCGATTACTCGCGGGCCAGGGATGAGATGTTCCGGTTCACCGACACCGGCTGGGCGCCGTGGTACGTCGCGCTCAACGACGACAAGAGACGCGGACGCCTCAACGTCATCAGTCACCTGCTGAGTCAGGTTCCCTACGAGCCGCTGGAGCATCACGACGTCTCCTTGCCCGAGCAGCAGAGCGCCGAGGGCTACCGACCGCCCACTCAGCCGCTGCACTGGATTCCGACGCCGTTCTGACATCCCCGAGTCACCGGGCAAGGAGGAGGCGCGATGGCCACCGAACACCCCGTGCCCGATCGGGCGCAGTCCCCCAGTGACGGGGAGCCCCGGTCGGAATGGCACATCCGTGACGCCGACGCCGTCGTGTCGGCCCTGGACTCCGACCGCCGTACCGGACTGACGACCGACGAGGCCGACGCGCGGCGCGGGCGGTACGGCGTCAACGAGATCGCCTCAGAGCCCGCCCCGTCGATCTGGGCGGTGGCTCTGCTGCAGCTGAAGGATCCGATGAACCTGATGCTGGTGGCGGTGGTGATCGTCAGTCTGATCATCGGGGAGATCCCGACCGCGCTCGTGGTGGTGGCGCTGGTCGTCCTCAACATCGTGCTGGGCACGCAGCAGGAACTGAAAGCGCGAGCCAGCGTCGACGCCCTGGCCCGGATGCAGATTCCGCAGGCACGGGTCATCCGTGACGGCACACTGATCCAGCTGCCCGCACCGGATCTCGTCCCCGGCGACATCGTCGAACTCGAGGCCGGGGACCTCGTCCCCGCGGACGGCCGACTGCTGCGCTCGGCCACCCTGGAAACCCAGGAGGCGGCGCTGACGGGGGAGAGCGCGCCCGTCGCCAAGGATCCGCAGACACTCGATGCCGTGGATGTCCCACTCGGCGATCGCAGCAACATCCTGTTCCAGAACACCTCCGTCACCCGTGGCACCGCGACGATGGTCGTGACGGAGACCGGCATGCGGACCGAGATGGGGCGGATCGCGTCGATGCTGTCGGCGATCGCTCCCGTCAAGTCTCCGCTGCAACGAGAACTCGATTCGCTGACCAAGGTGCTCGGCGTCATCGCGTGGGTCGCGGTGGCGATCATCGTCGTCATCGGACTGCTGCGTGGGCAGGATCTCACCACCGTCATGCTGCTCGGCATCTCGATGGGGGTGTCCGCGATCCCGACCGGTCTGCCGACGTTCGTGCAGGCCATGCTGGCGTACGGCGCTCGCAGGCTGGCCGATGCGAAGGCGGTCGTCAAGAACCTCAGCGATGTCGAAACCCTCGGCGCGACAAGCGCGATCAACTCCGACAAGACCGGCACCCTGACGATGAACCAGATGACGGTCCGGTCGCTGTACTTCCACTGCCGGTGGTTCACGGTGGACGGCGAGGGCTACAGCAAGATCGGGACCGTCGCGCACGTCGCGGGGGAGCCGGTTCCGGACTTCACGCTGTTGGCGTACGGGCTGTGCCTCGACAGCGATGCCACCGTCACCGACAGCGGGGAGGTGGTCGGCGATCCCACCGAGGCCGCGCTGGTCGTCCTCGCGGCCAAGCTCGGGGTCGACGCCCCGAGCACCCGGCGCACGTATCCGCGGGTGGCGGAGGTTCCGTTCGACTCCGCATACAAGTTCATGTCGACGTTCCACCAGCTACCGGTCGACGGCGACACCCGGTTCGTCGAGCTCGTCAAGGGCGGACCGGACGTGGTTCTCGCGCGGTGCGGGTCCGCCTTCCGGCCGGGTCGGGAACTGGTTCCCCTCGACGACGTCCGCGACGAGATCACGGCTGCCAATCGCGTGATGTCCGAAAAGGGCCTTCGTGTCCTGGCTTTCGCCGCCCGCATCCTCGACGGCCAGGAACGAGCGGTGACCGACGATCCGATGGCGTTCGTCGAGGACCTCGTCTTCGTCGGCATGGTGGGCATCATCGACCCGCTGCGGCCGGAGGCGATCGATGCCGTGCGCACCGCGCACACCGCGGGCATCGACGTCCGCATGATCACCGGCGACCACGCGGTGACCGCGTCCGCGATCGGCGCCGAACTCGGACTCGGGCCGGGGGCGATCGGCGGCGCCGAACTCCAGGCCATGACCGATGAGGAACTTGCGGCCGCGCTGCCGGAACTCCACGTCTTCGGCCGCGTCACACCGCAGGACAAGCTCCGTCTCGCGGGCGTCATGCAGCAGGGTGGCGCGATCGTGGCGATGACCGGTGATGCGGTCAACGACGCCGCCGCACTGAAGAAGGCCGACATCGGTGTCGCGATGGGGTCGGGCAGCGAGGTGACCAAACAGGCCGGCAAGCTCATCCTCACCGACGACAACTTCGGGACCCTGGTCACCGCGATCCGTCTGGGTCGCAGCATCTACGACAAGATCGTGTCGTACATCCGCTACCAGATGTCCAAGCTGTTCTCCCTGGTGCTGCTGTTCCTGGTGGCCAGCGTGTTCGGGATCAACGACGGCGTCGCACTCACACCGCTGATGGTGCTGTTCCAGCACTTCTTCATCACGCTGTTCCCGGTGATCGTCATCATGCAGGACCCGCCACCACCCAATCTGATGGACAAGCCGCCCCGGGACCCGGGCCGGCCGATCGCCAACAAGCGGTCGTTCGTGCAGTGGTTCGCGTACGGGGCCCTCCAGTTCGCGGTCACCCTGGCGGCGATGCTCCTGGCCCCCGGACCGATGAGCCCGACCGAACCGAACGTCCCGATGACGATGGCGTTCGTCGTGCTGTCCTTCGGTTCCATCCTCGCCGGGCTGGTTCTGCGGCGTGATCCCGACTCCGGCCTCACCGCACCGATTCTCGGCGCGATCAAGATCCTGTCGATTCCGACCGTCGTGACGGTGCTCGCGGTCGAACTCGGCTTCCTCCAGGACCTTCTCACCACCACGACGCTGACCGGCGGCCAGTGGCTCGCGTGTCTCGGGTGGTCGCTGATCGTCCCGGTCGTGATCGAGGCGGAGAAGGCGCTGCGACGCCGACGCCGACGGAGGTCGGCGCCGCCCGCACCGATTCCCGCGGCGGAGGTGGTCGCGCCGCAGCGCGCACATCTGCGTTGATCCGCTTCCCGCGACCGCGGACCGATAGCCCCGAATCCCCGTGCCGGCAGCGGGTGTGGGGGCGATAATTCGAGGATGCCCTGGAGGGAGAGCCTCGGACGGCTACCCGGGGTGGCGACGGCCCGGGAGTACCAGCGCGGATGGTTGCGCACCGACGTCACGGCCGGCCTCGTCCTCACCGCGTTGCTGATCCCGGCCGGCATGGGCTATGCGGAGGCCGCCGGACTCCCCGCGTACGCCGGGCTGTACGCAACGATCGTGCCGCTGCTCGCCTACGCCGTGGTGGGCCCGTCGAAAATCCTTGTGCTCGGTCCCGATTCGTCGCTGGCGCCGTTGATCGCCGCGGCGGTGCTGCCGCTGGCGGCCGTCGGTGACCCGGAGAGCGCACTCGCCCTCGCCGGGGTACTCGCCATCCTGGTCGGGGCGATCCTCATCATCGCTGGGTTCCTGCGTCTGGGCTTCGTGACCGAGTTGCTCTCGAAGCCCATCCGGCTCGGCTATCTGAACGCGATTGCGCTCATCGTCGTGGTCGGACAGCTGCCGAAACTGCTCGGCTTCTCCGTCGACGCGTCCGGCCTGCTGGGCGAGATCGCCGCCATCGGCACGTCGATTCTCGCGGGCGACAGCACCCCGGTCGCCGCCGCGGTGGGCATCGGTTCGTTCGCCGTCATCATGGCCTTCCGGGTGTGGCTGCCCCGCGTTCCCGGTGTCCTCGTCGCCGTCGTGGGATCGATCGCGCTCTCCGCGGCGATCGGACTCGACGAGGAGATCGGGATGGTCGGTGCGCTGCCCAAGGGGCTGCCGCTGCCGCAGTTCGGCGGCGTCGACTGGCAGGACACACTCGCGCTGATCGGTCCGGCCGCCGGCATCGCGCTCATCGCCTTCGCCGACACCGGCGTGCTGTCGCGGACCTTCGCGGCCCGCCGTGGTGAGGAAGTCAACGGCAGCACGGAGATGAAGGCGATCGGGGCGGCCAACGTGGCGAGCGGCCTGTTCGGCGGATTCCCGATCTCGGCCAGCGGTTCCCGGACCCCGGTGGCCGAGCAGAGCGGTGCGCACACGCAATTGGCGGGCGCGGTCGGAGCGGTGGCGGTGTTGGTGTTCGTGCTCGTGGCCCCCGGGATCACCGCCTACCTGCCCGACGCCACCCTGGCAGCGGTGGTGATCGTCGCGGCGTCGGCGTTGATCGATGTGCGCGGAATGGTCTCGATGTGGCACATGAGTCGGGTGGAGACCGGTCTCGCCATCGCCGCGTTCCTCGGTGTCGCACTGGCGGGAGTCCTCCAGGGCATCCTGGTCGCGATCGGGCTGTCGTTCGTCGCGGTCGTCGCGCGGGCGTGGCAGCCGTACCGCACGGAATTGGTCGAGACATCCGGGACCGGATTCCACGATGTCGCCCGGCACCCGGAAGGGCACCGCATCCCCGGTCTGGTGCTGGTCCGGTTCGATGCGCCACTGTTCTTCGCGAACGGCGGGATCTTCGACGACTACGTGCGGTCGGTCGTGGCGCGGGCGCAGACCCCGGTCGCATGGGTGGTGATCGCCGCCGAACCGATCACCGGTCTGGACACCACGGCCGTCGACGAACTCGTCGATCTCGACCGCTATCTCGAAGGTCGAGGTATTCGGTTGGCCTTCGCCGAGATGAAGGGGCCCATCAAGGACCGCCTCGTCCAGTTCGGTGTCGGCGATCGGTTCGATGCCACCCACTTCTACCCCACACTCGACGCCGCGGTCGACGACTTTCACCGGCGTGCACATCCGCGCGAAGGCGCCTGACGCGATGGACCCGGAATCGGGAAACCGCCGCGGGCGCACCGAGGATCGGCGGACAATATCTTCATCGCACCCGATGGTCGGGCCTCGGCCGCGCGGCAGGACGGTTCACCATGCCGGACATCGACAGACAGCAACCTGGAGTGGCGACGCTCAGCCGGGCCGAGCGCGCCGAACGTGGTCTGGCCGCCAGGCGCGCGACTCCGTTCTCGGCCCTCGCCGAATGCACGACCGGTGCCCGGCGCGATCCGATCGGCCTGCTCGAGCAGCAGTCCGCGGCCCGCATCCCGGACCTCGTCCGGGTGCGGTACGGGCGCATGGCGAGCAGTCCGTTCGCCTTCTACCGCGGCTCCGCGCTGATCATGGCCGACGACCTGTCCAGCGCGCCCCGGACGGGACTGACCGTGCAGTTGTGCGGGGACGCGCACCTGAGCAACTTCGGGATCTTCGCCACCCCCGAACGGATGCAGGCGTTCGATATCAACGACTTCGACGAGACGTACCCGGGGCCGTTCGAGTGGGACGTCAAGCGTCTTCTTGCGAGCCTCGCGGTGGCGGGCCGCGAGCGGGGGCTCGGCGGCAAACAACGGACGAAGGTCGTCCGCGCGTGCGCCGCGGAGTACCGCGAAACCATGCTGCAGCAGGCGGAACGGGGGAACCTCGCGGTCTGGTACTCACACATCGAGCCCTCCGCCGAATTGGTCGCGCTCCGCGACGAACTCGACACGTCCTCGAAGAAGAGCATGCGCAGAACCCTCGAGAAGTCGTGGCACCGGGACAGTGTCCATGCCCTGGCCAAACTGACCACGGAGGTGGACGGCCGCCGGAGGGTCGTCAGTATGCCACCGCTGATCGTGCCGATCGAGGAGGTCTTCGCCGAGGCGGACGCCGAGTCGCTGTTCGAGGAGCTGCGTGGACGGCTGGACGACTATCGGGAGACGTTGCAGGACAACCGCCGGGTGCTGCTGCGACAGTTCGAGTTCGTCCAGGCAGCACGCAAGGTGGTCGGAGTGGGCAGCGTGGGAACCCAGGCGTGGATTCTGCTGTTGCAGGGCGTCGACGGTGACCCGCTGTTCCTGCAGGCGAAGGAGGCGCGGCCGTCGGTGCTCGCGAACTACGTGGACGGCCCGTCGTTCACGAACCAGGGGGAGCGCGTCGTGGCGGGACAGCGGTTGATGCAGGCCGCGAGCGACATCTTCCTCGGATGGCAGCAGGGGGCGGACCCGGACGGGGTGGTCCGGGACTTCTACGTGCGTCAACTGCGCGACGGCAAGGGCTCGGCGGTGATCGAAGCGATGACGCCGTCGGGCATGGAACTGTACGGGCGGCTGTGCGGACGGGTACTGGCCTACGGCCACGCCCGCTCCGGGGACCGGATCGCGATCGCCGCCTACCTCGACTCCGGAAGCGAATTCGACAAGGCCGTCACCGAGTTCGCCGAGTCGTACGCCGACCAGAATGCCCGCGACCACGCGGTCCTGCTCGAGGCCATCGACGAACGCCGTATCGCCGCACAGTTCGGGGTATGACCAAAGTGCGCGGCGCAGTGTCCGATACCGATGAGGACTGAGATGGGCAACGAGAACACGGACACCCGGCCGCGGGTTCGCCGATGGTGGGCCCGAGCCGCATTCGTGGCGGCATTCGGTGCGGCCGCAGCGCCGATCGCGTTCGCCGGGTTGTTCGGCACCGCCGCCGTGCTGGCGGTGGGCATCGGCGGCGTCGCGGCGACAGTGGCGGCGTCGTACTGGTTTCTCACCAGTCACGGCGTGCTACGCGCGATCTCGTCGGTCCTGGTGGTGCTCGCGCCGATCGTCGTACTCGTCCTATTGCTCCGCGCCGATCTGCTGTGGGCGGTGGTGCTCTCGTGCGTGCTGCTGCTCGCGGCCGTCCTGTGCGCCCGCGCCGCGCTGGGGGAGCCCGAGAAGAACGCGATGCCCGAGTACACCGCCCCCGCCCCACGTCGGCCGTTCCTCCTGATGAATCCGCGCTCGGGCGGCGGCAAGGTGGCGAAGTTCGGTCTGCAGCGCAAGGCCGAAGACCTCGGGGCCGAGGTGATTCTGCTCGACGGACCGGAGAACGCCGACGTCGCCGCACTGGCGCGGCGGGCCGTCGAACGCGGCGCGGATCTGCTCGGTGTCGCCGGCGGCGACGGCACACAGGCCCTGGTGGCCGCCGTCGCGGCCGAGCACGACCTGCCGTTCCTGGTGATCAGTGCCGGAACCCGCAACCACTTCGCGCTGGATCTCGGGCTGGACCGAGACGACCCTGCCACGTGCCTCGATGCGCTGGCCGACGGCGTCGAGGTGCGTGTCGATCTCGGATGGATGAACGGGCACCCGTTCGTCAACAACGCCTCGTTCGGGGTGTACGCGGAATTGGTGCAGAGCCCGGCCTACCGCGACGACAAGACGGGAACCGTGCTGGAGATGCTGCCCGAGCTGCTCGACAGCCATCGGGGCTATCTGCTGACGGTGGAGATCGGCGACGTCACGGTCGGCGGTCCACAGGCGGTCCTGGTGAGCAACGGCCCGTACCGCACCGGTGATCTCGTGGGTATGGGACGGCGAGAACGCCTGGACGACGGTGTCCTGGGCGTGGTGACGATGTCGGTGAACAGTGCCCGGGAAGCCGTCGGTCTGCTGCAGGGCGCTCATGCGCGGGGGGTGAGCACGGCCCGCGCGGCCGAGGTCGTCGTCGACGCCGATCAGTCGGTGATACCGGTGGGCGTCGACGGAGAATCCCGGATGGTCCGCACCCCGGTTGTGTGCACCATCGCGCCCGCGGTGCTGCGGGTGCGTCTGCCGCGGCACCGGCCGGGTGCGCTTCCGAAGAAGCCGGGAATCGAACTGGCGCGCCTGTACCGACTGACGGGCTGGCCGACCGGGTTCTCCCAGCGGAATCGGGTCCCGCGAGGGTGACCCCTTCCGGCGGGCGCCGGTGGACCCCGGGGCTATCGACCGACGAGTTCGAGCGCCAGCCGTACGTAGAGGTTCACTTCCTCCACGGCGTACAGGATGACGATCTCGGGGCTGTCGCCGTGGTCGCTTCGCGCCATCAGGGTGATGCGGGGCGGCTCGGCGTCGGCGTGAAGCGTGAGATCGCTCTGCCGGCTTCGGCTCATGCGCTCGAACGCCTCGGCCCACTCGGGGCGGATGTCGCCGCCGAGTTCGGCGTCGACACGGACGATGTCGCCCGACACGGTCGAGACGACGTTACTGACCTTGACCGGAGCCCACCGACGTTCGGTGGCCCGCGACTGCTGGCCCATTGCCACCCTCACTTCTGATCAGGTTGACCCGCCACCATACCCAAACTGGGGACAAACGCATCTCCGTCGAAATCGACCCCCAAAACTGGAACGCGTTCTACTCTGGGCCTCTCGGTACACCATCGCGAGGGGGAGACATGACGATCGACGTCAGCTACGAGGGCACCAAACGGGAGTTGGTGACGGACGAGGGGGTTCTCCGCTACCACGTGGCCGGCGCCGAGGATGCGCCGCCGCTGCTCCTGCTGCACGGCTCCGGGCCGGGTGTGTCGGGCTGGCGCAACTACCGCGGCAACCTCGGGGTCTTCGCCGAGCACTACCGCTGCTACATCCTGGAGTTTCCGGGGTTCGGCGTGAGCGACCCCACCGAGGGGCACCCGGTTCTCGCGGCCGGGTCGGCGGTCACCGGCTTCATGGACGCCCTCGGGATCGCGTCCGCGGCGATGGTCGGCAACTCGATGGGTGGGATCGTCGCCGTCAATCTCGCGATCCACGCCCCCGCCCGGGTGAGCAGGCTGATCACGATCGGAGGGGTGGGCCCACACGTCCTCAGCCCCGATCCCAGCGAGGGCCGACGGTTGCTGCACGACTTCGTCGCCGACCCGTCGAAGGAGAATCTGGCCCGCTGGCTGCGGGCCATGGTCTACGACACCGACGTCGTCACCGAGCAGTTGATCGAGGAGCGATGGGAGGCGGCCCGAGATCCGGATTCGCTCGAAGCCGCGCGGGTCATGTACGGTGCGGAATCCTTTGCGCTGCAGCAGCAATCCCTGCTCCGGTCTGGACGGCCGCCATACTGGGCGATGATGCACAAGGTGTCGTGTCCCACGATGCTGACGTGGGGCCTCGACGACCGGATGAGTCCTCCCGACATGGGGATGGCGTCGATGCGCCTCATCCCGGACGCCGAGTTGCGGGTCTTTCCCAAGTGTGGGCACTGGGTGATGATCGAGGCGAAGACGGCGTTCGAGCGCTCCGTGCTCGAGTTCCTGCAGCGCTGATCCTGCGGCCGCCGGCTGCGACCGGGCACGCGGTCAGGACCGAAGGATCCTGCGAGCGTGACGGATCTCCGGAACCCCGATGAGCTTCGCCGCCAGCGCGAAGGCGGCGATTCCGGTGAGGGTTCCGGCGACCAGCGCCGCGGCCGCACCGGTCCGGGGATCGCCCAGATGGGACTTCGTCGCGTGCGTGACGACGAAACAGATGGCGCCGGAGATAGTCGCCGCGGCGACGACCCGGACCGCGGTGTCGCGCACGTGATGGAAGCCCAGCAGCCCGAACCGCCTTCGCAACAGGACATGTCCCAGCATCGCCCCGACGACGTAGGAGACGGAACCGGCGACGCACAGCATCAGCACCACGCCCTGATCAGGCAGTGTCGTCACCGCGACCGCGATGACCGCGATCTTCGTGGTCACCATCGCGATGTTGATCAGTGCCGGTGTGCGGGTGTCGTGGTCGGCGTAGAAGACCCGTAGTTGGAGCATCACGATTGCGAACGGCGCCAACCCGAACGCCGAAACGGCCAGCGCCGTGCCGATCAGGTGGGCGTCGGCCGGGTCCACACGACCGACGAAGATGACTGTCGCCAACGTCGGTCCCAGGACCATCAGGGCGGCCGTGACCGGGATGAGCGCGACCACCGAATACCGGGCGCCGCGCCCGAGGTCGGCCAGGACTGCGGCGTGATCGTTCTCGGCGACAGCGCGCGCGATGCGCGGCATCAGAACCGTCAGGAGCGAGACGCCCAGAATCCCGTACGGCACCTGGAAGAGCAGGTCCGCGTAGGTGTACGTGGAGACGCCGCCGTGGCTGAAGGCGACGCGCAGCACCACGACGACGCCGATCTGGCTGGTGACGACGTAGGCGAGGACCCATCCGATCAGCGGTAGCCCGGCGCGCACGGGACGCCACGTGTACGGCAGCAGACGAACCCTCCAGCGCCAGCGGAAACCGTTGCGCCGCAGAGCGAGGACGACGGTCGCCGCCTGTCCGACGATGCCCAGGGTGGTGCCGACGCCGATCACCGCCACCTGGGCCACGGTCATCGACTGCGGCGTGAGCGTGACCGGCCCCGGCAGCAGGACGAACACCGCCACCGTGGCCAGGACGATGCCGTTGTTGACCACGGGCGCCCAGGCCGCGGGGCCGTGGACGCCACGGACGTCGAGCACCGCCGTCGCCAGGGCCGCCAGTCCGTAGAAGAAGATCTCGGGCAGTAGGAGGTACGCGAACACGGTCGTCAGGTCCCGCTGCGCGGCGTCCTTGACGAACACCGACGAGACCAGCGGGGCGCACAGGACGGCGAGCACGGTGACCGCCGCCATCACGACCGTCGCGCCTGCCACCAGTCGCTGCGTGAACTCGACGTCCACCTGGCCGCCACGTAATCGTGAGCGCGTCAGGACGGGGATCAACACGCTCGTGAGCACACCACCGAGCAGCAGTGCGTACACCATGTTGGGAAAGCTGTTCGCGCCGTTGTAGGCATCGCCGACCAGCGCAGTCCCCAGCACCGCCGCCAGCGCCGCCGTGCGAACGAAACCCGTCACACGGCTGACCGTGCCGGCGACGGCGACTCGTCCCCCCGCCCGCGCGACCAGGCGTTCCGGCTCGTCATCCTGCCTGCGATGTCTCCCCATGATTTCAGGCTCTCACGGCGCACCCGACCGGCGCGTTGCCTCACCGTCGAGGGGACGGGCGGATCCGGGCTGGGGCAGGATGTCGACGGCGCGGCGGTGCTGTCGCCGTCGAGGCGTGTAGCGGGGAAGTCGGAAAGCTCCGGGACCACCGGTCTACCCTGAACCCATGTCTGTTCGCACTGCGCTCGTTCCCGGAACCGTCTCGCCCACCCTCGCTGTCCCGAAGGACATCGAGCGTCCCGAGTACGTGTGGAAGGCGACGGCCCGGGAGGGCAAGGAGCCGTGGGTGCAGACGCCCGAGACCATCGAGAAGATGCGGGTGGCGAGCAAGATCGCGGCGCAGGCGCTGCAGGAGGCCGGTAAGGCCGTCGCGCCGGGGGCTACTACCGACGAGTTGGACCGGATCGCGCACGAGTACATGTGCGACCACGGCGCCTACCCGTCGACGCTGGGCTACCGCGGCTTCCCGAAGTCGTGCTGCACGTCGCTCAACGAGGTCATCTGCCACGGCATCCCCGACTCGACGGTGATCCAGGACGGCGACATCGTCAACATCGACGTCACCGCCTACATCGACGGCGTGCACGGCGACACCAATGCGACGTTCCTCGCGGGCGACGTCTCGGAGGAGAACCGCCTGCTGGTCGAGCGCACCCACGAGGCGACGATGCGTGCCATCAAGGCCGTGAGGCCGGGCCGCGAGCTCAACGTCATCGGCCGCGTCATCGAGTCGTACGCCAACCGCTTCGGCTACGGCGTCGTCCGCGACTTCACCGGCCACGGCATCGGTGAGACCTTCCACAACGGCCTGGTGATCCTCCACTACGACCAGCCGAACGTCGACACCATCATCGAGCCCGGCATGGTGTTCACGATCGAGCCGATGATCAACCTCGGCACCGTCGACTACGACATCTGGGAGGACGGCTGGACAGTCGTCACCAAGGATCGCAAGTGGACCGCCCAGTTCGAGCACACCATCGTCGTCACCGACGAGGGCAACGAGATCCTCACGCTGCCGTGACAGCGGCGCTGACCGGCGCACTGCTGGTCGCCGGCACCACCTCCGACGCCGGCAAGAGCGTCCTGGTGGCCGGGTTGTGCCGGATGCTGGCGCGGCGCGGGGTGAAGGTGGCGCCGTTCAAAGCGCAGAACATGTCGAACAACTCCGTCGTCACCCTCGACGGCGGGGAGATCGGCCGGGCCCAGGCGCTGCAGGCGCGGGCGTGCGGCCTCGAGCCGAGTGTCCGGTTCAACCCGGTGCTGCTCAAGCCCGGCGGCGACCGGACGTCGCAGCTGGTGGTCCGCGGCAAGGCCGTCACCAGTGTCGGCGCCCGCGACTACATCACCCACCGCGAGTGGCTCCGGGACATCGTCGCCGACGAGCTGGCGTCGCTGCGCGACGAGTTCGACGTCGTGATCTGTGAGGGCGCCGGATCGCCCGCCGAAATCAACCTGCGCGCCACCGACCTGGCGAACATGGGGCTGGCGCAGGCGGCGCAGCTGCCGGTGATCGTGGTCGGCGACATCGACCGCGGGGGAGTGCTGGCCCACCTGTTCGGGACGGTCGCGGTCCTCTCTCCCGAGGACCAGGCGCTGATCGCCGGGTTCGTGATCAACAAGTTCCGCGGGGACGTGAGCCTCCTCGAACCGGGCCTCGAGCAACTGCGTGCCCTCACCGGACGGCCGACCCTCGGCGTCATCCCGTTCGCCGAGGACCTGTGGCTCGACGCCGAGGACTCGCTCGGCGTGGTCGGCGACGCACCGGTGGGACGGCCCGGCCCGCCCGCCGGCGACGAATGGTTG
Source organism: Rhodococcus sp. BE178 (assembly GCF_050433545.1). Lineage (NCBI taxonomy): Bacteria > Bacillati > Actinomycetota > Actinomycetes > Mycobacteriales > Nocardiaceae > Rhodococcus > Rhodococcus sp. BE178. The sequence goes on along the minus strand of NZ_JBNPXA010000011.1, from coordinate 137,150 downwards.
CGGGTGGCCGCGATCCGGCTGCCGCGGATCTCGAACTCCACCGACGTCGAGGCCCTCGCGTGCGAGCCGGGCGTTTCGGTGCACTGGGTGAGCGAGCCGTCGCGCCTCGCCGACGTCGACCTCGTCGTCGTGCCCGGCAGCAAGTCGACGGTGACCGACCTGGAGTGGCTGCGGCGCAGCGGAATCGGCGACGCTCTCGTCCGCCGCGCGGAGGCAGGCGGCGCGATCCTCGGCATCTGCGGTGGCTACCAGATGTTGGGCGCGGTGATCGACGACGGCGTCGAATCCGGCGTCGGCGCGGTACCCGGACTGGGACTCCTCGACCTCGAGATCGAGTTCGCCGCCGACAAGGTGCTCGCGCAGGTCGACGGTCACGCTGACGGAATCCCGGTGCGCGGCTACGAGATCCATCACGGACGCGTCCGGCGCAACGGCGACGCGCCGCTGCTGAGCGGCGCGGACGGCGCCAAGGAGGGCAGCGTCCGGGGCGGTGTCCGCGGCACCCACTGGCACGGTCTCCTCGAGAGCGACGAATACCGCCGGCGCCTGCTGGCCGAGATCGCCGACGCCGCCGGTCGGCCCAGGTTCCGCGTCGCGCCCGACACCGACGTCGCGCGGGTGCGGGAGGCGCAGTTGGATCTGCTGGCCGACCTGGTGGAACAGCACCTGGACCTGGACGCGCTCGACGCGTTGCTCGGAGGTGGCGCGCCGAGCGGAATGCCCACGATCAGGTCGTCGCTCGGCTGAGGACCGCCCAGGCCGCGGCAATCGCCGCCGCGGAGGCGGCCAGCGGAACCACCGCGAGCACCACCGTCCTGGGCGCGTCGACGAACCATGACCCGACCGCCGGCCACCAACGTGCCCACGTGATGACGACAGCGGCGATGCCCAGTGCTCCGATCGTCCCGGTGCCCGCGAGGAGGAAGCCCGGGGTGCGCCAGCGCTGGTACACCGCGCCGAGCAGTATCGAGATCGATGTGGTCAGCAGCAGGCTCGCGAACAGCGTGACGGTCTGGAGCACACTCGAATCCGTCGCGTAGCGGAGGACGCCGAACATGCGCATCCCGACGCCCCACCCGTCGGTGGCCGCCTCGATCACCGACAGCAGTTGCAGCACCGCGGCGAACGCGGCCGACTGGACCACCGCCACGACGCCGGTCGAGGTGAAGAACTGGCGCCGCGTCACGCTCAAGCCCAGCGCGAACGGGAACGTCTGCGTCATCGCCTGCGCGTAGAACGCCACGACGAAGCCGTACAGCGAGAGCGCGGCACCGGTGGCGTGGGTCTCGCCCTCGGAGTCGATCAGCGCGAAGATCGTCAGGTTGATGGCGAAGGTGACGGCCAGGATCGCGGCGGGTGCGGCCAGCAGGAGCGGCCACGACACGACGTGGAGTCGGCAGACCGCCAGGAGGCGTCGGACGCCGGTGGGCGAGGGGCCCGCCGGAACGGCGGTGCGGGTGGGTGTGGCGACGGTCATGACCGGGTCTCCTTGCCGATGTCGGTGCGGCTGTCGAGAGCGTTGCGAATCGTGATCTGCTGCAGGGAAACCGGCGACAGCTCGATGTCGGTTTGCGCAGCCTCGGCGCGGTCCGCCGCGGAGATCGTGCCCCGCACGGTTGCGCGTGCGAAGCCGCCGATGTCCTCGCGGTGCAGGACCGTCCGTCCCGCCGTGAAGGCGTCCACGTCCGCGGCACGACCACTGGCCAGCACGTGCCGGCTGCGCAGGTCGTCGGAATCGGCGTCGGTGACGACCCGGCCGCCGTCGATGACGATGACGTGTTCGAGCAGGTCGGCCACCTCGTCGATCAGATGCGTGGACAGCACGACCGTGCGCGGGTGATCCACGTAGTCGGCGAGCAGTCGGTCGTAGAACAGTTGGCGGGCAACCGCGTCGAGGCCCAGGTAGGGCTCGTCGAACAGCGTCAGCGGCGCCCGCGATGCGAGCCCGATGACGATGCCGAGCGCAGACGTCATTCCGCGCGAGAGTTTCTTGACCCGGCGGCACTCGGGGAGTTGGAAGTCGTCCATCAATCGGCCGGCGAACTCGCCGTCCCACCCCGGTAGCAGGAGGGCCGCGGCGGACAGGACGTGCTTGACCTTCAGATCGTCCGGATACTTCTGGCTCTCCTTGACGAAGCACACGTTCTGCAGGACGTCCGCGTTCTCGAACGGTGCCCCGCCGAACGCACTGACCTCCCCGCTGCTCGGCAGTTCCTGGCCGGTGAGGATCTTCATCAGCGTGGTCTTGCCCGCGCCGTTGCGGCCGAGCAGCCCGTAGATCTTCCCCTCCCGCAGATCGAACGAGATGTCGTCGAGCGCGGTGACGTCGCCGTAGCGCTTCCCGAGCGCCCGTACCGAGACGATGGTGTCCCGGTCGATGTCTGTGACGGTCATGGACGTTCCTCCCACTTGTCCAGCATGGATTTCAGTTCGGCGATGCTCATTCCGAGCTTGTCCGCCTCGCGGACGAGCGGCGCGACGTATTGCGTCGCGAACTGTTCGCGCCTGCGGAACCGGAGTGCGTCCCGTGCGCCCGTGGTGACGAACATGCCGATACCCCTTCTCTTGTAGAGGATTCCGTCGGCGACGAGCTGGTTGAGTCCCTTCGCCGCCGTCGCCGGGTTGATTCGGTGGAAGGCCGCCAGTTCGTTGCTGGACGGCGCCTGCGACTCCTCCGGCAGTGAACCGTCGATGATCGCGTTCTCGACGAGCCCCGCGATCTGCTGGAAGAGGGGCTTGCCCTCCTCGTTCAGCACCGTGACCCTCCGGCCGCAGGGCTGATTGGTTCATTACTCATGTAATGAACCATAGAGCCGGTGTGGTGTGCGGTCAACCCGATTGCGCCGGGCGTGAGGCGGTTTCGTCCGTTCGGCACGGAGGAGTGGTTCCGGCACCTAAGATCCGGAGCGATGCCGAACGGCCTGGACATCCGCGTGAGGGGAGTCGACGTGCGCAGCAGATTCGATACCGGGACGGGGATTCGTGTCGCGTGCGGCGCGCTGGTCGCGGCGCTCGCGATCGCCGGTTGTTCCTCCGGTGATTCGGGATCCGGCGAGACGGCCTCGAGTAGCGCGCCGTCGAGCAGTAAGGCGTCCGCGACCACCACCGTGGCGCTGCAGAAGATCGACGCGGCCACCCTGAACGAGACCGTTGCGTCGATGGCGAAGGACCTGCAGGTCCCGGGTGCGGTCGCCATCCTCAAGATGCCCGGCGGCGACCTCACGGCAACCTACGGCACGGGAAAGCTCGGCGCGTCGACGGCGGTGACCACCGTCGACCACATTCGCATCGGCTCCAACACCAAGACCATGACCGGCACGGTGATCCTGCAGCTCGTCCAGGAGGGCAAGATCGCGCTGACGGATCCGGTCTCGAAGTACCGGCCGGACGTGCCGAACGGCGACAACATCACCATCGAGCAGTTGCTCGACATGCGCAGCGGCCTGTTCAACTACACCGAGACCGCCGAGCTCAACGAGACCCTCGACAACGACCCGCAGAAGCAGTGGAAGCCGGACGACCTGTTGGCGCTCGGGTTCGCGAATCCGCCGTACTTCCCGCCGGGGCAGGGGTATCACTACTCCAACACCAACATCGTGCTGCTGGGTCTCATCGCGGAGAGCCTGGACGGCAAGCCGTTGCCGCAGATCTTCCAGTCGCGGCTGTTCGGTCCGTTGGGGCTGACCGGAACCTCGTTCCCGGACACCGCCGACAGTTCGATTCCCGCGCCGCACTCACAGGGTTACGTGTACGGGACGAACATGGACACGTTGACCGATCCGGCGCTGCCGGCAGACATGCAGGCCGCCGCGAAGGACGGAACGCTGCAGCCGAACGACGTCACCGACGTCAACCCGTCGTGGGCATGGGCGGCGGGCGCCGGCATCTCGACCGCAAACGACCTCGTGACGTGGGTGCAGGCCCTGGTCGGCGGGAAGCTGCTCGACGCCGACCTGCAGGCCCAGCGCCTCGCCAGCGTGCAGCCGACGGGTCCGGACAGTGCGTCGGCCCAATACGGTTGGGGTATAGCGAAAATGGGTCCGATGTTCGGGCACACCGGGGAGCTTCCGGGATTCAATTCCTTCATGGGTCACGACCCCGAGAACAAGGTGACCCTGGTGGTGTGGACCAATCTGGCTCCGGCCGCGAACGGGCAGGATCCGGCGACCACCATCGCGAAGGAGATCATCGGCAAGGTTTATCCCGCATAGGCGTCCGATTCCGTGACGTGGATCGCGTACCGTTTCCAGCCATGGAGTCGACGCGTGTTGAGGTGGGAAGCGGGACCTGGACGGTCCGTATCGGTGGGCCCGAGAGCCGACACACGGTTCTCTTGCTGCCCGATGCGGGCGATTCGGCCGACGTCTTCGACGCCGTCTGCGCGCGCCTGCACGACTCGGATCTACGGACCGTGGTCCCGGAGAACGTCGATGGGCTCGACGAGCCGTCGGTGATCGCGATGCTCGACGAGCTGAAGCTGCCGTGGGTGAACCTCGTCGGCTCCGGGTCGGGCGCCGAGCTGGCGTGGCTGCTGGCCGCCAAGACGTTCGGCCGGTTCGCGAGCCTCGTCGTCGCCGACCGTGGCCACCCCGCGGTGCCGGGGGCGGACGGCTCGGTTCGGGATGCGGCGTGCCCCGCCGTCGAACTGCCGACCACCGTCGTCGTGGGCACCTCGCTCGGCCGTCCCTGCGCGGACGCCAGCGGGCGGTACGCGTACTCGGAGTTCCGGATCGTCCAGCTCGACGGCATCGGCAACGTCCCCGCGGACGCGGCCCCGGAGCTGGCCAGCGAAATCGTTCTCCGCACGAGCTCCTGGTAGCCGCTCGGGGTGCGGGCTGATCCACGGGCACCGGCGGGAGGTTTCTAGACTCCTCCGGTGCACGACACCGTTCCCGCCCCGTCCGACGTCACGTCCGTTCGCGCCGCGCTGCGTTCCCCACGCCGACTCACCACCGAGGCGCTGGCCGGGCTGGTCACGTCTCTCGCGCTGATCCCCGAGGTGATCTCGTTCGCGGTCATCGCGGGTGTCGATCCCAAGGTGGCGCTGTACACGTCCTGCATCATGGCGATGACGATCGCGTTCGTCGGTGGCCGGCCGGCGATGGTCTCCGCCGCCGCCGGTGCGACGGCGCTGGTGGTGGCCCCGCTCGTGGCCGCGCACGGGATCGACTACCTGATCGCGGCGGTGTGGCTGGCCGGCGCACTCCAGATCGCCTTCGCGGCGGCGGGAATCGCCCGACTGGTCCGGTTCATCCCGAGGTCGGTGATGATCGGGTTCGTCAACGCGCTCGCGATCCTCATCTTCAGCGCGCAGTTGCGGCATCTTTTCGACGTGCCGTGGCTCGTCTATCCGCTGGTCGTGGCCGGGCTGGCGATGATCGTGTTCGTGCCCAGGCTGACGACGGCGGTGCCCGCCCCGCTGATCGCGATCGTGGTGCTGACCAGTGTGGTGGCACTGTTCCGTCTCGACGTGCCCGACGTCGCGGACCAGGGTGAGCTGCCGTCGGGCCTGCCCACGTGGATGATCCCGGACGTGCCGTGGACGTGGGAGACGCTGACGATCGTCGCACCGTTCGCCCTCGGCCTGGCGCTGGTCGGTCTGCTCGAGTCGTTGCTGACCGCCAAACTCGTCGACGACATCACCGACACCCCGTCCGGCAAGACCCGCGAAGCCTGGGGGCAGGGCGTCGCGAACATCGCCGGCGCGTTGTTCGGCGGCATGGGTGGCTGCGCGATGATCGGCCAGACGATGATCAACGTCAAGGAGGGGCGGGCCCGCACCAGGATCTCCACGTTCCTCGCCGGATTCTTCCTGCTCGCGCTGTGCGTGACCGTCGGCGACGTCGCCGGGGCCGTCCCGATGGCCGCACTGGTGGCGGTGATGCTCGTGATCGCGGTGACGACCTTCGACTGGCGCAGCATTGCACCGCGCACCCTGAAGCTGATGCCGCGCAGCGAAACCCTCGTGATGCTGGTGACCGTCGCGGGCACCCTCGCGACCGAGAACCTGGCGGTCGGTGTCGTCCTCGGTGTCCTCACCGCGATGGTGGCGTTCGCGCGGCGGGTCGCCCGCACGGCCCGCGTCGACGTCCACGACCGCGACGACCGTGAGGCCGGCGGGGTCGTAGAGCGGACCTACCGGGTGACCGGGGAGTTGTTCTGGGCGTCGAGTAACGACCTGATCCGCCGCTTCGACTACGACGGCGACCCGGACTCGGTGGTCATCGACCTCACCGACGCCGAGGTGTGGGATGCCTCCACGGTGGCCACGCTCGACGCGGTGCGGCGCAAGTACGCCGCCAAGGGGACGTCCACGCGCATCGTGGGCCTCGACGGTGCGAGTCTGCACCGCCTCGAACGGTTGTCCGGGAAGCTCGGCTAGATCGCTCGACCGTGCCGCCCACGACCGTTCGTCGAACAAATGTCGCCGTTCGTCGCCGTGCGTATACGTTCGATTTGATCGAACGGCTGAAAGGGGGTTAGCCTCCAGGCACGGACACGCCGAACCCGGTGTGTCGGTTTCTCGATCCTGTCCGGGAAGGACCTCGATGCGCGGCACTGCAGCCACCGCCACCGTGACGCGAATGCGTTGCGCGTGTTGTCGCTGCATGCGCGTGAGCTGAGACGAGATCCCCGCGCGACGGCACCTCGAAGGCCGTCCCGCATCCCCGTGCTGATTCTTCCCACCGGGCACCGAAACGTCGCAGCGTGAGTTTTCCGCCGGTGCCCGTGGGGAAAGGATCCGTTCCATGTCCGCCCGTTCCCTCCCGATCATCGATCTGGAAAACCTCGACATCGACGCCCTGCGCACCGTCACGCACGAGATCGGATTCTTCTACCTGACCGGTCACGGCATCGACCAGCAGCTCACCGACGACCTGATCGCCGCGGCTCGCGAGTTCTTCGCGCTGCCCGAGGCCGACAAGCTCGAGATCGAGAACAGCAACTCGCCGCACTTCCGCGGCTACACCCGCGTCGGCGGCGAGCGCACCCAGGGCTACATCGACTGGCGCGAGCAGCTCGACATCGGACCCGAGCGTGCCGCGGTCGAGCCGATCGATCCGGACCGCCCGTGGGACGTGCTGCACGGACCCAACCTGTGGCCCACCCGCGTCCCGCAGCTGCGCGACCTGGCGCTCGAGTGGTCGGCCCAGGCGCAGACCGCCGGACTTCGCCTCATCAGTGGATGGGCGCAGTCGCTCGGCGCCCCCGCGGACTTCTTCGATGCCGCCTTCGCCGACCCTGATCCGCTGCTCAAGATTGCCCGCTACCCGGGCCACGACGGCTCGGTCACCGACCAGGGGGTCGGCAGCCACAAGGACGTCGGGGCCCTGACCCTGCTCTACCCCGAACCGACCAGCGGCGGCTTCCAGGTGGAGACCGAGAACGGTTGGCTCGACGTCGACCCGATCCCCGGGCACTTCCTGGTCAACATCGGTGAGCTCCTCGAGGTGGCCACCGGCGGCTACCTCAAGGCCACCGTGCACCGGGTGCTGCCGCCGGCCGCAGGCACCGATCGCGTCTCGCTGCCGTTCTTCCTCAACCCCGGCTACGACCACGCCCTGCCCACGGTGCCGCTGTCGCCCGCGCTGGCCGCCGAGGCGGCCGGTGTCGGACCCGACCAGCACGGCGGCACCCTGCACGCCCGCTACGGACTCAACGCCCTCAAGTCGCGCCTGCGCGCCCATCCCAACGTCACCGAGCGGTACCACCGCGACCTGCTCGACCTGCCCGCACTGCGTGGCTGACCATCTCGACCCGATCGGAAGGTACCTCCCAATGTTCTTGCGCCGCACTGCTGTTCTGTCCGCCGCCGCCCTGCTCACCGTGGGCCTGGCTGCTTGCTCCTCGGGCGGTGACGGGGAGACGCTGGTGATCTCCGCGTCGAGCACCCCGCACGTGGAGATCCTCGAGCACATCGCCGACTCCGGCGCCCTGGGCGACGTCAAACTCGACATCAAGCCGGTCACCGGCGAGATCGATCCCAACGAACTGCTCGTCGCCGGTGACGTCCAGGCCAACTACTTCCAGCACGCGCCGTACCTCGCGGACTGGCAGAAGCAGAAGGGTGTGAGCGACCTCGTCTCGGTCGCCGACGTCCACCTCGAGCCGATGGGCCTGTACTCGGAGAAGGTCACCGCGATCGACCAGATCGCCGACGGGTCGACCATCGCCCTGCCCAAGGACACCACCAACTTCTCGCGCGGGCTGTACCTGCTCGAGTCGGCCGGGCTGATCCAGATGGACGTGCCGTTCGCGGACGCGGACCTGTCCATCGTCACGCAGAAGAACATCAAGGCCAACCCGAAGAACCTGAAGTTCGTCGAGATCGAGCGCTCGCAGATCGCCCGCAACCTGGGCGACCCGCAGATCACCGCCGCGGTCATCAACTCGAACTACGCGATCGAGGCCGGCCTGATTCCGGCCGACGACGCCCTGCTCTCCGAGAACGTCGAGAACAACCCGTTCGCGAACCTGCTCGTCGTCCGCGCGGCGAACGAGAACGATCCGGGCGTCAAGGCGCTCGCCGACGCGCTCGTCTCCCCGGAGACCGCCGCGTGGATCCAGGAGAACTACAGCGGTTCCGTCGTCCCGGTCCACCCCGCGAAGTGATGATCACCGTCGAGAATCTGGTCAAGACCTTCCCCGCCGCCGCCGGCGCGGGGGAGGTCTCGGCCCTGCGCGGCATCGACCTCGAGATCGCCGAGGGCGAGATCTTCGGCATCGTCGGACCGTCGGGTGCGGGCAAGTCCACGCTGCTGCGGTGCCTGAACCTGCTCGAGCGCCCCACCAGCGGGCGCATCGTGCTCCGCGGCGACGACGTCTCGCAGCTCACCGGTGCCGGCCAGCGGCAGGCGCGCCGCCGCATCGGCACCGTGTTCCAGCAGTTCAACCTGTTGCACTCGCGGACCGTGCGGGCCAACATCGAGTTCCCGCTCGAGCTGGCCGGACTGGACCGCAAGCAGTGCCGGGCCCGCGCCGACGAGCTGATCGAACTGGTCGGTCTCGCGGGCAAGGAGAAGGCGTTCCCGTCGCAGCTGTCGGGCGGGCAGCAGCAGCGCGTGGGCATCGCCCGCGCCCTCGCGTCCGAGCCCGACGTGCTGCTCTGCGACGAGGCGACCAGTGCGCTCGATCCCGACACCACCGATCAGGTGCTCGACCTGCTCGCCGAGCTGAACCGCAGGATCGGCGTCACCGTCGTGCTCATCACCCACGAACTGGGTGTGCTGCGCCGCATCTGCACCTCCGCCGCCCGGCTCGAGGACGGCCGGATCGCGGAGACCGGACGGATCCTCGATCTGGTCGGTACGCCCGGCTCGGTTCTGGGCGCGGCGATCGTCCCGGTCGGGGACGACCCGTCCGCGGGCGCCGACGCGGACACCGCACTGGTCACGACGATCGGTGACGAGGCCCACGGACCGTGGCTCGCGCAGCTCGTCCGCAAGCTCGACGTCGACATCTCCGTGGTCGGCGGTCGGGTCGAACAGGTCGCCGGCGTCACCGTCGGCCGACTGCGTCTGCGTTTCGGTCCCGACGTGGACCGGGCGGACGTCGCCGCGTTCGTGGACGCCCAGCCGGGTACCACCCTGGCGTGGGGTGAAGGACCGGAAACGACCGGCGCCGTGACGCAGGGAGCCGCCGCATGAACAAGCTGACCTGGTACGACTCGCTCCCCGAGGTGTGGGAGGCGACGCAGGAGACCCTCTACATGGTGGGGATCTCCTTCGTGCTCACCGTGCTCGGCGGGATCCTGCTCGGCGTCGTGCTGTACGTGACCGCGCCGAGCGGACTGTGGCCGCAGCGCGTCGTCAACGTCGTGCTCGGCACGATCGTCAACATCTTCCGCTCGCTGCCGTTCCTGATCCTGATGATCGCGCTCATCGGGCTCACCCGCTTGATCGTCGGCACCGCGATCGGGCCGACCGCGGCGATCGTGCCGCTCACGATCGGCGCGATCCCGTTCTATGCGCGCGTGGTCGAGTCGGCATTGCGGGAGGTGCCCGTCGGTCGCATTGAGGCCGGTCAGGCGATGGGGGCGACGAACATGCAGGTCGTCCGGAAAGTGCTGCTGCCGGAGTCGGTTTCGTCGCTGGTGGCGGGTGCGACGCTGACCGTCGTCCTGCTCGTCGGGTACTCGGCGATGGCCGGGGTCATCGGCGGCGGCGGTCTGGGCGACTTCGCGATCGTCTACGGCTACCAGCGGTTCAACACGCCGGTGCTCCTGGTCGCGGTGGTGGTGCTCATCGTGCTGGTGCAGATCCTGCAGTCCATCGGAGACGGGGTGGTCCGGGCGCTCTCGCACCGGAAGTAGGCCTCTGAGACGACGAACGCTCCGCACCCGATTTCGGGTGCGGAGCGTTCCTCGTTGCTGGGGTGTCGACGCGGCCCGCCGACGCCGGACGCCGGCAAGTGCAGCGGCTCACCGGATCCGGCGCATGACCTGGCCGACGTGCAGCACACCCTTGCTGTCGTGCTCGTCGGCGAGCGCCCTGAGCCAATGAGCTGTGTCGTCGTCGTAGGTGCGCGCAATCCTGTCCGGATCGGCGCTGGGCGTGAAATTGGGCAACGAGCCGCCGGTGGTCCACTGTGACAGTGCTCGATCGATGTCGTGGGCATGTCCGACAACGGCATCCGCCGAGGGGGGCACCAAGGCTCCGACGACCATCAGCGCAAAATCGGCATCGCGATGGCAGAAGGCGCTGCGATGACGCGGTTCGCGAGCGAGCGCGCCCCCGAGAAGCCGCAGTTCGATCACGGTCTGCGGGGAGTGTGAACCAGGCCCGGCGACCGACAGGAGAGCATCGATCGCTTCGTGTGACAGTTCGTGTGTCAGAGCGCTGAATTCGTGGACCGGCATCGGATCGACGGGATCAGCATGCACCGCCGCGATGGCCGCATAGGGCATCATTCCGACGGCGTCGATCAACGGGGTGGCCACAGAACGTATTCGGCTGATGAGCGCCTCGGCCTCCGGTTCTTCCACGAGGCTGGCGAACCTGACGGCAAAGGTCAACCGGCCCGCGAGGGGTGGGGGAACCTGCGGTAGCGGCGGAAGCTGCAGAAATGCGATCGATGTCGAACTGTGCTCGGGGAGATCGGCACACCAGTCGAGCCACGCGTGGGCGACCGCGGCAGCGTCCGCACCGTCGAAATAGATTGCACCACCGTAGAAGTGGGAGATCGGTATGAGATCGATCTCGACTGCCGTGACGATTCCCAGTGTCGCCTTGCCGCCGCGCAGTCCCCAGAAGAGTTCGGCGTGTTCGTCGGGGGTTACTCGAAGGAGTTCGCCGTCGCCGGTGACGATCTCGAAGGCACGCACGTGATCGGACGACAGTCCGTAGGTGCGCACCATCGGGCCGATTCCCGCACCGGTGAGGAATCCCGCCACGCCGACGGTGACGGAGGAACCGGCCAACGGCGCCAATCCGTGCGGTGTCGCGGCATCGATGACGTCCTGCCACACCAGCCCCGCTCCGACGCGAGCAGTGCGACCCTCCGGATCGACCACGCATTCGGCCAGGCGTCCAGTGTGGATGAGCAGGACATCGCCGTCCAGGGGCACCGCGCCGTGACCGGTCCGCTGGACGGCGACCCGCAGACCGTGATCCGCCGCGAATCGCACGGTCGCCGCGACATCGCGTGCGGTGTCCACGGCGACCACCGCATACGGACGCACCGGTACCGCGACATTCCAGGGTGTCGCCAACCCGTATCCGGCCTCACCGGGCAGTGCCACCGATCCGGACACCATCTTTCGGAGCGAGTCGATCGGCACGGCGTCGATCGTCGGTGTCTGAGGATTCATCGGAGCTTCCTTCCATCCGCGTTTCGGGTGTGAAGAAAGAATGTCCGAGCTCGCTTGGGTGGTTCTTGCCCCGAGTTTCGGAAACCATCCAAGGTTTCGCCAAGACCGTTACGCCAGGTCAGGCCGCTATCGAGCGCGCATAGGCGGCGAGCGCGAGCATCCCGACACGCTGGGCCTCATCCGCGATCTCGGCGATGGCCCGATCCCGCTCGGGCGACGCCGCGCAGAGTTGAGCCCGCAGCAGGCGGCACCGCAGCAGGGTCGGCGGGCTCGACGTCCGGGTCGCGATGTCCTCGGCCTGCGCGAGCAACGCCACCGCGGCCTCGGTGCGGCCGAGCATCGCATGCAGGCGGGCAGCGACCTCCGCCACCGATCCGATCACCCCAACCTGGCCCACCGTGGCGATGCGGTCGTGGAACGGTGCGAGCAGGTCGATGAACATCTCGGCGTACTCGACGAGCCCCAGATCGGCCACCACTCGGGCGATCAACGTCTGGTGCCCCAACGTCGTCCAGGTGAACGGACCGCCCTTGGCTGACCACCGGGCGATCTCGTCGACCGCCACCGCCCGGTCGCCCCGCGCCCCGGCGATCGCGATGCTCCACGAATCCGGCTCCACGATGCCGGGATCTGCGTCGCCGAGGCTGCCGTGTTCCCATTCCAGGGTGTGCGCGGCGAGGTCGGCGCTGCCCGCGGTGTACAACTCGGTCTGCAGGTGGATCTGGCGGGCCGTGTCGTACTGCCGCCGCGTCTCCTCGAAGTCGCCGCGCCAGGCGGCCAGAGTTGCCTCCATCCACCGCAATTGGACCCGCAACACCGGCAGCCGCAGCAGGTCGCAGCCGGTGATCCCGTGCCGCACGTGCACGACGGCGGCATCGACGTCCGCCAGATTCATCTGCGTCATGCTGGCCGCGGCGTGCGCGATCACATCGTCGAACCGGGACTGCCGGTGCGGCAGCGCGAAAAGCTCGTCGATCAACCGCACCGATTCGTGGCTGTGGGTCGCCACGCCGGAGTAGAGGAGGATGCGGCCCAGCAGAGCGTCGGCGATCACGTCCGGATCGTCCAACTCGCGGGCGATCGTGAGCGCCGTGCTGCTCATCGCGTCGGGGACGGACGAGTCGGGGTGGTAGCAACTGCCCACCGCCAGCGCCGCGAGCACCCGCGCATGCGCGGTCCGATCGGACGCGACGAACGGCTCCAGGCCCGCGAGCCGCTCGAGCAGCGGGCCCGGGTCCTCCCCGTAGGACACCCACGGCCACGCACCGGCGGCCCGTAGCAGCGCCGCGGCCAACCGTCCGGCCGCCGACATCCGCCCCTCGCGGACCGCGTCGAGGAGGCCGGCGTCCACCACGTCGAGCACCGTCTGGCCCCGTCCGGCCCGCGCGAGCGCCTCCACCCGGGCCACCAGCAGGTCGTCGCGGTCGTCGGCGGACTGCTCCGACCCCGGCAGCAGATCGAACGCCTGCACGGCGGCCTGCCACCACTGGGCCGCGGTCTCCGAACTCCACCGCTCGGTCGCCACCCGGGCCGCGTCGGTGCACGCGTCGAGGACGGTGCGCGGATCGACCAGCGGCAGGGCCGCCATCAAATGTTGTGCGCGTCGGCTCGAGCGGTCCGGGTCGGAGGAGTCCGCCAGCACCTCGGCGATGCGGGCGTGGATGCGTTGGCGGCGCAGTTCCGGGATCGCGGCGAGCACCTCGTCCCGCAGCAGGCCGTGCGCAAAGGCGTATCCCCCGATCCCCGGATCGGCGACGAGGATCCGTTCGTCTGCCGCGTCGTCGATGTAGTCGGCCAGGGTGTCCAGGTCGAGGCGAGTCGCGGCGGCGAGGATGTCCATCTCGACGGTGTCGCCGATGACCGCGGCCACCCGAAGCACCTGCAGCACCGCCGGTTCCACGGCCGTCAGCCGTCGGCCCAGGACCGATCGAACGGCCATCGGGATCCCGCCGCCGAGGCGTTCGTCCCGCGGCAGTCTGGCGTACTCGGACACGAACAGCGGATTGCCGCCCGTGCGTTCGGCCAGCACCCGCGCCTCGGTCGCGCTGAGCCGCTCCCCGCAGACGTGACTGGCCAGCGCCGCCACCTCCGTCTCCGCCAGCGCGGGCACCACGATGTGCCGGTTCCCCTCGCGGTGCAGGACCGCGTCGACGAAGGCTCGGACGGTGGGCGTCAGTTCCGAGTCCCGCAGCGTGAGCACGAACCAGACGCGTTCCCGGTGCAGCGCGCCCACCAGGTACATCAGGCACCGCAGCGAGGTCGGGTCGGCCCACTGGATGTCGTCGACGACCACGGTGAGCGCGGGCACACCGGACGCGGCCGACTCGATCACGCCCGCCACCCGTTCGTACACAGCGAAGCGCGCCTCGTCCGGTTCCACGTCGGTCGGGGGAATCAGCACGGCGTCGGCGTCGGCGCCCAACTCCCGCAGCAGGCGCCGGATCGGCCACCACGCGGGCGCACCGTCGTCCTCGAGGCAGCGCGCCCACACCGCCGTACCGTCGATCGACGTCGTCCGGGCGTCGCATTCTTCCGCCAGTCGGGTCTTACCTATCCCGGCCGGACCGGTCAGCACCAGCCAGCGGGGTGCACCGCCGCGGACGTCGTCGAGCATCTGGTCGATCGTCCCGGCTTCCGGCATGCTCCCTACGAACACGCGCCCGGACTCGGCGTCGGGAGCCTCGGGCGCGGTCACCACCGACGCCGGTGCTGGAACCTGCTCCGCCCCAGTCCATCCCGGGGTGCGCGGCCAGGCCGCGAGGCCCGGCTCGTGGCGCAGGATCGCACCCTGCAGGGCGACCAGTTCGGTCCCGGGCCGCAGCCCCAACTCGGTGTCCAACCTCGCCGCATGGATGCCGAACTGTTCCAACGCCTCCGAGGACCGACCGGCCCGGTGCAGGGCCAGCATGCGTAGCCAGCAGGTGCGGTCCCGGAACGGAAACTCGCTGCACAGTTGGGCCGCCTCGATGAGGGCCGGGGCCAGGCGCCCCAACGCGAGGAGCGCCGTGATCCGGGTCTCGCGGCACTCGGTGCGGACCTCCTCGAAACCGGCGGCCTCCATCACCACCCACGGTTCGTCGCTGAGGTCCTCGAGCAGGTGCCCCCGGACCGAGGCCAGGCCCCGATCCGCCATCGTCAGTGCGAGTTCCCACTCCGCGGCGTCCGCATGCCGGCGCGCGGACTCGGCGTCGTCGAGGAACGCGGACAGGTCCACGTCCTCAGCTGCGATGTCGAGCACGTACCCGGGTGGCTGGCGCACGATCGGGGACGTCCCCCCGGACTCGCCGCGCAGCGCCCTGCGCAGGTTGGAGATGTAGGCCTGGATGCTCGCCATGGCACTCGCCGGAGCATCGCCCTGCCACAGCGCGTCGATCAACCGATCCGTGGAGACCACGCGGCCCCGGTGCAACAGCAGGACCGCCAGAACCGCGCGTTGCTTCCGCGGACCCAGATCGACCACCCGCTCGGCGCCACCCGGATCGACCGCACCGCCCGACTCCGGGCGTCGAACCACCTCGAGCGGTCCCAGCAGTCGAAAGATCATGCGTGGCTCCTTTTACAAGGACAGCAACCGTTGAAGTGTAGGGACCGGATTCGGCAGCTGTCCGGCAAAATCGTCAGACGGTCATGGGTGCGGACCCGCCCGTTTCCTCAGCAGGTTCGTCAACCGATCGGGTCGTGCGCAGCGTGGCGGCGCACACCAGCGCCCCGAGCGCCGCGATGAACGCGGCCACCAGCAGGGCCTGCTGCAGGCCGTCGACGAACTCATGCGGCGATCCACCCGGCAGCATCGACTGTGCGGGCAGGAACGCGCCGAGCCCGGCGACGCCGACCGCGATTCCGGTCTGACGGAACGCATCGTTGATGCCCGCAGCCAGTCCGGAGTGGTCCGACGTACTTTCGCCGAGCACCAATCCGCTCATCACCGGGTTGAACACACCGGCCCCGACACAGGCCACGACGAACCCGGGGAGCAGCACGTACTTGGACCCGGTGACGTCGACGGCGGTCATCATCACCAGACCGACCGCCACCAGCAGCAGTGAGCAGGTCAGGGAGACGGACACCGGGACACGCCCGTCGAACTTCGCAGTGGCGCCCGCGACCACGAACATCGCGACGGTCGCCGGCAGGTACACCAGTCCGGCCTCGACCGGCGACAGGTGCAGCACATTCTGCAGGTAGATCGTGGTGTAGACGAACACCGCGAACAACGACGCGGAGATCGCGAAGGCCGCGATCTGCGCCCCGGCGAAGGCCCGGTTGGCCAGCAGGTGCGGGGGCAACATGGGCTCGCTCGTGCGGAGTTCGTGCTGGACGAACCCGACCAGCGCGGCGGCCGCGACGACGAGGGCGACGACCGGTTGCGGCTCCAACCAGCCGGCCTCGTTTCCGCGCAACAACCCGAACACCAGCGCCGCCAGGCCCGTGGACACCAGGATCTGTCCCGGCACATCCGCCCCACGCGGGTGTGGATCGCGCGACTCCGGAACCCAGCGCACGGTGACGGCGAGCGTGATCAGGCCGATCGGCACATTGACCAGAAAGATTGCGCGCCAATCCAGCATCTCGGTCAGCAGCCCGCCGACGAGGGGGCCGATGGCGAACGCGCCGCCGATGGTGGCGCCGTAGGCGGCCAGGGCAGACGCGCGCGCCGGCCCCTTCTCGAAGACATCCGCCAACAGGGCCAGCGAGCACGCGAAGAGTACGGCTCCGCCGACGCCCTGTGCGGCGCGGGCGAGATCGAGAACCCAGATGGTCGGTGCCAGCGCGCACAGCAGCGACGCCGCGGTGAACCACAGGATGCCGATCAGGAACACGTGCCGTCGGCCGCGGCGGTCCGCCCAGGATCCGGCGCTGAGGACCACCGTGGCCAGCGCCAGGGTGTAGGCGTCGACTACCCACTGCAGGCCACTGACGCCCGGCTCCAGATCGGATGCGATAGATGGCAGGGCGGTGTTGACGACCGCGATGTCGAGCATCAACATCGCCGTCGTCACGCACACCGCGACCAGGGTGGCTCGTCGCGTCGCGACATTTCTCGGAACGATCGGTGTGGTCATGGTCTGTCCTGACTCTCCGAAGGGAAGGTGTACCTCGGACACCCTCCGCCTCCCCGCTTGGGACAGGTCAGGAGAAACTCTTGGAACAGTCGCTCGCCCCGCGAGAACCGTGATGCGGATCCAAGGGATCGCCAACGCGGTTGGGCCCCACCCGAGAACACCCCACCCGAGTCCGACGGCCACCACCGTGCGCTGACGCGCTGGTGGCGCCGCGGTCAGCTCGACCCGATGGAACCCGCGGAGGCCGGCTCGCACCCGGGGTCGTCCGATCCGCGGTCGCATTCGAACACCTTCGTGACGAATGTGACCGCGTCTGCCTCGTTGGCGAACAGGCTGCCGATGTGGTCGGCCGGATAGATCCTGAAGTCCGGTCGGGTGCCGGCCAGGTTCATGTCCGCGACCAGCTTGACCGTCAACGGCAGCGGCACGGTCAGGTCCGTGGCGCCCTGTGCGATCATCAGCGGCCGGTCGAATCCGGAGGTCGGCACCTGCAGGTAGTCGCGTAACGCGGCCAGCAGTGCCGGATCGTTGAGTGACCGCGATAGCATCTGGGCCACAGAGACATTCGCGGCAAGTCGGGCGAACTGCGGGTATGGCAGCTCCGGCGCCGCGTCGACCAGCGTGCGCCCGATCGGCGTCAGGAAGCTGTTCACGTCGAGTTCGGGGTGGGTATCGCGGAATCCGGCGATCACGAACGTCATGAAGTTGGTCAGCCCGGCGAGGCCCTGCGGCGGGAAGTTCGGTCCGGCCAGAGGGGCGATCGTCTCGATGTTCGACGGCACGCCGGCGGCGACCGCGCCGCGGTAATCCAGTTCGGGCGCATACTCGGTGGCGGCGTGCGCGGTGAACACCGCCGCCTGCCCGCCCTCGGACAGGCCGACGACCGCCCACCGCGACGAGAGTCGGTCGTCGACGGCGCGGGCCGCGCGCACCGAATCGATGACACTGTGCGCCGCGGACTTCCCGTCCAGATAGGGCGGGACACCGGGAGTGCCCAGGCCGATGTAATCGGTGGCCGCGACGGCGTACCCCCGGGCCAGCCAGTTCGCCACGTAGCGACTGCTGGCCGCGTCGACGCCGTTGACCGACGGGGCATCGGTGTCGGAGTCGCCGATGGTTCCGTGCGCCCAGGCGATGACCGGCCAGCCGCCCGGCGGCGGCGGGCCGGCCGGGACGAACACCATGCCGGTGCAGGGCGTGTCGCCGCGGGGGCCCGTGGTCAGGTAGGTGATCCGGTAGGCGGCGCCGGTGCCCGGCAGCCAGAACGACTGGGGCAGTGGGGCGGACTCGAGGACTGACCCGGGATCGTCGCGCGCCGGCGTGACGGCGGGGACGGCCTGGGCGGCCGGAGCGAGGATTTGAGGTGCGCCCGCGATCAGTGCGACAGCGATCGCGGTGACGATACGGCGGCCGATCCCGGAACCCGTCATGCGCCGAATCTAGCTGAGCGCCATCACTCGTCGAGGTGGTTCGCCGGAACCGACCCCAACGGAAGGCGTGCGGGCGACCTTCCTCAGATCTCCAGGCCGAGTAGCGCGTTCTCGACCACCTCCGGCATCGCCGGGTGGATCCAGTACTGCCCGGTGGCCATGTCCTGTGCCGACAGGCCGAAGGTCATGGCCTGGATCAGCGGCTGGATCACGGTCGGGGCCTGCGCGCCGATCACGTGGGCACCGAGCAGCCGTCCGGTGCCGCGCTCGGCGATGACCTTGCAGAATCCCTCGTCGTCCTCCATCGCCCAGCCGTATGCGACATCGCCGTAGTTCTGCACCTTGACGGTGATGTCGAGGCCGGCCTCGCGGGCCTGCTCCTCGGTCATGCCGACGTCCGCGATCTGCGGATCGGTGAACACCGCCGCCGGGACGAACCGGTGGTCGGTGCGCCGCAGCCCGGCGGTGGAGCTGTTCCAGGCATCGTGGAGCAGGTTGTGCTGGACGACGCGCATCTCGTGGTTCGCGACGTGCTTGAGCTGGTACGGCGACGACACGTCGCCGAGCGCGAACACGCCCTCCGCGGTGGTGCGCTGGAACTCGTCGACGATGACCCGCCCGGTCTCTTCGACGGCAACTCCGCCGTGCGACGCGTCGAGCCGGTCCCCGTTGGGGGTGCGGCCGACCGCGACCAGCAACTCGTCGCCGGCGACGACGGTGCCGTCGGACAGTTCGATCTCGATGCCGTTGCCGGCAGGGCGCGCGGCGACCATCGGGTTGCTCAGGTGGACGTCCCACTTGCGGTGCGCCAGTTCGGTGAACCACTCGGAGACGTCCCGGTCCAGGTGACGCAGCAGTCGCTCGCTGCGGCCGATGATCGACACCTGGACGCCGAGCGCCGAGAACACGTGCGCGAACTCCGCAGCGATGAAGCCGGATCCGAGGATCACCAGGCGCTCCGGCAGTTCGGGTAGCCGCATGATGTCGTCGTTGGTGTGGAAGCGGACGCCGCCTTCGAGGATCTCCTGCGGGATCATCGGCCGCGAACCGGCCGCGATCACCACCTGGTCGGCGGTGATGACCTCGCCCGTGCCGGTGTCGATGGTGCGGGGGCCGACAAACCTGGCGTGCCCGCGGAAGACCGTCACGTTCGCGCAGTCCTCGGTGCGGTACCGCTCGCCGCCGGCCGCGATCGGATCGATCCGGCCGAACACGCGCTTGACGATGTCGTGCCAGCGCACGTCATCGAGGGTGGCGTCGATCCCCAGCTTGGACGACTCGGTGATCGTGCGGGCCACCTCGGCCGCGTAGACGTACATCTTGGTGGGGATGCAGCCCACGTTGAGGCACGTGCCGCCGAACGTACCTTCCTCGAGGATCGCGACCTTCATCCCGTCGTAGCGCTGGTCGAGGATCGAGTTGCCCGATCCGGTCCCGATGATCGCGAGGTCGAAGTGGGTCGTATCGGGGTGATTCACGCGGGGGCTCCGGACTCTCGATCGGACAGGTGATGGGCGTCGAGCCAGTCCAGCCACAGATCCACCTCGGTGAACGCGGCCGCGAGCGGCTTCTCGGTGGACAGGAACACGTCGTGGCGGGCGCCGTCGATCGGCACGATCGTGGTGCGGTTGCCGAGGCAGCCCGCCCACTTGGCGATCTGGTCGACGTCGAGCACGGCGTCGGCGGCGTCGACGGTGGGGTTGTAGCGGGACGCGAAGACGGTGTTCTTCGAGCGCAGGATCAGCGACGGCACCCCGATGTCGAGGCCGCGGTGCAGGTGGGCGTGTCCGCGCCGGATCGCGCGCAGCCAGCCGAACCTCACCGGGAACCCGGTCAGCGGCTTCCAGTCGAGGTTGTACTCCCACGGCCCGTTGGAGCTGACGTGCAGGCTCGAGCCGTACGTGTCGAGCTTCTGCCCGGGGATCGGGGTCTTGCTCGACACCCGGCCGAGTGCGTCGATGGCCGCGGTCGTGCCTGCGGCGCGCAGCAGGGCCGGGCCCTGCAGGTCGAACCACGGGCTGTTGAGGATGAGACCCGCCACACCGGCGCCGGCGGAACCGCCCGGCTTGCGCTCGAGCCGATCGAGCCACAGCGGCAGGATCAGCCCGCCCGTCGAGTGCGCGACGAGCAGGACCTGGCCGCCGCCGATCTGCTCGCGCACCAGGCGGAGGGCCTGGTTCAGCTCGTCGTCGTACATCCGCAGATCGGTCACGAAGTGCGGCGTCTGTCCCGGCCGCCGTGACCGTCCGCATTTACGCAGGTCGAGCGCGAAAAACGAGAATCCCTGCTCGGCGAAATGTTCGGCGAGATGCTGCTGGAAGAAGTAGTCGGTGAACCCGTGGACGTACAGCACGGCCCGGTTCGCGGGTGTGGACGAGGGCTGGTAGCGGACCAGGGTGGCCTCGACGTCTCCCTCTCCGTCGGGATCGGTCCCCAAAGGGATTGTCAGCTGCTGGTATCCGTCGCCGAGGACGTCGGGAGCCCAAGTAGTCACGATCACACTCTATTGGGCGAACAGAGTCGTTTGCGAGGGGCACAATTGGGGGAGGTGACGCACAGGTAACCTAAGCGCCACAGGCGCGCGAATTGCGGTCTGTGCACGCGATGCCTTCAGTGGATTCGGTCGTCGGTTTCGGAACTCCGGTGACAACGAGGATTCTGCGCCGGCGATGCGTGCGAACAGGTCGCGTGTGAACAGACAAGGAAGTCGATTCTCCAGTGTCAGAGCAGAACGTAGTGGTGAAGACCGATGTAGTGCTCGTGGGTGCGGGCATCATGAGCGCGACGCTCGGCGCGATCCTGCGTCAGGTGCAGCCGGACTGGTCGATCACCACCTTCGAACGACTCGACGCCGCTGCCGCCGAGAGCAGCGACCCGTGGAACAACGCGGGTACCGGCCACTCCGCACTGTGTGAGCTCAACTACACGCCTGCGAAGTCCGACGGCACCGTCGACATCACCAAGGCGATCAACGTCAACGAGCAGTTCCAGGTCTCCCGCCAGTTCTGGTCGTACGCCGTGGACAACGGGATCCTCACCGATCCCAAGGAGTTCATCAACCCGATCCCGCACGTGAGCTTCGTGCACGGCGCGGACAACGTGAAGTACCTGCGTGCGCGCTATGAGGCACTGGCGAGCCATCCCTTGTTCGCCGGTATGGAGTACTCCGAGTCCGAGGACTTCTTCACCGAGCGCCTGCCGCTGATGGCCAAGGGCCGCGACTTCTCCGATCCGGTCGCACTGAACTGGGCCGAGTCCGGTACCGACGTCGACTTCGGCGCGCTCACCAAGCAGCTGCTCAACCACGTCGCGTCCTCGGGTGGCACCGTCCACTTCGGTCACGAGGTCCGCAACCTCACCAAGCAGTCCGACGGCAGCTGGATCGTCAAGGTCGAGAACCTGCGCACCCGCGCCAAGAAGACCGTCAACGCCAAGTTCGTGTTCGTCGGCGCCGGCGGCGGCGCTCTGCACCTGCTGCAGAAGTCGGGCATCAAGGAGGCCAAGGGCTTCGGTGGCTTCCCGGTCAGCGGCCAGTTCCTGCGCTGCACCAACCCCGAGCTGATCGACCAGCACCGGGCCAAGGTGTACGGCAAGGCGGCTGTCGGTGCCCCTCCGATGTCGGTGCCGCACCTCGACACCCGCGTCATCAACGGCAAGCCGGGTCTGCTGTTCGGCCCCTACGCCGGCTGGTCGCCCAAGTTCCTCAAGCAGGGCAAGATCACCGACCTGCCCGGCTCGGTCAAGCCCAACAACCTGATGTCGATGCTCGGTGTCGGTCTCACCGAGATGAGCCTCACCAAGTACCTCATCGGTGAGCTCATGCAGTCGCCCGCCGACCGGATCGGCACCCTCGGCGAGTTCGTGCCGAAGGCCATCGGCAAGGACTGGGAGCTCATCACCGCCGGCCAGCGCGTCCAGGTGATCCGCAAGAAGGGCAAGGGCGGCGTCCTCGAGTTCGGCACCGCCGTCGTCAACGCCGAGGACGGCACCATCGCCGGCCTGCTCGGTGCCTCGCCCGGCGCGTCCACCGCCGTTCCGGCCATGCTCGACGTCCTGCAGCGCTGCTTCCCGCGCGAGTTCGAGGCGTGGAAGCCGACGCTGCAGCAGATGGTCCCGTCGCTGGGCCAGAAGCTGTCCGACAACGTGGACCTGTTCCAGCAGGTCTGGGACTGGAGCACCCGCTCGCTGCAGCTCGGCGGCGCGTCCGACTCCGTCCCGGCTCAGGCGGCTCCGGTCGTCGAATCCGCGTCCGTCTGACGATCGCTCACCCACCGCGGCCCGGAGGCAACTCCGGGCCGCGGCTGTGTGTCGACCTCAGGTGTGCGGCTGTGTGTCGCCCGCAGGTGTGCGGCGACGTGCCACCGGGGTCCGCACGGTAGTGTGCTGCTGAGAAACGTCTGCGGGGAAGTCCTGTGAGAATCAGGCGCGGTCCCGCCACTGTGACGGTGTTCGATCCGAACCACCCGAAGCCAGAATGCCGCAACGTTTCGCACCGCCAAGCTCTCGGCGAGGAAACCGAGACGTGAAGGGATTCGATCGTTGCGTCACAGTCATGACCTGGCCGCTCACGAGCCTGCCGGCTTCCCGTTCAGTGCCGTCGTCGGACAGGACCGGCTGCGCCTGGCGCTGATCCTGTGCGCCGTCCACCCCGGCGTCGGCGGGGTGCTGGTCCGCGGGGAGAAGGGCACCGCGAAGTCGACCGTTGTGCGCGCGCTCACGGCGCTGCTGCCCGAGATCGAGCAGGTGGGGGAGCGCCGCCGGGCACGCCTCGTCGAGCTCCCGGTCGGTGCCACCGAGGACCGCGTCGTCGGATCGCTCGATCTCGAGAAGGTGCTCCGCGACGGCGAGCGCGCCTTCCAGCCAGGACTGCTGGCCGACGCGCACCAGGGCGTGCTGTACGTCGACGAGGTCAACCTCCTGCACGACCACCTGGTGGACGTGCTGCTCGACGCCGCTGCGATGGGCCGTGTCCACATCGAACGCGACGGCGTCTCGCACTCGCACCCGGCCAAGTTCGTGCTCGTCGGCACCATGAACCCCGAGGAGGGGGAGCTGCGCCCGCAGCTGCTGGACCGGTTCGGCCTCGCAGTGGACGTGGCCGCGTCCCGGGACGTCGACGTGCGCATGGACGTGGTGCGCCGCCGCCTCGACTACGAGCGCGACCCCGACGCCTTCGCCGCCCGCTACGCCGAGCAGGACGCGGAGCTGGCCCGGCAGATCGCCGCGGCCCGCGCTCGCATCGACGACATCGAGCTGTCCGACGGAGAACTGCGTCGGATCGCGTCGCTGTGCGCGTCGTTCGACGTCGACGGAATGCGAGCCGATCTGGTCCTCGCACGCACCGCCACCGCTCATGCCGCCTGGCGGGGCGCGGACGCTGTCGCCGAGGAGGACGTGCGCGTGGCCGCGGAACTCGTTCTGCCGCACCGTCGTCGGCGCGACCCCTTCGACGAGCCGGGCCTCGACCAACAGCAGCTCGACGACGCGATGACGCAGGCCGACGCCGACGTCAAGGCGCACGACGAGCCCGACCCCGACCCCGATCCCGATCCGGACGGGCCCGGCGGCGGCGAGTCCCCGTCGGATCCGGCGCCGCAGTCGCCGTCCGGCGAATCCGAAGGGGAATCACGCGAACAGGATTCGCCCGCTCCGGGATCCGGACCGGGGACCGGTCGCAACGCCGGCACCCCCGGCCCGCAGTTCCGGACCCGCATGCTCGAGATTCCCGGCGTCGGCGACGGCGCCCCCGGCCGGCGGTCCCGTTCCCGCTCGACCCGGGGCCGCACCGTCCGGACGACGACCGAGTCCGGTCACGGCCTGCACCTGGTGGGGACGCTGTTCGCCGCCGCCGAACACCAGGCGGACCGCGGGCGGTGCGACGGTCCGATGCGGCTGGCGCCCAGTGACATTCGGGGAGCGATCCGGGAAGGTCGCGAGGGCAACCTGGTGCTGTTCGTCGTCGACGCGTCCGGCTCGATGGCCGCCCGGGACCGCCTGTCCGCGGTCACCGGTGCGGTGGTGTCGTTGCTGCGCGACGCCTACCAGCGGCGCGACAAGGTCTCAGTGATCACCGTCCGCGGCCGCGACGCGGAGCTGGTCTTGCCGCCCACGTCGTCGGTGGACGTCGCGGTGCGGCGTCTGCGGTCGATGAAGACCGGCGGCAGAACCCCACTGGCGGAAGGCTTCCTGAGTGCCCGCGACGTCGTGTTGCGGGAACGGGTCCGCGATCCGCGCCGCCGCGCGCTGGTGGTGTCCCTGACCGACGGCCGCGCCACCGGCGGGCCGGACGCCGTGTCGCGGGCCAAGCGCGCCGCCGCGATGCTTGCGGACACCGGCGCCGCCTCGATCGTCGTGGACTGCGAGACAGGAATGGTCCGGCTCGGCCTGGCCGCCGAACTGGCCCGTGACCTGCGTGGCGGCTACGTGCGGCTCGCGGAGCTGTCGGCGCAGCAGGTCGCCGGTGTCGTCCGCGCCGCCGCCTGACCCGCCCGAACATCCGAGTCCGAGGAAGGGACTGCACATGCCCAAGGGCGTACCCGAGAACGTGCCCGTGGACGGGCTCACCACCCGTCAGCGCCGCAACCAGCCGGTGCTCGCCGTGCACACCGGACCCGGCAAGGGGAAATCCACCGCCGCCTTCGGCATGGCGCTGCGCGCCTGGAACCAGGGCTTCGACGTCGGTGTGTTCCAGTTCGTCAAGAGCGCGAAGTGGAAGGTGGGCGAGGAGGCTGCCTTCCGGGCGCTCGGCGAACTGCACGAGAGCAGCGGTGTCGGCGGCGCCGTGCAGTGGCACAAGATGGGCGAGGGCTGGTCGTGGACCCGCAAGCAGGGTTCCGAGGAGGACCACGCGGCCGCCGCGGCCGAGGGTTGGCAGGAGATCGCCCGTCGGCTCGCGGCCGAGACACACCGCTTCTACGTGCTCGACGAGTTCACCTACCCGCTCAAGTGGGGCTGGGTGGACGTCGACGAGGTGGTCGAGGTGTTGCGCAACCGGCCCGGCAACCAGCACGTCGTGATCACCGGCCGGGACGCCCCGCAGGCCCTGATCGACGCGGCCGACCTGGTCACCGAGATGACCAAGATCAAGCACCCCATGGACGCCGGCCGCAAGGGCCAGCGCGGCATCGAGTGGTGATCACCCCCAGCACCCCCGCCGTCGTCATCGCGGCACCGGCGTCCGGCAGCGGCAAGACGACCGTCGCGACCGGACTGGTCGGGGCGCTGCGGGCCGCCGTGGACCGGGTGGCTCCGTTCAAGGTGGGCCCCGACTACATCGATCCCGGCTACCACGCGCTCGCCGCGGGACGGCCCGGCCGCAACCTCGACCCGGTCCTGGTCGGCGCCGACCGGATCGGGCCGCTGTTCCGGCACGGCAGCGCCGACTGCGACATCGCCGTCGTCGAGGGCGTGATGGGCCTGTTCGACGGCAAGATCGACCCCGGATCGTCGGAACCGTCGGCGGAGGGGTCCACCGCGCAGGTGGCCGCCGCGCTGGGCGCGCCCGTCGTGCTGGTGATCGACGCCCGCGGACACAGCCAGAGCCTCGCCGCCGTCCTGCACGGCTTCTCGACGTACGACCCGGCGGTCCGGATCGGCGGGGTGATCCTCAACCGGGTCGGCAGCGCCCGGCACGAGCAGGTGCTGCGGCAGGCGAGCGAACGAGTGGGCCTGCCGGTCCTCGGGTCGGTGCCCCGGCTGGCGGAACTCGAGGTGCCGTCGCGCCATCTCGGGCTGGTCCCGGCCGTGGAACACGGCAGGGCGGCGCTGGACGCCGTCGCCGCGATGACGGAACTGGCGGCGGCGCACCTGGACCTGATCGCCATCCGATCGCTCGCGCGCTCGTCGGTCGACACGCCCACCTGGGACCCGGCGAGCGAGGTCGGTCCGGTGGCCCCCGGCACGCGGCCGGTGATCGCGCTGGCCGGCGGTGTCGCGTTCACCTTCGGCTACGCCGAGCACCGCGAACTGCTCACGGCGGCGGGCGCCGACGTCGTCACCTTCGATCCGCTGCTCGACGAACTGCCCTCCGGTGCAACCGGTCTGGTGCTGCCCGGCGGATTCCCCGAGGAACATGCCGTGGCGCTGTCGTCGAATGCTGCACTGCTGCAGCAGGTTCGGCAGCTGGCCGCGGACGGCGCACCGATCCACGCCGAGTGCGCGGGGCTGCTGTACCTGGCCCGTAGCCTCGACGGGCATCCGATGGCCGGAGTGGTCGACGTCGACGCGCGGTTCGGCTCCCGGCTCACCCTCGGATACCGCGATGCCGTCGCGCTCACCGAGTCGACACTGTTCGCCGCCGGCACGCGGGTGACGGGCCACGAGTTCCACCGCACGTCGCTCACGACCGACACCGCCGACGGAACGGGCCCGGCGTGGGGGTGGCGCGCGTGGGACGCCGGCGCCACCCGCGAAGGGTTCGTCGGCGGGCCCGCCGGACCCGGAGGCTCCGCCGGCACGGTGCACGCGTCGTACCTGCACACCCATCCCGCCGGGAACCCGGAGTCCGTGCGCCGATTCGTCGAGGCCGCCCGTGGCTGACCGGGCCGGGTGGTGCGTCGGGGTCGGCGCGGGCAGCCGGGTGGGGGCGGCGGACATCGTCGCCGCCGTCCTGGACGTGTGCGGTGACGAACCGGTGCGCAGGCTGGCCACGCTCGACCGGAAGGTGACAGCCGACCCTTTCGTGGACGCCGCAGAGGTCCTCGGCGCGACGCTCGTCGGGTACACCGCCGATCGGCTCGCCGCGGTTCCGGTGCCGAATCCGGCGGACGCTGTGGCCGGGGCGGTGGGGACGCCGAGCGTCGCCGAGGCTGCCGCCGTCCTCGCCGCGGACGGCGGTCGCCTGGTCGTGTCGAAGCGGGTCACGAATGGCGTCACTGTCGCAGCTGCCCGTAGTGTTTCGTGATCTGTCGTATGAACAACAATCCGCAATTCGAGAACAGGGAGTACGCAGTGTCTGCTGCCGCCGGTGACGAGACCAGCTACCTGGTCGGACTCAACCTGACGGACCGTCGTGTCGTGGTGGTCGGGGGCGGCACCGTCGCGCAGCGCCGCCTCGGTCTGCTGATCGCGTCCGGGGCCCGAGTGCACCTCATCAGCCGCGCGGTCACCCCCGCGGTGGAGGGCATGGCCACCGCTGGGCAGATCACGCTCGAACTGCGCGACTACGTCGACGGCGACCTCGACGGCGCCTGGTACGCCATCGCGTGCACCGACGAGCCCGAGACCAACGCCGCGATCGTCGCGGAGGCCGAGCGCCGCCGCGTGTTCTGCGTGCGCGCCGACAGTGCCCGCGAGGGCACGGCCGTGACCCCGGCGACGGGAATGTTCGACGGCCTGAGCATCGGCGTCCTCGCCGGCGGCGCGCACCGGCGTTCCGCGGCCGTGCGGACGGCGCTGCTCGAGGCACTGCAGTCCGGCGCCGTCTCCGACACCGACGAGGCGCCCGCACCCGGCGTCGCGCTGGTCGGTGGGGGACCGGGCGACCCGGACCTCATCACCGTGCGTGGCCGACGGCTGCTCGCCGGTGCCGACGTCGTCGTCGCCGACCGCCTCGCCCCGCCGGAGTTGCTGGCCGAACTCGGTCCGCACGTCGAGGTGATCGACGCCGCGAAGATCCCGTACGGCCGCGCCATGGCGCAGGAGGCGATCAACGCCGCCCTGATCGAGGGCGCGAAGGCCGGCAAGTTCGTGGTCCGGCTCAAGGGCGGCGACCCGTACGTGTTCGGCCGCGGCTACGAGGAACTCGAGGCGTGCGCGGCCGCGGGTGTCCCGGTAACCGTCGTCCCCGGCATCACGAGCGCCATCTCGGTGCCGTCGGCGGCCGGGATCCCCGTCACACACCGCGGCGTCACACACGAGTTCGTCGTCGTCAGTGGACACGTCGCGCCCGACCATCCGGATTCGCTCGTCGACTGGTCCGCGCTCGCGAAGCTGCGCGGCACGATCGTGCTGCTCATGGCGGTCGAGCGGATCGAACAGTTCGCGACCGTCCTGGTCGCCGGCGGCCGGCCCGCCGACACCCCGGTCACCGTCATCCAGGAGGGCACGCTGCGCACCCAGCGGGTGCTGCGCGCCGACCTCGCGACCGTCGCGGCGCGTGTCCGGGAGGAGAACATCCGCCCGCCTGCGATCGTGGTCATCGGCACTGTGGCCGGGTTTTCCGCCGACGCTCGGTAACGTGAACTCTCGTGTCTGACTCCATCGTCGTGAAGTACCCCGTGACCACGCGGGCGTTCGGCCTCGCGATCGTCGTCCTCAGCGGAATGCAGCTGATGATGGTGCTCGACGGCACGGTCGCCTCGCTCGCGCTCGCCAAGATCCAGGAAGACCTGGGACTCAGCGATTCCGGTCGCAACTGGGTCATCACGTCGTACGCGCTGACCTACGGCGGGCTGATGCTGCTGGGCGGCAGGCTCGGCGACTCGTTCGGCCGCAAACGGGTGTTCATCGGCGGCGTCGCATTGTTCACGGTCACGTCGCTGCTGTGCGGACTCGCCGTCAACGAGGCCACGCTGGTTGTGGCGCGCGCACTCCAGGGCGTCGGCGCGGCGATCGCGTCACCGACCGCGCTGGCGCTGGTGGCCACAACGTTTGCGCCCGGCCCGGTCCGGAATCAGGCGATCGCGATCTTCGCGGCGATGACCGGCATCGGCTCGGTGCTGGGGCTGATCATCGGCGGTGCGCTCACCGAAGTGTCGTGGCGGTGGATCTTCCTCATCAACGTGCCGATCGGCCTGGTGATCCTGGTGTTCGCGTTCCGCGCGCTGGAGGAGACCAACGCCGAGCGCCTGAAGCTCGACGTGCCGGGCGCGATCCTGGCAACCCTCGGCTGTGCCGCCGTCGTCTTCGGGTTCACCGAGGGCCCCGAGATGGGCTGGGGCAGCCCCCTCGTACTCACCGGGCTGATCGGCGGCGTGGTCCTGCTGGGCGCCTTCCTCGCGGTCGAGCGCCGTGCGGAGAACCCGCTGCTGCCGTTCTCGCTGTTCCGCAACCGCAGTCGGGTCGCGACCTTCGTCTCCATCGCCCTCGTCGGCATGGTGATGTTCTCGCTGGCGCCGTTCGTCGCGCTGTTCGTCCAGGATATCCTCGGCTACACGCCGCTGCGCGCGGGCCTCGCGTTCGTGCCGTTCGCGTTCGGCCTCGGTGCCGCCGCGTTCGTTGCGTCGAAGCTCGCGGTGAAGGTGCAGGCGCGCTGGCTGGTGGTGACCGGCACCCTCATCACGTTCGTCGGCCTGCTTTACGGATCGACGCTCGACGCGTCCGCGACCTATGTCGGCAACATGTTCTTGCTCGTCGTCGGAGTCGGCTTCGGCGTCGGTCTCGCGGTGGTGCCGCTGCCGCTGTGTGCGATCGCCGGCGTCGGCCCGCACGAGATCGGCCCGCTGGCCGCGATCGCGCAGGTCGCGCAGACGCTGTTCGGCCCGGTCGGTCTGGCGATCGTCGGCGCGATGGCCACGTCCAAGACCCTCTCGCTCGGCGGCACCTCGGGTGTGGCCGCGGACATGACGTCGGATCAGCTGTTCGCACTGAGCGAGGGCTACACGTTCGCACTGCTGGGCTGCGCCATCTTCGCGCTCCTGGCGGCGCTGACCGCGCTGTTCATCCGGTTCACCCCCAAGCAGGTGGCGCAGGCCCAGGCCGCGGAGAAGGCCGCGCAGGAGGCATAGAAGGCCGCGGGTCGGCCGTGCGCGGGCCGGCGGCGTCGGGATCCACCCGGGACACACGGGTGCGCTGTGCCCGAAATGTCCTGGCTGAACGGGCCGCCGCCCCGTAACGTGCCCTCGGTGCTGCTGACACTGACTGCTACCGCCACAGACGGCGTCCCGGACGCCTCGGACCTCGGCTACCTGCTGCACAAGCATCCCGATCGGGTGCAGACGTTCGAGTTGTCCGTGGGCACCGCGACGGTGCTGTACCCGGAGTCGACCCGGGCGCGGTGCACCGCGGCGCTGCTGCTCGACGTCGATCCCATCGAACTCGCGCGCAGCAAGTTCCGCCGCGGCAGCGACGGATTCGCGCTGGGCCAGTATGTGAACGACCGGCCGTATGCCGGGTCGTCGATGCTGGCGGTTGCCCTGTCACGGGTATTCAAGTCGGCGTTGGCAGGCGTCTGCAAGACACATCCGGAGCTTGTCGACGCCGCGATGCCGCTGCAGATCACGATTCCGGCGATGCCCGCTCGTGGCGGGGCAGATCTGCCCGGCCGACTGTTCGGCCCGCTCGGCTGGGACGTGACTTCGATCCCGCTGCCCCTCGACGAGACGATTCCGC
Source organism: Rhodococcus sp. BE178 (assembly GCF_050433545.1). Classification (NCBI taxonomy): domain Bacteria; kingdom Bacillati; phylum Actinomycetota; class Actinomycetes; order Mycobacteriales; family Nocardiaceae; genus Rhodococcus; species Rhodococcus sp. BE178. The sequence continues at coordinate 106,578 of NZ_JBNPXA010000011.1, read as the reverse complement.
GGTGGGGCGACGCGGACTACGTGCGCCTCGAGCTGGCGGGAACCACGACACTGTCGGCGGCTCTGCGTCACCTGTACGTGCTGCTGCCGGTGCTCGACGACGTCAAGCACTACTGGGTGGGCGAGGACGAGGCGGACAAGCTGGTGCGGGTGGCCGGCGAATGGCTCGCCGGGCACCCCGAGACCGGACTGATCGCGTCGCGGTACCTCGCACACCGCCGAGAACTGGTGTCGTCGGTCGTCGATCGACTGACCGACGATGTGGCAGGGCAGGACGCCGACGCGCCCGCACCCGACACGAGCCTCGCGCAACTACGCCAGGACGCGGTGCTGACGACCCTCGAGAACCTGGGTGCAGCACGAGTGGTGGATCTGGGCTGCGGGGAGGGTCGACTGCTGCGGGCCCTGCTCGCCCGACCGTCGTTCACCAGGATCGTCGGCGTCGATGTCAGCGACCGCGCACTCCGCAAGGCCGAGAGCAGGCTCGGCGTCGACGAACTGCCGGACGGTCAGCGGGACCGTGTCGCGGTGCTGCAGTCCTCGGCCACCTACCGCGACGCGCGGCTTCGTGGCTTCGACGCGGTGGTGCTGATGGAGGTCGTCGAGCACGTCGACGAGTCGCGCTTGCCCTCCCTCGTGCAATCGGTCTTCGGTGACATGCGGCCGCGGGTGGTACTGGTGACGACACCCAACGCGGAGTACAACGTGCTCTACCCGAACCTCGAGGCGGGCGCGTTCCGGCATCCGGATCACCGGTTCGAATACACCCGAACACAATTCGAGAGCTGGGCGGCCGACGGAGCCGCCACGCATGGCTACGACGTGAGTTTCACCGGGATCGGCGAGCACGACGAGACCCACGGCGCGCCCACCCAGATGGCCGTATTCACCCGAAAGGAGGGCTCGTAGATGAGTGTCCTCGAGATTCCCGAACCGTCCTTGGTCGTGCTCGTCGGGATCAGTGGATCCGGCAAGTCTTCGTTCGCTGCCCGGCATTTCGGCCCCTACGAGGTGATCTCCAGTGATCACTGCCGGGGGCTCGTCAGCGACGACCCGAACGCGCAGGCCGCGACGGCCGACGCGTTCGAGGTGCTCGAGTTCATCGCGGCCAAGCGTCTGCGTGCGGGCAAACTGACCGTCGTCGACGCCACGAGTGTTCAACCGGCGGCGCGGAAGAAGCTGGTCGACCTCGCCCGCAGCCACGACACTCTTCCCGTGGCGATCGTCATGAACGTCCCGGAGCCCGTCTGTGCCGAACGCAACGCGGCGCGCGGGGACCGAGCCTTCGATCGCGCCGTGCTGCGCCGTCAGCACCAGCAACTGAGCCGTTCGTTGCGCGGGCTCTCCCGTGAGGGATTCCGGGTCGCGCACGTGCTCGACGGCGTCGACGCCGTCGAGTCGGCCCGGATCGTCCGACAGCCGCTGCGCAGCGACCGCCGCGACCTGACCGGACCGTTCGACGTGATCGGTGACATCCACGGTTGCCTCGGTGAGCTCGAAACACTGCTGGGTGCGCTGGGGTACACGGTGCTCCGCGATGACCTGGGTCGGGCGGTGGACGCGGTTCCGCCGGCCGGCCGGACCGCGGTCTTCGTGGGCGACTACGTCGACCGGGGACCCGACTCTCCCGGTGTGCTCCGGTTGGTGATGGGGATGGTCGGCGCCGGTCATGCGCTCGGCGTGCCCGGAAACCACGAGAACAAACTGGTCAAGGCGTTGCGCGGTAGGAAGGTCAGCGCCACGCACGGTCTCGAGCGCACTCTCGAGCAGCTGGCCGGCGAGCCCGAGGAGTTCCGCAGACAGGTCGCGGACTTCTGCGACGGGCTGGTCGCGCACCTCGTTCTCGACGGGGGACGCCTGGTCGTCGCGCACGCCGGGCTCAAGGAGGAATACCACAACCGCGCGTCGGGCCGGGTGCGCAGCTTCGCACTGTACGGCGAGACCACCGGGGAGACGGACGAGTTCGGGCTTCCGGTGCGCTATCCCTGGGCCGAGGACTATCGGGGTGAGGCAATTGTGCTCTATGGGCACACACCCGTGCCGGACGTGCGTTGGGTCAACCGCACCGCCTGCCTCGACACCGGATGCGTCTTCGGCGGCGCGCTCACCGCAATGAGATACCCGGAACGCGAAGTGGTGTCGGTGCCCGCCGAGCGGCAGTGGTACCGACCGGTGAAGCCGATCCACCAGCCCACCTCGGATCCGCAGGCCCTCGACATCGACGACATCCTTCGGGCCGGGGGAGTGGAGACGTCGACTCGCGGGCGGATCTCGGTTCGCCCGGAGAATGCGGCGGGCGCACTCGAGGTGATGAGCCGCTACGCGGTGGACCCGCGGTGGCTCACCTACCTTCCGCCGACGATGTCGCCGTGCGCGGCGTCCACACTCCCGGGACTGCTCGAGCACCCTGCTGAGGCCTTCGCTGCCTATCGAAAGGCGAAGGTGGACAAGGTGATCTGTGAAGAGAAGCACATGGGTTCGCGCGCTGTGGCGCTGGTGTGCCGTGATGCCTCCGTCGCCGCGGAGCGTTTCGGTGTCGGCGACGGGCTGTCGGGGATGGTGCACACCCGCACCGGTCGGCGCATGTTCGGAGAGACGCAGACCGAGTTGCTGGTCGCCAAGGTCGCGGATGCCGTCGGGGCCGCCGGGCTGTGGGACGAACTCGGCACCGACTGGCTGCTGCTCGACACCGAACTGCTGCCGTGGTCGGCGAAGTCGGAGGAGCTGCTGCGGTCGCAGTACGCGGCCGTTGGTGCGGCCGCGTCCGCGGACCTGTCCGCGCGCGTGGCGGTGCTCGATGCCGCGTCCGGGCGGGGACTCGATGTCGGTGCTCTGCTGGCCGTGACCAGGTCCCGAGCCGACGACGTCGAGCGCTACGTCGAGGCGTACCGGAGATACGTGTGGCCGACGGACGGGCTCGACGGCGTGCGGCTCGCGCCGTTCCAGTTGCTCGCGACCGAAGGGGCGAGCTACGGCGACCGTGACCACGGTTGGCACCTCGAGGTCGCCGATCGACTCGCCGACGTCGCGCCCACGCTGTTCACGACGACGCGGCGAGTGGTCGTGGACACGACAGTGCACGAGTCGGAGGAGTCGGGCGTTGCCTGGTGGGAGGAGCTGACCGCGGCGGGCGGGGAGGGAATGGTGGTCAAGCCGTTCCACAACCAGAGCGGTGGCGGACGTGTGCAGCCGGGCATCAAGGTGCGGGGACGCGAGTATCTGCGGCTGATCTACGGCCCGCACTACACCGAGCCGGAGAACCTGGCCCGACTGCGGAATCGGAGCCTGGGCCACAAGCAATCGATGGCGTTGCGCGAGCACGCGCTCGGAATGGAGGCGATCGACCGGCTGATCAAGGCCGAGTCGCTGTGGCGGATCCATCAGGCGGTGTTCGCCGTCCTCGCGCTCGAGTCGGAGCCGGTGGACCCGCGGTTGTAGGTCGAGCCGACTAGGTCAGGATGATCAGTTCGCCGTCGGAGGCGGTCTCGACGGTGAGACCGGCCTTCGACGCGACGCGGGCGACGCCCTTGATGTCGGTCGGCTCGGCGCGCGAGACGGTCAGTGCCCGCGCGAGCAGGCCCTTGTGGTGCTTGTTGAAGTGGCTCACCACTTTTCGTGAGCCGTCCGGCTGTTCGGTGAGTACGGTCGCGATGATCGCACCCGGCACCGGGCCCAGCTGCTGGTAGGTGCCGGAGCGCAGGTCGACCACGAGACCGCCGTCGGCCTCCGCCACCAGGGCGTCGGAGAGTTCCGGCTTCCACAGCGACTGTAGGGTGCCGAAGCCGGGCAGCTTGGATCCGCCGGACAGCCGGTACGCGGGAATCGGGTCCCCGGCCCGCACCGCACCGAACAGTGCCGAGCCCATCCCGAGCCGGCGATAGGCCTTCTCCCGCTGCACCTTCGTGAAGGACGTCGCGTCGAGCGCGTCGAACAGCACTCCCGTGTAGCGCTCGAGCGCGGGGCGGGTGGGGGAGACCCACAGCTTCGCGTTGCGTTCGATCTCGTCGGCCTGCTTCGGGCCCAGTCCCAACGCCAGATTCGAAGCCTCGGTGTCCTCCGCCAGGTCGACGAGCGCTTGGACGAGCAACTCGCGCGTCTCGGTCAGCTGCGGCATCGACAGTTCGCTGAGATCGAGCGGCGCGCCCTTGCCGCCGTCGGACTTGGTTTCGGAAGGGGGAAGCAGGACAAGCACGAACGCCAACGCTACCGGGCGGCCGCGGCGCCGACGCTCGCGGCGTGCGGATCTGAGTCGCGAACCGTCGGGCACACGAAACAGGTCTGGCCTCCGCTCCGGGGAGCGAAGGCCAGACCTCAGTTGTTCTGCGGGTTCAGCTCAGGTGCGACGACCTCAGGAGCGACGACCTCAGGCGCGACGACTCAGTGCCGTCACGGCCAGGCCGGCAGCGATGGCGCCACCAATGGCCAGCGGAGCGACCGGCGGGCCCTCACCGGCGTCGGACTGGACGCTGGCGACGTTCTGGATCTCGGGAGCATCGACGACCAGTGCGGAAACCGGTGCGGCAGCAGGCGCCGTGAAGGTGATCGAGGTCTTGGTGTCCTGGCTGCGGTCCGTGGAGCCATGGGCCATGACGGTGTAGATCGAGCACGCGTTCACGAAGCAGTTCGAGACGCCGTTGACGGCGGTCGCGTTGATGGTGGCGGTCCAGGCACCGCCCACGATCTGACCCTTGGTGATGAATCCGGTGGTGATCCACGCGCCGGCGTTGGTGGTCGAGAACTGGTCGTCCTGGACGATGCCGTAGTACAGGCCGGTGCCGGCCGCGGCACCTTCGAAGCCGGTGCCCGAGACGGTGATCGTCTCGCCGACAGTCAGGTTGGTGGTCTTGTTCGCGGTCACCGCGGGTCCGGTGGGCACGACGACCGGCGGCGCGAAGGTGACCGGCGTCTGGGTGTCCTGGCTACGGTCGTCGATCGTGTTGTGATCGGCGAGCGTGAAGATCGAGCACGCGTTCTCGTAGCAGTTCGCGTCACCCTTGATCGCGGTGGCCTTCAGCGTGGTGGTGAAGCCGCCGTCCACGATCTGAGCGGCCTTGATCCACTCGGTGGAGTGGAAGGCGCTGCTGTTGGTGCCGGAGTACTTGTCGACCTGGGCGAGACCGACGTAGATGCCCTGGCCCTCGCGGCCGAAGCCGGTGCCGGTGACGGTGATCTCCTCGTCGTTCGTCAGACCGGTTGTCTTCGAGATCGTCACGGCAGGGCCGGCCGGCACGACGACGGGCGCCGCGAAACTCACCGGGGTCTGGGTGTCCTGGGTGCGGTCGGGCGAGCCGTGTGCGGCGACGGTGTAGATGGAGCAGGTGTTCTCGAGGCAGTTCGAGTCGCCCTTGACGGCGGCGACGTCGATGTCGGCGGTCCAGGCGCCGCCCACGATGTCGGTTGCCTCGAGCCACTTGGTGGTCATCCAGGCGGTGGAGTCGGTGGCGGAGTACTTGCTGTCCTGGATGAGGCCGACGTAGATGCCGGCGCCGGCGCCGGAGAAGCCGCTGCCCGTGACGGTGATGGTCTCACCGTCGGCGACGAGGTCGGTGGCCTTCGACAGCGACACCAGTGGCGTCACCTCGCCGGGTTCCTCGGTTCCCGGGTCGCTGGAGCCGAGGCTGCCCAGCGAGCCGAACGGGCTGGTCTGCGCTGCCGCGACGCCCAGCGGCATCGTGCAGGCGACCGTGGTGGCAACCGCCACGATCGCGGACTTTGTGAACGCGCGCATTTTCCTACTTTCTGATGTGGGCCGCCGGAACGCGGCGAAGATTAGGCAAAGCTAGCCTTAGTTGGATTCGCGGTAAAGGGGTAGCCGGAAGCAGATTTCAGGGCCGCGGATGTTCGCATGTAGCCAGTTCAGGGCACGTTCAGGTGAGGGGCATCCGGTTCGGATGCCCCTCACGCGAAAAGGGGTGGCGCTAGGTGCGGCGGCGCAGTGCGAACGTCGCTGCCACTGCAATTCCGGCTCCGACGACGCCACCGATGAGCAGTGGCAGGATCCAGGCGGTGCCGTCGGTGAACGCGTCCGACAGATTGCGGATCGCCGAGGAGGCGGTGTTCGAGTTGTCCGAGGAGGTCGTGCCTCCGTCGTTCGAGCCGCCGTCTGCACCCGCCGCCAGTGCTGCTTCTTCGGCCTTGTCGGCGTTGGGTGCGTTCGGGTCGTCGCCGAAGCTGACGGGAGTCTGCGTGTCCTGGCTGCGGTCGCTCGAGCCGTGAGCCGCGATCGTGTAGATCGAGCACGCGTTCTTGGTGCAGTCCGAGTCGCCCTTGACGGCCTGCACCTTCATGGTGGTCGACCAGGCGCCGTCCTTGATCCTGCTCGGCGTGATGAACGCCGTGGTCATCCAGACGCCGGCGTCAGTGGTGGAGAACTTGTTCTCCTGGATCAGGCCGACGTAGATGCCGGGTTGCGCACCGGAGAATCCGGTGCCCGAGATGGTGATCTCGTCGCCCTCGACCTTGAGTCCCTTGGCCTTCGACAGCGTCACGGCCACGGTCTTCGCGGCGCCGGGAGCGCCGGCGGCATTCAGCACCGGAGGCGCCGTGACGGTGCCCGGTGCGACTCCGCCGACGAAGCTCACCGGGGTCTTGGTGTCCTGGCTGCGGTCCGAGGAGCCGTGGGCAATGACGGTGTAGATCGAGCACGCATTCTTGATGCAGTCGAAGGCGCCCTGGGTAGCGATCATTTCCACGGGGAGGGACCAATTGCCACCGGAGATCTGCTCCGGCTTGATGAACGCCGAGGTCATCCAGACCGACGCGTCGGCGGCCGAGAAGACGTTGTCCTGCACGAGGCCGACGTAGAGGCCCGGAGCGGCGCCGGAGAAGCCGGAGCCGGAAACCGTGACGGTCTCACCCGACGGGTTGATACCGCTCGACTTCGAGAGCGACACCGACAAACTGCTGTTCGCCGTGAACGTTTCGCCGGGCGCAGCGCCGGCCGCGCCGCCACCAGCAGCCCCGCCGGTCCCGGCTCCGACGCCGCCACCACCGCCACCACCGGTGACCGGGGGTGCGGTGCCGACGAAGCTGATGGAGGTCTTGGTGTCCTGGCTGCGGTCACTCGAGCCGTGCGCGGCGAGCGTGTAGAGGGCACACTTGTCGGCGATGCAGTCGCCGCCCTCGAATGCGCCGATGACGTCGATACTCGTCGAGAACGAACCACCCGGCATTTCGGACGGCTTGATGAACTTCGGCTTGTAGAAGACCGAAGCGTCGGTGGACGAGTACTTGTTCGTCTGCGCGATGCCGACGTAGATACCCATGCCGGAAGTCGAGAACCCGCTGCCGCGGACATTGATCGTGTCACCGGCGGCATTGAGTCCGCTCGTCTTGCTCGCGTTGACCCGGGGGCCGCTGCCCGTGACCGGAGGCGTCGTCGGCTTGGTGGTCGTGGTCGGCGGCGGCGTGGTGGTCGTCGGCTTGGTGGTGGTGGTGGTCGTCGTCGGCGGTGTCGTGGTGGTCGTCGGAGTGACTGCGGCAAAGGACACGGGGGTCTCGGTGTCCTGGCTGCGGTCGGCGGAGTCGTGCGCGGCGACGGTGTAGATCGAGCACGCGTTCTGGGTGCAGTCCGAGTCGCCCTTGACGGCTACGACATCGACGGTGGTGCTCCAGGAGCCGCTCTTGATGTCGGCTGCCTTGATCCCCGCGGTGGTCATCCATGCGCCGGCGTCGGTGGCCGAGAACTTGTCGTCCTGGACGAGGCCGACGTAGATGCCGGGTTGTGCGCCGGAGAAGCCGGTGCCCGAGACGGTGATGGTCTCACCGTCGACCAGGCCGGTCTTCTTCGAGACGGTCGTGACCGGAGTGCCGGAGGTGGTCTTGACCACCGGAGCGCCGGCCACGGTCGTGATCACCGGAGTGCTGGCGGCGGTCGTGACCGGGGTGGTGGTGGCGGCGGTCGTGACCGGGGTGCTGGAAATGGCTTGGGCGGCAGCGTCGCTGCCGTCTGGGGTATCGGGAGCAGCAATGGCGATGCCCACCGGCGTCGTCAATGCCAAGGCGACCGCCATGGTCGCGAACGCAGCCCTGCTGAACGCGCGCATCTTCCTTCTTCCTGGTCACGGCCGCAGTCCACGGCGCCATAGGGCGAACAGACCTCGAGTTAGGTTAGCCTATGTTGGGCTAGGCGAGCCTAAGCTACATCACTTTTCGTGATTTTGGTGAGCCAGGATTTCGGGTCGGGTTCGTAGCCGACGGATTTCGGTCCCCGGAGGAGACGGCGGACGAGCGCTCTGCCGGCCGTGAGTGGCGGACGGCTAGGGCGTCGCGGATCCGGGCGTTTGGATCTGCACGGCCAGCCAGGGCAGCGCGTCGGCGAAGCCCTGTGCCGCGAACTGCCAGGTGTGACGACCGTTCGATGTGTGCACCTCGCAGGAGATCCCGACCGACGACGCGGTGGCACACAGTTGCTCGGCCGCACCGGTCTCGCCGGCATCGTGGGTGTCGTCGTGGCCACCCGTTCCGTCCATCCCCGGACTCGGCGCCGGCGCGGGGCCGGACAGGTTCGCGCCCTGTCGCGGCGGTACGTCGCTGTCCTGGAACCAGCCCGAGATCCCTTGGTACAGCCTGTGTTCGGTCATCGCCTTCGTCGGATCGAACCGGTCCCGCAGCGCGGTGTCGCCGCCGTACAGGCGGTCCAGGGTCTGCTCGTCGGTGCCGGCGGTCGGGGCGACGTCTCCCGCGATGTCCTCGAAGGTGCTGAACAGGTCCGGATGCATCACGATGAGATCGACCGCGCACGTGCCACCCATCGACCAGCCCACGACACCCCAGTTTTCGGGGTTTGCCGATGCACCGAACGTGGACACGACGTACGGGCGGACGTCGTCGACCAGGTGGGATGCCGAGTTTCCTCGCGGGCCGTCGACACATTCGGTGTCGTTGTTGAAGCTGCCGCCGGCATCGACGAACACGAGGATCGGGGCCTGGCCGCCGTGTGCCTGCGCATAGGCGTCGACGGTGTCGACGGCGCCGCCGGTCCGCAGCCAATCCGCAGCAGTGTTGAACTCGCCGCCGACCATCATGATGACCGGCAACGCGGGAGGCGTGTCGCCGGCGAACCACGCCGGCGGCAGATACACGTACTCGGTCCGATGCTTGAAACCGCTCGCGGCGTCGGGGACGTCGACCGGCACCACCTTCCCCGTCGACATGGTCGTGTTTCGAAGGACAGGGAGGTCCGCGGCATCCACCTGATCCGGGACCGGGCCGGCCGTCGCCGCGCCCCACGCGGTCTGCACGGTGGGGTAGTAGCCCACCCACTGGTTCAACGTCAGCGCCACACACGCGAAGGTCGACGGGATCAGAACGATCGACAGGCCGCGTCGCCACCAGCGGGTTCCCCGCCACCCGAGCACCGCGATCGCGATCGCGGCGACGAACACCGCCGACCACGCCCACAGCTGGATCGGTGCCGGATCCGACGCCAGCCCCTGCTGTCCGACGAACCAGTGCGCGGTCGCCGCGGCCGCCACGCCCAGCGCCGCGGCGACCGGCACCCACAGCAGCCACCAGCGCCTGCTGCGGCGGACCAGGACGGCAATCAACACGACGACGCTGACAATCTCCACCGTCAGTGGAAGCCAGCCGCCCAGCAGCGATACGCCGCTGCGGTAACCGCCCTGCGCAGCCACCCCGGCGGCCGGAGCGGCCGCGAGAAGGGGGGAGACCACGGAGTCCACCTACCCAGTGTGCGACGCGAACCTGGCAACCGGCTGTGCCCTCGATCGGTCTCGCACGCTCAACCCCTGTGCCCTCGATCGGTCTCGCACGCTCAACCCCTGTGCCCTCGATCGGTCTCGCACGCTCAACCGACTAGGCTGCTACACCGTGATCACCCGCATGTCGCACCTGTTCCTCCGTACCCTCCGCGACGACCCGGCCGACGCCGAGGTCGCCAGCCACAAGCTGCTGGTCCGTGCCGGCTACGTGCGGCGTATCGCGCCAGGCGTGTACTCGTGGCTGCCTCTGGGTCTGCGGGTGCTGCGCGAGGTGGAGCGCGTGGTCCGCGAGGAGATGAACGCGATGGGTGCGCAGGAGATCCTGCTGCCCGCGCTGCTGCCGCGCGATCCCTACGAGACGTCGAACCGCTGGACCGAGTACGGCGCAAGCCTGTTCCGCCTCCAGGACCGCAAGGGCAACGACTACATGCTCGGCCCCACCCACGAGGAGCTCTTCGCGCTCACCGTGAAGGGCGAATACAACTCGTACAAGGACTTCCCGGTCACCCTGTACCAGGTGCAGACCAAGTACCGCGACGAGGAGCGTCCCCGCGCCGGCATCCTGCGCGGCCGCGAGTTCGTGATGAAGGACTCGTACTCGTTCGACCTCACCGACGAGGGCCTGACGGCGTCCTACCAGGCGCACCGCGACACCTACGAGCGGATCCTGTCCCGGCTCGGCGTCAAGTACGTCATCGTGTCCGCCACGTCGGGCGCGATGGGTGGCAGCGCGTCGGAGGAGTTCCTGGCCGAGAGCGAGATCGGCGAGGACACCTACGTCCGCTGCATCGAGTCCGGCTACGCCGCCAACGTCGAGGCCGTCAAGACCCTGGCTCCCGCGCCGATCCCGTTCGACGGGCTGCCGGCCGCCGAGGTTCGTGACACCCCCGGCACCGAGACCATCGACACCCTCGTCGAGTGGGCCAACGGCGCCGACCTCGGCAAGACCGTGACCGCCGCGGACACGCTGAAGAACATCATGGTGAAGACCCGCGTGCCCGGCGGCGAGTGGGAACTGCTCGCGATCGGCATCCCCGGCGACCGCGAGGTGGACGAGAAGCGCCTCGAGGCTGCGCTCGAGCCGGCCGAGTACGTGCTCATCACCGAGACCGATTTCAAGAACAACCCGTTCCTCGTCAAGGGCTACATCGGCCCGAAGGCGCTGCAGGAGAACGGTGTCCGCTACCTCGTCGACCCGCGCGTCGTGGACGGCACCAGCTGGATCACCGGCGCCGACGAGGAGGGCAAGCACTACGTGGGCCTGGTCGCCGGACGCGACTTCACCCCGGACGGCACCATCGAGGCCGCCGAGGTGCGCGACGGCGATCCGTCGCCCGACGGCGCCGGTGCACTGGTCGCCGCCCGTGGTATCGAGGTCGGTCACGTGTTCCAGCTGGGCCGTAAGTACACCGACGTGTTCAATGTCGACGTGCTCGGCGAGAACGGTAAGCCTGTCCGCCCCACCATGGGCTCGTACGGCATCGGCGTCTCGCGTCTCGTCGCGGTCATCGCCGAGCAGCATCACGACGACAAGGGCCTGCGCTGGCCCGCCGAGGTCACCCCGTTCGACGTGCACCTGGTCATCGCGAACAAGGACGACGCGGCCCGCGAGGGCGCCGAGGCCCTGGCCGCCGAGCTGGACAAGGCCCGCGTCGAGGTCCTGTTCGACGACCGCAAGGCGTCGCCGGGCGTGAAGTTCAAGGACTCCGAGCTGATCGGCATCCCGCTGGTCGTGGTCGTGGGTCGCGGCTTCGCCGAGGGCAACGTGGAACTGCGCGACCGCTTCACCGGCGAATCCCGCGAGGTCCCCGTCGAGGGCGCGCTCGGGGAGATCCTCACCGCGATCCGCGGCTGACGAAGCTCCGCGTACCGCCACCGCGGCACGTTTGATCAGTGGCCGCCCACCCCTGACCGGGGTGGGCGGCCACTCGTATACATTCGGCCGACGGACAGCTCGAGGGGGGCATGGTGCTGATCGGAACGTGTGCAGTACTGCTCGGCGTCGCATTTCATCTTCTGGAGGCGTGGTTCTCGGCCCGTCAGGAACTCGGCCGTCCGATGTCGGCTGCCGATGGTCGACCTCCGGGGCGGCGATCTCGGTGGACGCGCCGCTTGCAGACCACCGGATGGGTACTGAGCATCATCGGCGCGCTCGCGTTCGGCGATGCCACGCGGGAATCGCCAGGTGTGAGCATCGCCGTCGTCGTGGCAGTGCTCGTACTGGTCAACGGGGTACCGAGTCTGATCGTGAGCTTGTTCCATCCGCGCACGGCGTGTGGGTGATCTAGTTCGATTGGCCCCCGGCCCCCGGCCCCCGGCCCGCGGGCCGTCACGCCGACTGCCATCGGTGAGTCCGTTCGGATCAGCGCTTGATCCCGGCGTCGTACTCGGCGCGTCCGGCGTCGACGTCCAGGAACACCCGCTCGAGTCCGGTCGCCCGCCGCAACAGGCGGGCGACCGGTCGCGGGAACAGCGGCCACAGCAGCGCACCGGACAGGCGTCCCGGCACGACGGCCCGGCGGCGACCGGTCCGCAGGATCTGCACCACTGCCTGCGCGACCTGTTCCGGCCGGATCGGGGCGATCAACCGTCCGGGATGAGTACCGGCGAGCAGTCCGGTGCTCGTGAACGTCGGCAGCACCGTGCCGACCCGCACCCCGTGCGCGGCCAGTTCGGCGTCGGCGGCGTCGCCGAAGCACAGCACCGCGGCCTTGGTGGCGTTGTAGACGGCCATGCCCGGAGCCGGGATGCATCCGGCGATCGAGGCGATGTTGACGATCCGGCCGCCGCCGGATGCCCTCATCGCCCGTCCCGCGGCGCGGGTGCCGTGCACCACCCCGCGCAGGTTGACGTCCACCACGGTGTCGACGATCGCGTCGTCCTGCTCGAGCAGTGGGCCGAGCGGCATGACGCCGGCGTTGTTGATCCAGCCCCACGGGGGACCGAGGGTCGACCGCACACGGGCGAGGAAGGACTCGACCGAACGGGGATCGGTGACGTCGAGGACCGCACCGAAGACGCCGACGGCGTCGGCGGTGCGCCGCACCTCGGCCTCGTCGATGTCGCCGATCGCGACCAGTGCGCCGGCGTCGCGCAGCGCCGTTGCGGTCGCCCTCCCGATGCCCCGCGCTCCGCCGGTCACCACGACGACGCGACCGGTGATGTCGGTTCTTCTCACGAGTGGCTCTCCTTCAGTTCGTCGAGCGTGCGGCGCAACACTTTTCCCGACGATCCGCGGGTCCGCGCGTCGACGAACACGACGTCGCGGGGCATCCGGGATCGGGGGAGTTCGGCTGCGAGATAGTCGCGGACGGCCTGCTCGTCGAGGCCCTGCTCGCACACCAGGTACGCCCGCAGGCGCTGCCCGAAGTCGGCGTCGGGGACGGGGGCGACCACGGCATCGGTGACGGCCGGGTGCGCCAGCAACACCACCTCGACCTCCTCGGGGAAGACGTTCTCGCCCCCGGAGACGATCATCGCGTCGGAGCGGCCCGCGACGTGGAGTCGGCCCGCCGCGTCGAGGTGGCCGCGGTCGCCGGTGTCGAGGAAGCCGTCGGCGTCGCTCTTGCGGGTGCCGTCGGTGTAGGTCTCGATCTGGCCCGGGGTGCGCACCAGAATCCGGCCCTCGGCGCCGGGTGGGACCGGACCGTCGTCGGTGTCGGCGATGCGAACTATGTTGCCGCGCGGGGGAACCCCCGCGCAGTCGGGCGCTACGGCGAGGTCGGCGGGTGTCGCGATGCTGATGTACGCCGCCTCGGTCGAGCCGTACAGGTTGTGCAGCACCGGGCCCCACGCGTCGGTGACCTGCGCGACGAGGGAAGCGTCCAGTCGTGCGCCGCCGCTCGCGACGATCCGCAGCGCGGACAGGTCGGCCTCCGGCATCGCGTCCACCACACCGAGCAGTCGGCGCAGCATCGTCGGCACCGCGATCAGGGCGGCGCAGCGGTGGGTATGCAGGTCGCGTAGCGCCTGGACGGCGTCGAATCGTCGCCGCAGCACCAGCGTGGACCCGAGGGTCAGCGTCAGCGTCGCGACCAGTAGACCCCAGCCATGGAAGATCGGCGCCGCCACCAGGACTCGTTCGTCGCCGCGCAGCGGGATCTTCGACAGCAGACCCGCCGGCAGCAACAGCGTCGGCGAATCCCCGCGCGGTGCGCCCTTCGGCGTCCCGCTGGTGCCGCTGGTCAGGATCACCAGCGACGGCGGCCGCGGCGGCCGCGGCGGCCTGGGCGACAGGGTGTCCGGGGCGCCGGTCAGGAGAGCCGACAGCGACCCCTCCGTGTCCGGATCCTCGGTCCACGCGCACCAGCGCGGGCCGTCGAATCCCTCTACGACCGGGGTGAACTCCTCGTCGTGGATCACCGCGTCGAGGCGCTCCCGCGCGGCCACTTCGGTGACCTGACGGCGCCCGAAGTCGGAGTTGAGCAGCACCACACGGGCTCCGGCGGCCGACGCCGCGCACAGCGCGACGACGGCGTCGGCGTGGTTGCGGCACAGGATGCCCACCTCGTCGACGATGTGCATGGCTCGCCTCATGCTCGGTGCCGCACTGCGAGCAGGGCGCGGGTGCCGGCGTTCATCGCGGCCAGCAGGGGCCCGCGGAGTCGGTCGGGGTAGGCGGTCGCGACGCGTTGGGTGGTGACCGTCTGCGGTTCGGTGTAGCGGACGATGCCCTCGCGACCGTGTCGGCGCCCGGTCCCGCTGGTGCGCATGCCGCCCATCGGGGCGCCCAGTGACGCGATCGCGGACAGGTAGCCGTCGTTGACGTTCACCGAACCGGCCACCACCTGGGCGGCGATCCGGCGTCCGCGCCGCACGTCGCGGGTCCACACGCTCGCGCTCAGTCCGTACTCGCCCTCGTTGGCCCGACGGACCGCCTCCACCTCGGACGCCACGGGGTAGACGGAGACGACCGGACCGAAGGTTTCCTCGGCGTGGACCGCCATCTCGGCCGTCACGCCGGTGAGGACGGTCGGCTCGTGGAACAGCGGGCCGAGATCGGGGCGTGCCCGGCCGCCGGTCACGGCGGTCGCGCCCTTCGCGAGAGCGTCCGCGACATGCTTCTCGGTGGCCTCCAGCTGGCGGCGGGACGTCAGCGAACCCATGTCCACGTCGTAGCCGTACCCGGCGCCGATCCGAAGCCGCTCGGTGCGCGTGACCAGTTCGCGCACGAACCGGTCGAACACGCTCTCGTGCACGTAGATCCGCTCGATGCCGATGCACATCTGCCCGGCGTTGGAGAACGCCGCCTGCACCGCGCCGCGCACGGCGGCCGCGAGATCCGCGTCGGCGCACACGATCATCGGGTTCTTCCCGCCCAGCTCGAGTGAGGCCCCGATCAGTCGGTCCGCGCAGCACCGGGCGATCTCCCGGCCGGTTGCGGTGGACCCGGTGAAGCTCACGTAGTCCACCTCGGCCACCAGCGCGGGCCCGATGCGGCTGCCGGGACCGGCCACCACCTGCCACACCGCCTCCGGCGCCCCGGCCCGAATCGCCAGGTGGCGGGCGTAGAGCAGCGTGAGCGGTGCCTGCGAGTCGGCCTTGCTGAGCACCGCATTGCCGGCGAGCAGAGCGGGGATCACATCGCCGACGGCCAGGAACAGCGGGTAGTTCCACGGCGCGATCACCCCGACCAGGCCCTTGGGCCGGTAGCCGACGCGGGCGGAGACCAGTCCCGGCACCGCGCCCCGGACGCGACGTTCGCCCAGATAGCGGGTGCTGTGGGCGGCGTAGTGCAGCGCGGTGGCGACGACGCCCTGCACCTCGACGGCGGTATGCACGCGGGCCTTGCCGGTCTCCCACTGCATGAGGTCGCACAGGCTGTCGTGGTGGTCGACGAGCAGACGCGCGAAGCGCGCCGCGATCGCCTGCCGGTCCCGGACCGGCCGGGCCGCCCAACCCGGCTGCGCTGCCCGGCCCACGGCTGCGACGGCGGCCACCGATTCCGAGGACGTCTGCGGGACGGCGGGGAGCGGCTCGCCGGTGAACGGAACGGCGGCGCAGGAGAATTCGGAGGAGGTCGGCAGCTGGGCCAGCAGGCCCTCGTGCAGGGCGGTCAGCACGGCGCACCCGCGCGCGTGCGGACGGTGGTCACCACACCAGTCGGGTGAGGTACCTCTCGGCGTAGCGGCGCACCGCGGCGGGATCGGTCGTGTCCAACTGCCCGTGCGGATGCAGCATCAAAGACATCGCGATGCGCATGAGGATCTCGGACGCCGCGAGCAGATCCTCCTCGGGCATCGCCGCCCCACTGTGACGCAGCGCCGCGGCGACCCGGGCGGCGGTCACCGCGATCGGCGCCCCGTCGGTCCGCGAGGTCACCTCGACCATCAGCTCCGGCTCGCTCTCGAGGATGCGCCCGATCAGCGGGATCTCGCGGGTCAATTGGATTCCCCGGGCGAAGCACTCGACGACCGCCTGCGCCGGGTCGAGATTCCGGGCAAGGGCGTCGAGTTGGTCGAAGAACAGCCCCGCCTCGCGCAGGATCAGCACCTCGACCAGCGCGTCCTTGTTCGGGAACCGTCGGTAGAGGGTGCTGCGGCTGATTCCCGCCCGCTTCGCGATGTCGTCCATGTTGGTGCGCCGAATCCCGTAGCGCTCGAACTCCTCCCGCGCGGCGTCGAGCATCGCCTGCTCCGCGGTGGCGGCGGGCAGTGCGGTGGGAGTGCGGCGCGTGGTCATCACCGGTCAGCATATCCATCGTCAGATCGCCCGCAGCGTCACCGGGAGGCGGTCCTTCGGAACCGGCAGCGTGGTGTTGTCGAGCTTCCAGGTGTAGCCGTCGGGGACCGACCACTCGTACTCGAGCAGGAGGTTGTGCATGATCGTCTTGATCTCCATCTGGGCGAAGTACAGGCCGATGCACTTGTGCACGCCGCCGCCGAACGGCATCCATGCGTACCGATGCGACTTGTCCTCGGCGCGTTCGGGTGAGAAGCGGTCCGGATCGAACCGTTCGGGATCCGTCCACAGCGCCGGGTTGTGGTGGTTGACCATTCCGATCGCGCTGACGTACGTGCCCTTCGGGACGAAGTGTCCGTCGATCTCCGTGTCCTCCAAGGCTCGTCGGGCCAGACCGGGCACCGGCGAGTTCAGCCGCAGCGACTCCTTCATGACGGCGTCCAGCACCGTGAACTCCGCGAGGTTGTCGTACGTGATGTCCCGCGGCAGCGCGCGGGACTGCGCGCGGGCCTTCTCCTGCCACTCCGGATGCAGGGCAAGGTAGTACGCCATCGTGGTGAGCGTGATGGTGGAGGTGTCGTGTGCCGCCATCAGCACGAAGATCATGTGGTTGACCACGTCCTCGTCGGTGAAGGTGTGGCCCTCCTCGGACCGTGCCCGACACAGCACGGAGAACAGGTCGGGGGTTTCGGTGGCGCGCTTGGCCGGCAGGTGCGCGCGGAAGAACTCCTCGAGCACGGCACGACCGGCCAGGCCGCGGGCCCACTTGGTTCCGGGGATGTTCCTGCGCACGAGGGACATCCCGGCGTTGACGCAGTCGATGAAGGCCTTGTTGATCCGGTCGGCCTCCAGGCGCGGCAGATCCATGCCCAGGAAGATCTCCAGGGCCAGGTCCAGGGTGAGTTCCTTGAAGCGGTCCAGGATCAGGATGTTCTCGCCGACGGGTAGGCCACGGACGCCGTCGCGCAGCATCGGCTGCATGTCGTCCAGGTAGCCGCGCAGGTGCTTGTTGTTGAAGGCCTGCTGCAGGATCAGCCGGTGGTGTCGGTGTTCCTCGAAGTCCATCAACAGGATTCCACGGCGGAAGAACGGCCCGATGAGGAACCCCCACGCCGGCTCGGCGGCCAGCGCCTTCTGCCGATTCGCGGCCACCGACTCAGCGCCGTCGGCGGTGAGCGGCACGGCGAACTTCTGGCCGAACGCGTTGATGTAGGTGATGTCCCCGAAGGCCTCCCGGCGCTGCGCCACCAGCCGAACCGGGTTGCGGAAGAATCGCAGGAGTTCGATGACCCCCGGATCGCCGGTACCGTTGATCGGGCGGAGGTCGCTGCCGGCCGGCGGTGGTGCCAACTGCTTGGTACGCACGGGATCTCCTATCGGGTGGGGGCGGATTCGCCGAGCGAGTTCAGCAGCGGTCGGGGGTCGATCCCGACCCGGCGCCACGCCTCGTACGCCCAGGGCAGGTACAGCGCGCGGAGCGGAAGCCGGTTGACGAGCGGGTTGATGCGGCGCGAGAACGCTGCGAAGCGTTGGAACTGCCTCTCCTTCTTCGGATTCCAGTCGAGTCCGCACACCTCGCGCATCTGCGGGGGAAGCGTGCCGACAACGACGATGCGCATGAACGCGTTGATCGGCGCGGACAGCAGGTTCCACACGGGCGCCGGAATCCGCCGCGGTCGCGGCACGCCCTTGCGGATGTACCCGGTGGCGTACAGGATCGTCGGCGTCGGCACGAACCGGTCGAGCATCTGCGCCCAGTACTCCAGGAACTCCTCGTAGGTCTGCGGCTGGCTCCGATCGCTGACCCCGTAGATCTGGTACCAGATCCGGCCCTCCTCGAAGATCCGCACCTTCTCCTCGTACGAGAGCCGGCGGATGAAGGTGTCGGTGATGTAGAGGACCTGGTCGACGAAGGTGGCGTGCGCCCAGTAGAAGAGCTCCGGGTTGAGCGCGTGGTAACGCGAGCCGTCGCTGATCGTGCCCTTGATCGGCTTGTGGAAGTCGCGGACCGTGCGTCCCCAGTGATAGGGGTCGTCGCTGTAGACGGTCTTCATGATCGGCGGCCCGCTGCGGCGGGCCCGGCCGAGGGTGTCGGAGAAGATCACCGAGTGGTCCTCGACCGCCTTACCGAGCTGCTCGATGCAGTTCTCGGTCCCGGCGAGTCGCTGGAAACCCAGTAGTCCGCGCACGTCGCCGTAGTACTTCCAGATCAGTGAATCGGGGCCCAGGCGCGGCGAGTCGGCGGCGGACTCTGCGTCGACGGGCATGGGGACCGCCTCGCGGATGGCGGCGTCGAAGTCGAGCGGCATCGGTAGTTCCCTGTCTGCTTTGGGACGGTGGAACAAAAGTGTCTCGCTGTGTCAGAAACTAGCACCGAGTGATCTGTGACACAAGAACGGATCCGCTCGAACGACGAGTTGCTTCGCGAGAAAGTCCGCGCATGCGACGGGTCTCGGGGAGAGTGGACGATGAGCCCCTCGACGGGCGCCGCTTCCGTTTCCCGGAGGGTGATGACAGTGGGCGAGCTGCTGCTGAATCCGCACGACTACGACCCGAAGGACTTCGATCCGAACACGCGCCGACTGCTGCGCGCGACGATCGACTGGTTCGAGGCCCGGGGCAAACGCCGGCTGCTGCAGGACGACCTGCACGCGATCTGGACCGGGGACTTCCTGGACTTCGCCGGGCGAGAGGGTCTGTTCGCGACGTTCCTCACCCCGGCCTCCGAGGCGAACGGCGATCCCAACAAGCGGTGGGACGCCGCCCGCAACGCCGCGCTGAGCGAGATTCTCGGGTTCTACGGGCTGTCCTACTGGTACCTGTGGCAGGTGACCGTGCTCGGGCTCGGGCCGATCTGGATGAGCGACAACCCGACGGCCCGGCGACGCGCGGCCGAACAGTTGGATGCCGGCGGGGTCATGGCGTTCGGCCTGTCCGAACGCGAGCACGGCGCCGACGTGTACTCGACCGACATGCTGCTCACCCCCCGTACCGACACGGCGGACGGCACGGCCGCGTTCCGCGCGAACGGCACCAAGTACTACATCGGCAACGGCAACGTCGCCGGCATGGTGTCGGTGTTCGGGCGCCGCACCGACATCGAGGGGGCCGACGGCTACGTCTTCTTCGTCGTCGACAGCCGGCACCTGCACTACCGCCTCATCGACAATGTCGTGCACGGGCAGATGTACGTCAGCACGTTCGCGCTGCGCGACTACCCGGTGCGGGAGGAGGACATCCTGCACACCGGTGCGGACGCGTTCTCGGCGGCGCTCAACACCGTCAACGTCGGCAAGTTCAACCTGTGCACGGCGTCGATCGGGATCTGCGAGCACGCCTTCTTCGAAGCGATCACGCACGCTCACAACAGGGTTCTGTACGGCCGGCGGGTCACCGACTTTCCGCACGTGCGGGCCAACTTCGTGGACGCCTACACCCGGCTCGTAGCGATGAAGCTGTTCAGCGCCCGCGCGGTCGACTACTTCCGCAGTGCGGGACCGGAGGATCGCCGGTACCTGCTGTTCAACCCGATGACCAAGGCGAAGGTCACCTCGGAGGGCGAATCGGTGATGGCGTTGCTGCACGACGTCATCGCCGCCAAGGGCTACGAGAAGGACACCTACTTCCGGGAGGCCGCCGAGCTGATCGGCACGTTGCCCAAACTCGAGGGCACCGTCCACGTCAACGTCGCGCTGATCCTCAAGTTCATGCCGAACTACCTGTTCAATCCGGCGTCGTATCCCGATGTCGCCACCCGCACCGACCCCACCGACGACGCGTTCTTCTGGGCGCAGGGCCCCACCCGGGGCGCGGGCAAGGTCCAGTTCCAGGACTGGACCCGGGTGTTCGACGAGCATGCCGACATCCCCAATGTCGCGCGGTTCCACGAGCAGGCGCTCGAGCTACGTGAGTTGCTCGCGACGGCCGGGCCGGACGACGCGCAGCGGGAGGACCTGGACTTCCTGCTCACCGTCGGGCATCTGTTCGAGCTGGTCGTCTACGGGCAGCTGATCCTCGAGCAGGCCGACATCGTCGGCCTCGACCGTGATCTGCTCGAGCAGATCTTCGACTTCCAGATCCGCGACTTCTCCCGGTATGCCGTTGCTCTGCACGGCAAGCCGTCGTCGACGGACGCGCAGCAGGAGTGGGCGATCGGCGCGATCCGCAAGCCCGCCGTCGACACCGAGCGGTTCGACCGGGTGTGGGAGCAGGTCGTGGGGTACGACGGCGCGTACGAGATGCGGCCCTAGGCTGACGGCATGACTGACAGCAAGGATGACGCGAATCGGTGGGCCGAGGTCGATCGCTACCTGGTCGAGACGGTGGTCGGCGCGGACGACGCACTCGACCACGCACTCGCGGCCAACGCGTCGGCGGGGCTGCCGCCGATCGATGTGTCGCCGACGCAGGGCAAGCTGCTGAACCTGCTGGCGCGCATGGTCGGCGCGACGCGCGTGCTCGAGATCGGCACCCTCGGTGGGTACAGCACCATCTGGCTCGCCCGTGCGGTAGGGGAGTCCGGGCGGGTGGTCACGCTCGAGTACGAACCCCGGCATGCTGCGGTCGCCCGGGACAACGTGGACCGCGCCGGTGTCGGCGGCCGGGTCGACATCCGGGTCGGTGCGGCGCTGGACAGCCTGCCGGCCGTCGAGGCCGACGGCATCGCGCCCTTCGACCTGGTGTTCATCGACGCCGACAAGGTGAACAACTCCAACTATGTGCGGTGGGCGCTGCGGTTGTCGCGGCCCGGCACGGTGATCGTCGTCGACAATGTCGTCCGCGGCGGATCGGTGTCCAACCCCGACCTCGACGACGAGGCCGTCCGCGCCAGCCGCGAGGTGCTCGACCTGCTGGCGGCCGAACCCCGACTCGATGCCACCGCGCTGCAGACCGTCGGGTCGAAGGGCTGGGACGGTTTCGCTCTTGCGCTGGTGGTGAATTGAAACGCGGTCCCCGACGCTGTTCGAGCTGACGCGGACGCGTCGTGCACGTATGGTGTGACGCGCGTGAATCGAACTGACCGTCGAACCTGGGGGACACCGCCGAATGCACAAGCTGAGAACCACTATTGCCGCGGCCGGGCTGGCCGTGCTCCCGCTCCTCGCGGCTGCCCCGGCACATGCCGCCTCGCTCAACATCCCGGGACTAATCAATCAGGGCATCGACACCCTCGAGTACACCGCCGGGTCCGGGGTCTCCGACACCGTTGCCTCGTTGGGCCAGTACGCAGCCGCGCACGCGTATCTCACCGGTGATCCTGCCTCGCGCTACATCGTGGTGCTCGGTGCCCGACTCGACGCCGACGGGTTGCTGCCGGGGGTTCTCAACGCTCGGTTGGATACCGCGGCCGCGATCGCGCGCCTCCATCCGATGAACAAGGTGATCGTCGCGGGTGGGCCGACGCAACCTCTGCCGTACAGCGAATCGCAGGCGATGTTCGCCGGCCTGGTGCTGAGGGGTGTCAATCCCGCGAGCATCATCCTCGAGAACGCCTCGTACTCGACGGTCGACAACGCGCGCAACACCACCGGAATCCTCTCCGCAAATGGCGCGGACGGAGCCGTCCTCGTCACCTCCGCGTCGCACATCGACCGGGCGCTCGGGGCGTTCCGATCCGCGTCGGGCCAGTTCCGGTACACGCCCGTGGCCGTTCCCGGTTGGTGAAACCGGATCGTCGCGCCACGGCAGGCTGAGTGGGCGGCCGCGGCGGGGAGGTAAGGCATGGCGGTTGTGTTGGCTCTGCCGTTCACGGGTCGGTGGCTGGTTCAGAACAGTCCGGCACGGCGAGTGCCCAGCCATGGTGTCGACGTGTTCGGCCAGCGATACGCGATCGACTTCGTCGGGGTCGACGATCGAGGCAGGACAGCGTCGGCACGTGACTGGCGCACGTTTCTTGCGACGGAGCCGCCGTCCCGGTTCTTCGCCTTCGGGCGCCCGATCCTGGCTCCGGTCGACGGTGTGGTCGTTCAAGCGCATGACGGGGAGCCCGATCACCAGGCGCGCAGATCTCAGTTTGCTCTGATCCCCTATGCGGTGGGGCAGCCGTCCCGCCTGCGGCAAGGTCCGGCCTCGATCGCGGGGAACCACCTGATCATCCAGGACCGGCGCAGCGGGATGTTCGTCGCGGTGGTCCACCTGCGGGCAGACACGCTCAGCGTCGCAGTGGGCGACGAGGTGGCGCTGGGGCAACAGATCGCCGAGTGCGGGAACTCGGGAAACTCGACGCAACCGCACGTGCACGTCCAGGTCATGGACAGCCTCGACCTTGCTGTTGCGCAGGGTGTTCCGATGGAGTTCGGGAACTATCGCCAATGCAGCCGTGACGGCACGGGCCTGTGCGACGTCGACTCGGGTATCCCCGAGGAAGGCACGATCGTCACCGCACTCGTTCCCGACGGTCGCTAGGCGCGGGGGCGGGCGGACCGACCCGAATCGGACTCGCCTCCCGGTGTGGGGTGCCGGCCGGTCGTAGCATCGGGTCCGTGGCTAATCCGACCGTCCGCTCCGATGCCTCCGATCCGCTGCGTGTGCTCGTCTACAGCAGTGACGCCTCGACACGCGAGCAGGTGATGCGAGCCCTCGGTCGGCGCCCGCATCCGGACCTTCCGGAGTTGGAGTACGTGGAGGTCGCGACGGCGCCCGTGGTGGTCCGCACGATGGACGCGGGCGGGATCGATCTGGCGATTCTCGACGGCGAGGCGGCGCCGGCAGGTGGCCTGGGAATCGCCAAGCAGCTCAAGGACGAGCTCGATGTGTGCCCGCCGGTGGTGGTGCTGACCGGACGCGCCGACGATGCCTGGCTCGCGGACTGGTCGCGGGCGGAGGCTGCGGTGGCGCACCCGATCGACCCCTTCCGCCTGGCAGCGGCCGTTGTTCCGCTGCTGCGGCGGCCGTGATGTAACCGGTTCCGGCTCGATATTGCGCCGGCATCGGAAGACTCGCGGGGTAAAACCGAAGCCAAGGGTGGCGCCTGTCCCGGTAGGCTGAGGCGTAGATCACATTCTGCGGGTGGATTCTCCTGATTGCGTGATTGTGCGTCTCTCGTGGCTACCCGCCGCTCGTGGTCTGGGTGCGACCGTCCGGCATCGGGCATGGGCGGCCAGGCTCGCGACGAGAGGAGCTGAGGCGACGTGAACGCATACGTGCCGATTCTCGTGCTCGGGGCGATTGCCGCCGCGTTCGCGGTCTTCTCCGTGATCGTCGCGTCGGTCGTGGGACCCAGGCGGCTCAACCGTGCCAAGCTCGAGCCGTACGAGTGCGGGATCGAGCCAACCCCCGCGGAAGTCGGGCGTGGCCTGGCCGGACAGCGGATCCCGGTGAAGTACTACCTCACAGCGATGCTGTTCATCATCTTCGACATCGAGATCGTGTTCCTCTACCCGTGGGCCGTCCACTTCGACGCGCTCGGTGTGTTCGGTCTGGCCGTGATGGCCGTGTTCGTGTTCAACGTCGCGGTGGCCTACGTGTACGAGTGGCGGCGTGGGGGATTGAGCTGGGACTAGGCGTGTTTCGGGTGACTACCGAGCGGAGGTGAACCGGGTATGGGTCTCGAGGAGAAGCTGCCGAGTGGTTTCGTGCTGAGCACGGTCGAGACCGTTGCCGGCTACGCGCGCAAGGGCTCGCTGTGGCCTGCCACCTTCGGCCTGGCCTGCTGTGCGATCGAGATGATGGCCACCACGTCCGGCCGGTTCGATATCGCCCGCTTCGGGATGGAGGCGTTCCGGGCGTCCCCACGCCAGGCCGATCTCATGATCGTCGCCGGCCGGGTCAGTCAGAAGATGGCACCGGTGCTGCGTCAGGTCTACGACCAGATGGTCGAGCCCAAGTGGGTGCTCGCGATGGGGGTGTGCGCGTCGTCGGGTGGGATGTTCAACAACTACGCGATCGTGCAAGGCGTCGACCACGTGGTTCCTGTCGACATCTACCTGCCCGGCTGTCCGCCGCGCCCCGAGATGCTGCTCAATGCGATCCTGATGCTGCACGCCAAGATCCAGGAGATGCCGCTCGGGGTCAATCGTGAGCAGGCCGTGCGGGCGGCGGAGGAGGCGGCGCTGGCCGCCAGGCCCACGATCGACCTCGGCTTGCCGGGGCACGGCGCGGGGACGGTGCTGCGATGACGGACGAGCGTGACCGCGGCCTCGGTGGCCCCGATCCCGAGGCCACCGCCGGTCCGGAGGGGACGGTGCCACCCGAGTCGGTCGCGGGCGGCGAGATGATCGGTCTCCGGCAGGGCATGTTCGGGGTCGGTGGCACCGGCGACACATCCGGTTACGGTCGACTGGTGCGACCGGTCACGTTGCCGGGCGGCACATCTCGTCCCTACGGCGGCTACTTCGACGTTGTCGTCGACACGCTCGCCGCCGCGCTCGACGGCAGCGGCACGCTGTTCGACGACGCCGTCGAGCGGGTCGTCGTCTTCCGCGGGGAGCTGACCCTGCACGTGCGGCGCGAGTGCCTGCCGACGGTCGCACGGTTGTTGCGCGACGACCCGGACCTGCGGTTCGAACTGTGCCTGGGGGTCAGCGGGGTGCACTACCCGCAGGACTCCGGGCGGGAACTGCACGCGGTGTACCCGCTGATGTCGATCACCCACGGCCGCCGGATACGGCTCGAGGTGGCCGTGCCGGACGCCGACCCGCACGTCCCGTCGCTGTACGGGGTGTACCCCACCACGGACTGGCACGAGCGGGAGACCTACGACTTCTTCGGCCTGATCTTCGACGGTCACCCGTCGCTCGCCAGGATCGAGATGCCCGACGACTGGGTGGGACACCCACAGCGCAAGGACTACCCCCTCGGCGGCATTCCCGTCGAGTACAAGGGGGCGAAGATCCCGCCACCGGACGAACGGAGGGCCTACCAGTGAGCCATCCTCGCGATCCCTTCGCTCGGAACGGTGACGGCGACGCGGTGTTCACCGTCGGCGGGCAGGACTGGGACGAGTTCGCGGACGCGGCCACCGCGGCGCACGACGCCGGGGCGGAACGCATCGTCGTGAACATGGGTCCACAGCATCCGTCGACGCACGGGGTGCTGCGGCTGATCCTCGAGATCGAGGGAGAGACGGTCACCGAGGCCCGCTGCGGTGTCGGATACCTGCACACGGGGATCGAGAAGAATCTCGAGTACCGCAACTGGACGCAGGGCGTCACGTTCGTCACCCGGATGGACTATCTGTCCCCGTTCTTCAACGAGGTCGCGTACTGCCTGGGCGTCGAGAAGTTGCTCGACGTCACCGACCAGATCCCCGACCGCGCCACCGTCATCCGTGTCCTGCTCATGGAGCTCAACCGGATCTCGTCCCATCTCGTCGCGCTCGCGACGGGCGGCATGGAACTGGGCGCGATCACCCCGATGCTGTTCGGCTTCCGGGAACGCGAACTGGTCCTGGACGTGTTCGAGATGATCACCGGATTGCGCATGAACCACGCGTACATCCGCCCCGGCGGGCTGTCGCAGGACCTTCCCGACGGCGCCGTCGGGAAGGTGCGCGAGCTGCTCGACCTCATGCCGCGGCGGTTGAAGGACATCGAGGACCTGCTGAGCGCCAATCCGATCTGGAAGGCCCGGACGAAGGGCATCGGCTACCTGGACCTGACGGGCTGCATGGCTCTCGGTGTCACCGGACCCATTCTGCGTGCCACCGGCCTGCCGTTGGACGTGCGCCGGTCGGATCCGTACTGCGGCTACGAGACCTACGAGTTCGAGGTCGTCACCGAGTCCGGATCCGACTGTTACAGCCGCTACCTCATCCGTCTGCGCGAGATGGCCGAGTCGCTGAAGATCGTCGAACAGTGCCTCGATCGCCTGCGCCCGGGACCGGTCATGTTGGCGGACAAGAAGATTGCCTGGCCCGCCGACCTGGCCGTCGGCGCCGACGGGCTCGGGAACTCGCTCGAACACATCCGGCGGATCATGGGCACCTCGATGGAGGAACTGATCCACCACTTCAAGCTGGTCACCGAGGGATTCCGGGTACCTCCCGGCCAGGTGTACATCGCGGTGGAGTCGCCGCGCGGCGAGCTGGGCGTGCACATGGTCAGCGACGGTGGAACCCGGCCCTTCCGGGTGCACTACCGGGATCCGTCGTTCACCAATCTGCAGGCCGTCTCTGCGATGTGCGAGGGAGGCATGGTGGCCGACGTGATCGCGTCCGTCGCCAGCATCGATCCCGTCATGGGGGGAGTGGACCGATGACCGACGCGCGAGAAGCCGACGGACCGGGCCCGGTGTTCGTCGAGTTGGGCCGTCCCGGCGACCGTCCGAGCTATCCGCCGGACGTGCACGCCCGGCTGGCGGCCGACGCCGAGGAGATCATCGCCCGCTACGAGACCCGCGATGCCGCGGCGGACCACGAGCGCGGCCCCGACGGCCCCGGCCGTTCGGCGTTGCTGCCGCTGCTGCACCTGGTGCAGTCCGAGGACGGCTACGTCTCCCCGGCGGGAATCGACTTCTGCGCACGACAACTCGGTCTCACCGCTGCCGAGGTCACCGCGGTCGCCACGTTCTACACGATGTACCGGCGCAGTCCCACCGGCACGTACCACGTCGGCGTCTGCACCAACAGCCTGTGCGCGGTGATGGGTGGCGACGCGATCCACACCGCGCTCCGTGAACACCTCGGGATCGACGACGGCGAGACCACCGCGGACGGATCGGTGACCCTCGAGCACATCGAGTGCAACGCGGCCTGCGACTTCGCGCCCGTGATGATGGTGAACTGGGAGTTCTTCGACAACCAGACACCGGCGTCGGCGACCGGGATAGTGGACGCCCTCCGGTCGGGAGAGACCGTCACCCCCAGTCGCGGTGCGCCGCTGTGCTCGTTCCGCGACACGGCCCGGGTGCTCGCCGGGTTCCCCGACCGGCGCCCCGGGGCGCTCGAGGCGGGCGGCGGGGCCGGCGACGCGACACTGGCCGGCCTGCGTGCCAGTCGCGAGCATCAGGATCGTCCGGGGCACGACGGGGCCGACGCACTGACGCCGGTGCTGAGCCGGTACTGGGACGAGGCTCGGTCGTGGACCCTCGACACCTACCACCGCCACGACGGCTACATCGCGCTGCGGAAGGCGCTCGGAACGAACCCGGACGAGGTGATCCAGACGGTCAAGGACGCCGGGCTGCGTGGCCGCGGCGGGGCCGGGTTCCCGACCGGCATGAAGTGGTCGTTCATCCCGCAGGACCCGCCCGTCAGCAGCGCCGCCGGCACCGCCAAGCCGCACTACCTGGTCGTCAACGCGGACGAGTCGGAACCGGGGACCTGCAAGGACATTCCGTTGATGTTGGCGACGCCGCACGCGCTGATCGAGGGGGTGATCATCGCGGCGTACGCGATTCGGGCCGCGCGCGCCTTCATCTATCTGCGCGGCGAGGTGGTCCCGGTGCTGCGCCGACTCCAGGCCGCGGTGGCCGAGGCATACGACGCCGGATATCTCGGCCGCGACATCCTCGGATCCGGCTACGACCTCGACATCGTGATCCACGCCGGCGCCGGCGCCTACATCTGCGGTGAGGAGACCGCGCTGCTCGACTCGCTGGAGGGGCGCCGCGGGCAGCCGCGTCTGCGCCCGCCGTTCCCGGCGGTGGCCGGTCTGTACGCCTGCCCGACGGTGGTCAACAACGTCGAGTCCATCGCGAGCGTGCCGCCGATCATCCTCGGCGGACCCGAATGGTTCCGCAGCATGGGCAGCGAGGCGTCACCCGGGTTCACCCTCTACTCCCTGTCCGGCCACGTGACCAGGCCCGGACAGTACGAGGCACCGCTGGGAATCACGTTGCGGCAGTTGCTCGACTACGCGGGCGGCGTCCGGGCCGGGCATCGCCTCAAGTTCTGGACGCCGGGCGGATCGTCCACGCCGATCTTCACCGACGAGCACCTCGACGTGCCGCTCGACTACGAGGGCGTCGCCGCGGCCGGGTCCATGCTGGGCACCAAGGCGCTGCAGATCTTCGACGAGACCACCTGTGTCGTCCGGGTGGTGTTGCGCTGGACGGAGTTCTACGCCCACGAGTCGTGCGGCAAGTGCACCCCCTGCCGGGAGGGCACGTACTGGCTGGTGCAGATCCTCGAACGGCTCGAGCGCGGCGACGGCACCGAGGAGGACCTGTCGAAGCTGCTCGACATCTCGGACACCATCCTCGGCAAGTCGTTCTGCGCACTCGGTGACGGCGCGGCCAGCCCGATCATGTCGTCGCTGAAGTACTTCCGCGACGAATACATCGCCCACCTCGACCACCACGGCTGTCCGTTCGACCCGGGCGAGGCGGCACTCGTCTCCCGGGTCGCCGCGGGACCGGAAAGGGGGACGCCATGACCGTCAACGTCAACGTCGACGCGTCCGGGCAGCCGGTGCTGTCGGACCGGGTGACCTTCACGATCGACGGGGTGGAGGTCACCGTCCCGAAGGGGACACTGGTGATCCGCGCGGCCGAGGGGATCGGGATTCAGATCCCCCGGTTCTGCGACCACCCGCTGCTCGAACCGGTGGGTGCGTGCCGCCAGTGTCTCGTCGAGGTGGAGGGGCAGCGCAAGCCGCTCGCGTCGTGCACCACCGTCGCGACGGACGGCATGGTGGTCCACACCCAGGTCACGTCCGAGGTCGCTGACAAGGCGCAGAAGGGCGTGATGGAACTGCTGCTCATCAACCATCCGCTGGACTGCCCGGTGTGCGACAAGGGCGGTGAGTGCCCACTGCAGAATCAGGCGATGTCCAGCGGTCGGGCCGAGTCCCGGTTCGGTGGCGTCAAACGCACCTTCCCCAAGCCGATTCCGCTGTCGACCGAGGTCCTGCTGGATCGTGAGCGATGCGTGCTGTGCGCGCGGTGCACGCGGTTCTCGAGGCAGATCGCGGGCGACCCGATGATCGAACTCCTCGAACGCGGCGCGCTGCAGCAGGTGGGCATCGGGGAGGACGAGCCGTTCGACTCGTACTTCTCCGGCAACACCGTCCAGATCTGCCCGGTCGGTGCCCTCACCGGGGCGGCGTACCGGTTCCGGGCGCGGCCGTTCGACCTGGTCTCGAGCCCCAGCGTGTGCGAGCACTGCGCGAGCGGATGCGCGCAGCGCACCGATCACCGCCGCGGCACCGTGCTGCGTCGCCTGGCCGGTGACGATCCGCAGGTCAACGAGGAGTGGAACTGCGACAAGGGCCGTTGGGCGTTCACGTACGCCGGTGAGCCGGATCGGATCGAGACGCCGATGATCCGCGGCGCCACGGGTGATCTGGTTCCCGCTTCGTGGCCGGAGGCGCTGGCGGTCGCGGCGCGGGGGCTGCGATCGGCCGACGGCGGTGTCGGTGTGCTGGTCGGTGGGCGGGTCACGTACGAGGACGCCTACGCCTACTCGAAGTTCGCGCGGATCGTGCTGGGCACCAACGACGTCGATTTCCGTGCGCGCGTGCACTCGGCCGAGGAAGCGGACTTCCTCGCGGCACGGGTAGCCGGCCGCATGCTGGGCGCAGATCCGGCGGCGGTCACCTACGACGATCTCGATCGGGCGCCTGCCGTCCTGCTGGTCGCGTTCGAACCCGAGGAAGAATCGCCGATCGTCTTCCTGCGGCTGCGAAAGGCAGTGCGTACCAAGAGGACCGTGGTGCTCTCGATTGCGCCGTTCGGGAGCCGTGGTCTCGGGAAGATGTCCGGCCGGCTGCTGCGTGCGGTCCCCGGGGACGAGCCGGCGCTCCTCGACGAGTTGGGCAGTTCGGAGTTCCTGCGTTGCCCCGGCGCGGTGATCCTGGTCGGGGAGCGGGCCGCTGCGATCCCGGGCGCGTTGTCCGCGCTGGCGCGCCTCGCCGACGACACGGGGGCGCACCTGGCGTGGGTGCCGCGGCGGGCCGGTGAGCGCGGTGCGCTCGAGGCCGGGGCGCTGCCGTGCCTGTTGCCCGGCGGTCGGCCGGTCGTGGACGCCGAGGCCCGTCGGCAGGTTGCCGCCGCGTGGGGGGTCGGCGACCTCCCGGGCACGACCGGCCGCGACACCGCTGCCATGCTCGCCGCCGCCGTATCGGGGGATCTCGGTGGATTACTGGTCGGTGGTGTCGAACTCGACGATCTGCCGGATCCGCGGCTCGCATTGTCGGCGATCGACACCGCCGGGTTCGTCGTCAGCCTCGAGTTGCGTCGCAGCGCGGTCACCGACCGTGCCGATGTGGTGTTCCCGGTGGCGCCCGTCGCGGAGAAGGACGGCGCCTTCGTCGATTGGGAAGGCCGTGGGCGACCGTTCGAGGCCGCGCTGCGCACCACCGGCACCGTGCCCGACCAGCGGGTGCTCGACGCCCTCGCCGCCGAGATGGGTGCCCGCCTCGGTCTGCCGGACGTAGCCGCCGCGCACGCCGAACTCGGACGGCTCGGGGTGTGGGACGGGACTCGCCCCACCGCGCCCGACGTGGTTCCGCGCGGGGCACGGGAACCGGGTCCGGGCGAGGCCGTGCTCGCGGGCTGGCGGATGCTGCTCGACGCCGGGCGGATGCAGGACGCCGAACCGTACCTCGCGGGCACGGCCCGCGCACCGGTGCTGCGACTCTCGGCCGACTGCGCCGACGAGATCGGTGCCCGGGACGGTGATCCGGTGACCGTGGAGAGCGACACGGGAGCCGTCACGCTGCCGCTCGAGGTGACCGACCTGCCCTACCGGGTGGTGTGGCTGCCGCTGAACTCGCCCGGGTCGGCGGTGTACCGGCAACTCGGCCGGGGGCCCGGCGACGTCGTACGCATCCGCCGCGGAGAGTTCGCCGGCGCAGCGGCGAATCCGGCACGGGGGGAGGCTCGGCGATGACCACCCCGATCACCACCCTGGCCTACACGGACCTGTCGATGTTCGGACACGACCCGTGGTGGCTGGTCGTCGCGAAGGCACTGGGCATCTTCGTGTTCCTGGTGCTCACCGTGCTGATCGCGATCTACGCCGAACGGAAGGTGCTGGCGTGGATGCAGATGCGGGTCGGCCCCGACCGGGTCGGCCCCCGCGGCATCCTGCAGAGCCTCGCCGACGGCATCAAGCTCGCGCTCAAGGAGGGCATCGTCCCCAAGGGCGTCGACAAACCTGTCTACCTCCTGGCGCCGATCATCGCGACCGTGCCGGCGTTCATGGCGTTCGCGGTGATCCCGTTCGGTCCCGAGGTCTCGATCCTCGGACACCGGACACCGTTGCAGCTCACCGACCTGCCGGTGGCCGTCCTCTACATCCTCGCCGTCACCTCCGTCGGCGTGTACGGAATCGTGCTGGCGGGGTGGGCATCCGGTTCGACCTATCCGCTGCTGGGTGGCCTGCGGTCCACCGCGCAGGTGATCTCGTACGAGGTTGCGATGGCGCTGTCGTTCGCGGCGGTGTTCCTCGATGCCGGCACGATGTCGACGTCGGGAATCGTTGCCGCGCAGAACGGCCACTGGTACGTGTTCCTACTGCTGCCGTCGTTCCTCATCTACGTCACGTCGATGGTCGGCGAGACCAATCGGGCGCCGTTCGACCTGCCCGAGGCCGAGGGCGAACTGGTCGGCGGTTTCCACACGGAGTACTCGTCGCTGCGGTTCGCGATGTTCATGCTCGCCGAGTACGTCAACATGGTGACGGTTTCGGCGCTGGCGGCGACGCTGTTCCTCGGTGGCTGGCACGCGCCGTGGCCGCTGAACATGTGGGACGGCGCCAACTCCGGGTGGTGGCCGCTGCTGTGGTTCGCCGCGAAGGTCTGGGGCTTCCTCTTCGTGTTCGTCTGGCTGCGCGGCACCCTGCCGCGCCTGCGTTACGACCAGTTCATGAACCTCGGATGGAAGGTGCTCATCCCGGTCTCCGTCGTGTGGGTCATGGTGGTCGCCGCGGTGCGCGCGATGCGCATCGAGGGCTACGAGACCCGGTGGATTGTCCTCGCGGTCGGCGGCGCGGTCGTGGGACTGCTCCTGCTGGCGCTGCTGTACCGCAAGCTGCGTTCCGGACCGCCGGTGCCGGGCCCGGAGACACCGTCGGTGCGCGAACCCTTCGACCCGATGGCCGGTGGATTCCCGGTTCCGCCCCTGCCCGGCCAGGGCGCACGGTCCGACCGCACGCTCGTGCGGTCCGGCCACTCCGGAAAGGAGGATTTCGATGCCTGACTTCTTCGACTCCGTAGCGGGTTTCGGTGTGACCTTCTCGACGATGTTCAAGAAACCCGTGACCGAGTTCTATCCCGAGCAGAAGGTGCCGACGGCCGAGCGGTACCACGGCCGCCACCAACTCAACCGCCACCCGGACGGCCTCGAGAAGTGCATCGGCTGCGAGTTGTGTGCGTGGGCGTGCCCGGCCGACGCGATCTACGTCGAGGGCGCCGACAACACCGACGAGGAACGGTTCTCGCCGGGGGAGCGGTACGGCCGCGTCTACCAGATCAACTACCTGCGCTGCATCGGCTGCGGGCTCTGCGTCGAGGCGTGTCCCACCCGCGCGCTCACGATGACCAACGAATACGAGATGGCCGACGACAACCGCGCCGACCTGATCTACGAGAAGGACCGGCTGCTCGCGCCGCTGCAGCCGGGCATGGAACCCCCGCCACACCCCATGGCGCCGGGCAGCACCGACGAGGACTACTACCGGGGGACGGTGACCGGCACGGCGACCGGTCCCGCGACGCGACCCGGGGAGGT
Organism: Rhodococcus sp. BE178; assembly: GCF_050433545.1. Classification (NCBI taxonomy): domain Bacteria; kingdom Bacillati; phylum Actinomycetota; class Actinomycetes; order Mycobacteriales; family Nocardiaceae; genus Rhodococcus; species Rhodococcus sp. BE178. Next base: position 73,565 of record NZ_JBNPXA010000011.1, on the reverse strand, counting down.
GACCTAGTGGACGCCGGGATGTTGAACGCGACGGCGCTGCTGGCCGCGGACACCTTCACCCGGACATCCACCGGTGAGGGCGTGCAGTTCTGGATCCTGGGCACCATCGCGGTGATCGGCGCGCTCGGCGTGGTGTGCGCGCCCAAGGCGGTGTACTCGGCGATCTTCCTCGCGATGACGATGATCATCCTCGCGGTCTTCTACATTGCACAGGGTGCGCTGTTCCTCGGCGTCGTGCAGGTGGTGGTCTACACCGGCGCGGTGATGATGCTGTTCCTGTTCGTGGTGATGCTCATCGGCGTGGACTCGTCCGATTCGCTGGTCGAAACGCTTCGCGGGCAGCGGATTGCCGCGGTCGTGGCCGGGGTCGGGTTCGGGCTGCTGCTGATCGGGGGACTCGGCAATGCGACGGTCGGGTCGATCGGCCCGGACGGCACGCGGGTCGGATTCGTGGGCCTGGACCGGGCGAATGCCGGCGGAAACGTCGAGGGCCTCGCCGAGATCGTGTTCATCCGGTACGTGTGGGTGTTCGAACTCACCGGCGCGCTGCTGATCACCGCGACGATCGGCGCGATGGTGCTGGCGCACCGCGAACGCTTCGAGCGGCGCCTCGGTCAGCGGGAGATGTCCCAGCAGCGGTTCCGCGACTGGGGTGCGGGCGAGCCCGACGCGACCGCCCGCGTCACGCCACCGCCCAGCCCCGGCGTCTACGCGCGGCACAACGCCGTCGACATGCCGGCGCGATTGCCCGACGGCACCTACGCGCGGGAATCGGTCAGCAAATTGCTCACGCCGCGCAGTGTTCCGCCGGCCGCCGAGTCGTCCGACCCGGAGGGGGAGCGATGAACCCGGAGAACTACCTGTACCTGGCGGCGCTGCTCTTCACGATCGGCGCGGCGGGAGTGCTGCTGCGGCGCAACGCGATCGTCGTGTTCATGTGCATCGAGCTGATGCTCAACGCCGCCAACCTGGCCTTCGTGACGTTCGCCCGGATGCACGGCAACCTCGACGGCCAGGTGTTCGCGTTCTTCACGATGGTGGTCGCCGCGGCCGAGGTCGTCATCGGACTCGCGATCATCATGACCATCTTCCGCACCCGTCGTTCGGCCTCGGTCGACGACGCCGACCTGCTGAAGTACTGACGTGAACGGGGGGACGGGAATTCAGTCACTCATCTGGCTCCTGCCGGCACTGCCGCTGGTCGGCGCCGCGGTCCTACTGCTCGCCGGTCGGCGCAGCGACCGCTGGGGCCACCTCCTCGGGTGCACCGCGGCGCTCGCATCCTTCGTGGTCGCGGTGGCACTGTTCGTCGACCTGATCGGCCGGGACGCGTCGGACCGTGTCGCGCAGCAGGATCTGTTCACGTGGCTTCCGGTGGCCGAGCTGCAGGTGGACTTCGGCCTCCGGCTCGACCAGTTGTCGATGTGCTTCGTGCTGCTGATCACCGGTGTCGGATCGCTCATCCACATCTACTCGGTCGGCTACATGAAGACAGATCCCGATCGCAGGCGGTTCTTCGCGTACCTCAATCTGTTCCTCGCCGCGATGCTGCTGCTGGTCCTCGCCGACAACTACCTCGGCCTCTACGTCGGCTGGGAGGGTGTGGGTCTCGCGTCGTACCTGCTCATCGGGTTCTGGCAGTTCAAGCCGACCGCCGCGACCGCGGCGAAGAAGGCGTTCGTGGTCAACCGCGTCGGCGACATGGGTCTGATCGTCGCGCTGATGATCATGTTCGCGACGTTCGGCTCGGTGTCGTTCACCGACGTCCTCGGCGGTGTGGGCGACGCGAGCGGCGGAGTGACCACCGCGCTCGGCCTGACCTTGCTGCTCGCGGCGTGCGGCAAGTCGGCGCAGGTTCCGCTGCAGTCGTGGCTGGGCGACGCGATGGAGGGCCCCACACCGGTGTCGGCGCTCATCCACGCGGCGACGATGGTCACCGCGGGTGTCTACCTGATCGTCCGATCCGGCCCGATCTTCGAGGCGTCGCCCGGCGCACAGGTCGCGGTCGTGCTCGTCGGAGCGGTCACCCTGCTGTTCGGCGCGATCATCGGCTGCGCCAAGGACGACATCAAGAAGGCGCTCGCGGCGTCGACGATGAGCCAGATCGGCTACATGGTAATGGCTGCCGGACTCGGTCCGGCGGGTTACGCGTTCGCGATCATGCTGCTGCTCGCCCACGGGTTCTTCAAGGCCGGACTGTTCCTCGGCGCCGGATCGGTGATGCACGGGATGAACGACGAGACCGACATGCGCCGTTACGGCGGACTGCGGACACTGATGCCGATCACGTTCGCCACCTTCGGTTTCGGCTACCTCGCAATCATCGGGATACCGCCGTTCTCCGGCTTCTTCTCCAAGGACAAGATCATCGAGGCCGCGTTCGGGTCGGGCGGTGTCGGTGGCGCCGCCCTCGGCACCGTCGCGCTGCTCGGTGCCGGTCTGACGGCGTTCTACATGACGCGCGTGATGCTGATGACGTTCTTCGGCGAACGGCGCTGGGAAGCGGGCACCCATCCGCACGAGTCGCCCGGTGTGATGACGGTGCCGATGGTGGTGATCGCGGTCGGCTCGGTCGCGGCCGGTGGGTTGCTCGCGATCGGCGGCACGCTCGAGCACTGGCTCGACCCGGTCTGGACCGAGTTCGGCGCGGCCGCGGAGCATGCGGAACTCGCCGTCCCGGTGTGGGCGATCACCGTCGTCACGCTGGCGGTGGTCCTGGTCGGTGTCGGCATCGCGTGGCGGCAGTACGCGACACGCCCGGTCCCCACCTCGGCGCCGGAGGAGGTGTCGGTCCTGACCGTCGCCGCGCGCAGCGACCTCTACGGCGATGCCGTCGACGAGGCCGTGTTCATGCGCCCCGGACAGCAGTTGGTGCGGGCGTTGACGACGGTCGAGGACAAGGGCATCGACGGAGTGGTCGGCGGTGTCGCCGGCCTGCTCGGTGTCGCGTCGGTGGCGCTGCGGCGGTTGCAGACCGGCTTCGTCCGGTCGTACGCCCTGTACATGTTCGTCGGCGCGGCCGTCGTGGTCGCCGCCGCACTGGTCGGGAGGGCGGGATGAACGACTTTCCCTGGCTGACGGTGCTGTGGGCACTGCCACTGGTGGGTGCGGCCGCGGCACTGGGGACGCCGGCCCGGACGAGGGTCGTCGCGAAGTGGCTGGCGGTGGCGGCGGCACTGCTGACCCTCGTGGTGGCCGTGGTCCTCGCGATCCGCTTCGACCCGGGTGGCGAGCAGTATCAGTTCGTCGAATCGCATTCGTGGATACCGGCCTTCGGGACCCGGTACGAGCTGGGTCTCGACGGCATCGCGTTGGCGCTGGTGCTGCTGACCGCCGTCCTCGTGCCGCTGCTGTTGCTGGCCGGGTGGCGTGATGTGGCCCCGGACGATTCTCGGCCGCGCGCCACGCACATGTACGTCGCGCTGATCCTGATCGTCGAGTCGATGGTGCTGATGTCGTTCCTGTCCCTCGACATCCTGCTGTTCTACGTCTTCTTCGAGGCCATGCTGATCCCGATGTACTTCCTCATCGGTGGGTTCGGGCCGGCCGGCATCGGTCGGTCCCGCGCGGCCGTGAAGTTCCTGCTGTACAACCTGTTCGGCGGCCTGATCATGCTCGCCGCGGTGATCGGTCTGTACGTGGTGACGGCGGGGGCGGACAGCCCGTTCGAGACGGGGACGTTCGACTTCCGGGCCATCGTCGACGCCGTGTCTTCCGGCGCGCTGCCGATCGATGCGCCGGTCGCCAACGCACTGTTCCTCGGGTTCATGTTCGCGTTCGCGGTGAAGGCGCCGCTGTGGCCGCTGCACAGCTGGCTCCCGGACGCCGCGGTCGAGGCCACCCCGGTCAGCGCCGTCCTCATGATGGCCGTGGTCGACAAGGTGGGCACGTTCGCGATGCTGCGCTACTGCCTGCAGCTGTTCCCCGACGCCGCACAGTATTTCGCGCCGCTCGTGGTGACGCTCGCCGTGATCAGCATCGTGTACGGCGCGCTGCTGGCGATCGGTCAGACCGACGTGATGCGCCTGATCGCGTACACCTCGATCTCCCACTTCGGCTTCATCGTGCTGGGCGTGTTCGCGATGACCAGCCAGGGCCAGAGCGGCTCGACCCTCTACATGGTCAATCACGGATTCTCCACCGCCGCACTGATGCTGGTGGCCGGATTCCTGGTCTCGCGCCGCGGCACCCGGGCCATCGCGGACTACGGCGGTGTGCAGAAGGTGGCGCCGCTGATGGCCGGCACGTTCCTGATCGCCGGCCTGGCCACGCTGTCGCTGCCGGGGCTGGCCCCGTTCATCAGCGAGTTCCTCGTGCTGATCGGGACCTACACCCGCTATCCGCTGGCCGCGGTCCTCGCGACGATCGCGCTGGTCCTCGCGGCGCTGTACGTGCTGTGGCTGTACCAGCGGATGATGACCGGCCCGGTCCGGACCGGGAACGAACGCATCCGCGATCTGAGACGTCGTGAGATCGCGGTGGTCGCGCCGCTGATCGCGCTGCTCCTGATCCTCGGGGTCTATCCCAAGCCGATCCTCGACGTCATCACACCCGCGGTCGACAACACGCTGACCACGATCGATCGGCAGGATCCCGGGCCGGTCGTCGCCGAGCAGGACGGAGGTGGCCCCCGGTGACTCTCGCCGACGGAGTTCTGCCCGCCCCCAGCATCGAGTACAGCCTGCTCTCGCCGATGCTGATCGTGTTCGGTGTCGCGGTCGTCGGTGTCCTCGTCGAGGCGTTCGGGCCCCGGCGCATCCGGTACGCGACCCACGTCGTGCTCGCGCTCGGCGGTCTCGCTGCGGCGTTCGTCGCGGTCGTCGCGCTGTCCGGGACACGGGCCGTCGCCGTCTCGGGGTCCGTCGCGATCGACGGTCCGACGCTGTTCCTGCAGGGGACGATCCTGCTGGTGTCGATGCTCGCGATCGCGCTGATAGCCGACCGGGGCACGGACCGGAGCGCCGATCGGGTCGGTGCGGCGGCCGGCGGCGGACCGGTCGACGCGTTCACGCCGCGCGCGTCCGCCGTCCCGGGCAGTGTGGCCGAGAAGGAGGCGACCAGGGCCGGGGTCACACAGACCGAGGTGTTCCCGCTGACGATGTTCGCGGTCGGCGGCATGCTGCTGTTCCCCGCGGCCGACGACCTGCTCACGATGTTCGTCGCGCTCGAGGTCCTGTCCCTGCCGCTGTACCTGCTGTGCGGGTTGGCCCGTCGACGGCGACTGCTCTCCCAGGAGGCCGCCCTCAAGTACTTCCTGCTCGGAGCTTTCTCGTCGGCGTTCTTCCTCTTCGGCGTCGCGCTGCTGTACGGCTATGCCGGCACGGTCGAACTGTCCGGTATCGCCGACGCCATCGCTCCGGGGACCGGCGACGAGGCCCTGGCTCAGATCGGCCTCGGATTGCTCTCGGTGGGCCTGCTCTTCAAAGTCGGTGCGGTGCCGTTCCATTCGTGGATCCCGGACGTGTACCAGGGCGCGCCCACGCCGATCACGGCGTTCATGGCGTCGGCCACCAAGATCGCGGCCTTCGGTGCGGCGCTGCGAGTCTTCTACGTGGCCGTGCCCGGGCTGGACTGGGACTGGCGTCCGCTGCTGTGGGCGGTCGCGATCCTGACGATGGTCGTCGGCGCGGTCCTCGCGGTCACCCAGACCGACGTCAAACGGATGCTGGCGTACTCGTCGGTGGCGCACGCCGGATTCATCCTCACCGGGTTGATCGCCGGCAACGAGGCCGGACTCTCGTCGACGATGTTCTATCTGCTCGCGTACGGCTTCAGCACGCTCGGGGCGTTCGCGGTGGTGAGCCTGGTCCGTGACTCGCGCGGGGCCGAGGTCACCGACCTGGCGCGGTGGGCAGGGCTCGGCCGGACCTCGCCGATGCTGTGCTCGGTCTTCGCGCTGTTCCTGCTCGCCTTCGCGGGCATCCCGCTCACCAGCGGATTCGTCAGCAAGTTCGCGGTGTTCCAGGCCGCGGCGTCGGGCGGTGCCGTGCCACTGGTCATCGTCGGCGTGATCAGCAGCGCGATCGCCGCGTTCTTCTACGTGCGGGTGATCGTGCTGATGTTCTTCTCGGACCCTCCGGCGGGCGCGCCGACCACGGTGGTATCCAGTGGTCCGACCATCGCGGCGATCACCGTGGCGGCGGCGGTGACGGTGATCCTGGGCATCGTGCCGCAACCAGTGCTCGATCTCGCGGAGCGGGCGGCGAGCGCCCTCGTCTGATCGGGCGGTTCTGGCACGCAACCTCGGGCGCGGGGTGCGACACCCGACGTTCACCTGGGTTACGCAAAACCCACACGCAGGGAAACGAGCGACGTTATGGTCAGCGCCATCCTTCCACGCGAACCCCGAGGTGGCCCATGAGCTTTCCGGACCGGAACGTCTCCCGTCGTAGTTTCCTCACGGGGTTGTCGGTGGTCGGCGCCGCGGCGGTGTTCCCCGTCGCCGCACAGGCGACGCCGGTCCTGCGCCAGGCCCCCGACTCGGGGGCCGGATTGATTCGGAATCCGGAGTTCGGGAACGGAATCATGGCCGGTGTGCCGCGCACCGACGGTGCGACGCTGTGGACGCGGATCGGTGCGCCGGGTGGGGGCGGCAGCCTCGGTTCCGCCAGCGCCGGCGGCAGTCTCGGCCCCGGCAGCCTCGGTTCCGGCGCGCTCGGCAGCGCCGGCGCCGCGGGCGGCGAACTGGCGGTGATCGTGTCCACCCGGGAGGACCTGTCCGCGCCGGTCCTGGCCGAGCGGGTCCAGGTGCGCGAGGATGCTGACGGCACAGTGCATTTCGATGCGACCGGGCTCGCCCCCGGCGAGACCTACTACTACCAGTTCCGCGGCGACGGGGGAGAGTCCCCGGTCGGCCGATTCCGGACGTTGCGGCCCGCCGACTCCAACGAACCGGTCCGCATCGGTTGGTTCACCTGCCAGGGATTCGAGGAGGGCTACTACGCGGCCCACCGCCACCTCGCCGAGGAGGACCTGGACTTCGTGGTGTGCCTCGGCGACTACGTTTACGAGTTCACCATGCCCGGGGTCCGTGGGTTCGATCTCAATGCGTTCCCACAGGGGCTCGACAGCATGCGGGACAAGTACCGCAGGTACCGCTCGGACGCCGACCTGCGGCTGATGCACAGCCGGCACGCGTTCCTGCCGATCTGGGACGACCACGAGTTCCGCAACAACTACAGCAAGGACGGGTGGACCTTCCCGGTGATCTCACCGATCGACGGCGCGATCGGGTTCCAGCAGAAGAAGCAGTGGGCGTGGCAGGCGTGGTTCGAGCACATGCCGGTGCCACGGTTCGCGGACGACCCGTTGCGCACCTACCGGTCGCTGCGGGTGGGGCGGACGGTGGAGTTGTTCGCACCGGATACCCGGCAGTACCGAGACCGTCAGGCGTGCGGCGATTCGCTCGATCACATCGTGTGCGCGGACGCCGATGCACCGGGCCGCACGATGCTGGGCGCGCCGCAGAAGCGGTGGCTGCTCGACGGCATGACCGGGTCGGACGCGACCTGGAAGGTGGTCGCGAACGCGAACATGATGATGGGCATGGTGGTGGCGGACAACGGCACCCGGGCCTACATGGACACCTGGGACGGCTACGGCGCCGAGCGGGCCGAGATCCTGTCCACCGCGGCCCAGTCGGTCGAGAACATGGTCCTCGTCACGGGAGACGACCACGACGGGTGGGCGGGGGAGTTGTGGGACACCGGATTCGCCCCGGGCACGTCGAGCGGTGAGCAGGTGAACGCGCCCGGCACTGCGCGGGCGGGCGTCGAGTTCGTGGTCCCGTCCGTCACGTCCACGAACACCGGGGACGGCGGGTACACCGTCGGCGGCAGCAGTGGCGACCCGGTCGGCGCGGCACGGGCCGAGGAGATCAACCGGCGCGACCACAACCCACACATCAAGCACGCCGACATGGTCAGCCACGGCTACGGACTGCTCGACGTCGACGCCGGCGAGGCGCGTTTCAGCTTCCGCACGGTAGACAAGCTGAACCCGAACGCCGATGTGGTGACGTCGAAATCGTTCCGCACCCCCGCCGGGCAGGCGGTGCTCGAGTCGGACTGACGGTCGGCCGGGATCGGGCCGTGACACAACCATCTGGAGGCCCCACCGTGTCGGTGGGGCCTCCAGCGGGTCGTGCGTCAGGAACCGAAGTTGAACCCGCCACCGGCGCCACCGGCGCCGCCACCGGCAGCTCCTGCCTCGGAGCCGGCCGAACCGCCGTCCGAACCGAATCCGATATTGCCTCCGAACATCGCGGACAGCAGGGCCGAGAAGATCGCGGAGATGGACATATTCGCTCCTGTGGGTCACTCGATCCAGGTCGACACCGGTTGGTGTCAGGAGCCAGTGGACCGTGCACGGGGCCGCCGACGTGGGGGATCGGCGGCAGGTTAGGGGGCGATTAGGGGACTGCTAGGGGAATCGTCCTGCCTCCCCGTTCACCTACGGAATCCCCTACTCGGGGCTCCTGATTCGGGCATTCGACCGTCGCACGTGGAGGTGATCTGGTAGCGGTCGCGCGCCGGTCGGTGGGGCGAGCGTCGACGTCGGTCGGTGCCCGTGTCGATCATCCGCACATGGCCGTTCAACTGGGCTGGCAGTGTGGCGGTTGCGTCGTTCCATTCGATCCGGCCGGCGTGCTCCGGATCCAGCTCGACGTCATCGCCGAGCAGACCCTCGGATTGCCGAGGGAGCCGCGGTGACCGGGTTACCGCAACGGAGCAGCCGGCCGGGTGGTGACGGTGACTAGGCTGCACCCGTGAGCGATTCCGTTGCCGTGCCGATGAGCCCCGACGACATGACCGATTCACAGCGCGAGCGTCGGCGGCACCTGCTCGACACCGTGATCGCCATGCTGGCCGAGACGAGCCCGGACAGGATCCAGATGCGAGAGGTCTCCGAACGGTCGGGGGTGGCTCTCGGCACGCTGTACCGGTACTTCCCGGCGAAGCAACACCTGCTCGCGGCCTCGATGGTCGCGTGGAACGACATTCTCGCCGAGCGTCTGGCCGAGGAGAAGGCCTCGGGGAGTCGCAGTCGCGCACAGGGTTCGGTCCTCGACCGGGTGGTCGACCTCTACAGCCGCCAGATGAAGGCGTTCCAGCGCGGACCGAACTTCGCGCGCCTGGAGGTGGAACTGCAGACGTCGGACGACCCGTACGTTCGCGACACGCTCGACGAGCGATCGGCCGTGAACAGAACGGGGCTGTTCGAGTTGATGGACGGCGTTCCCGCCGAACGGGCCCGGCTGGCGTCGCTGTCGATCGGCAGCACGATGCTCAATTCGCTGGTCCTGTGGACCACCGGCCGCATCGGGTTTCCCGAGGCCCTGCGCAACGTCCAGGACGTGAGTCGGCTGGTCCTCGCCGACTATTCCTGAGCGGCGAGCAGCGTCCCGATCCGGTAATCGGTGAAGTGGCGGACGACGATGTCGAGAATCGGTGACTGGCTTCGTCCCAGTAGTGAGTGCGACCAGAATGGATCGCACCGGTACCGAGGAGAAACACGATGGCCAAGTACTTGCTGCTCAAGCACTACCGTGGCGCCCCGGCTGCGGTCAACGACGTGCCCATGGACCAGTGGACGCCCGAGGAGGTCTCGGCCCACATCCAGTTCATGCAGGACTTCGCGGCTCGGATCGAAGGGACCGGTGAGTTCGTCGACGGTCAGGCGCTCGCCCCCGAGGGAATGTGGGTCCGGTACGACGGCGAGGGTCGCCCGCCGGTCACCGACGGTCCGTTCGCCGAGACCAAGGATCTGATTGCCGGCTGGATGGTGATCGACGTCGACAGCCGCGAGCGGGCCCTCGAACTGGCCGGGGAGCTGTCGGCCGCGCCCGGTGCAGGCGGAAAGCCCATCCACGAGTGGCTCGAGGTGCGCCCGTTCCTGACCGAGCCGCCCACCATCACGGAATGACCGCCGAGGTGAACGAGGTCCTGGTCCGGAGCCTCACACCGAGCGTCCTCGCGATCCTCGTCCGCCGCGGAGCCGACTTCGCGGCAGGCGAGGACGCCGTGCAGGACGCGCTGGTCGAGGCCGTTCGCGTCTGGCCGGCCGACCCGCCGCGGGACCCGAAGGGCTGGTTGGTCACCGTGGCCTGGCGCCGGTACCTCGATGCGACCCGGGCGGACGCGGCGCGCCGTCGGCGTGAGGAGTTGTTCGAGGAGGAGCCCGAGCGCGGGCCCGCGCAGGGGTTGGACGACACGCTCCAGTTGTACTTCCTGTGCGCCCACCCGTTGCTGACGCCGTCGTCTGCGGTCGCGCTCACGCTGCGCGCCGTCGGGCATCGAGATCCTGCAGGCGGCGCTGGCCCGCGACCGGCTGGGCGAGTTCCAGGCCCAGGCCGCCATCGCGGCACTCCACGCCGACGCGCCCGCTGCCGAGGAGACCGACTGGGTGCAGATCGTCGAGTGGTACGACGAGCTCGAGCGCCTGACCGGCAGCCCGGTCGTCCGGCTCAACCGCGCGGTGGCCGTGGGCGAGGCCGACGGACCGCGCGCCGGCCTGGCGGCGCTCGCAGCGCTGGACGATTCACTGCCCCGCCACACCGCGGTGGCGGCGTACCTCCACGAACGCGACGGCGACCTGCCGACGGCGGCACGGCTGTACGCCGAGGCGGCGCGGCAGGCACCGCCCCGGTCAGCCCGCGGCCCCGGCGGCGGCGTCGAGGCTGTTCCCGAAGGCGCAGACCGACAGTTCCGCCAGCGCGGGGTCGTTCTCGGCGTGCTGGGGCGCCTCCATCGCGAGCAGCGTGTTGAGCAGCATGCCGTTGGCGATGAAGGTTCGGGCCTGCTCGGGGGTGCACCCGGTGCGGGTACGGATCTGGGTGTAGATCTTCGACATCCAGTCCCGGGCCTGCGCGCCGATCTCCGGTGTCGATCCGGCCGCGAAGCCGTGCATCATCACCAGCAGCAGGTCTCGGTCGGCGAGTAGTTCGGCGTACGCGGCACCCATCTGTGCCCACCGTTCCTCGTCGTCGGGATCCTCGGCGACCTGGTCGAGCGCGGGTTCGAACGCATCCATGATCCGGCCGATCGCGTGGGCGAACACCTCGCGGAAGAGATTCGCCTTGCTGCCGAACATGCGCACCACGTAGGGCTGCGAGACCCCGGCCTCCCGGGCGACGGCGTCGGTGCTGGTTCCGTGGAAGCCGCCACGCGCGAACGCCGTGGTGGCCGCTGCGAGGACGAGTTCGCGGCGGGCCTCGGCGCTCATCCGCGTCTGTTTTCCCGACTTCTCTGCCGTCGACATACTTGACAGGTTATCACTCGATTACTAACGTCGGGCGGCGTAAGTAATCATCTGATGCTTACAACAAGAGTTTCCGTCCTCCAGGCCTCAGGAGCCGACATGACGACCATCTCCGATCAACTCGATCCGCACTTTGCCGACGCGTCCACCGGATCACCTCCCGGTCGCGCCGTGCCCGTCTGGCTGGCGATCGTCGCGGCGTCGATCCCGATGTTCATGGCCACGCTCGACAACCTCGTGATGACCAGTGCGCTGCCCGTCATCCGCGACGATCTCGATGCCTCGGTGGGGCAGTTGCAGTGGTTCATGAACGCCTACACGCTCGCGTTCGCGACGCTGATGCTGCCGCTCTCGACACTCGGTGACCGGCTCGGGCGCAGGCGCGTGTTCCTCTGGGGCATAGCACTTTTCGCCGTAGCCTCGATCGCGTCCGCGCTGTCGACCACGCCCGGGATGCTGATCGCGGCCCGCGCGTTCCAGGGTGTCGGCGCCGCGGCCATCATGCCGCTGTCGCTCACCCTGCTCGCGGGGGCGGTCCCGCTCGCGAAGCGGGCGCTCGCGATCGGCGTCTGGGGTGGGGTGTCCGGACTCGGAGTCGCGCTCGGTCCGGTCGTCGGCGGAGCCGTCGTCGAGGGGGTGTCGTGGCAGGCGGTGTTCTGGATCAACGTTCCGGTCGCGCTGGTCGCGGTGCCGCTCGCGCTGTACGCGCTCGCCGAATCGCACGGACACCGGCAGCCGCTGGACCCGCTCGGCGTGGTCTTCGCAGGTGGTGCCGTGTTCCTCGCGGTGTGGGGAATCGTGCACGGCAACGACGACGGCTGGACCAGCGCCTCGGTCCTCGGCGCACTGATCGCGGCCGCGGTCCTGCTGGTGCTGTTCCTGATCCGGGAATCGCGTACCGAGTTCCCGGTGATGCCGCTGCGACTGTTCCGGTCGCGCCAGTTCTCGATCGCGAACGTCATCGCGTTGACGTTCACGCTGGGAATGATGGGCGCGGTGTTCCTGCTGTCGCAGTACCTGCAGATCGTCGCCGGATACAGCCCGTTCGCGGCGGGCCTGCGGACGCTGCCCTGGACGGCGGCGCCGATGATCGTCGCACCCATCGCCGGCCTGCTGGCGCCCCGCCTCGGACTGCGGGCGCTGCTCGTGACCGGACTGGTGCTGCAGGGGCTGTCGCTGGTGTGGATGGCGCAACTCATCGAACCCGGTGTGGCCTACTCGAGCCTGGTTCCGGCCTTCGTGATGGCCGGTGTCGGTATGGGACTGACGTTCGCGCCGAACGCGACCGCGGTCCTCGCCGACATGAAGGAGTCCGACCAGGGCGCGGCGAGTTCGATCAACGCCACGCTGCGCGAGATCGGCGTCGCGCTCGGTATCGCGCTCCTCACGGCCGTCTTCCTCGGCGCGGGCGGCAGCCTCACGCCGACCGGATACACCGACGCGCTCGCCCCCGCACTGTACGTCGGGGCGGGGTTCGTGGTGATCGCGGTGATCGCGGCGGCGTTGATGCCCGGAGGCACCCCCGCCGCCGGCGACACCGAAGGCGATCAGCCCGCGGTGACGACCGCGCCCTCACCGAGCGGACGCGTCATCGACCACAGCGTGATCGACTGACACTTCGACATCTTCCACTCACCGTTCTCGATCACATACTCGTCGACGTACTCGATGGAGCGAACGGTCTCGGTGTTGTCGATGAGATTGACCTGGCGGAAGGCGAGCGTCCACTTGCCCGACGCCAGGTCTTCGCCGTGCAGCGTGATGTCCGGATGGAACGCGTGGTGCATGTCGAGGATGACGTTCTTGCCGTCCACCTTCTGCAGTGCGATGGTGCGGAACACTTCGGCGATCGGGTCGGCGTCGTCGAACTTGCCGAGCGGTCCGTAGTCGATCACGGCACCGCGATCGATGAAGCACGCGCGGAAGGTGTCGGCGTCCTTCGCGTCGCACGCCCGGAGGTACCGGTGCTTGAGCGCCTTGATCGCCTCGATCCGCTCCAGGTCGTCGAGGCGTTGTTCGATGGTGCGTTCCGTCACGGGGGTTCCTCTCGATCGCGAACTGATGTCGAAGAACCTAGGTCCTGCAACGCGATTCGCGGACGACTTTCCCGCTCAGTGGGTGAGTGGGCGCTGCCTCGGCAGGGTCAGGGCTGTCCCGGGAAGGCGGTGGTGGGGGGAACGACCCCGAGGATCGCGCGCCAGTTCGCTGCTCGCACAGCGGCTTCGGTGAGGGCGGTGACGCCCACCTCGCGGGTGTGCTCGGACTGGCTGCGTTCGATCACCGACCGCCATGCCACCGCGGTATCGGCTTCGACCTGCGCGGCCAGCTGGGCGGCGGAGGTCGGATCGCTCACCGGGAACGGCACGGAGTACGCGGGCTGCGGTTGGGGGGCCTCGACGTCGGCTGCCGTCAGCGCGTCGATCGTCGCGTCGCGGCGCGCCCGGTGCGCCGCGGTGTTCGCCGAGACCAGGTCGGAGCGGGTGGGATTGGAGAAGGCCGCGACCAGCCCGTAGGCGAAGACGGCGGCGTACTCGGCCTGCAGCGCATCGATGAGCGCCTGCTGTTCGGGTCCGGGGCTCTGCTTGCTCACGGCAGCAACACCGCCTGCTGCGCGGCGCAGGCCGCGCTGATCGAACCCAGTAGCCCGGCGCGGTAGCCGGACTGGGTGCGTGCCAGCCGGGCAGCCTCGCGTTGCGCGTCCGCGATTTCGGCGCGCAGCTGCTCGAGTGTCGGTGGTGCCGGCACCTGCGGGGAGGGTGTCGTCGTGTCGGACGACGCGGAACCGGCGGCGCGTGCGATCTCCGCGTCCAGCGCGTCGGCATGCGCGGTCCGCTCGGCAGCCACCACGCCGAGCGCCCCGGCCCGATCGGGGTACGTCGCAATCGCCGTCGTCGCGTTCGCGGCATCCCGGCGCGCGAGTTCGGCCTGGGCGGTGAGGGCATCGATTTCGGCCGGGGTGTCGGCCTGCCCCGAATCCGAGCAACCCGTCGTCAACGTGAGCGCTGTCGTCCCGAGCGCGGCGCTGCCCACGACGCGCAGCGCGGCGCGTCGGGAGAGCGGGTGAGTGAGAAAGGGCGTTCGCACTCGATCATGGTGCCAGGAATCGGTCGGATAGTCGGCACCGCGCAGGTCGCGGCGAAGTGCGGGGCCGTCACATCGGACCGGATGGTCGGCCGGTCGCGTCGGACCGCATGGTCACGAACGCCCCGGAAGCGCGATACCCTGAATGCTCCACAGTCCACCTCGTGGTGCGTACCGTCCTGCGACGACGAAGTCGATCGGCGCAGGGTGAGACCACCACACGTCAGTGATGACCACAACTGAAGCGAGGAGCGTCCCAGATGCCGGTGCCGTCGAGGGAGAGGGTTATCGAGCTTCTCGCCGAACCTGTCGAGCGTGAGGGCTACGACCTCGAGGATGTGACGATCACACTCGCGGGCCGGCACAGCTCGGTCCGCGTCATGGTCGACAGTGACGCCGGGCTCGAACTCGACGAGGTCGCCCGGCTCAGCCACGTCATCTCCGACGTGTTCGACGCCGCCTCGGATTTCGGTGAGTCCCCATACACGCTCGAGGTGACGTCGCCGGGTATCGACCGGCCGCTCACCGAGGAGCGCCACTGGCGGCGCGCCCAGGGGCGCAAGGCGTTGATCGAACTCGAATCCGAGTCCGTGACCGGCCGGATCGGCCAGCTCGCCGACGGTGGTGTCGATGTCGTCGTCAAGGCCAAGGGTGGCCCGACGGTGCGTCGTGTGGAACTGGAAGATGTCAGGAAAGCTGTTGTGCAGGTGGAATTCTCGCGACCCGATGCGAGGGAGATCGAGCTTGCGGGTGGAATCCCGGAGGGTCGTGTCGCACCTGCGGACGCGGATGCGTCGAACGAAGAAGTAGAAGGGTCGGACAAGTGAATATCGATATCGCCGCGCTGCGGGCAATCGAGACGGACAAGGGAATCTCCGCGGGCACGATCATCGCGGCGATCGAGACGGCTCTGATCACCGCGTACCGACACACCGAGGGACACCAGCCCCACGCGCGTATCGACGTCGATACCAAGACCGGCATCGTGCGAGTCATGGCGCACGAGGTCGATGCGGACGGCAATCGTGTCGGCGAGGAGTGGGACGACACCCCGGAGGGCTTCGGGCGTATCGCCGCGACCACGGCTCGTCAGGTCATCCTCCAGCGCCTGCGTGACGCCGAGCATGAGCGCAGCTTCGGCGAGTACGCCACCCACGAAGGTGAGATCGTCGGCGGCGTGATCCAGCGCGACACCCGCGCTAACGCGCGCGGCATGGTCGTCGTGCGGATCGGTAGCGAGGCCAACGGGGCCGAGGGTCTGATCCCGCCGGCCGAGCAGGTGCCGGGGGAGACCTACGAGCACGGCGACCGGATCAAGTGCTACGTCGTCGGGGTCTCCCGGGGTCAGCGTGGGCCGCAGATCACGCTGTCGCGGACCCACCCGAATCTGGTCCGCAAGTTGTTCGCCCTCGAGGTTCCCGAGATCGCCGACGGCTCGGTCGAGATCATCGCGGTCGCGCGCGAAGCTGGCCACCGGTCCAAGATCGCGGTTCACTCCCGCGTGCAGGGGCTGAACGCGAAGGGCGCGTGCATCGGCCCGATGGGTCAGCGCGTGCGAAACGTCATGAGCGAACTCGCCGGTGAGAAGATCGACATCATCGACTACGACGAGGATCCGGCGAAGTTCGTCGGCAACGCGCTGTCGCCGTCGAAAGTGGTGTCCGTCACTGTGGTGGATCCCGATGCGCGGGCTGCGCGGGTCGTCGTCCCCGATTTCCAGCTGTCGCTGGCCATCGGCAAGGAGGGGCAAAATGCGCGTCTCGCTGCACGGTTGACCGGGTGGCGTATCGACATCCGCAGTGACGCCGCCCCGGGCCCCGAGTCACAGGTCGGTCGCGAAACGACGGGTGCTTAGAAACAGAATGCGGAGTTCACGCCAATACAGCGGTAGAGTGGTCGATGGTTCAGCGTGAACTGTCGGTGTCTACGCGTGTCCAAGCCGGTGAACCGGTGCGGACGTGCGTTGGATGCAGGCAGAAAGGGCTGGCCGCCGACCTGCTCAGGGTCGTGGCGCGGGAGGCCGAGTCCGGTGGATTCGTCCTCACCCCCGATCCGAAGCGAAGGCTCCCAGGGCGCGGTGCGTGGTTGCACCTCGACCCGAAGTGCCTGGCTGAGGCGGGTCGGCGCCGAGCATTCGGCAGAGCACTACGGGTGTCCGGAAGTCTGGATTCCTCGGAACTCGACCGGCTGACCGAGCCGGGCGGGATGTTCGAGACATCGAAGGCGGGTCATTCGAACCTGTGAAAACAGGCACAGTGATCACGCAGGACGTAGTACCACTCGGGACCTCTCGGGTTGCACAACACTCGGGAATGTCGAGCAGTACCTCAGAGAACAGGCACAAGCACTCATGAGCACACCGTGAAGCACCAGCGATGAACGTCCATCGGAGATAACCGAGGTCGTGCGGGCAAGTCGCTCGCTCGACCTCTCAGTAGAGGAGAGCAGTGGCAGGCAAGGCCCGCGTGCACGAGTTGGCGAAAGAACTCGGTGTCACAAGTAAGGAACTACTCGCACGGCTCAAGGAGCAGGGCGAGTTCGTGAAGTCGGCGTCCTCCACGGTGGAGGCGCCCGTCGCGCGTCGTCTGCGGGAGTCGTTCCCGTCCGCGAAGTCGCAGACCGAAGGCAAGACGGAAGGCTCGGACAGTGCTCCGCGTCCGTCCGCCAAGCCCGGTGCGGTCGCGCCCAAGCCCGGTGCCCCGCGCCCCGGCCCCAAGCCCGCTCCGGCCGCTCCCGCGGCCCCGGCGGCAGAAACCCCGGCGGCTCCGGCCGCTCCCAGCGCTCCGGCCGCCAAGGTGCCCGGTCCGCGGCCCGGCCCGGCACCCACGCCGGCGCCGAAGCCTGCCCCGCAGGCACCCGCTGCTCCGGCCGCGCCCGCTGCTCCGGCAGCTCCGGCGGCCTCGGCCGCTCCGGCTCCAGCAGCCCCGACCGCTCCGGGCCCCAAGCCCGGTGGTCCGCGCCCCGGCCCCAAGCCGCCGCGCGTCGGTAACAACCCGTACTCCTCGGCTCCCGCCGACCGTCCGGCTCCGCGCCCGGCACCCGGTGCCCCGCGTCCGGGTGCTCCGCGTCCGGGTCCGCAGGGCGGTGCCCCGCGTCCGGGTGCTCCCGGCGCTCCGCGCCCGGCCGCAGGTCCCGGTGGCCCGCGTCCGGCTCCCGGCCAGGGCGGCCCCCGTCCCAGCCCCGGATCCATGCCTCCCCGTCCGAGTCCCGGTGCGATGCCGGCCCGCTCGTCGCGTCCCGCACCCGGTGCGGGTCGTCCCGGCGGCGGCCGTCCCGGCGCTCCCGGCGGTCGTCCGGGTGGTGGCGGCGGTGGCTACCGCGGTGGCGGCGCTCCCGGTGCCGGTGCTCCCGGTGCCGGTGCAGGTGCCGGTGCTCCCGGTGGATTCCGCGGTCGCCCCGGTGGCGGCGGCGGACGTCCGGGTGGTCGCGGCGGTGCCGCGGGTGCCTTCGGTCGCCCCGGTGGCGCTCCGCGTCGCGGTCGTAAGTCGAAGCGGCAGAAGCGTCAGGAATACGATTCCATGCAGGCGCCCGCCGTCGGCGGCGTGCGGTTGCCCCGTGGCAACGGTGAGACCATCCGTCTCGCTCGCGGCGCATCCCTCTCCGACTTCGCGGAGAAGATCGACGCGAACCCGTCGGCACTGGTCCAGGCGCTGTTCAACCTCGGCGAGATGGTCACGGCCACTCAGTCGGTGAACGACGAGACCCTCGAGCTGCTCGGCGGCGAGATGAACTACGTCGTCCAGGTCGTCAGCCCGGAGGACGAGGACCGCGAGCTGCTCGAGTCGTTCGACCTCACCTACGGCGAGGATGCCGGTAACGAGGACGACCTCGAGTCGCGTCCGCCGGTGGTCACCGTCATGGGTCACGTCGACCACGGCAAGACCCGCCTGCTCGACACGATCCGCAAGGCCAACGTCCGCGAGGGCGAGGCCGGTGGCATCACCCAGCACATCGGCGCCTACCAGGTGCTGACCGAGCTGGACGGCAATGAGCGTCTGGTGACGTTCATCGATACCCCGGGTCACGAGGCGTTCACCGCCATGCGTGCCCGCGGTGCCAAGGCCACCGACCTCGCGATTCTCGTGGTCGCGGCCGACGACGGCGTCATGCCGCAGACGGTGGAGGCGATCAACCACGCCCAGGCGGCCGACGTGCCGATCGTGGTCGCGGTGAACAAGATCGACAAGGAGGGGGCGAACCCGGACAAGATCCGCCAGCAGCTCACCGAGTACGGCCTCGTCACCGAGGAGTACGGCGGCGACACCATGTTCGTCGACATCTCGGCCAAGCAGGGCACCAACATCGATGCCCTCCTGGAAGCGGTGCTGCTGACCGCGGATGCCTCCCTGGATCTGCGCGCCAACCCGGACATGGATGCCCAGGGTGTCGCGATCGAGGCGCACCTCGACCGTGGCCGTGGTCCCGTGGCGACCGTGCTCATCCAGCGCGGCACCCTGCGGGTCGGCGACTCGATCGTCGCGGGCGACGCCTACGGCCGCGTCCGTCGCATGATCGACGAGCACGGAGACGACGTCGAGGAGGCACTGCCTTCGCGTCCCGTCCAGGTCGTCGGCTTCACGTCGGTCCCCGGCGCAGGCGACAACCTGCTCGTGGTCGACGAGGACCGGATCGCCCGCCAGATCGCGGACCGGCGTAATGCACGCAAGCGCAACGCGCTCGCTGCCCGCAGCCGCAAGCGCATCAGCCTGGAAGATCTGGATGCCGCGCTCAAGGAGCACAACGAGCTCAACCTCATCCTCAAGGGCGACAACTCCGGCACCGTCGAGGCGCTGGAAGAGGCCCTCATGGGGATCGAGATCGACGACGAGGTGCAGCTGCGCGTGATCGACCGCGGTGTCGGTGGCATCACCGAGACCAACGTCAACCTGGCGTCCGCGTCCAACGCGATCATCATCGGCTTCAACGTCCGTGCCGAAGGCAAGGCGACGGAGCTGGCGAACCGCGAGGGCGTCGACATCCGGTACTACTCGGTGATCTACCAGGCCATCGACGAGGTTGAGAAGGCCCTCAAGGGCATGCTCAAGCCGGTCTACGAGGAGGTGTCGCTGGGCAAGGCCGAGATCCGTGCCATGTTCCGCTCCTCGAAGATCGGCAACATCGCGGGCTGCCTCGTCACCTCGGGCATCGTGCGCCGCAACGCGAAGGCACGCCTGATCCGTGACAACGCGGTGATCGCCGAGACCATGACGATCTCGTCGCTCAAGCGGGAGAAGGACGACGCGACCGAGGTCCGCGAGGGCTACGAGTGCGGTCTGACCGTCACGTACTCCGACATCAAGGTCGGCGACGTGATCGAGGCCTACGAGCTTCGCGAGAAGCCGCGGGACTAGTCGCACCGCACGTGTCCCTCCCCGGTGGCCTGGTGCCACCGGGGAGGGACACTCCGGCTGTGCCGGTAGTCGACATCTCACACCGGAGGGAGGACTGGTGTATCTCGGTGCGCTCGAGATGGACATCCTGTTCGGCGATGTGCGGTCATTGAAGGAGAAGCGGTCGCTGGTCCGACCGGTTCTGACCGAATTGCGCCGATATGGGGTGTCAGCTGCCGAGACCGGCGAGCAGGACCGCTACAGGCGGGCCCTGCTCGGTGTCGCGGTGGCCAGTTCGGGGGTCGATCATGTCCACGAGGTGCTGGATCAGTGCGAGCGGCACGTCGCTGGACGACCGGAACTGCAGTTACTGGCAGTTCGACGAAGAATTTTCGGCCCCGAGGATTAACGGGCTGACGGCGGAGATATCCCAGAGAGGAGACTGATTGCCATGGCAGATCCTGCACGCGCACGCAGGCTCGCTAAGCGAATCAGCACGATCGTCGCGACGGCGATCGACCACGAGATCAAGGACCCGCGTCTGGCCTTCGTGACCATCACCGACGCGAAGGTCACGGCCGACCTGCACGACGCCACCGTGTACTACACGGTGATGGGGGCGGACCTCGAGTCCGAACCCGACGTCGCGGGTGCCGCCGCCGGTCTCGAGAAGGCCAAGGGTGTGCTCCGCTCCAAGGTGGGCGCCGGGACCGGGGTGCGGTTCACGCCGACCCTGACGTTCGTCGCGGACACCGTGCCGGACACCGCTCGGCACATGGAAGAGCTGCTCGCTCGTGCGCGCGCCGCGGACGATGCCGTGGCACGTGCCCGGGAGAACGCGCAGCCGGCGGGCGACACCGACCCCTACAAGGAGTCGCGCGCGGCCGACGGCGACGAGTCTGCCGCCGGGGACGTGTCCTCGTCCGAGGACAACTGACCCGCGGCGCCCATGACCCACTGCCCGGAAACCTCGCCCCCGGCCCTCGGCCCGCAGAACCTGCATGCGCAGGATGCGGTCGAGGTGCTGGCGGGTGCGACGTCGGTGACGATCCTCTGTCACCTCCAACCCGATGCCGACACGATCGGTAGCGGTCTTGCTCTCGGAATGGTCTTCGAGCGCAAGGGAATTCCGGTCCAGGTGTCGTTCGCGGCGCCCGCTGACCTGCCGGTGTCGATGTCGGGTCTGCCCGGCACGCACCTGCTGGTTCCGGCGGACGCCGTCGACGAGGACGTCGATCTACTCGTCACCGTCGACTGCGGCAGCACGGGACGGCTCGGCAAGCTGGCGTCCCGTCTGGGCGGGGCGCGGCGGTCGCTGGTGATCGACCATCACCGGTCCAACACCCGTTTCGGGATGTTCAACCTGGTCGACGAGTCCGCCGAGGCGACCACGGCCGTGCTGGCGGAAATATTCGACCTGTGGGGTGTGGAGATCGACGCCGACCTCGCGCACTGCCTGTACGCCGGACTCGTGACCGACAGCGGATGCTTCCGCTGGGTGCAGCCGGGCACACACACCCTCGCCGAGCGACTGCTCGGCACCGGCATCGACGGCGCCGCCATTGCGCGCCGACTGCTCGACACCCACCCGTTCGGCTGGCTGCCGATGCTCGGCTCTGTGCTGTCGTCGGCGGCCCTGGTGCCGGACGCCGCGGACGGCCGCGGACTGGTGCACGCGGTGATCCGCTGCGCCGACTCCGCCGGACTCGGGTCCGAGGAAGTCGAGAGCGTCATCGACATCGTGCGCACCACCTCTGAGGCGGAGGTCGCGGCGGTGTTCAAGGAGTCCGCGCCGGACGTGTGGTCGGTGTCGCTGCGCTCGAAGGAGTCGGTGGACGTCTCGGCGGTCGCGGAACGGCTCGGGGGCGGCGGGCACCGGTTCGCGGCCGGCTACACCGCGACGGGCACCAGCGAATCGGTCGTCGCCGCGTTGCAGGAAACCCTCGGCTGACTTGACCGGCACGACAGACCGCACCACCGAGATCGCCGAGGGCGCCGACGTCGGGGCCCGCCGGATCCTCGGGCTCGCGCTGCCCGCGCTCGGCGTTCTCGCCGCGGAGCCGCTCTACCTCCTGCTCGACATCGCCGTCGTCGGGCATCTCGGTGCCCTCGCGCTCGCGGGCCTCGCCGTCGGCGGGCTCGTCCTCGCCCAGGTCAGCACCCAGCTCACGTTCCTCTCGTACGGGACCACCGCGCGGGCGTCGCGCATGCACGGCGCCGGCCGGGAACGGGACGCGGTCGGGGAGGGTGTGCAGGCCACGTGGCTGGCCCTCGGCATCGGCGCGGCGCTCGTCGCCGTCGTCCAACTGCTGGCCGGGCCCATCACGTCGCTGATCGCGGGGTCCGGCGACATTGCCTCCGAGGCGGAGCAATGGCTGCGTGTCGCGGTGTTCGGGGCGCCCCTGATTCTGGTCGCGATGGCCGGCAACGGCTGGATGCGCGGTGTGCAGAACACCATGCGGCCCTTGCGGTTCGTACTGGTGGGGCAGGCGATCTCGGCGGTGCTGTGTGTGCTGCTGGTGCACGGCGTGGCCGGGGCGCCCCGGCTCGAGTTGGTCGGGTCGGCGATCGCGAACGTCGCGGGTCAAGCGACGTCGGCGGTGCTGTTCGGGGTGGCGTTGCTGCGCTCTGGTGTGCCGCTGCGGCCGCGCGCCGGGATCATGCGGGCGCAGATGGTCCTCGGCCGCGATCTGATCCTGCGCAGCCTGGCCTTCCAGGCGTGCTTCCTGTCGGCGGCGGCTGTCGCGTCGCGGTTCGGTGCCGCGTCCGTCGCCGCCCACCAGGTGGTGCTGCAGCTGTGGAACCTGGTGTCGCTGACGCTCGATTCGCTCGCGATCGCCGCGCAGACCCTGGTGGGGGCCGCACTGGGCCGCAGCGACGTGCGCGGAGCGAAGCGGCTCGCGTGGCGTCTGACGCGTTGGTCGGCGGTGTTCGCGATCGTGCTGGCCCTGGTGTTCGCGGCCGGGCACACGGTGATCCCGGCGCTGTTCACCGAGGATCCCGCCGTGCTCGACCAGGCGGCGGTGGCGTGGTGGTTCTTCGTCGGCATCACGCCGGTCGCGGGCGTGGTGTTCGCGCTCGACGGCGTGTTGCTGGGTGCGGGCGATGCCGCGTTCCTGCGGACCGCGACGCTGGCCTGCGCACTTGTCGGATTCCTCCCGCTCATCTGGGCGTCGCTGGCCTGGGACTGGGGACTGGCCGGAATCTGGACGGGGCTTACTGTGTTCCTCATGCTGCGGATGTTCGCTGTGTTGTGGCGCACAGCGTCGGGCCGCTGGGCCGTCGGGGGTTCCGATCTCCAGTTCCGGGAGACGAAAGGGTAGTGGTGTGGCAGGGAAGTTGATGGCGGTGAGCGACACACACGTCGGACACCGGGGGAATCGTCCGATCACCGAGGAGATCTTCCCGGACTCGCCCGACGACTGGCTGATCGTCGCGGGCGACGTCTCGGAGAAGACCGACGACATCCGCTGGGCGCTGACGTTGCTGAAGAGTCGTTTCGCGAAGGTGATCTGGGTGCCCGGCAACCACGAGTTGTGGACCACCGCCAAGGATCCGGTGCAGATGCACGGGAAAGCCCGCTACGACTACCTCGTCGACATGTGCCGCGAGATCGGTGTGCTGACGCCGGAGGATCCGTACCCGGTGTGGGAGGGCGAGGGCGGTCCCGCCACGATCGTGCCGATGTTCCTGCTGTACGACTACTCGTTCCTGCCGGCCGGGGCGATCGACAAGGCCGACGGCCTGCGCATCGCGCGGGACAAGAACGTCGTGGCCACCGACGAGTTCTTGCTGTCGTCGGAGCCCTACGCGACCCGGGACGCCTGGTGCCGGGCCCGGATCGAGGAGACTCGACAGCGACTCGACGCCCTGGACCCGTCGGTCCCGACCGTCCTGATCAACCACTTCCCGCTGGTCCGCGAGCCCACCGCGGTCCTGTACTACCCGGAGTTCGCGCTGTGGTGCGGCACCGAGGCGACCAAGGACTGGCATACCCGCTACAACGCCGTGTGCTGTGTGTACGGCCACCTCCACATTCCCCGCACGACGTACTACGACGGGGTGCGGTTCGAGGAGGTGTCCGTCGGTTACCCGCGCGAGTGGCAGCGCCGCGGCCTGCCCGACAAGCTGCTGCGCCAGATCCTGCCGGTGCCGGACTACGCGCCCGGCACCCTGAACAAGTTCGGCGGACACTTTCGGATCACCGCGGAGCAGGAAGCGGAGTACGAGCGGATGAGAGCGCAGCGTTGAGAGGAACTGGGTTGATCGAGCGCATTCTGCCCACCGGTGTCGCCTCGGCGGAGCTGTTCGAGGACCCGCCCGGCCTGCAGCCGCATCCGCAGGAGGAGTCGCTGATCGCGAAGGCGGTCGAGAAGCGCCGCCGCGAGTTCATCGGCGCCCGCCACTGCGCCCGGCTCGCTATGGCGGACCTGGGGATGGAACCGGCCCCGATCCTGCGGGGCGACAACGGTTCTCCCGTGTGGCCGCGGGGCGTCGTGGGGAGCCTGACGCACTGCGACGGCTACCGCGCCGCGGTCCTCGGCTACGCGATGCAGGTCCGCAGCGTCGGCATCGACGCCGAGCCGAACGGGCCACTGCCCGACGGCGTTCTCGACGCCGTGAGCCTGCCCGAGGAACGCGAGTGGCTCACCGGCGTCGACCCGGCCGTCGTGCACTGGGATCGGCTGCTGTTCTGCGCCAAGGAGGCCACCTACAAGGCGTGGTTCCCACTGACGCGGCGCTGGCTCGGTTTCGAGGACGCACACATCACGTTCACCGGCGGGACCGAAAGCGCCGACGGTGGGGCGATGGGCTCTTTCCATTCGAGGCTTCTGGTGCCGGGCGGAACGACCGACGGATCAGCGCCGCTGGTCAGCTTCGACGGCCGCTGGCTGGTGTCGGACGGGCTGATCGTCACGGCCATCTCGGTGAGCTGAGTAGGAGCCGAGTCGGTGATCCGACCGGCGGCTGGCAGAATCGGACCACGTGTCCAAGTCTCAAAAACCGTCCTCCGGCCTCGTCGGCGCCGGCCTGCTGATCGTCGACAAGGATGCGGGGATGACCAGCCACGACGTGGTCGCCCGGTGCCGGAAGCTGCTCAACACCCGCAAGGTGGGCCACGCCGGAACCCTCGACCCGATGGCGACCGGTGTGCTGATCCTCGGTGTGGAACGGGCGACCAAGCTGCTAGGACTGCTGGCATTGACCACCAAGTCGTACAGCGCGACGATCCGGCTGGGCCAGGCCACCACGACCGACGACGCGGAGGGGGAGGTCCTCTCGACCTCGGACGCGTCGGCCGTCACCGACGAGCAGATCGCGGCCGAGGTTGCCAAGCTCACCGGCGACATCCAGCAGGTGCCGGCGAGTGTGAGCGCCATCAAGGTCGACGGTCAGCGCGCTCACGCCCGGATCCGTGCGGGTGAGGAGGTCACGCTCGCGGCCCGTCCCGTGACGGTCTCGCGCTTCGAGGTGCTGGCGCGGCGCGACGTGCCGTCCGAGGACGGGGGATTCGTCGACCTCGACGTGGACGTCGACTGCTCGTCCGGCACTTACATCCGCGCACTCGCCCGGGATCTGGGTGCGACGCTCGGAGTCGGTGGCCATCTGACGGCGCTGCGACGCACCAGCGTCGGGCCGTTCACACTCGAGCATGCCCGCACCCTGGACCAGCTCGCGGACGATCCGGGCGTCAGCCTCGACATCGACCAGGCCGCACAGACAGCGTTCCCGCACCGGCAGATCACCGCCGAGGAGGCCGAATCGATCAGCCAGGGCCGGTGGCTCGAGCCGATCGGGTTGAAGGGCGTGTACGCGGCGATCGACCCGAACGGGCACACCATCGCCCTGCTGCAGGAGCGCGGCAAGCGGGCCAGTTCGGTGATGGTGGTGCGGCCGGCGACCCTCCAGTAGCGCAGGTGTTCAGCTGCCCGGAATGAACCCCGGGTAGACGAAATGCACCGGCCCGCCACCGGGCTCGTTCGACCCCATCGATCCGGGGTAGTCCATCGGCAGGTGGACCAGCTTGTGCGGATTTCCCTCGCGGTCGGCCTGCCAGCACTCGGACAGGACGCCGTGGAAGCCGGTGCACACGATGCGGGTGCTGGTGCCGAAGGGTGACGTCAGCCGGTTGCGGCTGACGAACGGATTCCAGTAGTCCGGGTCGGTGGGCGTCAGGAAGCCGTAGTACTCGGCGGGACCGGTGGCGCTGGGGTAGGGCGGGACCGGCGGCCATTCGTCCGCGGAGGCGATTCCGGCACCGGCGACGGCGACGGCACCGATGGCGGACACGGTCGCGGCCGATCGTGCGATCCGACGGACGACTGAGTTCATCACGGACCTCGTTCCGGTCGTGTGCCGCCCGACGTGGTGCGGTGAGCCGAGCCTAGACCAGCCAGATGGCCTGTGCGGCAGGGTTGCCGAGGTCGACGGTGTCCGGCCGCGCGTCGAGCCGGATCGACACGGTGCCGGCGAAGTCTCGACGTTCGACGACGGCGATCTCGGTGTCGAGTGCGATCCCGACCGAGTCGAAGTAGCGCAGCATCGCCGGATCGGCGTCGGAGATGCGGGCGACGCGCCCGGAATCGCCGTCCTGGAAGTCGCTGAGCTGGCGGGCCGGCGGCGTGGGCACCGAGCCGTCGGCGGCCGGAATGGGATCGCCGTGCGGATCGCGCTCGGGGAATCCGAGCTTGGCGTCCATCCGGTCGATCATGCGGTCCGAGACGGCGTGCTCGAGAACCTCCGCCTCGTCGTGCACCTCGTCCCAGCCGTACCCGAGTTCGTTGACGAGGAACGTCTCGATGAGCCGGTGCCGGCGCACCATCGACACGGCCGCGGACCGGCCGGCGTCGGTCAGCGCGATCGAACCGTACCGGGCATGGTCGACCAGACCCTGGTCGGACAGCTTGCGGATGGCCTCCGAGACGGTGGATGCCGAGACGCCGATCCGCTCGGCCAGCAGCTTGGTCGACACCCGCTCGCGCGACCATTCCTGGACCGTCCAGATCACCTTGAGGTAGTCCTGCGCCACCGACGACAAGGTCTCCGGGCGGGTCACCTCGCTCGGAGGGGTTACGTCTGACTTCTGCGTGGCCACGGTTACGAGCTTAGGCAACAGTCACCCGGGACACACATCAACATCCCGTCGGACACACCGCTGCCGTGCGCACAGCGGACACCGGAGTCGCCGACCGGTTCGTTGATCGCGCAACATGATCAGCGGATTCGCACCGCAGAGTCGGTCCGAACGTGACCGGCGTCCGCAGTGGCCGTAGGCTGCCACCTGTGCAGAGATGGCGAGGTCTGGACGATGTGCCGGCGGACTGGGGGCGTTGTGTCCTGACGATCGGCGTTTTCGACGGCGTGCACCGTGGGCACGCGCAACTGATTTCCCGCGCGGTCGGCGCGGCTCGTGAGCGTGGAATTCCCAGTGTCCTCATGACATTCGATCCGCATCCGGCGGAGGTCGTGCGCCCGGGTAGTCACCCGGCGCAGCTGACGACGCTGCCGCGGCGGGCCGAGTTGGCCGAGGAGTTGGGAATCGACGTCTTCTGCGTCATGCCCTTCACGACGGAGTTCATGAAGCTCTCTCCCGAGCGGTACGTCCACGAGATCCTGGTCGAGCGTCTGCATGTCGCAGAGGTCGTCGTCGGCGAGAACTTCACGTTCGGTCGCAAGGCGGCCGGCAATGTCGACCTGCTCCGTGAGACGGGCGCGCGGTTCGGATTCGCCGTCGACGGTGTGAACCTGCTCGCCGAGCACGCCGTCACCTTCTCCTCGACCTACATCCGCTCGTGCGTCGACGCGGGAGACGTCGCGGCGGCCACGGAGGCGCTCGGACGCCCGCACCGCGTCGAAGGCGTCGTCGTGCACGGCGACGGTCGTGGGCGTGGGCTCGGCTTCCCGACCGCGAACATCGCACCGCCGATGTACTCGGCGATTCCCGCGGACGGCGTGTACGCGGCGTGGTTCACCGTCCTGGGCGCCGGCCCGGTCGAGGGCACGGTGGAGCCGGGACAGCGCTACCAGGCGGCTGTCTCGGTGGGTACCAACCCGACCTTCTCCGGCCGTACCCGCACCGTCGAGGCATTCGTGCTCGACCGGGAGGCCGACCTGTACGGCCAGCACGTCGCGGTCGACTTCGTCGAGCGCGTTCGAGGCATGGAGAAGTTCGACTCGGTGGACGCGCTGATCGAGGAGATGGGCCGCGACGCCGAGAAGGCCCGCAAGATCCTCACCGAGGCTGCCGAGCACTGACCGAGGCGCCGTACCTGGTAGGATTTCCCGCTGGTGTGTGCTGCGGTTCGCGGCGGCCGCACCCGTCGGGGGTCCGGTGCGAGCCGGAATCTCCGATTTCCATTCACGCGGACGTCAGTTACAGGAGTGCACCAAGTGGCATTGACCACCGAGCAGAAGAAGCAGATCCTCGGCGAGTACGGACTGCACGAGACCGACACCGGTTCGCCGGAGGCGCAGGTGGCCATGCTCACCAAGCGCATCGTCGATCTCACCGAGCACCTGAAGATGCACAAGCACGACCACCACTCCCGCCGCGGCCTGCTGCTGCTGGTCGGACGCCGTCGTCGTCTGCTCAAGTACGTCCAGAAGGTCGACATCGCCCGCTACCGTTCGCTCATCGAGCGTCTCGGCCTGCGCCGATAAGACGGTCACACGGCGAGTTGGCTCGCCGACCTCACCGATAGCCAGCGAGGCTTGCATAGTCGATGCTTAGACTGAGCCTCGTTGGCTATCGGTGTTTGCACCACCCCCGCCGCCCGCGCCTGCAGCCGTGGCGTCGGTCTTCGGTAGTGGCCCTCCGGATGCAATCCGGCAGGCTTCGATCGATGGCCGCCTCCGCACTGTGAGGGGTGCGCAGCCGCGACCAGGAGGGTCGCGGCGCCCATGCGGATACGGCAAAAGACGAGAGGGAAGAGAAGAAAAGAAATGACAGAGAATTCCGCGAATTCCGCAAATTCCGCAATCGAGGTCGAAGAGGGCGTGTTCGAGTCCTCCGCCGTCATCGACAACGGGAGCTACGGCACCCGCACCATTCGTTTCGAGACCGGTCGCCTTGCTCAGCAGGCCGCCGGCGCCGTCGTCGCCTACCTCGACGACGAGACCATGCTGCTGTCGGCCACCTCGGCCAGCAAGCAGCCCAAGGAGCACTTCGACTTCTTCCCCCTGACGGTGGACGTCGAGGAGCGCATGTACGCCGCGGGCCGCATCCCCGGCTCGTTCTTCCGTCGTGAGGGCCGTCCCTCCACCGACGCGATCCTGACCTGCCGTCTGATCGACCGGCCGCTGCGCCCGTCGTTCGTCGACGGCCTGCGCAACGAGATCCAGGTCGTCGTGACGGTCCTGAGCCTCGATCCCAAGGATCTGTACGACGTCGTCGCGATCAACGCCGCTTCCGCGTCCACTCAGATCGCCGGTCTGCCGTTCTCCGGTCCCGTCGGTGGCGTGCGTGTCGCGCTCATCACGTCCGAGGACAACAAGAAGGGCCAGTGGGTCGCGTTCCCGACGGTCGAGCAGCTCGAGACCGCGGTGTTCGACATGGTCGTCGCGGGCCGCGTCGTCTCCGGCTCCGGTGACGACGCCGACGTCGCGATCATGATGGTCGAGGCCGAGGCCACCGAGAACGTCATCGAGCTCATCGACGGCGGCGCGCAGGCGCCCACCGAGGCGATCGTGGCCGAGGGCCTCGAGGCCGCCAAGCCGTTCATCGCTCGCCTGTGCCAGGCCCAGCAGCAGCTGGCCGAGAAGGCTGCCAAGCCGACCGGTGAGTTCCCGCTGT
The DNA here is from genome assembly GCF_050433545.1 of Rhodococcus sp. BE178. NCBI lineage: Bacteria > Bacillati > Actinomycetota > Actinomycetes > Mycobacteriales > Nocardiaceae > Rhodococcus > Rhodococcus sp. BE178. Next base: position 44,102 of record NZ_JBNPXA010000011.1, on the reverse strand, counting down.
TCCCGGCGTACCAGGACGACGTCTTCGCCGCCGTCGAGGCCGCCGCGACCGAGAAGCTCACGGCCGCGCTGTCCATCGCCGGCAAGCAGGAGCGCGACGACAAGACCGACGAGGTCAAGGTCGACGTGCTCGAGCAGGTCGCTCCGCAGTTCGAGGGCCGCGAGAAGGAGATCGGCGCTGCGTTCCGCTCGCTGACCAAGAAGCTTGTGCGCCAGCGCATCCTGCGCGACCAGTTCCGCATCGACGGCCGTGGCATCACCGACATCCGGTCGCTGTCCGCCGAGGTCGCCGTGATCCCGCGTGCGCACGGTTCCGCGCTGTTCGAGCGTGGCGAGACCCAGATCATGGGCGTCACCACCCTGGACATGGTCAAGATGGCGCAGCAGATCGACTCGCTGGGCCCCGAGACCAGCAAGCGCTACATGCACCACTACAACTTCCCGCCGTACTCCACCGGTGAGACGGGTCGCGTGGGCTCGCCGAAGCGTCGCGAGATCGGGCACGGCGCCCTCGCCGAGCGCGCGCTCATGCCGGTGCTGCCCAGCCAGGAAGAGTTCCCGTACGCCATCCGTCAGGTCTCGGAGGCACTGAGCTCCAACGGTTCCACCTCGATGGGCTCGGTCTGCGCCTCGACGCTGTCGCTGCTCAACGCCGGTGTGCCGCTGAAGGCTCCGGTCGCCGGCATCGCGATGGGCCTGGTCTCCGACGAGGTCGACGGCGAGACCCGCTACGTCGCGCTCACCGACATCCTCGGCGCCGAGGATGCCTTCGGCGACATGGACTTCAAGGTCGCGGGCACGAAGAACTTCGTCACCGCCCTGCAGCTCGACACGAAGCTCGACGGCATCCCCTCGAAGGTGCTGGCCGGCGCGCTGTCGCAGGCGCACGACGCCCGCACCACGATCCTCGAGGTCATGGCCGAGGCCATCGACACCCCGGACGAGATGAGCCCGTTCGCGCCGCGCATCACGACCATCAAGGTCCCCGTGGACAAGATCGGTGAGGTCATCGGCCCCAAGGGCAAGATGATCAACTCGATCACCGAGGAGACCGGCGCCAACATCTCGATCGAGGATGACGGCACGGTGTACGTCGGTGCCGCGGACGGCCCGTCTGCGCAGGCTGCGATCGACAAGATCAACGCCATCGCCAACCCGCAGCTGCCCAAGGTGGGCGAGCGTTTCCTCGGCACGGTCGTCAAGACCACCGCCTTCGGTGCGTTCGTCTCGCTGCTCCCGGGCCGCGACGGACTGGTGCACATCTCCAAGCTGGGCAACGGCAAGCGGATCGCCAAGGTCGAGGACGTCGTCAACGTGGGCTCCAAGCTCCGCGTCGAGATCGCCGACATCGACAACCGCGGCAAGATCTCGCTGATCCCCGTCGAAGACGATGCAGCGGGCGCGCCTGCTGATTCCGCCGAGGGTGACGCCGCCGCCGAGTAGGTCGGCCACAGCAGTACCGGGTCCGGCCCCGCACGGTTCGTCCGTGCGGGGCCGGACCTTTACCCGGGTGTATCGTGGATCGACGTTCACCGCACCTTCCGAGGTTTTCGGGACATCGTCCGGACTTAAGGAAACACGAACCGCCACATGGCTCAATCCCTTCGCGCGAAGCCCCTGAAGGCCCGACCCGGCTCCGCTCTCGATCCGCATCCCCGCACCGGCGTGCAGCGCACGGAGCTTCCCGGTGGCCTCCGGGTGGTCACCGAACACGTCCCGGGTGTGCGTTCGGCGTCCATCGGCGTCTGGGTCGGCGTCGGATCACGCGACGAGCAGCCCACCGTGGCCGGCGCCGCGCACTTCCTCGAACACCTGCTGTTCAAGTCCACCCCCACCCGCTCGGCGCTCGACATCGCTCAGATGATGGACGGGGTCGGCGGCGAACTCAATGCGTTCACGTCCAAGGAGCACACCTGCTTCTACGCGCACGTCCTCGACGACGACCTGCCGCTCGCGGTGGATCTCGTGAGCGACGTCGTGCTGCGCGGACGGTGCCGGTCGGTCGACGTCGACGTCGAGCGTCAAGTGGTGCTCGAGGAGATCTCGATGCGCGACGACGACCCGGAGGATCTTCTCGGTGACGCGTTCCTGACCGCGCTGTTCGGTGACCACCCCGTGGGCCGGCCGGTGATCGGCAGCATCGAGTCGATCGAGTCGATGACCCGCACCCAGCTGCATTCGTTCCACGTCCGCCGCTACACGCCGGATCGCATGGTGGTCGCGGTCGCGGGCAACGTCGAACACGAGCATGTCGTGGAATTGGTGCGCCGGGCCTTCGCGGGGCACCTGGACCGGTCCGCATCACCCGCACCACGGCGCGAGGGTGCGATCCGGCTGCGGACCGCGCCGACGCTGAGCCTGACGAAACGCGACAGCGAGCAGGCACACCTGGCGCTGGGCGTGCGGGCGTTCGGTCGCCACGAGGGTCATCGCTGGCCCTTGTCGGTGCTCAACGCCGCGGTGGGCGGAGGTCTGAGTTCTCGCCTGTTCCAAGAGATCCGGGAGGAACGCGGGCTCGCCTACTCGGTGTACTCGGGGGTGGACACCTTCGCCGACACCGGCGCCTTCTCGGTGTACGCCGGCTGCCAGCCGGAGAACCTCGGCGAGGTGGCGACCCTGATCCGCGAGGTGCTCGCGAACGTCGCGTCCGACGGCATCACCGACGCCGAGTGCGCCCGCGCGAAGGGCTCGCTGCGGGGCTCGCTGGTGCTGGGGCTGGAGGATTCGGGTTCTCGGATGACCCGGATCGGCCGCAGCGAACTGAACTACGGCAACCACCAGTCGGTGTCGGAGACCCTCGCGCGCATCGACGAGGTCACCACCGACGAGGTGCGCGACGTCGCCCGGGTCCTGCTCCAGCGGCCGTTCGCGGCCGCGGTGGTGGGGCCGTACCGGCGCAAGCGGGACCTGCCCGCATCGGTTCGGGGGATCGTCCAGTAGTGGTCTGACATCCCGGTGACCGCCGGGGAAGGGGAGCGGCATGCGGATTCGTGGAGCGGTGCTCGAGGAGATCGGGCGGCCGCGGCCGTATGCCGTATCGGCCCCCATCGTGGTCACCGATCTCGACCTGGATCCGCCCGGACCGGGCGAGGTCCTGGTCCGCATCGAGGCCGCGGGACTGTGCCATTCCGACCTGTCCGTCGTCGACGGCAGTCGCGTGCGGCCCGTGCCGATGCTGCTCGGTCACGAGGCGGCCGGTCGGGTCGAGGCACTGGGCCGGGGCGTCGACGACCTGGTCGAAGGACAGCGGGTCGTCATGACCTTCCTGCCGCGGTGCGGCGAGTGCGCCGGATGTGCGACCGACGGCCGGATGCCGTGCACGGTGGGCGGTGCGGCGAACAACGCGGGCACGCTGCTCGGTGGTGAACGCCGCCTGCATCGCGGCGGCTCGATCGTGCACCATCACCTCGGCGTATCCGGGTTCGCCACCCATGCGGTGGTGAATCGCCACTCGGTGGTGCCCGTCGACGACGACGTCCCGCCGGAGATCGCCGCCGTCCTGGGCTGCGCGGTGCTCACCGGTGGCGGCGCGGTGCTCAACGCGGGACGTCCGCGCGAAGGAGAGTCCGTCCTGGTGGTCGGCCTCGGGGGCGTCGGCATGGCCGCGATCCTCACGGCCGTCGCCTCCGGCGTCGGCGAGGTCATCGGGGTCGATGCGGTCGCGGAGAAGCTCTCTACCGCAGTCGAACTCGGTGCAACCCGGGTGCTCACCCCGCGAGAGCTGGCGGAGCAGGGGGTGGTTGCGGACGTCGTCGTCGAGGCTGCCGGCAACGCGCGGGCCTTCGAGGCCGCAGTGTCGGCGACGGCGCCCGGCGGCACGACGGTGACCGTGGGTCTGCCGGCGCCGGACGCGCGGGCGTCGATCTCGCCGCTGTCCCTCGTGGCGGGGGCACGCACGATCGTCGGCAGCTACCTCGGTTCGGCCGTGCCGGCCCGCGATATCCCCGTCTACGCCGATCTGTGGCGTCGGGGTCGTCTCCCGGTGGAGAGGCTCATCTCGTCGCGGATCGCCCTCGACGACATCAACGCGGGCATGGATGCGCTGGCCGACGGCACGGCGTTGCGTCAGGTGATCATGTTCGAGTGAGGCAGATCGTCGGGTTCGGCGCCCGGTCCGGCGCGTAGCATGGCGGCACGGGGGAACGATGTCGGCGGTGGTCGGGAATGGTTGTACTCGCCGGGATGGCGACCGCATTCGTGGTGGTGGGCCCGGGGCACCTGCCTGTGGAGATCGAGTCGGTCCGGGCGGTCGGATTCATCCTGCCGTCGACGGCCGGCGGCATGGGCGGTGCCGGAAGGTGTTGCGCGGCAACCGTTCTTCCCGATTGTTCGCGGCCGCGATGAGGTGCCGTGGGGCCGGATGCGGCAGGCTTGCGACGATTCGGGCGGGAGGCCCCCCTCGCCCTCGATGCCGAGGTCGACGGCGATGGACGGGGCTGACGGAATATGAACGAACTGGCGGAATGGGACATCGTCACCGGCGTGGGGATCACGGCGCTCGGTGTCGCGGCGGGACGCGCGATGGAGACGCACCGCGAGGGCGGTCTGGTCTCGGACCCGTATGCGGAGGCGTTCGTGGAGGCGGCAGTGCCCCCGGTGCCGATGCCGACGCGACTGGATGCGGCCGAGGACCTCGGGATCCCGTGGGAATCGATGGCGAACTACATGGGTGTGCGATCGCGGTACTTCGACGAGTACTTCGCCGCCGCCGGTGAGGCCGGAATCGACCAGGTGGTGCTGCTGGCGGCCGGTCTCGACGTGCGGGCCTACCGCCTCGACTGGCGGCCGGGGACAGTTGTCTACGAGTTGGACGCGCCGAAGGTGCTCTCGTTCAAGGGTGAGGTTCTGACCGAGCAGGGCGCGACACCGCGGTCCGATCGGCGGGTCGTCGCGGTCGATCTTCGGGAGCCATGGGTGGTTCCCTTGCGGGACAAGGGTTTCGATCGCACCCGCCCGTCGGCGTGGCTCGCGGAGGGACTGATGCCGTTCCTGCCGAATTTGGCGAAGGAGCAGTTGCTCGGATCGGTCACCGAGTTGTCGACGCCGGGTAGCCGGATCTGTATCGAGCACGTCGACGACGTCCGGGGCATGCTGCAGGAACCGCAGTTCCACGACATGAACAAGCGTTTCGGGATCGACATGGAGGCGCTGTGGCCGGACGAGCCGGACTTCGGCCCCGCCGAGTGGCTTTCGGGGCACGGGTGGGACGTCGAGGTGATCCGATCGGCCGACGTCGCGGAGCAGTGGGGCCGGACCCTGGAGAATCCCGATCAGGACCCCATGCGGTCCAGCCAGTTCATCACCGCTGTTCGCCGGTGACTGTTCCCGTCCCGCTGTCCGGCACCGGTCGACGCACCGTAGGCTTTCCCCCAAGGAATCGACGGGATCGGACGGAGCGTGGAAGTGACTTCAGCAGCACCCATCAGGGTCGGTGTTCTCGGTGCGAAGGGCAAGGTGGGCCGCGCGATGTGCGAGGCCGTCGAGCAGGCCGACGACCTCGAACTGGTGGCCGGTGTCGATCAGGGGGAGCGGATCGAGCAGCTCGTCGACGAGCGCGCACAGGTCGTCATCGACTTCACCCACCCCGACGTCGTCATGGACAACCTGCAGTTCCTGATCGCCAACGGCATTCACGCCGTGGTCGGCACCACCGGGTTCGACGACGCCCGCCTCGCGCAGGTGCGGTCATGGCTGGCCGAGAAGCCGGGCGTCGGTGTGCTGATCGCCCCGAACTTCGCGATCGGCGCGGTGCTGTCGATGCGGTTCGCGGCCGCCGCGGCACGCTTCTTCGACTCGGTCGAGGTCATCGAGCTGCACCACCCGAACAAGGCCGACGCGCCGTCGGGCACCGCGTACCGCACCGCCGCACTCATCGCCGAGGCGCGGGAGAAGGCCGGTCGCGGACCCAGCCCCGACGCCACCACCACCGAACTCGAGGGTGCCCGCGGTGCCGACGTGAACGGCGTGCGCGTCCACTCGGTACGCCTGGCCGGTCTGGTCGCGCACCAGGAGGTGCTGCTCGGCACGCAGGGCGAGACCCTGACGATCCGGCACGACTCGATCGACCGGAACTCGTTCGCCCCCGGCGTGCTGCTCGGCGTCCGCGAGATCGGGCAGCGTCCCGGCCTCACCGTCGGTATCGACCCCCTGCTCGACCTGTGAAGAACCAGTCCACCCGTGTGGTCGCCGCGATCGCGGCGATCGTCGTCGCCCTCGCGTTCTACTTCGTGCTGCTCGGGCAGCGTGGCATCGCGCTGATCCAGGACGGTCGTGCCGTCCCGGTCGTCCTCGGCATCGCCGTGCTCGTCCTGCCACTGCTCGGCGTGTGGATGGTCGTCGCGACCATCCGGTCCGGGCTCGCACACCAGCACCTGGCCCGTCGGATGCACGACGAGGGCCTCGAGCTCGACGTCGACGATCTGCCGCGCCGCCCGTCCGGCCGGATCGAACGTGACGCCGCCGACGCGTTGTTCGCACAGGTCAAGCAGGAGTGGGAAGCCGATCCCGACAACTGGCGCAACTCGTACCGCCTCGCGCGGGCCTACGACTACGCCGGCGACCGCGGCCGCGCGCGCGACACGATGCGACGCGCCGTGTCGCTCGAGAAGCTCGAGCGCGAAGGCTGACCGCGATGGCTGACGCGTCGCCGGGGCAGGCGGAGAAGACCCTACTGGTGGTGCACCACACGTCTTCCCCGGCGACGCGCGAGTTGCTCGAGGCGGTGCTCGCCGGTGCTCGCGACCCCGAGATCACCGGCGTCACGGTGCGCTCGGTGCCGGCGCTGCACGCGACCGCCGTCGACGTCCTCGGCGCCGACGGCTACGTGTTCGGGACGTCCGCGAACTTCGGTTACATGTCCGGGGCACTCAAGCACTTCTTCGACACCGTCTACTACCCGTGCCTCGATGCCGTGGCCGGGCGTCCGTACGGGCTGTGGGTGCACGGCAACAACGACACCGCCGGCGCGGTGAAGTCGGTGCAGAAGATCGTCACCGGGCTGGAACTGACGCAGGCCGCGCAGATCCTGGAGATCACGGGGCCGATCGACGCGCACGTCCGCGAGCGCTGCTACGAGCTGGGCGCGACCGTCGCGGTCACCGTCGCCGGGGACCTCTGACCGCCTCAGTTCATCGGAATCGTGTCGGGCGACGACCGATCCGGCGGCCCGGCCTGGAACGGCGGAGGGTTGTCGACGTCGAACACGTCCGGCAGGGTTGAGCACGTCGCGCCCGGTTCCGGAAACGTGTTGCGGTTCAAGCGAAGTGCCTCGACGAAGTGATCGATCCGCGAGTCCGACGGGCCGTCGGCCACCAGTTGGTGGCCCCACGACTGCAGCGAGATCGGGACCGACAGGTCCGGGTACGGCGACATCATGAGATACGGCTGCCCCTCGACGCGACCGACGAGCCGGTCGAGGTCCGTGCCGGTGACGAGTTTCGGGTCGTACGTGATCCACACCGCGCCGTGCTCGAGTGAGTGGACCGCGTTTTCGCTGCGGATCGGTGCGTCGTAGACGGTTCCGTTGCAGTCCGCCCACACCGCGTCGTGCGGTCCGCCGAACGGGGGAGTCCGGTCGTACGCGACACGCTGCTGCGGCCGGACGTGGAGACCCACCGGGTACTCGATGACCGTGATCCCCTCGATCCCCAGTGAGGGGTCGGGGTTGTCGGTGGTCGGCGCGAACGGCTCGGCGACCGCGGTACCGCGGACCGTGCTGCCGCAGCCGGCGGTCACCGCGATCACGATCAGTGCCGTCGCCGCTGCCGCGACCCGGACGAGGGGACCCACGTCGGTGCCCGGCCTACTTGCCGTCGACGAACTTGGTGAGGCCCTTGCTGGCGGTGTCGAGTGCCATGTTCCGTGCCTTCTTCAGCATGAAGCCCGGCAGCGGGATCTTCGGGTCGACGGTGAGCTCGAACTTCACCAGCGTGCCGTCGCCCTTGGGGGTGAGGGTGTACGCGCCGTCCTGGCTGTTCTGCTGAGTGCTCTCGACCAGCGTCCAGGACATTCCGGTGTCGCCGTCCCACGAGTAGTCGACGACCTGTTCGTCGTTGATGCCCATGATCGACACGGTCATCCGCACACGGTGCGCGCGGCCGTCCGGATGGGTGCTCTCGACGATGACCTTCTTGTGAGCGGACGACCATTCGGGAAGCCGGTCCACGGCCGCGATCGCCGCCATGACGTCGGCCGGTGCGGCCTTGACCTCGAACTCCTTGGCCCCGGAAACAGCCATGCTCTGCACTCCCTCTACCCCGTGAACGATGAGACGCAATTAGACCATTCTCGGGGCCGGGATCGCCGCAGGTCGGCGCGCGTGGAGGGGAAACGACTCAGGCGTCGTCGGGGCGACTGCGGCGCATCTGATCCCGGAGGGCGCCCTGAACCGCCTGGGAGACCCACGAATTGAGCGACATCCCGTCCTGCAGGGCGGCTTCCTCGGCCCGCGACTTGATCTGGTCGACCAATCGCAGTGTCACGCGGCTGATGTCGCCCGTGACGTCCTCGATGGTGCGGTAGGTGTCGGAGGCGTCGCTCGGCGGTGTGTCGCCCGGTTCGGGGCGGCGCCGGGTCGCCGCGACCGCGACGTCCGTCCCGTCGAAACGAACGTGGAGGGTGCGGTCGCCGAGCTCGTCGGAAGCCTCGCGGGCGAGATCGGACAGCGCCGACACCAGCATCAGCTGTGCCGAGCGCTCCACCGCGCCTGCAAGGGCCTGGGCGATCCGCTGGGTGTCCTCGTCTCCGAGGGTCGCCGCCGCGGCGAGGTCGTCACGCAATCGGGCTGTGTACTCGGTGAGATCCATGAAGTCAGTGTGACGCCATTGTTGACGTCAGTCAATCGTCGAAATGGCGTCACACTGACGGTTGGTGATGTCAGACGAGGAGTTTGGCCTTCAACGCCGCAATGTCGTTGTCGGTCAGGCCGAGACCCTGGCGCACGTAGTTGTCGAAGCTGCCGTACCTCTGCTCGGCGGTGGCGAACGCGGTGTCGAGCCACTCCTGCTTCACTCCGCCGCCGCCGAGCGAGGCGGTGATGCTCGAGCCGCTGTCGTCGACGTACTGGTTCGTCAGCATGTAGTCCGCGTTCACGGTTGCCCGGTCCACGCCGAGGATCGTCAGCAGCACCGCGGTGGTCCAGCCGGTCCGGTCCTTGCCGGCGCTGCAGTGGTACAGCACGGCGCCGTCGGTGTCGCGGATGTCGCGCAGCACGGCCGCGAACGCCTCGTCGGCGCCGGGGGCGTCGATGAATGCGACGTACGCCGACCGGAGGTCGACCATCGTCTCGATCGGCGCCTGGCCGAGCACGTCGTACCAGTTCGCCGTCGCGCCGGCGGGTAACCGGTCGGGCTGCAGAATCCGCTCGTACACCGTGCGCAGGTCGTCGACCACCTTGACGTCCAGGCCTTCGAGCGCGGCGAGGTCCGCCGGGGTCAGTTTGTCGAGCGCGTCCGTGCGGAACACCATGCCGGTCCGGACGGTCCTGCCGTCGACGGTGGTGTACCCGCCCACGTCGCGCGCGTTCGGCGCGCCTTCGAGGTGGAGCGAGTGGTCGATGTCGGCCGCGGCGACCGTCGTCGGTGCGGCCAGCGCGGCGCCGACCGGTCCGCCGACGAACAGTGCAGCACCGGCGGTGAGAGCGGCTGCCGCGCGAATCACGCGGACGCGGGTTGGGGCATGGACCACAGGACGCTCCTTCTCGAGATCGGATGCCGAGCCGCGACCGCGGCTGACACGGTGCACACCCAGTTGATACACCGTCCAGGCACCTGCGGGGTGGCGTTTGAGCAGACTCACTCGACCCGCCGACGCGGCGGGGGCTAGGGTGCGGTTCTGTGGTTCCCGGTGGGGTCAGGACCGAGGAAGGGTGTGCGGTGCGGCAAGCGGTGTCCTTGAAGGTGCAGCTCATTGCGAAGACGGACTTCCTCCCGCCCGACGACATCCCCTGGGAGACCGACGCCGACGGCGGCGAGGCCCTCGCCGAGTTCGCCGGGCGAGCCTGCTACCAGAGTTGGTCCAAGCCCAACCCCCGCACCGCCACCAACGCCGGGTATTTGCGGCACCTGCTCGAGGTGGGCCACCTGTCGGTCCTCGAACACGGCAGCGTCAGCTTCTACATCACCGGGATCTCCCGGTCCTGCACGCACGAGTTGATCCGGCACCGGCACTTCTCCTACTCGCAACTGTCGCAGCGATTCGTGCGGGAGAACGACGCCAACGTGGTCGTCCCGCCCGCCATCGCCGGTGACGAGCGGCTCGAGGCGTTGTTCGCGAAGGCGACCGAGGCCAGCCGTGAGGCGTACACGGAACTGCTGGCGGCGCTCGAGGAGAAGCTCGCCGATGTGCCCAATGCGCCGGTACGCGGCAAGCAGGCGCGTCAGGCAGCGCGGTCGGTGTTGCCCAACGCCACCGAGACGCGCGTCGTGGTCACCGGGAACTACCGGGCGTGGCGACATTTCGTCGAGATGCGGGCCACCGAACACGCCGATGTCGAGATCCGCCGAGTCGCCGTCGAGTGTCTGCGTCAGCTCCGGAGCGCCGCGCCGAATGTGTTCGGAGACTTCGAAATCGTCACGCTGCCCGACGGTTCGGAGGTCGCGACGAGCGAGTTCGGTACGGTCGGCTGACGGACTCACCCCTCGAGGGTGCCGTGGTGTTCAAGTCTGTAACGCAGACCGGGTAGCCTTCTGACCATGACCTACGGTGATTCAGCTGCTTCCGTCGAGCGTCCGTTCGGCACCGTCCTCACGGCGATGGTGACCCCGTTCACCAAGGACGGCAAGCTGGACGTGGACGCCGGCGTACGGCTGGCCACCCACCTTGTCGACAACGGCTGCGACGGACTGGTACTGGCCGGAACCACCGGCGAATCGCCCACCACCACCGAGGACGAGAAGCTCGAGCTGCTGCGGGCCGTCATCGACGCCGTCGGCGACCGCGCCAAGATCGTCGCCGGTGCCGGCAGCAACGACACCGCGCACAGCGTCGAACTGGCTCGTGACGCCGCCCGCGCGGGCGCACACGGACTGCTCGTCGTCACGCCGTACTACTCGCGCCCGCCGCAGGCCGGCCTGTACGCCCACTTCACGGCCGTCGCCGATGCCACGGATCTGCCGGTGATGCTCTACGACATTCCACCCCGCTCCGTGGTGCCGATCGAGACGGAGACGATTCGCCGTCTCGCCGACCATCCGCGCATCCTCGCGGTGAAGGACGCCAAGGGTGATCTCAACGCCGGCGCCGAACTGATCGGCACCACCGACCTCGACTTCTTCTCGGGTGACGACCCGCTCAACCTGCCGTGGCTGTCCGTCGGCGCCGTCGGATTCGTGAGCGTCATCGGCCACCTGGTGCCCGAGCGCCTGCGCGCGCTGCACACCGCGTTCGGGGAGGGCGACATCGCCAAGGCCCAGGAGATCAATCTGAGCCTCGTCCCGGTGAACCGTTCCGTCGCGCGTCTCGGCGGCGTGAGCGCGTCGAAGGCGGGCCTGCGACTGATGGGTATCGACGTCGGCGAGCCGCGCCTGCCCCAGGTCGCGCCCACCACCGAGCAGATCGACATCCTGGCTGCCGACCTGCACGCTGCGGGGGTGCTCGCATGACCCGTCCCACACGTCGTCGTAGCGCCTCCCGTCAGGCCGGCCCGCCGACCCCGGCGGCCGAACAGACCGCCCCGGCTTCCGCGGCCGAGAAGCCCGCGCAGTCGGTGAAGTCCGGGAGCGAGGCCGCCCCGAAGCGGTCCGCCCCCGAGCAGCCAGCTCCGAAGAAGGCTGCCGCCCGGAAGTCGCCGGCCAAGAAGGCTCAGCGGTCGAAGGCCCCCGCGCCCGTGGCGGCCGACCCGACCGATCGGCTCGGCCTCCCGCCGAAGGCGCCGAAGAACGGCCTGCGGGTCGTCGCCCTCGGTGGCATCGGCGAGATCGGTCGCAACATGACCGTCTTCGAGCACCAGGGCAAGCTGCTGATCGTGGATTGCGGCGTGCTGTTCCCCGAGGACCAGCAGCCCGGCGTCGACCTGATCCTCCCGGACTTCCGGTACATCGAGGATCGGATGGGTGACGTCGAGGCCGTCGTCCTCACGCACGGTCACGAGGACCACATCGGCGCGATTCCGTTCCTGCTGCGCCTGCGCCCCGACATCAAGATCGTCGGCTCCAAGTTCACCCTCGCGCTGGTGGCGGCCAAGTGCCGCGAGCACCGGCAGCGCCCCAACCTCATCGAGGTCACCGAGGGCGAGCGGACCACCCACGGCCCGTTCGAGTGCGAGTACTTCGCGGTCAACCACTCGATCCCGGACGCGATCGCGGTCGCGATCCGCACGTCGGCCGGTGTCGTGCTGCACACCGGTGACATCAAGCTCGATCAGTTGCCGCTCGACGGCCGCCTCACCGACCTGGCCGGTTTCTCCCGCCTCGGCGACGAGGGCGTCGACCTGTTCCTCGTCGACTCCACCAACGCCGAGGTGCCCGGCTTCGTCACGCCCGAACGCGAAATCGGCGGCGTGCTCGACAACGTCATCGGCAAGGCCACGCAGCGCGTGATCGTCGCGTCGTTCGCGAGTCACGTGCACCGCATCCAGCAGGTCGTCGACGTCGCCAAGCGGTACAACCGCCGCGTCGCGTTCGTCGGCCGCTCGATGGTCCGCAACATGCAGATCGCGCAGGACCTCGGCTACCTCTCGGTGCCGGACGGCCTGGTCGTCGACATCGACACCGCCGCGAACCTGCCCGACGACAAGCTCGTGCTCGTGTCCACGGGTTCGCAGGGCGAGCCGCTGTCGGCGCTGTCGCGGATGGCCCGCGGCGAGCACCGTCAGATCAACATCCGCGCCAACGACCTCGTCGTGCTCGCGTCGTCGCTGATCCCCGGCAACGAGAACTCGGTGTTCGCGGTCGTCAACGGCCTCGCCAAGCGCGGCGCGACCGTCGTGACGCAGCAGAGCGCCAAGGTGCACGTCTCGGGTCACGCGTCCGCCGGCGAGCTGCTGTACCTGTACAACGCGGTGCGCCCCACCAACGCCATGCCGGTGCACGGCGAGTGGCGCCACCTGCGCGCCAACGCCGCGCTGGCCAAGGCGACCGGTGTCCCGGAGGAGCGCATCGTGCTCGCCGAGGACGGCGTGGTGGTCGACATGGTCGACGGCCTCGCGGAGATCGTCGGACGAGTTCCCGTCGGTCACGTGTACGTCGACGGCAACTCGGTCGGCGACGTCGGTGACTCGACGCTGTCGGACCGACTGATCCTCGGCGAGGGCGGATTCATCTCCATCTCGCTCGCGGTGGACTCGGCGACGGGCCGCGCGGTCAGCACGCCCGAGGTGTCCGGTCGCGGTTTCTCCGACGATCCCGCGGCCCTCAAGGAAGCCGCCAAGCTGGTCGAGTCGGAGCTCGTGCGACTCGCGGGCGAGGGCATCACGGACACCCACCGGATCGCCCAGGCCGTGCGCCGGGTGGTGGGACGCTGGGTGGCGGACAAGTACCGCCGTCGTCCGATGATCGTGCCCACCGTCATCGGCGTGCCGTAGCCCGACGGCCGGGCTCGGCTGTACGCGACGAACGAGGAGGTTGTCGCGACCGTGACCGAGCGCAAGCCCCCGCGCACCACGTTCGAATCCTGGGTCGAGACGCAGATTCGGAACGCATACGAACGTGGCGACTTCGAGAACCTCGCGGGGGCGGGGAAACCCATTCCGTCGGGCGACGCCGACGACTGGGTTCGCGGATACCTTCGACGGCAAGGCCTTTCGGCGGACGACCTGCTGCCGGAGCCGTTGCGGCTACGCAAGGACATCGAGCGGTTGCCCGACACGGTGCGGGGCGCGCGCACCGAACACGAGGTGCGCGCCGAGGTCGCCCGACTCAACCGACGGATCGCGGAGTGGCTCCGCAACCCGTCCGGCCCGCAGGTGCCGATCCGGCGCGTCGACGTGGACGAGGTGCTCGCGCGGTGGCGGGCGGGACGCGGGACGAGAACCGGCCCCGCCGGCGGGCCCGACCACGGGCGGCTCGACGAGGAGACGCGCCGGGCACGGCGCGCCCTCGCGGCGGCCGCGCTCACCGAGGCCGGTTACGGCGAGATCCGACGCGCCGAGGTGCGCTTCGAACGCGCCCGGCGTCGCCGGTTCGGTCGCTTCTTCAGAAGGCTGCGCGCTGCGCGCTGACTCCCGTCACGACTCGAGCTTGCCGTAGTCGACGCTGAACCAGCGGTCCGGGCGCATCCGGATCAGGACCGCGCTGTCGTTGAACGATTCGCCGATGAACACCTCCGCCTCCGCCTCCGGCAGGTACCGCTGCACGAGGGGCCGGACGTCGTCGGGGGTGACGGTGTCCTGGAAGGTGGCCGGGCCTTCCACACTGACGTAGCGGTACGGCGGCTGCTCGACCTGCGCGCACAGACTGAATCGTCCGCTGGCTCGGATCAGGCGCTCCTTGACGGTGCCGCGTTCGGTCCACACCATGACGTCTCCGCCGGGGGAGTAGTCGTACCAGATCGGTACCGCGAGCGGTGCCCGGCCGTCGCGTTCGGCCGCAATCACCCCGATATGCAGATCGGCGAGGAACTGCTCGCGTTCGTTCTCGGACATCGTGGTCTTCGACATGTGTCGCTCCTCTCGCACCGGGATCGGACACCTACCACGCTAGGGGTGCCCGCCGACGAGTTCGGGCGGTTCGGCAGATCTGCGGTTACCGTGTGGTGTGCCTTACGCCCGTGACGAACGCCACGCCCTGGTCGACACGATGCGCGCCGTCGGACCGGATGCGCCGACACTGTGCGGCGACTGGACCGCCCGCGACTTGGCCGCGCACCTGGTGCTGCGCGAACGCCGACTCGATGCCGCACCGGGCATCATGATCGGCCCACTGTCCGGCTACACCGAGCGCGTCCAGCACGGCATCGCCGGCCGCGACTGGAACACACTGCTCGACGACGTCCGGTCCGGGCCGCCGGTGTGGTCTCCGTTCCGCCTCGTCGACGAGAAGGCCAATCTCGGGGAGATGTTCGTCCACCACGAAGACGTCCGGCGTGCTCAGCCCGACTGGCAGCCGCGCACGTTGCCGTCCGGGTTGCGGGACAAGCTGTGGGCGCTCGCGACCCGGATCGGACGAGTCGGTTACCGCCGGTCTCCGGTGAGCGTGGTCCTCGAACGCCCCGACGGCGGCAGGGAGACCGTCCGCTCGGCAGGCGCGGCGACAGTCACCCTGCGTGCAGAGCCCGCCGAACTGCTGCTGCACGCGTTCGGGCGCAACGAGGTCCGCATCGAGTTCGACGGGACGCCCGGCGACGTCGCCGCTCTCGCGGCGCTGGATCGTAGTTTCTGAGTCGACCGGCGGCCGGCGTCCGCGGGTGGTGTGACGCATCTTCCCGCCTGGTGAACCGGTGTGGCGGGTGTTGCGGATGGTCCGGATGGGGCCGTAGCGACTAACCTGGCCGGTATGGCAGGGAAGACGAGCGCCCGCGGATCGAGTTCGACAGCGTCCACGACGCGGACGGGCGCGCGCTCATCGTCGTCCACCCGAGCCTCGTCCTCTCGAACCTCGTCCACGGGAACCCGCGCCTCCGGGCGCGCAACCGGTGCGTCGTCGTCGGCACGCAAGTCGTCCGCGCCTCGTAAGTCCGCGCCTCGCAAGTCGGCGCCGCGGAAGACCGCGGCCCCACGCGGTGGCGCGGGCACCCGTCGGCCCGCGGCGAAGTCGTCGGGCAGTGGCAGCGCTCTGTCCTCGGTCGGTCGCGGCATCGGTGCCGGCTGGTCGATGGTGGCCAAGGGCGTCGGAGCGACGACGCGCACGATGAGCAAGGCGACCGAGATCGAGCACGGCCACCGGCGTGACGGCATTGCGCTCGCGCTGATCGCGGTCAGCGTCGTGATCGCTGGTGGCATGTGGTTCTCCGCGGGCGGTCCGGTGGGGGAGTGGATCGAATCCGGCGTCCGAGCCGTGGTCGGCGCGGTCGCGGCGATTCTGCCGATCCTCGGTGTCGCGATCGCGGTCGTGCTCATGCGGACCGAACCCAAACCGGACATCCGGCCGCGACTGATCCTCGGATCGCTTCTCGTCGGGTTGCCGGCCGTGGGTCTGTGGCACATCGCTTCGGGTTCCCCGACCGCGTCGGACGGTTGGTCGGCAGGCGCCGGCGTGGTCGGCTACGTCGTCGCCGGACCGCTCACCAGTGGTGTGACCGCGTGGCTCTCCGTGCCGCTGCTCCTGCTGGCGATGTTCTTCGGTGTCCTGTTGCTCACCGGCACCACCGTCCGTGAGGTTCCGGAACGGTTCCGGGCGTACTTCGGCACGTCCTACCACGACGACTACGACGACGCCTACGACCACGCCGACGACCCGGATTTCCACGACGACTACGACGCCGGTTACGACGACGATGCGTCTCGTTTCGATGCTGACGGGTACCCCGTAGACGAGGCTGCCGAGGCTGCCGATGCTGCCCGCGCCGCGGAAGCTGCGCGCCCGGCGCGCAGGACCCCGCGTCGTCGACCGACCACGCCGGAACAGAACTACCCGACCGACGAGGTCCACCCCGACGTGGAGACCGAGGTCCTCGGGCTGTGGGATCCGGGCGACCCGACGCCCGAGCCGCCGGCGCCCGAACCGGAGCCCGAGCCGGCGGCAGCGCCGCGCCCGAAGCCGCGCGCCAAGGTGACGCCCGCCCCCAAGCCGGAACCGGCGAAGGAGGAGATGGAGGCCCTCGTCCCGGATCGGGTCGTCGAGGGCGACTACGCGCTGCCGCCCACGTCCCTGCTGATCGAAGGCGATCCGCCCAAGCTCGGCAGCAAGGCCAACGATGCGATGATCGAGGCCATCACCGAGGTCCTCCAGCAGTTCAAGATCGATGCCGCGGTCACCGGCTACACGCGGGGGCCGACGGTCACCCGCTACGAGGTGGAACTCGGTCCGGGCGTCAAGGTCGAGAAGATCACCGCGCTCGCCCGCAACATCGCGTACGCGGTGGCTACCGACAACGTCCGACTGCTCGCGCCCATCCCCGGCAAGTCGGCCGTCGGCATCGAGGTGCCGAACTCGGACCGCGAGATGGTGCGCCTGGCCGACGTCCTGACCGCGCCGGCCACCCGCAAGGATCATCACCCGCTCGTCATCGGCCTCGGCAAGGACATCGAGGGCGACTTCGTGAGCGCGAACCTCGCGAAGATGCCGCACCTGCTGGTGGCGGGCTCCACCGGCTCCGGTAAGTCCAGCTTCGTCAACTCGATGCTGGTGTCGCTGCTCACCCGAGCCACCCCGGACGAGGTCCGGATGATCCTCATCGACCCCAAGATGGTGGAGCTGACGCCGTACGAGGGCATCCCGCACCTGATCACCCCGATCATCACCCAGCCGAAGAAGGCGGCGGCCGCGCTCGCGTGGCTGGTCGAGGAGATGGAGCAGCGCTACCAGGACATGCAGGCCAGCCGGGTGCGGCACATCGACGACTTCAACTCCAAGGTCAAGTCCGGTGAGATCACGGCGCCGCTGGGCAGCGAGCGGGTCTACCGCCCGTACCCGTACATCCTCGCGATCGTCGACGAGCTCGCCGACCTCATGATGACGGCGCCCCGCGACGTGGAGGAGGCGATCGTGCGCATCACGCAGAAGGCGCGCGCCGCCGGTATCCACCTGGTCCTCGCGACGCAGCGGCCGTCGGTTGACGTCGTGACCGGTCTGATCAAGACGAACGTGCCGTCCCGCCTGGCGTTCGCGACGTCGTCGCTCACCGACTCGCGGGTCATCCTCGACCAGCCGGGTGCCGAGAAGCTCATCGGCATGGGCGACGGGCTGTTCCTCCCGATGGGAGCGGGCAAGCCGATCCGCATGCAGGGCGCGTTCATCACCGACGAGGAGATCTCGGCGGTCGTCGACTTCGCCAAGAACCAGGCCGAACCCGAGTACACCGAGGGTGTCACCGCGGCAAAGGCGGGGGAGAAGAAGGACGTCGACCCCGACATCGGCGACGACATGGACGTGCTGCTGCAGGCCGTGGAGTTGGTCGTGTCGAGTCAGTTCGGTTCCACGTCGATGCTGCAGCGCAAGCTGCGCGTCGGGTTCGCGAAGGCCGGCCGCCTGATGGACCTGATGGAGACCCGTGGTGTCGTCGGCCCCAGCGAGGGGTCGAAGGCGCGTGAGGTGCTGATCAAGCCCGACGAACTGGAGGGGCTGCTGTGGTCGATCCGCGGCGGCGATCCGGAATCCTCGGACGACGGGAACTGACCGTTATGTCCGAGTTCGGCCGTGGCCGGGCCTGTGTGGTTCAATAGAAAGCACTTTGGAGGGGAGTATCCCCAATCCTGCGACAGACTCGTCAACACGATCGGCACCGTTGCCGGTCCGGTTCTGTCGGCGGATCCGCCCCGGTCGCCCGACCGGTGGGTTCGCGGGAGAGACCTCCGGTGGTGAAACGTACCTACCGGAGGGCTATCGCTGATGCACGTCTCCCCGCTCGTCTGGGTTATCACCTGCGTGGTGATCCTCGGACTCTTCGTCTTCGACTTCTTTGCGCACGTGCGCACCCCGCACGCCCCGAGTTTCCGCGAATCCGCGTTCTGGTCCGCGGTCTACATCGGCATCGCGATCATCTTCGGACTCGTCGTGATGTCGATATGGGGCACCACGTTCGGTGGCGAGTACTTCGCCGGCTACGTCACCGAGAAGGCGTTGTCCGTGGACAACCTCTTCGTGTTCGTGATCATCATGTCGACGTTCGCGGTGCCGCGGCAGTACCAGCAGAAGGTCCTGCTCATCGGCATCGTCATGGCGCTCGTGATGCGCGGCATCTTCATCGCCGTGGGTGCAGCGGCGATCAACACCTACAGCTGGGTGTTCTACCTGTTCGGCGCGTTCCTGATCTACACCGCGGCCAAACTCGTCAAGGATTCCGGTCACGAGGCCGAGTCCGAGCAGGAGCGGGAGAGCAAGGTCGTCTCCCTCGCGAAGCGGTTCCTGCCGACCACCGAGGAGTACGACGGCGACAAGCTCGTCACCAAGATCGACGGTAAGCGTGTCGCAACCCCGCTGCTGCTCGCGCTGGTCGTCATCGGCTTCACCGACGTCCTGTTCGCGCTCGACTCGATCCCCGCGATCTACGGCCTCACGCAGGAGCCGTATCTGGTGTTCACTGCCAACGCGTTCGCGCTGATGGGTCTACGTCAGCTGTTCTTCCTCATCGGCGGTCTGCTCGAGCGCCTGGTCTACCTGTCGTACGGCCTCTCGATCGTCCTCGCGTTCATCGGCGTCAAGCTGGTCCTGCACGCGCTGCACGAGAACACGCTGCCGTTCATCAACGGTGGTGAGCACGTGGCGGTGCCGGAGATCTCCACGGTGATGTCGCTGGGCGTCATCCTCGGTGTGCTCGCGGTGACCGCGGTGGCGAGCCTGATCAAGACCCGCAACCAGTCCGACGACACGCCGGTCCACAACTAGGCGGAACGCCGGCCGGGGAGACCCGGCCGGCACCGTCTCGGACTGCTCGACGGACTACTTGACGAAGACGCCGAAGACCGGGATCCATTCGCGTGCGACCCGTCGTTCCACCAGGTCGGCCTTCGCGAACGGATCCTGGTCGAAGAGGGACTCCACCTCGTCGGTGGACGACGCCTCGACCATCATCAGGGCGCCGCTGCCGTCCGCGAACGGGCCCGACGAGTGCACGATGCCGCGGCGGACCAGATCGGCCAGCCACGCCCGGTGATCGGTGCGGTGATCGTCGCGCTCCGCGGACTTCTCGTGCGCGTAGGTGTACTCGACGGCGAACAGTGGCATGATTCCTCGTTCCCGGGATCTGGAAGTGCGGGGTCCGGAGTGCTCAGAGCGTCAGCAGCATACGGGTATTACCCAGCGTATTCGGCTTGACGTAGCTCAGGTCCAGGAACTCCGCGACGCCGGTGTCGTACGACCGGCACATCTCCGCGTACACCTCCGCGGTAACCGGGGTGCCCTCGATCTCGGCGAACCCGTGCTTGGCGAAGAAGTTCACCTCGAACGTCAGCACGAACAGCCGCTCCAATTCGAGTTCGCGCGCCACCTCGATCAACTTCGCGACCACCAGATGGCCCGCGCCCCGGCCCTTCACCTGGGGGTCGACCGCGACAGTCCGGACCTCGCCCAGGTCGGACCACAGCACATGCATCGCACCGCACCCGACGACCGCGCCGGCCTGCTCGACGACCCAGAACTCCTGAACCGCCTCGAACAGCGTCACGAGATTCTTCTCGAGCAGGATCTTTCCTGCGTAGATGTCGATCAGCCTCTTGATCTCCGGTACGTCCGAGGTGCGCGCGCGGCGCACCAGCATCTCTTCAGCCTCGTTCGTTCCAGCCGTCGGAGTCCCAGATGTCATGTGGTGCACAGTAG
Organism: Rhodococcus sp. BE178; assembly: GCF_050433545.1. Classification (NCBI taxonomy): domain Bacteria; kingdom Bacillati; phylum Actinomycetota; class Actinomycetes; order Mycobacteriales; family Nocardiaceae; genus Rhodococcus; species Rhodococcus sp. BE178. The sequence continues at coordinate 23,755 of NZ_JBNPXA010000011.1, read as the reverse complement.
TGGTAGCCGCAACAGATATTGTGAGCAGTGTGCCGCCCCGATCCATCGCCCCACACCACGTCCCGTTCGTCTCGGGTGTGCCTGGGCTGACCGTCGGATCGGCGCGGCCGTGAGTGCGCCGAAGAGCTCGCCGCGTCGAGACGTTGCCGCCGCCCCGGACGCGTTGCCCGCCGACGGCGTCGCCCCGCACGCCCCGGTTCCCCTGGTCAACATCGCCAATATCCTGACGGTGCTGCGTATCGTCCTGGTGCCGGTGTTCCTTGCCGCGCTGTTCGCCGACGGTGGTCATTCCACGGGTTGGCGAATCGCGGCGGCATCGATCTTCGCGGTGGCCGCCATCACGGATCGGATCGACGGGCAGTTGGCCCGCAAGCACGGTCTGGTCACCGATTTCGGCAAGATGGCCGACCCGATCGCCGACAAGGCTCTGATCGGCGCCGCGCTCGTCGGACTGTCGATGCTCGGGGACCTCTCGTGGTGGGTGACGGGCATCATCGCGGCACGCGAACTCGGGATCACGCTGATGCGCTTCGCGGTCCTGCGCCACGGCGTGATCCCCGCCGGGCGCGGCGGGAAACTGAAGACGCTGGTCCAAGCAGCGGCGATCGGCTTCTATCTCGTTCCTCTGCCGGACGGCTTCGCGCCGTTCAGCGCGGCGCTGATGGGCCTTGCAGTGGTGCTCACGGTCGCGACCGGCCTCGACTACGTGGTCCAGGCGGTGCGACTTCGCGCCGGCGCCGGGCGCGCATGACCGACCCGCTGACGGGTGCGGTGCCCGCCCGCGAACTGGTGGAGGCGCTGACCCGCCGCGGGCAGACCATCGCGACGGCGGAGTCGCTGACCGCGGGCCTGCTCGCGGCGACCCTGGCCGGTGTGCCGGGGGCGAGCAATGTGCTCCGGGGCGGGCTGATCGTGTACGCGACCGAGCTCAAGGGCGCGCTCGCCGGTGTCGACGCCGACGTCCTCAATCGTGACGGTCCGGTGGCACCGACCACCGCGGCGCAGCTCGCGGACGGCGCACGCGCGCGATGCGGCGCAGACTGGGGCGTCGGACTGACCGGGGTGGCCGGCCCGGACCCGCAGGACGGGCTCGGCCCGGGAACCGTCTTCCTCGCTGTGGCCGGACCCGACGGAACCGAGGTCACAGCCCTGGACCTGGACGGTGATCGGTGGGAAATTCGTCTCGGCAGCGTCCGCTCGGCGGTGTCGAGTTTGCTCGAACGTTTGTCGCGATAGGGTTTTGGGAACCAATCGCTTGCGCTCGTGCGTTTGTATTCACGAGTGGGGTGTCGGATGAAGGAGGAGCGAGATGGCGCTGCTATTGCGTGAGGCAATCGGTGACAGTCTTCGGCGCACACGCGTTTCGCAGAGCCGGACCCTGCGCGAGGTGTCGAACAGCGCTCGGGTCAGTCTCGGCTACCTGTCCGAGATCGAGCGGGGCCGGAAGGAGGCGTCGAGCGAGTTGCTCGCGGCCATCTGCGACGCCCTCGAGGTTCCACTCTCCGAGGTATTGGTCGACGTGAGCGAGACGCTTGCCGTCGCGCCGCGTGAGAACGTGGACCGCGGTGCCGTGGCGACCGACCCGCGGAAGGTCAGCGGTCGCATCGCACAGGACACGCGCGTCGTGATCCCGGCGCCCAGCGCGCGTGCGCTGGCGGCGGCGTAAGCGGTGCCGTCGAACCACGGAAACGGCTAGATTCACAAACAGAAGATCGAGGAATCACCGAGCGACTCCGGTCGGTGGCCTCCGATCGGACGAGCAGGTAGGGGCAGAGCCCGAGTTCGATGCGTGACGGTCGCGCATCGGGTCGCGCATCGCGCGGCGCAGCAGATGGAGGCAGGATCACACCCATGGCTAATCCTTTCGTCAAGGGATGGAAGTACCTGATGGCGCTCTTCAATTCCAAAATTGATGAGAAGGCCGACCCCAAGGTTCAGATTCAGCAGGCGATCGAGGACGCCCAGCGTCAGCACCAGGCACTGTCCCAGCAGGCTGCATCGGTGATCGGCAACCAGCGCCAGCTCGAGATGAAGCTCAGCCGCCAGCTCGACGAGGTGGAGAAGCTCAACGCCAACGCGCGTCAGGCCGTCACCCTCGCCGATCAGGCCGCCGCCGCCGGCGACATGGAGAAGGCCACGCAGTACACCAACGCTGCCGAGGCCTTCGCCGCCCAGTTGGTCACAGCGGAACAGGGCGTCGAGGACCTCAAGGCCCTGCACGACCAGTCGCTGCAGGCGGCCACCCAGGCCAAGAAGGCCGTCGAGCAGAACGCGATGACGCTGCAGGCGAAGGTCGCCGAGCGGACCAAGCTGCTCAGCCAGCTCGAACAGGCGAAGATGCAGGAGCGGGTCAGCGAGTCGCTGCGTTCGATGGACAGCACGCTGTCCGCCCCCGGCAACACCCCCAGCCTCGACGCTGTCCGGGACAAGATCGAGCGCCGCTACGCGGACGCCCTCGGCTCGGCCGAGCTGGCCCAGAACTCGGTGCAGGGTCGCATGATGGAGGTGCAGCAGGCCAGCGTGCAGATGGCCGGTCACAGCCGCCTCGAGCAGATCCGCGCATCGATGAAGGGCGACGCCCTGCCGTCCGGCGGCACCGCCGCCGCGCCGGCCAAGCCTGCCATCGCCCCCGAGCCGCCCACGGCATCCGCCAACGGCGAGACCCCCGCGCAGTAGAAGCCTGCGCGACGACAACGACATCGGTTCGATGAGCAACACACGAGGTGGCCGGTCCGGGCGCAAGTCCCGGCCGGCCACCTCTGCATTCGAAGAGAGCGCGGGTCTCGCGGCCAGTGCCGCCTCCGCCGTCACCAGTGCGGGGAGCGTGCTGCGCGAGGTCGGCGGAACCGTCGCCGACACGATGCGGCGTTGGTCGGACCCCAGGGAACGCATGCTGCGCAAGCGTCGACGTGCCCGCAAGCGGGCAACCAGGTTCGGAATCGCCTCGGGTGCGGGCATCGTGGGTTCGGCATCGCTCGCCGCCGCGTCGGCCCCCGACTGGACGATCGTCGCGACCGGCGGCGCCGCAGCGCTGTTCGCCATTCCCGCAGTGGTCGCTGTCAGCACGTATCGGCACCTCACGTCGGTGCCGCTGCCACCCGCCACCGTCACGCGGCAACCGCTGCCACCCGTCGGATCGGCCGCCCGTGCCCCGATGGAACGACTCGCGAGCGCTGAGAGCGGCCTGCACCAACTGCTCGGCGTGCTGAGCCGATCTGCGATCGTCGACGCCGAGGAAATCGATCACACGGGAGAGACCGCGCGGTCGGCGTCGTCAGCGCTGCGGGCCGTCGCCGCGGATGTCGTCGCGATGGAGAGCGCCGGGCGCGGCACGGCCGCGGCCGCCGCACACCTCCAGCAGTCTGTCCGGGCCGCCGGAGAGCAACTCGACATCGGTGTCGCGCAGTACGAGGGGCTCGTCACCGCTGCCGCGAAGATGACCGCGCCCGCGCAGTCGCCGTCGTACACCTTGCTCGATCGGCAACGGGAAGAGCTGCTGTCGGCGTCGGATCGGCTCGAGGGCTGGGCCGAGGCCCTCGGCGAGGTCGACGAGATCGACCGCCGTTTCCGTCGCTGACCAGCCGACTGTCACATCAGTTGTCCACGACAATCACATCAGTCGTCCACTCCGCGCGCGGCGAGGGCATCGCCCATGGCCTCGGCGGTCATCAGCGCCGACACGACGGCCGGCACCGCCAGGGCGCGCAGCGAGAAGCCGAGCCCGCGGGCCTTCCGGGCGTCCGAGACCTGCTGCACGATGCCGGTGAGCAGCGGGATGCACCGCAGCGTCATCGCGAGCACCAGCCCGGCACGGTCGGGATTCACCCCGACCCGGCGCAGCGGCCGCAGGGCGCGGCTGACCGTCTCCAGCATGTCGGACACCCGCGTGGTCAGCGTGACCAGTGCCGCCAGCGCCACGGCCAGCACGATCGTTCCGCACACGACGACCGCGCGCTCCCAGCCGGTGAAGATCACCTGGAATGCGCCGATGAACAGCAGCGCCCACAGCAGCGGACGCAGCTGCGCGAGCGCGACCCGCAGCGGAACACGCGCCGCCGCGTACAGGGCCGCGACGACGGCGACCGCGGGGAGCAGGTGCCACGGCTGGCGCACCAGGACCGTCACGGCGACGATCAGGACCACCATCGCGATGAGTTTCGGACCGGGCGAGAGGCGGTGCAGCAGCGAGGTGCCGGGGGAGTAGAGGCCGAGCGTCGTCATCCGATCAGCTCGCGGTAGTGCGCGATGGCCTCTCCGGGTGTGCCGTCGGCTGCAACGCCGCCGCGGTCGATGACGATCACCCGGTCGAAGTCGTCGAGCAGGTCCAGATGGTGGGTCACGACGATCAACTGCTGGCGGAGACCCGCCAGCGTCGACCGCATCAGTCGCGCGTTGCGCAGGTCCAGCAGCGTCGTGGGTTCATCGGCGACCAGTACGTCGGGGTCGGTCACCATCACCGCCGCGAGCGCGAGCAGCTGTTTCTGCCCGCCCGACAACAGGTGCGTCGGATGGTCCGCGTGCCCGGACAGCCCGAAGTCGGCGAGGACCTGTGCCACCCGGTCGGCCCGCTCGGACTTGCTCAGCGAACTGCGGCGCAGCGAGAAGGCGATGTCCTCCGACACCGTCGGCATGATGATCTGATGGTCGGGGTCGGTGAAGACGAACCCCACCTTGCGGCGGACCTGACGCCCCTTGCGGGCGGTATCGAGCCCGTCGACGGACACCGTCCCGGATGCCGGCGACACCAGACCGTTGATCATCCGCGCCAGCGTGGACTTGCCGCTGCCGTTGGCGCCGATGATCCCGATCCGTGACTCGGTGAGCGCCAGATCGATTCCGTCGAGCACGGTGCGCTCACCGTAAGAGTGGTGAACGCCGTCGAATCGGATCTCGCTCATCGTGCAGCAGTCGATCTATGCGGCGTCGGCCCGCACCGGTGCTGCGGGGAAGGGGCGCGCGGCGAGCGCGGGGTACGCCCGGTGGACCTGCGCGGCGACGACCGCGGCGACGACCGCCTTGATCACGTCGCCCGGCAGGTAGGTGAGGTTCGCGGCGAACGCGCCGGAGACCGTGAGATCCGTCTTCAGGAGCATGCCGGGGATGCCGAATGCGTACAGCACCACGATGCCGCCGATCACGTTGACGGCGATGCCGCCGAAGACGTTGTACTTGGGCAGCATCTTGTAGCTGAGCCATCCGATGACGGCCGCCGCGGGCAGCCAGCCGATCAGGAAGCCCGCCGTGGGGCTGGCCAGGGAGACGAGCGTGGTCCGCCCACCGGCGAGGACCGGCAGCGCCAGACCGAGGACGATCACCGTGAGCACCGACAACGTGCCCTTGCGGGGGCCGAGGAGGGCGCCGGCGAGCATGACGCCGAGGGTTTGCAGTGTGATCGGTACCGCCGAGCCGCCGACGTTGATCGTGCCGGGCAGACCCAGCGCCACGATGAGGGCTGCGAAGACGGCGATCTGCGCCAGATCGCGGGCGGTGTTGCGGGGAGTGCCCGTGGGGGATGACGGCGACACGGCTATCGACTGCTCCTCGTGGTGTTCGCGAACGGGACGGATCGGGTCCAACCCGCCGAGCTTATGTCAACCCGCCGGTCACGACGTATCCCAGTCCGGTCGGCGGCCTCAGGGTGATCACCCATCTTTCCCTGAACTTGCCGCTGAGCTGCTGATTTCCGATTCGGCACGTGCAACCATCGAGGTGCCGCGCTCGTAGGATCGTAGGTAGAGAACCAAGCAGGAGGCACATCGTGTTCTGGAAGATTGTCGGCATCGTGGCGCTGGTGTGGATCGCGTTCATGTTGGTCGGTGCGCTGGTGAAGGGGCTGTTCTGGATCTTGGCGGTGAGCGCGATCGTGTTCGGGCTCTACATGCTGTTCAAGGCGGTGTCGGGAACCTCCGGCAGCGATCGCAGCACCGACAAGACCCGGTTCTAGCGTCCGGCCAGGTGACGATCGACGAGGTCGGCGAATGCGCGGCCGGTCGGCGTCACCAGCGTCGGTTTCGAGATCATGTGCACCGTGCGGATCGGGGCGTCGGCGATCCGCAGCAGATGCAGTCCGGGGCGGGTGATCGCGTCGGACTCCGGTAGGAAGCCCACTCCGACGCCGGCCGCGGTGAGTGCGGCCACCAACGTCGCCGAACCGGCCTGCGCCACGACGGTGCGCGGCAGGCCCGCCATGGTGAACGCGTCGTCGCTCTGACGACGCGCCCCCGTTCCCTCCGGGAAGTCGATGGTCGGCACCCCGGCGAGGTCGAGCAGGGTGACCGCGGTGCGGGACGTCCACGGATGTTCCGGTCCGACGACGGCGACGAGCTGTTCGGTGCCGAGCACGCGGGCGGTCAGCCCGGCGCGGGGCCGGGTGTGCCACAGCCCGATGAATCCGAGGTCGAGGTCGCCGGCGTCGACCTGCTCGACGATCGATTCACTCATCGACGACACGACGTGCACGTCCACCCCGGGGTTCGCATCCAGGAACGTTCGGACGAGTGCGGCGAGGTCGACCTGGGTGAGGGTCGTGATGGTGCCGATCCGAAGGGTGCCGCTGACGGTGCGTCCGGTGGCGGACACTTCGCCCCGGAGCCGTTCGGCCGCCGCGAGCACCTCCCGGGCGTGGAGCACGAAGGATTCACCGGCTTCGGTCAGTTCCACGCGGCGGCTCGTGCGGATGAAGAGCGGGGTCCCGAGTTCGTGCTCGAGCTGTTGCACCTGGTGGCTGAGGGCGGACTGGGCGACGTGGAGGCGCCCGGCGGCACGGGTGAAGTGCCTCTCCTCGGCGACCGCGATCGCGTATCGCAGCTGGCGCAGTTCCATCGCACTACCTCGATCTGGTTTGACGATCAATCCGATCTGATTCAGATGTTAGACAGATGATTGCTCGGGGTAAAGAATTGCTCGCGTGAGTGTCACCGAATCCCGAACCCCGACCCGTCCGGTGCTGTCGCCGGGACTGCTCCTCGTCATGGCCGTCGCCACCGGTCTGTGCGTGGGCGGCAACTACTTCAACCAGCCGCTGCTGGACTCGATCGCGTCGGCCCTGGACGTGGATCAGTCGACTGCCGCGGTGACCGTCACCGTGTCGCAGGTGTTCTACGGGCTCGGGCTGATGTTCCTGGTGCCGCTGGGGGACCTGTGGGACCGACGGGTGCTGAGCGTCGGGCTGATGCTGCTCGCCGCCGTCGGCCAGGCCGTCTGCGGGTTCGCGCCGTCGATCGGGTGGCTCATGGTGGGCACCGCGATGGCGGGCCTGTTCTCGGTGGCGGCGCAGGTGCTCGTGCCGTTTGCCGCCCAACTCGCCGAACCGGGGCGCTCCGCGACCGCGGTCGGCACCGTGATGAGCGGCCTCATGGTCGGGATCCTGCTGGCCCGCAGTGTCGCCGGACTGCTCACGCCCCTGGGGGGATGGCAGACCGTGTACCGCGTGAGTGCGGTCGCGATGCTGCTGATCGCCGCAGTGCTGTGGCGGGCGCTGCCGAGTTCGCGGGATCGGCACGGTCTGGGCTACGGCGCGATCCTCGCGTCCATGGGTGCGCTCCTGCGCGATCAGCCCCGCCTGCGCACGGCGACGGCCATGAGCGCGCTCAGCTTCGCGGCCGCGAGCACGGTCTTCGCGGCGATGGCGTTCGTGCTCGCGGCCGAACCGTTCGGCCTCGACGACGTCGCGATCGGACTCGTGGGGCTGGCTGGTGTCGCGGGTGCGGTGATGGCGAACGTGGCCGGACGTCTCGCTGATCGGGGGCTCGCGCAGGCGACCGCCGGCGTGGGGGCGGTGGTGCTGCTCGCGTCGTGGGTGCTGTTCGGACTCGGCGGCACCAGCCTGCTCGCGTTCGTACTCGCGGTCCTGATCTCGGATGTCGCGCTCAAGTGTGTGCACGTGAGCAATCAGGGTGTCATCTACGCGCTTGCGCCGCAGGCGCGCTCGCGCGTGACGGCGGTCTACATGACCGGGTACTTCGTAGGCGGCGCTGCCGGATCCGCGCTGGGGTCGCTGGTGTGGGCGACGCACGGGTGGGCCGGGGTGTGCTGGGCGGGCGCGGGCCTGTCGCTCGCCGTTCTCGCGGTGTGGTGGCTCGATCTGCGCGTTTCCGCGCGCGCGGTCGTCGCCGCGGAGGCATCCTGAGGACATGGAACCCATTCCCGAGGACTGGCAGCGCGGGTTGGTGATCGTCGCCCATCCCGACGACATCGAATACGGGGCCGCGGCGGCTGTCGCCCGATGGACGGACCAGGGCAAGGACATTCGGTACGTCCTGGTCACGAGTGGTGAGGCGGGGATCGCGGGCCTGCACCCCCAGCAGTCCGGGCCGCTGCGCGAGGACGAGGAGCGACGTTCGGCCGCGATCGTGGGTGTGTCGCAGGTGGAATTCCTCGGCTATCCCGATGGCCGGATCGAATACGGGCTGGATCTGCGCAGGGACCTGGCCCGGGTGATCCGGACGCACTGCCCCGAGATGGTCGTCACGATGAACCACCGCGAGACGTGGGGGCCGGGGTTCCTGAACAGCGCCGACCACCGGACCGTCGGGCTCGGTGTCCTCGACGCCGTCGCCGACGCCGCGAACGAGTGGATCTTCCCCGAACTCACCGAACCGCCATGGGCGGGCGTGCGGTGGGCCGCCGTGAACACGATGGTCGGGACCACGCACGCGGTGGACGTCGCCGCGACGGTCGAGCGCGCCGTCGAATCGCTGTGCGAGCACCACGCGTACCTCGAGGCGCTCAGCGACGAACCGGTGTTGGACCAGGCGGCCCGGCAGATCGAGATGTCCACCGGGCCCAAGCCTGGATTCGACGCCGAACGGGCCGTCGGCTTCGAGTTGTACGTCTTCGGCGGCTGACCGCCTAGGAGAGCGGGGCGCCGACGATGACGCGTCCCGCACCCGGGACGGCCTCGACGTCGATCGGCAACTGCCCGACGAACTCGCCGTCGGCGTACGACGTGACGGGGATGCCGGTCTCCAGCCGCAGCTTTCGGGTCCGGAACGTCTGCACCTCGTCGAGGTCGACGTGCGTGCCCTTGTAGACGGTGGGGAACAGGCGCACCAGCTTGAACCGGCCACCCGATGCGACCACGGTGACGTCGAGGAGGCCGTCGTCGAGTTTCGCATTCGGTGTGATGAGCATGCCGCCGCCGTAGGAGGTGCCGTTGCCGACCGACACCATCGTCGCGTCGAGTTCGATGGTGCGGTCGTCGAGCACGATCCGGTAGGGGATCGGCTTCAGCCGCGCCAGTTCGACCACCATCGCGAGGTTGTAGCGCATCGGGCCCTTGGGCCACCGCATCCGGTTGGCGCGGTCGGTGACGAGGGCGTCGAATCCGCTCGACAGCACGGTGCCGAACCAGCGGTCGCCGGTCCGCGCCAGGTCGACGGTCGCGACGTCGCCCGCGGCGATGATGTCGGCGGCCGCCGCCGGGTCGTCGACCGGGATGTGGAACAGGCGCGCGTGGTCGTTGCCGGTGCCGCCGGGGACGATGCCCAGCGGAGTCCCGGTCTGCGCCAGCGCCTGCCACGCGATGCTGACCAGGCCGTCGCCGCCGGCGGCGACCAGTGCGTCGGTGCCGTCGGCGACGGCCTTGCGTGCCAGTTCCAATGCCTCGTCCGCGGACCGGCCCTCGATCTCGGTGACCGTGACGCCGCGTTCCCGCAGACGGGCCACGGCGGCGGCGGACGCCCACGGGGCGTGGCCGCTGCCCGCGGCCGGATTCGTCAGGACCGTGACCGATTTCGTCATGGGATGAGCTTGCCAGGGTTGAGGATTCCGGCGGGGTCGATTGCGTCCTTGACCGCCCGCAGGACGCGCGCACCCAGCGGACCGACCTCGGTCTCCATCCACGGCCGATGGTCGCGGCCCACCGCGTGGTGGTGGGTGATGGTGCCGCCCGCGGCCATGATCGCATCGCCCGCGGCGCGCTTGGCGGTGGCCCACTGCGACAGTGGATCGTCGGCCTGTGCGCACACCACGGTGAAGTACAGCGACGCACCGGTGGGGTAGGTGTGTGAGATGTGGCACATCACGAGGGCCGGCGTGCCCTGTGCCGCAAGCGATTCGGTGAGAGCAGTGGTGACTGCGGTGCGCAGGTTCGCGAGGTTGGACCAGCGCGTGGCGGTTTCGAGGGTCTCGGCGATCGCGCCGGCGTTCAGCAGCGCGTCACGCAGGTAGGGGGCGTCGAAGCGGCCGTGCTCCCACGACTGTGCGGGCCCCTCACCCAGCGCGGTGCCACCGGTCGCGGCGAGCAGTGCGGTCGCCTCGGCGTAGCGGGCCTCGACGTGGGCGTCGGTGCCCTCGAAGGTGGTGATGGCGAGGCAGCCCGCGGTGGGGCTGTCGCCGCCGATGTCGCCGGCCAGCGCCAGGTTGATGCCGGTCTCGGCCTCGTCGGACAGACGCATCACGGTGGGCGCGGACCCGGACTGGACGACGGCGCGCAGCGCGGCGGCGCCGGTCTCGAAGTCGGGGAACGACCAGGCCTGGTACCCGGTGCGTTCGGGGACCGGGTGCACGCGCAGGCCCACCTCGGTGATGATGCCGAGAGTGCCCTCGGAGCCGACGAACAACTCGCGCAGGTCGGGGCCGGCCGCCGAGGCGGGACCGCGTCCGAGGTCGAGGGTGCCGGACGGGGTGGCGACGCGCAGCCACTCGACCATGTCGTCGAAGCGGCCGTACCCGGCGGACGCCTGTCCCGACGACCGGGTCGCGGCGAACCCGCCGATCGTGGCGAACTGGAAGCTCTGCGGGAAGTGGCCGAGGGAGAACCCGTGCTCGCCGAGGACCTGCTCCGCCTGCGGGCCGGTCAGGCCGGCCTGCAGCGTCGCGACGCCGGACACCGGATCCAGATCGGTGAGCGCGTTCAGTCGCTGCAGGTCGAGGGCGACTACTGAGTGGAACCGGCCGCGGGCGGGGTCGACACCGCCGACGACGCTGGTGCCGCCGCCGAACGGGACCACCGCGACACCCTCGGCCGCGCAGAACCGCAGCAGTGCCAGCACCTCGTCGTGCGAGCCGGGCAGTAGGACCGCGTCAGGAGCGTCCTGTGGGTCGGTGGCCTTGCGGCGCAGCAGGTCCGGGGTGCTCTTGCCGCCGGCGTGCCGCAGGCGGGACGCGTCGTCGGTGCGGACGTGGTCGGCGCCGAGGAGTTCGCGGAGGGCGGCGATGAGGGCGTGGCCGAGGGTGCTCTCGCGCAGCGTCACGTCGGACTCGGTGGGCGGCGCTGCCTGTTCGACGGAGACCCCGAGTGCCTGCTGGAGCAGGGTCGTGATCTGCGGCGACAGGTGTCGGCGGGACTCGGCGACACCCCAGGCGTCCCACTCCATGGTGGGGGCCGTGGTGGCGGGGACTTCGGGCACGAAGGCATCGGACATGCGTTACAGTGTTACACACGATGTCTATCTGTAACGAAGTTTCTGGATCTGCCGGGGAGTCTCCGAGTGTCGACGACCAGATCCTCGACGCGGCACGCTCGTGCGTGCTCGACTTCGGGCTGCGTCGCACGACGCTCGCCGAGGTCGCCCGCCGCGCCGGCGTGAGTCGGCCCACCGTGTACCGGCGTTGGCCGGACACCCGGGCGGTCGTCGCCGACCTGCTGACCCGCGAGATCCGTACGGCGATCCCGGACATGATCGGTGACGCTCCCGCGCGGCTCCAGCTCGTGCAGGCCGTCGTCGACGTCGCGACGGAGATGCGCGATCACCCCCTGTTCGAGAAGATCCTGCGATCCGACCCGGACATGCTCATGACGTATGTCGTCGATCGACTCGGAACGAGTCAGCGGGCCATCGTCGAGGTGGTCGCGGCCGCCATCGCCGCCGGACAGCACGACGGCTCGATCCGCACCGCAGACCCGGTGCACATGGCGACGATGGTGCTGCTCACCGTCCAGTCGGCGGTCCAGTCGGCGCGGATGGTGGCCGAGCTGCTGCCGGCGGCCGCGCTCGTCGAGGAACTGCGTGTCGCCGTCGACTCCTATCTAGCGCCACGCTCGGTGCTCTGACCACCGACCACCACCGACCCACTTCCAGGAGGAACAGTGCAGGACAATGCGCAGTCCGCGCTCAACGCCCAGCGTCGCAGTCGGGAACTGTCCGATCTCGGGGACGGCGGTGTCGTCGACGTCCTGGTGATCGGTGGCGGCATCACCGGCGTCGGAACGGCACTGGACGCCGCGTCGCGCGGCCTGCGCACGGTGCTGGTCGACAAGCACGACCTCGCCTTCGGGACCAGCCGGTGGAGTTCGAAGCTGGCACACGGCGGACTGCGGTACCTGGCGTCCGGCAATGTCGGGATCGCGCGGGAGAGTGCCGTCGAGCGCGGAATCCTCATGACGCGGACGGCGCCGCACCTCGTGCGGGCGCTGCCGCAGTTGGTGCCGCTGCTGCCGTCGGTCAGCTTCTTCGAGAAGTCCCTGGTCCGGACCGGATTCCTCGCCGGTGACGCGTTGCGGATCACCGCTCGGACGCCCGCGTCGGTGCTGCCGCGGTCCCGTCGGGTCGGGGCGGCGCGGGCCGCGCAGCTCGCGCCCGCCGTCCGCCGCGACGGCCTGCGTGGCGGTCTCCTGGCGTTCGACGGACAGCTGGTCGACGACGCCCGTCTCGTCGTGGCCCTCGCCCGGACCGCGGCCGCCCACAGTGCGACGATCCTGACCCGCGTCGGCGCGTACGACGTGACCGGCGAGTCGGCCCGCCTGCGGGACGAGATCACCGGCGAGGAGATGACGATCCGTGCCCGAGCCGTTGTCAATGCCGCGGGTGTCTGGGCCGGGCAGGTGGACCCGGACATCCGGCTCAAGCCCAGTCGCGGCACGCACCTGGTGCTGCCCGCGGAGTTGTTGGGGAACCCCACCGCGGCGCTCACCGTGCCCATCCCGGGCGAGACCAACCGTTTCGTGTTCGCGCTGCCGGCGCAGCTGGGGCGCGTGTACCTGGGCCTGACCGACGAGGCCGTCGACGGTCCGCTGCCCGACGTCCCCGCCGCATCCGACGGCGAGATCGATTTTCTGCTCGACACCGTCAACACCGCGCTGGCCACTCCGATCACGCGCGCCGACGTCGTCGGCACGTACGCGGGTCTGCGCCCGCTCCTCGACAGCGGCGAGGGGAAGACCGCGGATCTGTCCCGCAACCATGCGGTGCTGCGTTCGTCGAACGGTGTCGTCAGTGTGGTCGGCGGCAAGCTCACGACGTACCGGAAGATGGCGCAGGATGCGGTCGATGCGGCCGTCGCTGCAGGCGGTCTGACGGCGCGATCGTGCGTGACGACGGACCTGCCCGCAGTCGGGGCCACGCGCACCGCGCCTCGCAACCTGCCGCCGTCGCTGGTCGCGCGGTACGGCAGCGAAGCGGGCCTGGTGGCCGAGGCGGGGGCGCTCACGCCGATCGCCGAGGGTATCGACGTCACGCATGCCGAACTGGCGTTCGCGGTGAGCCACGAGGGCGCGCTCGACGTCGACGATCTGCTCGACCGCCGCACCCGGATCGGATTGGTCGCGGCCGATCGGGAGCGGGCGATGCCAGCCGCGGAGGACGCGTTGACCCGCGACTGATCGCGGCAGTGTCAGGGGCCGGTGATCGCGACAGCGTCACGGCCGAGTGAACCGCGAGTAGGAAGGGGCGCGCGAATACCGTTGCGGGCGTAGCGTCGAATGTCATGAGTATTCGACTCGGGTACCAGATTCCGAACTTCAGCTACTCGACTCCCGTCCGCGACCTGTTTCCGACTGTCATCGCCCAGGCTCGGGAGGCGGAGGCGGCCGGATTCGACGCCGTGTTCGTGATGGACCACTTCTACCAACTGCCGGGGATCGGCGAGCCCGACGAGCCGATGCTAGAGGCCTACACGGCACTGGCCGGAATCGCGACGGCCACCGACTCGATCCAATTGTCCGCACTGGTCACCGGCAACACCTACCGGAACCCGGCGATGCTCGCCAAGACGGTGTCCACGCTCGACGTCGTCAGCGGCGGCCGGGCGGTCCTCGGCATCGGCGCCGGCTGGTTCGAGCTCGAACACCAGCAGTTGGGATTCGAGTTCGGCACGTTCACCGACCGGTTCGAGCGGCTCACGGAGGCGCTCGCGATCATCTCGCCGATGCTCCACGGCGACCGGCCGACGTTCGAGGGCAAGTGGTACCACGTCGAGAACGCGATCAACGAGCCCCGCATCCGCGACGACCTGCCGATCATGCTCGGTGGCGGCGGCGAGAAGAAGACGTTCGGACTCGCGGCCCGCTACGCCGACCACCTCAACATCATCGCGAACGCGACCGAGCTGCCGCGCAAACTCGAGGCCCTCGCACAGCGCTGCGAGGAGGTCGACCGTGACCCGAAGACGCTCGAGACGAGCTTTCTCGCGTTCGTGATGCTCGACGAGGACGGGGACAGGGCCCGCGAGATGCAGCGCGAGTTCCTGCTGTCGCGTGGCGTGGACCTGTCGGCACTGTCGGTGGCCGAGCGGGCCGTCGCGACGGATCGGCAGTTCGTCGGCAGCCCGGACGAGGTGGCCGAGCAGATCAAGACCCGGGTACTCGACGTGGGCGTCGACGGCGTGATCGTCAATCTGGTGGCCAACGGACACCAGCCGGGCATCGTCGAACTGGTCGGACGCACCCTCGGGCCGCTCGTTCGCGGCTGACCGCAGGCGCGCGACCGAAACCCGCGCAGCGCGGAATCGCTGACCGCGCTGCAGCGGGCCGCCGGTGTGGCACCCTGAGCGGATGCGAGTAGCTGTTGTCGCCGGACCAGAGGCCGGTCATGCCGTCCCGGCCCTGGCGCTGTGTCGGAAATTCGTTGCCGCGGGCGACGATCCGGTGTTCTTCTCCGCGGGACGGTGGCTCGACGTCGCACGTGGCATCGGGATCGAGGCGCGCAAGCTCGGTGGTCTCGCGCCGCGCGAGTTCGACGACGACTCCGACTCCGGATCGAAGATCCACGGTCGGGCGGCGCACGTCTCGACGGCGCTGCTGCCCGACATGCGTGACGTCGCGCCCGATCTCGTGGTGTCCGACATCATCACCGTCGGCGGCGGCATGGCTGCCGAACGGCTCGGGGTGCCGTGGGTGGAGTTGTCGCCGCACCCGCTGTACCTGCCGTCGAAGGGCCTGCCGCCCATCGGGTCGGGTATGGCGCCCGGCACCGGTGTCGGCGGCCGCCTCCGGGACGCGCTGCTGCGGGCCGCGACCGCGCCGTCGATCCGGAAGGGGCGGGTCCAGCGCAGCGAGGCGCGGGTGAGCGTCGGCCTGTCCGCCCGGGACCCGGGCCCGGCGGCGCGGCTGATCGCGACCCTGCCAGCGCTCGAGGTGCCGCGCCCGGACTGGCCGTCGAACGCGCATGTCGTCGGGCCGCTCGTGTGGGAGCCTGCCGACAACGTGCTCGACCCGCCGCCGGGGGACGGGCCGCTGGTGGTCTTGGCGCCGTCCACCGCGTCGACGGGGGCCGGCGGCATGCTCGACACGGCGATCCGGGCGCTCGACGGGCTGGGTGTGCGGATGCTCGTGACCCTGTTCGACAAGCCCGAGATCGATCTGCCGGACTGGGTGCGTGCCGGGTACGGGCGGCAGGACGAGATGCTGCGGAATGCGTCGGCGCTGATCTGCGGCGCCGGCCACGGTGTGCTCGCGAAGGGACTCCTGGCAGGTGTGCCGGCGGTGACGGTCCCCGGTGGCGGGGACCAGTGGGAGGTCGCGAACCGGGTCGCCCGTGGCGGTCTGGGGGTGATGATCCGCCCGCTGGAGGTCGCGACGCTGCGGGACGCGGTGCGGAAGGTCCTCGACGACCCGGCCTACGCTGCCGCCGCGCGGCGGGCGGCCGACGGGATCGCGGACGTCGCCGACCCGGTCGCGGTGTGCCGGGCGGCGGCATGAGCGGCGTGGCGGTCCGGCCGATTCCGCTACGGTGGCACATGTGCGACTGACCGAATTCCATGATCTCGTCCGGGAAGAGTTCGGACAGGTACGCGGCGACTCCCTGCTGGTCGACCACGTCATCCTCAGCCTGGGCGGGAAGACCGCCGTCGACGCCATCGAGGACGGCGAGGATCCCCGCGCGGTGTGGCGCGCGCTGTGCGACGAGTTCGACGTTCCGCCGCAGCGTAGATAGCGCGGCGCCGGCGGTGCGGCACCCCCGCCGGTGATTGACTCGAACAGATGTTCGCTTATGCTGGGATCATCCGTTGTCGTCCACACGTTGCGGCTGAGTGCGGCGGTTCGGACCGTTCGAGCCGGCGAAGTTGTCGGTACCGGGCTCTAACCTGATCCCAGATCGCTGGACGAGACTTCGAAAAGGGGACCACGATGGCACCACAGGCACACGACCGCGACAAGGCGCTCGAGCTGGCTCTGGCACAGATCGACAAGAGCTTCGGCAAGGGCTCGGTGATGCGTCTGGGTGAGGAGGCTCATCAGCCCATCGCCGTGATCCCCACCGGATCGATCGCGCTGGACGTGGCGCTGGGTATCGGCGGTCTGCCCCGCGGACGCGTCGTCGAGATCTACGGTCCGGAGTCCTCGGGTAAGACGACGGTCGCGCTGCACGCGGTGGCGAACGCGCAGGCCGCCGGCGGCATCGCGGCGTTCATCGACGCCGAGCACGCGCTCGATCCGGAGTACGCCCGCAAGCTCGGTGTCGACACCGACGCCCTCCTGGTCTCGCAGCCCGACACCGGTGAGCAGGCGCTCGAGATCGCGGACATGCTGATCCGTTCCGGCGCCCTCGACATCATCGTCGTCGACTCGGTGGCCGCGCTGGTGCCGCGCGCCGAGATCGAGGGCGAGATGGGCGACAGCCACGTCGGTCTGCAGGCGCGACTGATGAGCCAGGCGCTGCGCAAGATGACCGGTGCCCTCAACAACTCGGGCACCACGGCGATCTTCATCAACCAGCTGCGCGAGAAGATCGGTGTGATGTTCGGCTCGCCCGAGACCACGACCGGTGGTAAGGCGCTCAAGTTCTACTCCTCGGTCCGCCTCGACGTCCGCCGCATCGAGACGCTCAAGGACGGCACCGACGCGGTCGGTAACCGCACCCGCGTCAAGGTCGTCAAGAACAAGGTGTCGCCGCCGTTCAAGCAGGCCGAGTTCGACATCCTCTACGGCCAGGGCATCAGCAAGGAGGGCTCGCTGATCGACATGGGCGTCGAGCACGGGTTCATCCGCAAGTCCGGATCCTGGTACACGTACGAGGGCGATCAGCTGGGCCAGGGCAAGGAGAATGCCCGCAAGTTCCTGCTCGAGAACACCGACATCCGCGACGAGATCGAGAAGAAGATCAAGGAGAAGCTCGGTATCGGTGCGGTCGTGACCGACGACAGTGCCGAGTCGGCCGACTTCTAGGCCGGTGAGTGTCGTACCCCGCCCGGCCGGCGATGCCGATCGGGCGGGGGAGAACCACCCAACGATGACCGACGGCGAAACGGATCACGGCCCCGAACGGCGCACGAGCCGCTCGGGCAGGGGGCGTTCACGGGGTCGCCAGGTCGGCCCGGACGGGGAACCGTTCGAACTCCAGGGCTCCCCGGAGACGCTCGCGGCGCGGGCCAAGGACGTGTGTCTGCGGCTGCTCACCGATCGTGCGCGCAGCCGCGCGGAACTCGAGCAGAAGCTGGCGCAGAAGGGCTACCCGCAGGCCGTCGTGGAGCGAGTCCTCGACCGCCTCGCCGAGGTCGGCCTCGTCGACGATGCCGCGTTCGCGGAGCAGTGGGTCCACTCTCGGCACACCTACTCCGGTCGCGGCCGGCGGGCACTCGCAACGGAACTGCGCCGCAAGGGCATCGACCAGCAGACGTCCACCGAGGCGCTGTCGCAGATCAGTTCCGACGACGAACACGAGAAGGCCGCCGAACTGGTCCGCAAGAAGCTCGTACGTATCACCGCTGAGGACATCGCAGACCGCGACGACAGAGAAAAATTGATGCGCCGACTCGTCGGCATGCTCGCGCGCCGCGGCTACCCGGCATCCATGTCGTTCGCCGTCGTCAAGGCGGAACTGGACGACCTCGGCTCGGAAACGTGAAGGGCTCGCGGAGGATTGATTCCTCCGCGAGCCCTTCACGGTGCTCGTACCGTCAGAGTCGCGGCTGCGACTTCACGGTGTCGCTGAAATCGTCGATGCCGGGGGCGCCGTCGAGTTCGTTGGTGTCGATCGGCACGACGACCGGGCGGGTGCCCTTCTTGCCGCCGCTGCGGAGCCGCTTCTCGAGCCACGTCGCGAAGGACGTGAGCGCGAAGTTGATGATCACCATGATCACGCCGACCACGACCAGTGCTGCGAAGAAGTTGCGGTAGTACGACGCCGCCTGCTGGCCGCTGCGGATCAGCTCGATGTAGCCGATCTGGTAGCCGAGCGCCGAGTCCTTCAGCGCAACCACCATCTGCGACACCAGGGCCGGCAGCATCGTGGTGATCGCCTGCGGCAGCAGGATCAGCCGCATCATCTGGCCCTTGCGCATACCGAGCGCTGACGCGGCCTCGGTCTGACCCTTCGGCAGCGACAGGATGCCGGCCCGCAGGATCTCGGCGATGACCGAGCCGTTGTACAGGGTCAGGCCCACGACGACCGCGGCCAGCGCCAGCTGGTTCGACGGGAACACGCCGTACTGGGCGAACGCCTGGTAGGCGAAGATCATCAGGATCAGCACCGGAATCGCCCGGAAGAACTCCACGAACGCGCCGCAGATCCAGCGGACCCACCGGTGATCGGAGAGTCGACCGATGCCGAGGACCGCGCCGAGGATCAGCGCGAACACGATCGACAGGGACGCCGCGAGCAGCGTGCCCTTCAGGCCCGGCAGTAGGTAGGTGGTCCACGTGAAGTGGTCCAGGAACGGCGACCACTTGTCGGCCTCGAGCTGGCCGTTGTCGGCCAGCACGTTGAGCACGTACAGCGCGACCGCGACGAGGACGATGCCGAAGACGATCGCGATCAGCCGGTTCCGTACCCGGGCCCGGGGGCCGGGGATGTCGAAGAGAACGCTCGACTGCTGGGTCATCGCTTCACCGCCAGACGCTTGCCGAGGTAACCGAACAGAAAGCCGACCGGCAGCGTCAGGATCATGAATCCGATCGCGAAGATCGCGAAGACGAGGAACAGCTTGTCGGCCTCGTTCTCGATCATCGTCTTCATGAGCAGTGACGCCTCGGCCACACCGATGGCCGAAGCGATCGTGGTGTTCTTCGTCAACGCGATCAGCACGCTGCCCAGGGGCGCGATGACCGCGCGGAACGCCTGCGGCAGCACGATCATCCGGACACTCTGGGTGAACGTCAGGCCCAGCGAGCGGGCCGCCTCGGCCTGGCCGAGCGGAACGGTGTTGATGCCCGACCGCAGCGACTCGCACACGAAAGCGGCGGTGTAGACGACGAACCCGAGCACCGCGAGCCGGAAGTTGTTCTGATCGATGAACTTCGGGGAGTCCTCGGGGGCGAAGTACACGCCCAGGTTCTGGTAGAGGCCCACCGAGCAGAACACGATGATGAGCGTCAGCGGTGTGTTGCGGAAGATGTTGACGTACCAGGTCGCGAAGATCCGGAGGATCGGCACGGGGGAGACCCGCATCGCGGCGAGGAGCGTGCCCCAGATCAGGGCGCCGAGCGCCGACCAGAAGGTGAGCTGCACCGTTGTCCAGAACGCGCTGACCAGCTGATCACCGTAAGTATCAAGTAGTCCCATTTCACCTCCTCCGCATCAGTACCGGTCGACGGCCGGCGGCGCGGGAAGCGCATAGCCGGACTCGCCCATGGTGTCCTCGAGTGCCCGCTGCCAGGCCCCGGTCGCGATCATGTCCTCGATCGCATCGTTGATCTTCATCCGTGCTTCCGTATCGCCCTTCGGTAGACCGACTCCGTAGGGCTCGGTGGTGAACGGTTCACCGGCAAGCTTGAACTCACCGGGGTACTGGGCGGAGTATCCGGCCAGGATGATGTCGTCCGTGGTCAGGGCGTCGACCTTGCCGCGGTGCAGAGCCTCGACGCACGACGAGTAGCTGTCGAACTGCTGCAGCTGCACGCCGGGGTACGATTTCTTGATCTTCTGCGCCGGGGTGGAGCCCGACACCGAACACAGCTTCTTCCCACCTTGGAGGGACTCGGGTCCGGTGATCGTGTCGTCATCGGCGCGGACCAGAAGCGACTGCCCCGCGATGTAGTACGGGCCGGCGAAGTCGACGACCTTCTTGCGGTTGTCGGTGATCGAGTACGTGCCGACGACGAAGTCGACCTCGCCGTTCTTGATCAAGTTCTCGCGCTGCGCCGACGGGGCCTCGCGCCACGTGATGCCGCTCTCGGGAACACCCAGGTAGTTCGCGATGTACTTGGCGACCTCGACGTCGAAGCCGGTCATCGTCTTGTCCGGCTCGCGCAGCGCCAGTCCGGGCTGGTCGTACTTGGTGCCGATGGTGAGGTGCCCGTCGGCGGCGTCGGCGAGCACGTCCCGTGGCTCGCTGCTGCCGCACGCCGAGGCCGTCAGCACGACCGCGGTGAGGGCTGCGACGACGGACAGGATGCGGGGGGATCTGATTCGTCTCATGGTGTTTTCCTCCGCCCCGGTGTCAGTGGCCGAGGATCTTGCCGAGGAAGTCCTTGGCGCGATCGGACTCGGGTGCGGTGAAGAACGTGTCGGGGTCGGAGTCCTCGATGATCGAACCGTCGGCCATGAAGATGATCCGGTCGGCGGCCTTGCGCGCGAATCCCATCTCGTGGGTGACGACGATCATGGTCATGCCTTCCTTGGCGAGGTTGACCATGACGTCGAGGACCTCGTTGACCATCTCGGGGTCCAGCGCGGAGGTGGGCTCGTCGAAGAGCATCACCTTGGGATCCATCGCGAGTGACCGGGCGATCGCCACGCGCTGCTGCTGTCCGCCGGACAGCTGCGCGGGGTACTTGTCGGCCTGCGACTCGATGCCGACCCTCTCGAGGAGCGCCAGGGCGCGCTCCTTCGCCTCGGCCTTGTCGATCTTGCGGACCTTGACCGGCGCCAGCATCACGTTCTCGAGCACCGTCTTGTGGGCGAACAGGTTGAAGCTCTGGAACACCATCCCGACGTCCGAGCGCAGCCGCGCGAGGGCACGGCCCTCGGCGGGGACTGCGACGCCGTCGATCGTGATGGAGCCGTTGTCGATCGGCTCGAGTCGATTGATCGTGCGGCACAGCGTCGACTTGCCGGACCCCGAGGGGCCGAGCATCACGACGACCTGGCCGGCCGGAATCTCGAGTTCGATGTTCCGTAGAACGTGCAGGTCGCCGTAGTGCTTGTCGACACCCTTCATCAAGATCATCGACGGGGTCCCGGGAGCCGTTCCGGTTGTCTCAGGCTGCGTCATAACGCGTAACCCTATATGGACTGTTTGCGTACCCGCTGGTCTAGAGCCGATCGATCTTGAACGATACAGTCGCGGCGGTCGCCGTCGGTGGACCAATGTGGCCCCGACAGGCGGTTTTGTGCGGGGCCGTACCCTGGACGCGTGGAGACGATCGACCAGAACGCCGGGCGCAGCTACGAGGTCCGCACGTACGGCTGTCAGATGAACGTGCACGACTCCGAGCGGCTCTCGGGTCTACTCGAGGACGCCGGTTACACCAGGGCTGTGCCGGGGGATCAGGCCGACCTCGTGGTCTTCAATACCTGTGCGGTGCGTGAGAACGCCGACAACAAGCTGTACGGGAATCTGAGCCATCTCGCTCCGGTCAAGGAGGAGCGCCCCGGGATGCAGATCGCCGTCGGCGGCTGTCTCGCGCAGAAGGACCGCGACACCGTGGTGAAGAAGGCCCCGTGGGTCGACGTCGTGTTCGGCACTCACAACATCGGTTCACTGCCGGCGCTGCTCGAGCGGGCCCGTCACAATCAGAAGGCCGAGGTCGAGATCCTCGAATCGCTCGAGGCGTTCCCGTCGACGCTGCCGGCCAAGCGCGAGTCCGCCTACGCCGGATGGGTGTCGATCTCCGTCGGCTGCAACAACACCTGCACGTTCTGCATCGTGCCCGCGCTGCGTGGCAAGGAGGTCGACCGGCGCCCCGGCGACATCCTCGCCGAGGTCCAGGCGCTCGTGAACGAGGGTGTCCTCGAGGTGACACTGCTCGGGCAGAACGTAAACTCGTACGGCGTCTCGTTCGCCGACCCCGAGATCCCGCGGGACCGCGGCGCCTTCGCGAAGCTGCTGAGCGCGTGCGGGCAGATCGAGGGGCTCGAGCGGGTGCGGTTCACGTCCCCGCATCCGGCCGAGTTCACCGACGACGTCATCGAGGCGATGGCGACCACCCCCAACGTGTGTCCGCAGCTGCACATGCCGCTGCAGTCCGGCTCGGATCGGGTCCTCAAGGCGATGCGCCGGTCGTACCGCAGCGCGAAGTTCCTCGGAATCATCGAGAAGGTTCGTGCCGCGATGCCGCATGCCGCGATCACGACCGACATCATCGTCGGCTTCCCGGGGGAGACCGAGGAGGATTTCCAGGCGACCCTCGACGTGGTGCGGCAGGCGCGGTTCACGAGCGCCTTCACGTTCCAGTACTCCAAGCGTCCGGGCACCCCGGCCGCCGAGATGGACGGCCAGCTGCCGAAAGCCGTTGTGCAGGAACGCTACGACCGGCTGATCGCGCTGCAGGAGGAGATCACCCTCGACGAGAATCGCAAGCTCGTCGGCACCGAGGTGGAACTGCTGGTGACCGCGGGCGACGGCCGCAAGAACGCCGAGACCGCGCGCATGAGCGGACGCGCACGAGACGGTCGCCTGGTGCACTTCCGTCCCGAGGGCAACCTCGACGGCGACCTGCGCCCCGGCGACGTGATCACCGTCGTCGTGACCGGTGCTGCCCCGCACCACCTGGTCGCGGACAATCTCGTCCTCACCCACCGGCGCACCCGCGCCGGCGACTCGTTCGAACGAGGGGTCACGCCGAAGACCCCGCCGATCGGTGTCGGGCTGGGGCTGCCGCAGGTCGGCGCCCCCGCACCGCTGCCAGCACAGATGGGATGCAACGCATGAGCACCTCGGACAGCGGCGACGCTTCCGGTAGCGAGAACCGGCCGGACCGAGACGGCCCGGGTGTCCCGGGCGTTCCGGATCCGATGGACGAGTACCAGAAGGACTTCGAGGCCGCCGAGAAGAAGGTCGCGGGGGAGATCGACCCCGGCATGCGCGCAGTCGTCGTGGCCGTGTGCGTGCTGGTGCTCCTGCTGTCGTTCACGCTGCCGCACACCGGATCCGTGAACGGCTGGGACGTACTCGTCGGCAATCAGGACGCGATCGACGAGAACATCAAGCTGCCGTCGCGCATCTTCGTGTGGATGGCACTCGTGTTCGGCGGAGTCTTCTCGATTCTCGCGCTCGTGACCCGGCGGTGGGTGCTGGCGTGGATCGCGTTGGCCGGTACCGCGGTGTCGGCGGTGTTCGGCATGCTCGCGATCTGGTCGCGGCAGACCCTCCCGGCGACTGAGGCCTCGAGTTCGGGTCCGGGATTCGGTCTCGTGCTGGGCTGGATCACGGTCATCGTCCTGACCTTCCACTGGATCAAGGTGGTGTGGAGCCGGACCGCGGTGCAGCTCGCTGCCGAGGAGGCGCGCCGCAACGCCGCGAGCGAGGACTCGGCGCGCGAGGACTGGCAGAACTGAGTTCCGGCGACCCAGGTCGCCCGAAACACGAGTGAGGGGTGGGGGGGGGGGCGGGGGGGGGCCCCCCCACCCGGAAGCGGGACGGGAAGGGTCGGCAGGGCGCGGCGGGGGCGGCGCGGCCCGCAGCACACAGGGCGGAGTGGGCGGGGGTGGGGCCC
>NZ_JBNPXA010000010.1:0-209604 GCF_050433545.1 Rhodococcus sp. BE178 | reverse complement strand
GTAGGCGGCGTGGTGCTTGTCGTGGTGCAGCTCCATGATCTTGCCGGAGATGTGCGGCTCGAGGGCGGCGTAGTCGTAGGGGAGATCGGGCAGCGAGTAAACGGTCATGTAGTTGATCATGCAACCTCGAGTGCGCTCGAGGTCTACCGCTTGTGCCGGATGTCACCACGGATCCGCGCGTACGGTTCGCCTACGCTCGTTCCCGTGTCCGGAACCCCCCACGCCCACGAACCGCACGTCCCGCTGCCGGTCGAGATCCCCGTCACCGAGTCCATCGCCGACGACGCGCCGGACCTGAAGACGCAGATCGTGCGCTTCGTGCTGACCGGTGGCCTGTCCGCCGTCGTCGACTTCGGGCTGTACGTGCTGATGCTCGCACTGGGGCTGCAGCGTGACGTCGCGAAGGCCATCAGCTTCGTCGCCGGCACCACCACCGCGTACCTCATCAATCGTCGTTGGACGTTCAAGGCCGAGCCGAGTCGGGCCCGCTTCGTCGCCGTCGTGGTGCTGTACGGCGTGACTTTCGGTGTGCAGGTGGGCCTCAACGCGGTGATGAACAACGTGTTCCCGGACGAATGGTGGCGCGTGCCGCTGGCATTCGTGATCGCGCAGGGCACCGCGACGGTCATCAACTTCGTGGTCCAGCGCGCGGTGATCTTCAAGATCCGCTGACGCTGCTGGACACCTGTCTGGAGACACTTCCGGTTTCGGTTGGAACAGGTTACATTTCCTGAACCGAACCACGCGGAGGAGTCAGATCGTGCGCTACGGCATCAGCCTGTTCACCAGTGACCGAGG
This sequence comes from Rhodococcus sp. BE178, assembly GCF_050433545.1. Lineage (NCBI taxonomy): Bacteria > Bacillati > Actinomycetota > Actinomycetes > Mycobacteriales > Nocardiaceae > Rhodococcus > Rhodococcus sp. BE178. The sequence goes on along the minus strand of NZ_JBNPXA010000010.1, from coordinate 208,806 downwards.
CATCACCCCCGCGGCGGCCGCGCAGGCAGTGGAGGAATGCGGCTTCGACGCGTTCTACGTGCCCGAACACACGCACATTCCGGTGAATCGCGAGTCGAACCACCCCGGTACCGGCACCGAGGCCCTGCCCGACGACCGTTACATGCGCACCCTCGACCCGTGGGTCGCGCTCGGCACCGCCGCGTCGGTGACATCGCGGATCCGGCTCGGCACGTCGGTGGCGCTGCCGCTCGAGCACGACCCCATCACGCTCGCCAAGACCATCGCGTCCCTCGATCACCTGTCGGGTGGGCGCGTCACGTTCGGCGTCGGCTACGGCTGGAACGCCGAGGAACTCGCCGACCACGGTGTCGACCCCAAGAAGCGTCGGACCGCGCTGCGCGAGTACCTCGAGGCGATGCAGGCGCTGTGGACGCAGGAGGAGGCGTCGTACGACGGGCAGTTCGTGAGCTTCGGGCCGAGCTGGGCGTGGCCCAAGCCGATCCAGCAGCCGCGTCCGCCGGTCCTCGTGGGTGCGGGCGCGTCGGAGAAGACGTTCGCATGGATCGCGCGCTCGGCCGACGGCTGGATCACCACGCCGATCGAGCAGGACATCGAGGACAACGTCACGCTGCTGCGCAAGATCTGGGCCGACGCCGGCCGTTCCGGGCAGCCCGAGATCATCGTCCTCGCCGGCAAGCCGGATGCCGAGAGGCTGGCCCGCTGGCAGGATCTCGGCATCAGCGAGGCGCTGTTCGGGATGCCCGACAGCTCCGAGGACGAGGTCCGCGCGTACCTGCAGCGCCTGGCCGGCAAGCTCGGCATCGGCTGACGCCGGTCAGCGAGGCGGGCCCTCCTGCAACACCAGCGACCCCGATCGCGGGGCGCCGGTGGCGTCGATCCACTGCAGCTGGACGGGGTCACCCGGGTGGAGGGCGTTCATCCGGATCGTGAGGTCGGCGGCGGCGCGGACGGGTACGCCGTCGAATTCGACGATCACGTCGCCGCGTGCGAGTCCGGCAACCTCGGCCGGGCTGCGAAAGCTGACGAGCGTCACCTCCGCACCCGCGGGCACGTTCGACATCGGGTCGCGGTGGTCGCGGACACTGACCCCGAGCATCGGGGTGGGGCCGATGTGGACCGTGTCCGACGGCCGGCCGGTCAGCACCTGGTCCACCAGCTCCATCGCCGAGTCGATCGGGATCGCGTACGACTTCGGCGCGGGCGCCTGCGGCACGTCACGTTCGACGGCGTTCCCGGCGCTGCTGACCCCGATCACCTCGCCGAACGCGTTCACCAGCGGGCCGCCCGAGTCGCCGGGCCGGACGTCGGCGTCCACCTCGATCAGCCCCGACAGCTGATTGCGGGAGCCGTCGGTGGAGTTGCGGGTGGTGACCGTGACGCCGAGCCGGGTGACGGCGCCGGGTGCCGGCACCGGCACCCCGCCGCCCTCCGCGTTCCCGATCGCGGTCACCGGATCGCCGACACGCGCCGAGTGCGCCGACCCCAGCGCCGCGGTCGGCAGGGCGTTGCCGCCGGGCAGTCGGAGCACCGCGAGATCGCGGGAGCTGTCGTAGCCGACGACCTCGACGGGATACCGGCGCATGTCGTGCATGCTGGTCGCCGCGATGTCGGTGCCGCCGTCGATCACGTGATGGTTGGTGAGCACGATGGCCGCGGAATCGGCCGGGTGCAGGACGATTCCGGTCCCCGCCGTCGTACCGAGCGCCGAGTGGGTTGTCACGGTGACGATCGTGGGGACGACGCGGGCCGAGAGTTCCTGCGGGGCAAGCGGAACGGCCGGCGGGGGAGCCGGTGCCACGACCGACGTCGTCGTCGCCGGCGGCGACGCGTCGATTGTGCCGTGTTCGAGAGGTATGGCCAGGAGCGCGAGGCCTGCGGCCACGAGCACTGCAACGGCAGCACTGGCGCGGCGCACCCTCGTCGCTCTCATGGGTTCAGTCGCTTCCCTCCCGGTACACCGGCAGCAGACCGGAATCGCGGGCCTGCAGCAGTGTCGGCGCGGCGAGATCCTTGTCGGACAGCGTCCACTGCAGCGGTGTGCCGTCGCGTCCGACGCCCGGCCACTCGATGCCGATGCCGGGGTCCAGCGGGCTCACCTCGTGCTCGCGCTCGGGGTTGTAGCCGGCCGAGCACAGGTAGATCACCGTCGAGTCGTCCTCGAGCGACAGGAACGCGTGCCCGAGGCCCTCGGAGACGAAGAGCGCGCGACGGTCGACGTCGTCGAGCAGCACCGAATCCCACTGCCCGAACGTCGGCGACCCGACCCGCAGATCCACCACGACGTCGAGGACCGCACCCTTGACGCACGTGACGTACTTGGCCTGACCGGGTGGGACGTCGGCGAAGTGGATGCCGCGCAGCACACCGGCGGCGGACACCGAGCAGTTCGCCTGCTGCAGGTCCAGCGTCCGGCCGATCGCCGCGGAAAAACCGGTGAAGCCCGGCTCCTTGAACCATTCGAGGAACACCCCGCGGTGATCGCCGAACTGTCGGGGCGTGATCTCCCACGCCCCCGGAACCTTCAACTCCCGATAATCCATGTCACCATTCTCTGCCGCGGTCGAGCAGTCCCAGCAGGTACGTGCCGTAACCGGACTTGACCAGCGGCTGCGCGCGCTCGCGCAGTTCGTCGTCCGAGATGAAGCCGCGCCGCCACGCCACCTCCTCCGGAACGCCGATCTTGAGGCCCTGCCGCTGCTCGATGGTGCGCACGTAGTTCGACGCGTCGAGCAGCGAATCGAACGTGCCGGTGTCGAGCCACGCGGTGCCCCGCGGCAGCACCTCAACCTGCAGGCGTCCGGCCTCGAGATAGGTGCGGTTGACGTCGGTGATCTCGTACTCGCCGCGCGCCGACGGCGTCAGGTCCCGCGCGATGGAGACGACGTCGTTGTCGTAGAAGTACAACCCTGGCACCGCGTAGTTGGACCGCGGCGCCGCCGGCTTCTCCTGCAGCGAGATCGCGGTGCCCGCGTCGTCGAACTCGATGACGCCGTACGCGCCGGGATCCGACACCCAGTACCCGAACACCGCGCCGCCCTTGACGTCGTGGAATCGGGTGAGCGTGGTGCCCAGGCCAGGGCCGTAGAAGATGTTGTCGCCGAGGACGAGCGCCACCGAATCCGAACGGATGTGGTCCGCGCCCAGCACGAACGCCTGAGCGAGACCGTTCGGTTCGTGCTGCACCTGGTAGCTCAGCGAGATGCCGAACCGGGAGCCGTCGCCCAGCAGATTGCGGAACTGGTCCGCATCGCCGGGGGTGGTGATGATCAGGATGTCGCGAATCCCGGCCAGCATCAGCGTCGAGAGCGGGTAGTAGATCATCGGCTTGTCGTAGACGGGCACCAGCTGCTTGCTCACGCCCAGCGTGATCGGGTGCAGCCGGCTGCCCGTGCCACCAGCCAGAATGATTCCGCGCATGTAGAGCAGTGTTTCACGCGGGGCGGCGGGATCTCAGGGGAGTGCCGAGGCCGGTCGGCTACGACGCGATTGTGGTGGATTCGCGGTCACGTTCCGGTATTCGGCGGGAGCAGCCGATCGCCGCTGACTACGCTGAGCCGTCACAGCCTGGTCGGGGCGGATCCCACCATGGAGGCACCCAGTGCGCTGTCCGACGATCCACCGTCTACTCGTCGCGGGAACTGCCGTGTCCGCGACCGTCCTGGCGCCGATTCTCGGTTCGCGCGCCGCGATTGCGGACCCGATAGCCGGTCCGGCACCCACGACCACGGTCTTTCAGATTCCGGTCACGTTCCTGTCAGGATGCCGGGTCGGATTCCGATGTTGGATCCCGCCGGTGGTCCCGCTGGCCCCGACCGCCACGACAGGAGCGCCGGGCGAAGTGACGTTCCAGTTGGCGCGTCCGGCGACCTACGCGATCGACCTGTACGACTGCATCGGCGTCAGTGTGAACTGGAAGAACTTGACGACCGGGGCTACCGGCACCGCCGAGGTCCGCCGTGTTCCGATCGACTACAGCCGCCCGATTCCGCAGGAAGACCTCTGCCGGTACGTTCCTGCGACGGTGGTCACCGGTAGCGGCACGGTCGTCGCAACTGCAGCCTCCTATCAGACCGGGGATCACGTCCCCGTGGGGTCGGGAGTTGCACTCTTCGAGGTCCCCTGATCTCCGGTCCCGCCGCGTCCTCGTGCCAAGCAGAGTCGTACATGTCCCGTTAGCGTCGAATCGACCGATGACCAAAGACCTGCCCCCGGCAGTTCCCCGCCTGAAGGGACCAGACGCATGCAGGAATCGACGACGTGCGGTCCCGGAGAACGGTCGGCTACGAGCTCCGCCGCTGCGGGCCAGGACGTGGATCGCCGTACGTTGCGCAAGGCGATCGCCGGTTCGGCGATGGGCAACGCGACGGAGTGGTTCGACTACGGCGTGTACGCCACCACCGCCACGTATCTGACCCAGAATTTCTTTCCCGGGCATCTCGGCTCGATCGGGACGATGCTCGGATTCGCGATCTCGTTCGTCCTCCGCCCGCTGGGCGGCATGATCTGGGGTCCGCTCGGCGACCGGTTGGGACGAAAAGCGGTGCTGGCGACCACAATTCTGCTCATGTCGGGTGCGACGGCGCTGATCGCGGCGATCCCGTCGTATGCGTCGATCGGGATCATGGCGCCGATCCTGCTGATCGCGCTGCGGGTAGTGCAGGGCTTCTCCACCGGCGGCGAGTACGGCGGCGCAGCCACCTTCATGGCCGAGTGCGCGCCCGACGACAAGCGCGGCCGGTACGGCAGCTTCCTCGAGTTCGGAACCCTTGGTGGATTCGCCGCCGGTACCGCCGTCGTGATGCTGTGCGAGCTGATGATCTCGGACGACGACATGGCGGCGTGGGGCTGGCGGATCCCGTTCCTCATCGCCCTGCCGCTCGGCCTGGTCGGGTGGTACCTGCGCAGCAAACTCGACGAATCGCCCGTGTTCAACGAGGTGGACGCGCAGGGCGACAGCCAGGACTCGATCCTGGGCGGGCTCGCCGACCTGCTGAAGAACTACTGGCGGCCGATCCTGATCCTGACCGGCATGGTCGTCGCGTTGAACGTGGTCAACTACACGCTGCTCACGTACCAACCGACGTACCTGGAGTCGACGCTCGGTCTCAGCACGCAGTCGACGACGATCATCATCCTCGTCGGGGAACTGGTCATGATGGCCTGTATCCCGTTCTTCGGACGCTGGTCGGACACCCTCGGGCGCAAACCGATGTGGTGGGCGTCGCTGATCGGATTGTTCGTGGCCGCCGTGCCGATGTACTGGCTGATGGCGAGGGGCTTCGTCTGGGCGCTCATCGCCTTCGCGGTCCTCGGCCTGCTGTACCTGCCGCAGTTGGCGACCATCTCCGCGACGTTCCCGGCGATGTTCCCCACCCAGGTCCGCTACGCCGGATTCGCGATCGGCTACAACGTCTCGACGGCGCTGTTCGGCGGCACGGCCCCGCTCGTCAACGACGCCGTCATCCACGCGACCGGCTGGAACCTCTTCCCAGCGATCTACATGATGGGCGCGTGCGTCATCGGTCTCGTCTCGGTCGCCTTCCTCCGCGAGACGGCCGGCGTCTCTCTCCGCGGCACCTCGATCCCGGGCGAGGCGGAGGAGGAGGCGAAGCCGGAACCGGCGTCGGCGTGAGCGGGCACTGTCCCTCGGTAGTCTCCCCGGTATGAGGCTGCTCGTCACCGGTGGCGCCGGGTTCATCGGCGCCAACTTCGTCCACCAGACCGTCGCGGAACGACCCGATGTCCGCGTCACGGTCCTCGACGCGCTGACGTATGCCGGAAACAAGGCCTCGCTGGACGCGGTCGCCGACCGGATCGACTTCGTGCACGGCGACATCGCCGACGCGGAGGTCGTCAACCGCCTGGTCGCCGACTCCGACGCCGTGGTCCACTTCGCCGCCGAGTCGCACAACGACAACTCGCTCGCCAACCCGTGGCCGTTCGTCCGCACCAACGTCGTCGGCACGTTCACGCTGCTGCAGGCCGTCCGTGACCATGACGTCCGCTACCACCACATCTCCACCGACGAGGTGTACGGCGACCTCGAACTGGGCGATCCGGCCCGGTTCACCGAGTCCACCGCCTACAACCCGTCGAGCCCGTACTCGTCGACCAAGGCGTCGAGCGACATGCTGGTGCGGGCGTGGGCGCGCTCGTTCGGGATCCGGGCGACGCTGTCGAACTGCTCCAACAACTACGGCCCGTTCCAGCACGTGGAGAAGTTCATCCCGCGGCAGATCACCAACCTGCTCGACGGCGTCCGCCCCAAGCTGTACGGGCAGGGTCGCAACGTCCGCGACTGGATCCACGTCGACGATCACAACCGTGCGGTGTGGGACGTCCTCGAGCGCGGCCGACTGGGGGAGACGTACCTGATCGGCGCGGACGGCGAGGTCGACAACCGCACCGTGATCGCGATGCTGCTGGAGCTTTTCGGGCGACCTGCTGACGACTTCGATTTCGTCCCCGACCGCCCCGGTCACGACCTGCGGTACGCGATCGACTCGACACGCCTACGCACCGAACTCGGCTGGGAGCCGCGCTACCGGGACTTCCGCAGCGGCCTCGAGGCCACCGTGCAGTGGTACCGGGACCATCCCGAGTGGTGGCGTCCGGCCAAGGAAACGACCGAGGCCGGATACGCGCGCACCGGGCAGTAGCCCCAGCCTGCACGAACGCCCCGATCCGGCCACGTCGGGTACCCGGTCGCGGTAGCGTGACCAGCATTCGTGTCGGGACAGTTCACTCGGTCGTCGAACCGGAGGGGGCACTCGTATGGGGGCCGGACCGCAGAACAAGTCACGTCGTAGCCGCCGTGTGTCCGTGAGGGCCGGCATGGTTGCAGCCGCCGTCGCGGCGGTGAGCCTGGGCACGGCAACGGGTCAGGCCGCGGCCGACCCCGTCGCGGGTTCCCCACCGTGCTCGCCGGTCCGGGTGGAGGGTCTGCTGGCCAACGTCACCAATGCGGTGGCGCCGGGCCTCGAGCTGCCGCTGCCGTGCCAGGACGCGGTCGGAGTCGGCGTCGTCGGCCCCGCCGAGGTGCAGGCCGGGGTGATCGGTTCGGCCGTCGTCGCCGGACTCGGCAGTCTCGGACTGCTCGGCGCGAGCAGCATCGACTGGAACAACATCGGCCCCGACAACACCGGTTCCTTCAACCTGGGATGGGCCAACACCGGATCGAACAATGTCGGGTCGGCCAACACCGGGTCGGGCAACGTCGGGTCCGCGAACACCGGTTCCGGCAACGTCGGTTCGGCCAACACCGGTTCCGGGAACCTCGGGTCCGCGAACACCGGATCCTTCACCTACGGCTCGCTCAAGACCGGGATCGGTTCGCTGGCCGCCGGCTCGCTCGGTATCGGCACGCTCAGCTGAGCATGCCGGGCGTGCTCACGCCTTGCTGGCGAGCGGCACCCGTGACTGCTCGTGCACCAGCGCGTTGCGCAGGGCCCGGTTGCCGGCGAGCGCGGCCACCGTTCCCGCGAGCACCTCGCAGAGCGTGAACAGCAGCCGCGACGTCAGCGCCAGCGCGAGTGCGGTGCCGGAGTCGGCCACCGGGGCGAGCGCCGCGACGATCACCGCCTCGCGGACGCCGATCCCGGACGGCACCACGAAGACCAGTACGCCGGCGCACATCGCCAGCGCGATCGCGCCGATCGACGCGATCAGCCGGTCGGTGCCGAACCCGCCGAACGTGGACGCCAGGATCCACAGGTGCACGCCGTAGGCGACCCAGCTCACCGAGCACCAGATCAGCGCCAGCCCGATCTTGTGCATCGTGAGCGGCCGCTGCAGCGGCGCGCGGCGCAGCACCTTGAGTGCGATGTTCACGAGCCGGGTCAGCACCGGCGGATACGCGCAGATCAGCGCGATGGGCACCAGCGCGATCACCGCGACCGCGGCCGGGGTGCCGATCTGGAACAACGCCGGCAGCCCGAGCAGGCCCACCAGCAGCGCCGACGTGGTGCTCAGCCCCACCGTGACCAGCACGGTGATGAACGCCGCCGCCCCGGAGACGCCGGCCCGGCGCGCCAGTTCGGTCTGCAGCACGAACGCCCACACGCTGCCGGGCAGGTACTTGCCGAGCTGGCCGACGAGGTAGCAGCGGGCCGCGTCGAACGCGGGAATCGGTTGCTCGAGCGCGCCGAGCGTGTGCTGCCACGCACGGACGGCGGCGCCCATGCCGAGGAAGATGAAGACGGTCGACGCGACCAGCGACCACCACGACAGGTCGTGGATCGTCCCGCGGACCTCGGTCCACTGCGACTTCACCGCGAATCCGATCGCCACGACGATCGCGACGGTCACGACGATCCGGAGGGCGTTCACCAGCAGCGTTCGCTTGGTGTTCGGCGGCGACTCCGGCGGTTCGGCGACGGAATCGGTGTCGGATGTCATCCGAGTCCACTCCTCGCGTGGTCCGTCAGGGCTTCTCGACCATAGCAACCGGTCATGCGGTGGCAGGGAAAGCGAGCGGCTTCGCTGCACGCTCACGCCACCAGTCGAACGCGGTCGCGAGGGCGTCCGGAACGGTGCCCGCGGACGTTCCGGGCGTATACAACTGCGCGACCGCGGCGACATCGGATTCCGCGATTCCCGACCGGCTCATGCCGATCGTGTTGGCACCCCGCAGCTCCACCGGATTCCCGAACGCCTTCGCGAACGGGGGCACGTCCTTGACGACGACGGTGCCCATGCCGGTCACCACGCCGGCGCCGACGATGCGGCGCTGATGCACCACGGTGTGCATGCCGATGTTCGCGCCCTCGCCGACGCTGACGTGCCCGGCGAACGTCGATCCCGCCGAGACGACGCAGCGGTCGCCGACCTGGACGTCGTGCTCGATCGCGACCCGGTTCATGACGAAGCACCCGGCGCCCACAGTCGTCACCCGCTCGCTGCCCTGGTGCACCGTCGACAGTTCGCGGATCGTGGTGTCGGCGCCGATCACGATGCCGCGGTGCGGCGCCGGCTCCGACCACGAGGCGGGGTGCGCGGCACCGAGGATCTCGGGGGGCGCGCCGAGCACCGCGCCCGCGCCGATCCAGCACCGGTCACCGATGGTGAGCGGACCGGTGAGGACCGCGTGCGGTCCGACGGTCACGTCGTCGCCGATGACGACGGCGTCGCCGATCACAGCGGTGGGGTGGATGTGACAGTTCTGTCCGATCGACATGGTCCGGCGGGAATCCTTCCGGGGGCGGGAGGCAGCACTTCGCTACCCTCAGGCGGTTGCCCCCGATGATTCGCGGGGTGTCTCGAAGGAATCTATCGGAGGGCCATTCAGTGATTGCAATCTCGAGCATCTCGTTCGGGGAGGACGTCGAACGGGAGGTCCTGGACACGCTGCGGTCGGGGATCGTGGCGCAAGGCCCCAAGGTCAAGCGGCTCGAGGAGGAGTTCGCGGCGCTGGTCGGTGTCCGGCACGCGGTGGCCGTGAACAACGGCACCACGGCGCTCGTCGCTGCCCTGCAGGTGCAGGACCTGCAGCCCGGCGACGAGGTGCTGACCAGCCCGTTCACCTTCGTGGCGACGCTCAACGCGATCCTGGAGGCCGGTGCGACGGCGCGTTTCGCCGACATCTCCGAGGCCGACTTCAACCTCGATCCGGCCGTCGCGGCCACCCGGATCACCGACCGGACGAAGGTCCTGCTGCCGGTGCACCTGTACGGCCAGTCGGCGGACATGGCGGCGCTGATGCCGCTCGCCGCCGAGCACGGGCTGTCCGTCGTGGAGGACGCCGCCCAGGCGCACGGCGCGACATTCGACGGCCGCGGCGCCGGCAGCTTCGGGCTCGGCTGCTTCTCGTTCTATGCGACGAAGAACCTCACCACCGCCGAGGGCGGCATGATCACCACCGACGACGACGTCCTCGCCGACCGCCTGCGCGTGCTCCGCAACCAGGGCATGCGGGAACGGTACGTCTACGAGATGGCGGGCCAGAACTACCGGATGACGGACCTGCAGGCCAGCCTCGCGCTGCCGCAGATGGCGTCGTACCCGCAGCAGGTCGAGGCGCGGCGTCGCAACGCGGAGGCCCTGCAGGCGGGCCTGAAGGATGTCGCCGGTCTGCAGTTGCCGAGCGAGCTGCCCGGCCGCGAGCACGTGTGGCACCAGTTCACGCTGCTGCTGGCCGAGGACGCGCCGATCGATCGCGACACCCTGTCGGCCCGGCTGACCGAGCGGGGTGTCGGCAGCGGCATCTACTACCCGAAGGCGGTCTACGACTACGAGTGCTACCGCGAGCACCCGCGCGTCGTCATCGAGGACACCCCGGTCGCGACGTCGGTCGCGGCCCGCTGCCTGAGCATCCCCGTCCACGCTCGACTGTCGGAGTCGGACGTGGACCAGATCATCGCCGCGGTCCGCGGCGCGATGGAGGCGTGAGCATGAGCAACCCGAAGATCGCCCTGATAGGTGCCGGCAAGATGGGCTCGCTGCACGCCCGCGTCGTGTCGCAGTCGCCGCTGACCGACCTCGCGCTCGTGATCGAGCCCAACGCCGAGCAGGGCCAGGCGGTGGCCGAGCGCTGCGGTGCGCAGTGGGCGCCCGACTTCACCGACCTGTCCGGCGTCGACGCCGTCGTCGTCGCGGCGGCCACCCCCGCGCACTACGAACTCGCCGGACGCGTCCTCGACCTCGGCAAGCCGCTGCTGGTGGAGAAGCCGCTCGCCGCCACCTACGAGCAGAGCGTCGACCTGGTGGAGCGTTCGGCGCGCGCCGACGTCCCGCTGATGTGCGGTCTGCTCGAGCGCTTCAACCCGGCCGTGCGCACCGCCCGCGAGTTCGCGGGCGAGGTGTGGCAGGTGACCGGCACGCGGCACTCGCCGTTCGTGTCCCGCATCCCGACCGGTGTCGCGACCGACCTGCTCATCCACGACCTGGACCTCGCGATCGGGTTCGTCGGCTCGGAGCCTGTCCAGGCCCGCGCCGAGTTCGGCTACTTCCATCCGACCTCGATCGAGAACCGCGCCGAGGACAGCGCAGACGCCATCATGCGCTTCGAATCCGGCGCGGTGGCAACCATTTCCGCGAGCCGGCTCAGTCAGCGCAAGATCCGTCAGCTGTCGCTGCTCGAGGCGGACCGTCTCATTGAGATCGATCTGCTGCGCCGCGACATCACCGTCTACCGGCACGTCGACGACGACATCACCGCCGACGGCAGCAGTTACCACCAGCAGACGATCATCGAGATCCCCACGATCCGGTACAGCGAGGAGCCGCTCTCCGCGCAGCTCGGACACTTCGTCGGACTGCTGAACGGCACCGGCGACGTTGCCGCCGAACGGGCCTCGATCCTGCCCGCGCACCGCGCGGTCCACGAGGCGACAGTGTCTGCGGTCTCGGCGATCAGCTGAAGTTGCGGGCGATCACCGCTTGCACCAACGCGGCGGTCGGGAAGTCGGCCATGACGACTCCCGCCCGCCTGCGACCAGTGCATCGCCGGGCGGCGAAGCGCGCCCAGTACTACTGGACCTACCCGGAAGCCACGCCCAGCGGCCGCCGGAGGCGCTGTCTCGTGGTCTCGTAGAGCACGACGGATGCCGCGTTGGCGGCGTTGAGCGAGCTGGCCGAGCCCGTCATGGGGATACGCACGACCCGGTCGACGCCGTCGCGCCACGCCGCGCTCAGGCCGGTCGTCTCGTTGCCGACGACGAGCAGCGTCGGCAACGTCAGGTCGACATCGAAGACATCGGCGTCGCCGTTCTCGTCCGTTCCGACGATCTGGATGGGGACACCCGCGGCGCGATGCGACCCGACCCACGAGAAGACGTCGTGTGGGGACGACACTCGTACGGTCGGCACGGCGAACAGCGATCCGGTGCTCGCCCGCACGGCGGCACTGTCGTACGGGTCGGCCGCGTGTCCTGTCACGATGACGCCCGCCGCCCCGAACGAGTCGGCGGAACGGATGACGGAGCCGAGGTTGCCGGGGCTGGTGGGCCGGTCGAAGGCAACGCCGAGGAAGTCGTGCGCGACCGGGATGCGTCCCAGATCGTCACTGGGAAGCGACATTACGACGATGAGCTCGGGGGCGTCGGCCCCCTTCTCGCCGAGTTCGACGATCAGCTCGCGCGTGAGGGCGAATCGCTCGCCTTCGGCCCTGTCCAGGACGTCCCGCGCCCACTCGGACAGCCGGCGGTCGGCGTCGAAGAGGACGGCCTCGACGGCCCATCCTCGGTCGAGTGCGATCGTGATGGGCCGCACGCCCTGTACGACGAACGCGCGCAGGCGCTGCCGCTTGTTGCGGTTCGTCAGCAGCGCCTGCCATTGCTGGAAACGCGCGTTGCGCGTGGTGATCTTGTTGGCTGCCGGCGACATGCCGACACTCTAGAGACCTTCGCCCCGAATCCACAGCGGGGTATCCCCGGCCGGCCTACCGTCTCTCACCGCGTTCGACGTCGGTGACGGCGACGGCGACGGCGTAGGAGTCCGCCGCTTTCCGGAACTGTTCCTCGAGTCGCGGCCACCGGGGCTCGGCACCGAACCGCGAGCGCGCACGCAGATACTGCTCGCGCGCACCGGACTCGTCACCCATGGCGAGTCGGTAACGCAGGACGTCGAAGTCGATGTCCGACCCCACGGATCGGACGATGTCGTCGGGGCCGCGAAGCTGACCCATCGCCGCCAGCGCCTCGGTGAGTGCAGCGCGGAGCTGGCCGGCGACGGCGGGAACATCGGTGTCGGCCTGCACGGTCACGTGCGGTCCGATCCCGCTCGCGATGTTCTCGATCCGGCGCCGGTACTGGCAGTCCACCTCGGCGGGACGGTCCTGCACCGGCCGTCCGATGAGCCGATCGAACTCCGGGGAGTAGACGCCGCAGTTGGTGTAGAAGCGGATCGACTCGAAGCTGTTGCCCGCCGAGCGTTGCAGGTTGACGACGTCGACCAACCCGTCCCGCTCCCGGGTGAAGGTCAGCCTCCGCTTCCGGAATCCGTGCTCCTTCAGGAGCGGGACAGCGCTCTCGCCGAGGAGGGTGGCGAATACTTGCTCAGCCGATGGATGCTCCATGCGGACATGCTCGCAGACCCGGGCGGCTCCCCGCCACAGATGAATTCGTCAGGTCGGTGGTTCGGCCGGCGATTGCTCCCAGCCGTCCCCGGTCCACGAGATGTCGATGGGGTATTCACTGTTGACGGCGTTGGCCCAGTAGTCGATGGTGCCGTGGTGCGGCGAGTCGAGTTCGATCCAGCCGATGGAGAACTCGTCGCGCAGCAGGCGTCGGGCGCGACGGTCGATGGCGCCCAGCGAGGCACAGAGCCCGCGGATCCGCGACTCGATCCAGTCGGCCGAGGGGTCCGGGACCGTGATCTCCAGGGCGCTCCCGTCGCGCAACGGGATCACGACCAGCAGCTCACCGGAGTCCGGTCGTATCTCCCGGGTCGCGCGACGCTCATAGGCGCGCAACAGCTCCCACGGGTCGTAAGGCACACCACCGGACCGTCTGGACTGACCGAAGCGAAACACGGACTCATTCTGGCTCACCCGACGCCCGGGCGGGGATGCGCCGACGCCGGGCAGCCTGTGGGTGTCGTAGGTGGGTGTGTCGGTCCGCCCCCGCATCTCGTGCATGCCATCCGGGGAATGAGGTCGGGGCGTCGCCAGCGACGTGCGAGGTTCGTGTTCCGGCCTCGGCGTTCCAGCGAAACGAGACCGATTAGTGTGCATTGCGGATGCGAAGTGTGCCTGTAGTCGGGACTGGCTCTGCTCGCCCATAATCGTGTTGGGGTTTGCCGGGTTGATCGAGGGTGGGATTGATGACATTTCCGATGTTGTCCAAGGGGCAGAACATGTCCCTGCCGGATGATGTGATTCAGGTCGATGTGGTGATCGGGTGGGCTGAGTCGGACATCGAGGTCGACGCATCCGCTTTGCTCTTGGGTGCGGATGGGAAGGTTCGTTCGGACGCGGACTTCGTGTTCTACAACCAGCCTGAGTCGTCGGACGGTTCGATCCGGTTCCTGGGTGCGGGTGCGACCGAGGAAGGGGCGCAGGCGCGGATTGCCATCGACCTGTCGACAGTTCCCGAGGACGTGCACACCGTGGCACTGGCGGGCAGTCTCGGCCAGGGCGGCTTCGGGGACCTGGGCAAACTCACTCTCCGTGTCGTCGACGGCGCTGGCCACACGCTGGCGGAGTACGTCACCGCGGACGCGACCACCGAGGCCGCGTTCGTCTTCGGCGAGGTGTACCGGCGCGGCGCCGAGTGGAAGCTGCGCGTCGTTGGCCAAGGGTGGGATTCCGGGCTCGCCGGCCTCGCGGGCGATTTCGGTGTCGACATCGACGACGAACCTGAATCCGAAACCGCGGACGACGTCGATGCCGCGTCGGCCGCTGAGTCGGAACTTGTCACCACACCGCTCGAGACCATCGAGATCCAGCCGGACCCCGTGATGCCTGCCCAGTCCGCCGAGCCGACCACACCGGCGAAGGCAAAGGCTCGCGGAGTACGTACCGCCAAGAAGGCTGTGAAGAAGGCCAAACCTCGCGAGTTCACGCTAGCTGAACACGACAGCTGGCGGCCGGCGCGATTGTTCTCGGTCGTCGGCGTCGGGGCGGGGGAGGAGCAGGAACGCCGTGCGACCTCGGCTCTGGTCGCGACGATGCAGGCCGTAAGTCCCTTTGCACGCGCTCTGTGTTCCCGGATGGGCGCCCCCGCAGGCGCTTTCGAAGGCTATGTGGAGGTGCAGTACGACCACGGCGACACAAAGGTGATCCCCGACGCCGTTCTGAAGGTATCCCGCGGCAGTCGGCTGTGGACCGGGTTGCTCGAGGTGAAGACGGGCAACGGCAAACTCGAGAAGGGGCAACTCGAGAACTACCTCGACGTGGCTCGAAAGAAGAAGTACGACGTGGTCGTCAGCCTGTCCAACGACGTCCCCGCCAGCGCCGGAGAATTGCCGATCGAGGTCGACCGCCGCAAACTCGCCAAGGTCGCGTTGCGCCACCTGTCCTGGGCAGAAGTCGCGCACGAGGCCCGGATGCTGCTCTCCCACGGTGGAATCGACAACGACGTGCAGGCGTGGATCCTCGCCGAGTTCGTGCGATACCTCGACCACCCCCGGTCCGGGGCAACCGAGTTCGTCGACATGGGCCGGCATTGGGTCACCGTCCGCGATGCAGTCACCGCCGGCACCCTCCGCGGCGGCGACCAGAAAGCCCTCACTGTCGCGGACACATGGGTGTCCCTCTCACGGCACCTGGCGCTGCGGCTGACTGCCGAACTCGGCGTCACCGTCAAACACATCGTGCCGCGCCGCTACAGCAACGACCCGGCAGCGCGGAACGCGTCTGTCGCAGAACGACTGGCAGCCGAAGGGATCTTCGAATCCGTACTCCGGATCCCGGAGACTGCGGGCGATGTGGCCGTGGTCGCGGATGTGCGCACAAACAAGATCCGCTGTCGGACCAAGGTGGCGGCACCGAACGAGGGCACGTCGGCTCGTCGCGTGTCGTGGTTGCTCAAGCAACTCAAAGATGTACCGGGCAATGTCCAGGTCGAAGCGGTGTTTTCCGAGCGTGGGAACGAGACGTGCGAGCTTCTCGAGACGGTGCGCGCGAATCCGAAGATCCTGACCGACAACCGGGCAGGAGATGTCGTGTCGTTCAGTCTCGAGCAGACCTTTCCGATGGGAAGCAAGCGGTCCGGAACTGCGGCGAGCTTTGTCTCGAGCGTCACCTCGTCCACGGATGCGTTCTATGGCGGGGTGGTGCAACACCTTCGGGAGTGGGTGCCGGCGGCCCCGAAGCAGACCGATCAACCACGTCCAGGCACCGAGGAACCAGAGGGCGGGGAGACCGTAGCCGCCGACTGACTAGCGGCGCGATCCGCCCTGGTATCCGGGCCTGACGATCACCGGTCGTAGAACGCCACGGCGGCGCCGACGGTCAGGCGCGTCGTTCGGGTGGGAGCGCCCGCCGGGCCGTCCGGACGAGGATCGACTTCGGCGGCTGCCAGACGTCGCGATCGTCGAATGACCATGCGTAGGTGAGGGCTCCGTCGCGGATACAGTCCAGCAGGCCCGGCGCTGCGAGTTCGTGAGCTGACCACGCGTAGAGCTGCTGCAACCTCGGGACGATCACGCCGTAGTCCAGGAGACGGCCGAATCCGTGTTCGTCGCCGAGGTAGTGCCGCGCACTCTCACGGAGGGGGTACTCGTCCGGGAGCACGCGAGACAGCTGCACGAAAATCCCGGTCATGCCCAGCCTCGGGTCACCGAGGAGCGGGGCGAGCGGCCGGAGCCATCCAAGTGCGGTCCGGGGGGCCGCGACGAGGGCATGGGCGTACAGCACCCGGCAGAGCACGACGTTCATGAAGAAGCGCTCGGCCTCGTTCTCCGCGGCGGCCAGGTCGCGGTGCTCGAGATAGGCGGCGACGACGCTCCCGTTGTGCGCCCGGTACCACGCCCGAGCGGTCGGGTAGTCGGCGAAGGACATCCAGAAGTCAACCGTCCGAGACGATGTCGGCCCGGAAAGGTCTCCGCTCAGGGCCACGGCCTCGCACCCGTCGCGCAGGATGCGCTCGTTCACCGCGCGCCACCACGGACTACCGGGACGGTCGCGGGACGCTGGTTGCAGTAGACCTCGCCGGAGCTGCCATTGCATGAACGACATTGCCGCCCGGCGGAACGGCATATGCCGGGGAGCCTTGCCGTACGGGCCGTAGTGGCAGCGCTGCATCAGGGCGATCCGGCCCGCCGGATCGTCGCGGACCGACTCGATCTGCTGCTCGGCCCAGGCAGCGGCCGTGCCCCCAGAACTCACTTCGACACGATCCCACGCCGACCGCTCAGTGCGACGGGGTTCCCACCTTCCTCCGCCGCACCGCGAACCATGCGCCCTGGCCGAGGGCGACGAGCAGTCCGGCGCCGGCGAGGCCCCAGCCGAGGTTGCTTCCGGGAGGGGTGAATCGGAGGGTCAGCGTCGATTCCGCGCCGCCGCTGTCGGGCAACTCCACCTGCAGCAGCCCGCCGGGGCTTTCGGTGATGTCGATCGGCTCGCCGTCGACGGTGGCCGTCCACCCGGGCCATGCGAGGAGCGCGAACGTCGCAGTGCCCGAACCGGTGTACGTCAGGGTCTCGTGTGTGTCGGTGGAGGCGGAGTCGCCGGTGACCTCGAGTCCCGGCGTGGTCGCGGACAGTCGCCCGTCGGGCCACTGGTGCGGCGCGGTGCGGGTGCCGACGGTGACGCCGTGCTCGACGCGGATGTCCCATTCGTCGGCGGGCAGCGCGTCGAGCGCGTGCGGGCCGCCGTAGGGGCCGCTGTTCTGCACGACGACGGTGTCGATGCGCATCGCGTCGAGCCACGAGACCCCGGTGCCCGGCGACTCGGCGAGCAGGCGGCCGACGCCGTCGGCGCAGGGGACACCGCCGTAGTAGTTGATGCACAGGTCGTCGACGAACGAGTTGAAGCTGATACCCGCGTAGTTGTTCACGGCCTCCACCCCGGCGGGCTGGTACAGGCTGCCGAACAGCACGTCACCCCACTGGCCGGTGGGGTCGTCGGGGTTGATGTTCTCGCGGTCCGCGATCACGAACGTCGTGCCGGGATAGCGCTTCTCGAAGTGCTCGTCGAGGAACGCCTCCTGGCGCGGGAACTTCCAGGGCGTGACGTTGTAGTTGCCCGTGAACCACAGGTTGGTCTGCGCGGCCAGCGCCACGACGGTGCCGGCCACGAGCGCCCCCGCGAGCAGGCGGGGCTTGCGGAACGACACCACGAGCGCGAGCGCGGTGAGCGCGACGGTGATCGCGAGTGCCGCGAGGTGGGTGCCGATGTCCTCGGGGATCTCGGCCCACGACAGGTAGAACTGCGCGACGATCAGCCCGGCGGTGATGCCGAGGCGCAGCTTCCACCGGTCCCGCGCGAGCCCTGCGGACAGCGCGACGGCGGCGATGACGATCACCGGCAACTGCCCGTACTCGATGAGGCGGGCGGGCCAGCGGAACAGCCACAGATTCGACGGGCCGAGCAGCAGGATCAGGTAGATGCCGCCGAACACGGCCAGCGAGATGCTGCTGCGGCCGAGGCGCCGCAACGACCCCCACCGGATCCACGGCGCAAGCGGAACCAGGAACCAGGCGAGGTAGACGAGTGGGACGGTGGCGGCGGTCGATTCGAAGATCGGCCCGTACGGCCGGTTCGACAGCGCCGACAGGTTGATCAGGTCGCCGAGGCCGGGGCGCAGGGCGTCGTCGTTGCGGATGCCGGTCTGGGTGCGGACCGAGACGCCGGTGGTGAACGCGAGCGGCAGGTAGACGATGAGCGACATCATCACGATCGCGACGCCGCTCACGATCAGCGACCGGATCCCCGGGAACGGGCGTTCGGTGTCCCCGGCCCGGTTCCGCGCGACGGTCTCGGCGAGCACCGCCAGATAGACGACGGCCACCGCGACGGCGCCGTACGGATTGCCGGTCGTCATCGCCAGGAAACCGAACAGGATCGGCACCAGCGGATTGACCCGGCCGGCCGCGCTGGCGCGCGTCGACCACCACACGTGCGGGATCCAGGCGAAGGCGATCAGGCCCGACGCCCACGTGGACGCGTCGAAGTACAGGGTGTATCCGGCGAACGGCATCGCGAAGCCGGCGACGAACGCCATTGACCGGGAGGCGCCGTACTGCCGGGCGAGAACGTAGACACCGACGGCGAGCAGCGCCAGGAACTGCATCTTCACGAGCGTCATGCCGACCGCGAGGTTGGGCACGAGCGCGACCAGTGCGGCCTCGGCGAGCAGGACCGGGTTGTAGGTGCCGTACAGCGCCTCGGCGGTGATGTTGCCGCCCGCCCACATCTCGGGGAACAGGGTGGGCCACGAGCCGTTCAGGAGCCGTTCGCCGATGGTGTGCCAGCCGGGCGCGAACGCCGCGGCGCTGTCGTCCCAGTAGTAGAACCACCGGTTCGACAGCAGCGGGACGGCCGCGACGAGGGCCACGAGCGCGGCGAGCAGGGCGGGTGGCGTCACACGTTTGAGCAGCGGCAGATCAGAATTCACGGCGGGCTTTCGTCGTCGGACGGATTGCGCGGCGGCAGCATCCCTGTCGTCGGAGCGTAATATTCCGCCCGGTTCACAATGAAGTCGGGGAAAACGAGTAGGTCGGAGGACATCGGGTGCAGACGAGCTCCGGAGGCGGCGTCGACGGTGGCTACGACCTGTCCGTCGTGATTCCGGCGCACAACTCGGCCGACGTCCTGGCGACCACGGTGCGACGGTTCGCCGAGCGCTTCGACGGCCAAGCCGTCGAGATCATCGTCGTCGAGAACGGTTCCACCGACGCCACGGCCGCGATCTGCGCCGACCTGGCCGCCGGATGGGACGCCGACGGTGTCGCGTTCGTGCCGATGCAGAGCGACAAGGGCATGGGCAACGCGCTGCGCACCGGCGCGCTCGCGTCGCGCGGTGCGCGCGTGCTGCTGACGGCGGACGACCTGCCGTTCGGTTTCGACGACGTCGACGGCGCCGACCGGCTCGCCCGCGAGAGCGGCCGGGCACCGGCGGTGGTGATCGGCTCCAAGGCGCACCCCGAGTCGGTGGTCGACCGCGGCCTGGCCCGTGCCGTGATGACCCGCGGGTTCGCGCTGTTGCGCCGCACCATCCTCGGGACCCGCACCGGCGACCCCCAGGGCACGTTCGTGGTGGACGGCGACCTGCTGCGGGCGCTGGCCCCGCACCTGACCGAGACGGGCTTCCTGTTCACCACCGAACTCGACTACGCCGTCGAATCCGCCGGGATCAGGCCGGTGGAGGTGCCGATCCGGCTCAGCGACGAGCACCGTGCGCACGCCAGCCGCATCTCGGTGGGCGACGTCGTGCAGATGGCCAAGGGCCTGCTGACGCTGCGTCGGCGCAAGGAGTCGCTGCGCTCGGCGGCCTTCGCGGCCGCCTGACCGTACCGGCCGGTCAGGTCGGGTGCGGCGCGCGTCGGCGGGCCGTGTCGCGATACCCTGCCGGGTGTGGATTCAGCTGACTCGTCCGAGACCCGTACCGCCTCCGACAGCGGGCTGACCCCTCGCCTCCTGGCGCAGCGCACCCTGTTCGCCGGCACCTCGCCGGTCGCGAACGAGGAACTGTATGCCGTGGTCGAGAAGGGCGAATCCACCCGTGATCGCTTCTCGCTGAGCCTGCACGCCGGCGCCCGCGCCAACACCAACACCTTCTTCGGACGGTTCCCGGCCAGCTACTGGCAGCGGTGGACCGCTGTCCGTGAGGTCACCGCCAGCGTGCGGGTCCTGTCCACCACGTCGTGCCGGGTGCTCCTCGTCGCGTCGGACATCGGCGGCCATCGCCGCATCGTCGGGGCCACCACCGCGGACGGTCAGGGCACCGTCGCCCTCAGCAGCGCCCTCGACCAGTTCGTCGACGGCGGCTCGCTGTGGCTCGAGTTCGAGGCGTTGGACGCGGAGGTGACGTTCGACCAGATCGAGTGGAGCGTCGAGGCGGCCCTCCCGCCGCGCCCCGTCGCGGTCGCGATCTGCACGTTCAACCGCGCCGACGACTGCGCGAAGACGGTGGCGGCGCTGGCGTCGGACACGACCGTCGTCGAGCGCCTCGAGACCGTGTACGTCGTGGACCAGGGCACCGACCCGGTGCAGGACCGCGAGCTGTTCCAGCAGGTCGCGCCGGCGTTCGGGGATCGCCTGCAGTACATCCGCCAGCCGAATCTCGGTGGCGCGGGCGGCTTCACCCGCGGGCTGTTCGAGGCGTCGGCGTCCAGCGACGACACCGACGTGATCCTGATGGACGACGACATCCTGTGCGAGCCGGAGACGGTGCTGCGGCTGAGCGCGTTCGCGAACTGCACGATCAGCCCGGCGCTGATCGGCGCCGAGATGCTGTTCCTGTACAACCCCAACTACCTGCTGGCCACGGCCGAGCGGGTGGACCTGGCGACGCTGCGGCGCGGGTTGCCGACGGACCAGTACAGCGAGCACAACTACAACGTGCTCGAGGAGCTGCCGGAGCGGCGCGTCGACGCCCAGTACAACGGCTGGTGGTCGTGCCTGATCCCGGCCGAGGCGCTGCGCCGGATCGGGCTGCCGCTGCCCGTGTTCTTCCAGTGGGACGACGTCGAGTTCAGCCTGCGCGCGGGCCGGGCCGGGATCCCGACGATCACGCTGCCCGGCGCCGCGGTGTGGCACGCGGACTTCTACTGGAAGGACGTCGACGGCTTCGCGCACTACTTCAGCACCCGCAACGGCCTGATCACCGCGGCACTCGATCCCGGTTTCGCGCCGTCCGCGCTGGCGAAGAACCTGGCGCGCGACATCTCCCGGTCGATCGTGAGCATGCAGTACGGTCTCGCGCACACCCAGCTGCGTGCGCTCGAGGGATTCCTCGGGGGACCCGGTGCGTTGGTCGACGGCGGACAGGCGGCGCTAGCGTCCGTCAACGCCGAGCGAAAGCGCTTCTCGGAGACTGTGACCCGTCCCGCGTCGGAGCTGCCGATCGTGCCGGTGCGGCGGGCGGATCCGCCGCCGCAGTCGCACCGCGAGGACCTGGTCCTCGCCAAGCGGGCGCTGTGGCAGGCGCGTGGCCGGCTCGAGCCGGGGCCGGTGACGGTCTCGTTCGAGGACGCGCAGTGGTGGCACGTGAGTCGATTCGCGCACGTGTTCGTGACCGACGCGTCGCAGTCCGGGGTCCGGGAACGCCGGTTCGACCGCGAACTGGCGGCCGAGATGACCGGACGCCTGTTCGGGGTGATGAAGCGCTTCCGCGCCGACGCGCCCACTGTCGCGGAGGCGTACCGGCGCGAGTTCCCGCAGCTGACGAGCCGGGAGAACTGGGCGCGCCTGTACGGAAAGTGATCCGCGGCCGGATCATTCGCGGAGCCGCACCACGACCTGTTCGTGGTTGGCGGTGTACGCGAGGTAGTCGAACTCGAGTCCCGTGCGGGTGGCGAACTCGGTCCACGCGCGGTGCTCGTGGTCCTGCCAGCCGGGGTAGTTGAAGTACTCGTCGAACATCAGCACCGTGCCCGGCACCAGCCGGTCGGCGAGCAGTTCGAGCACCGTGCGAGTGGACGAGTACAGGTCGGCGTCGAGGTGCGCGAAGGCGACCGGGCCGGGATGCTCGGCGAGGAAGCCGGGCAGCGTGTCCTCGAACAGCCCGGACACGAGCTGCGCGCCGGGCACCGACGGCACGTCCTGCTGTGCGAACTCGCCGGCCGGGAATCCCGTGCGCCACGCCTCGGGCAGTCCCGTCCACACGTCGAAGCCCCACACCTCGTGCCCGGTGGGGCGCAGCGCCTCGCTGATGATCTTCAGGGTCGTGCCGCTCGCGACGCCGAACTCGAGCGCCAGCCCGTCAACCTTGACCACCTCGAGCCCGTACCGCAGCGTGTCGTGGGGGTGCCAGAACACGGGTGCCTTCGGCATGTGGTCGAGCACGAACTGGGCGCTCTCGGCGGTGGCCTGGATGTCGAGCGCGTGCGAGATGTCCCGGCGGGCGCGCTGTTCGAGCTCCTCGAGGCGCTCGGTCACCGACGCCACCTGCCCGCGCGCCTCCGCGAGTTCGTGCAACACCCGTTTCATCTCGCCGTTGTTCGCGGCGAGCTCCGCCAGCAGCTGATCGTGCCGGTTCTCGCTCTCGATCCGGGCCTGACGGTCCGAATCGCGGAGCACCTCCGCGACGGCCCGTTGCAGTTTGAGCCGGGACGACTTCTTGAACCGATCGAGCATGCGCGGACCCCTCCCACGTGAACGTCGAGTTCGTCCCCATGCTGCCAGGGTTGCCCCCGCCGCGCAGGGTGGCGCCCGGCCCCGCCGGGGTGAAGCGCGGGGGTGAGGGTCAGGGCCGCTGGAACCGCTCCCGACGTCCGAGCCCGCGCAACCGCATCCATTCGACGAACCCCTTGGGGTCCCGGCGGGAGACGAGGAAGTACCAGCCGAAGCGCGCGTACTCCTGTGGCAGCAGCTTGCGCATGCCCGGCTGAGACATCAGATAGCCGCGGTTGCGGTACGTGAAGAAGCGCTTGGTCTCGTTGTCCGGGTACTGCGTGTGCATCCGGCCGCCGAGGATCGGCTTGAACTCGTCGGCGCCGTTGGGGTGCACGTACGCGGTCTGCAGGCACGTGCCGAACGGCAGCCCGGAACGGACCAGGCGGCGATGCACCTCCACCTCGTCGCCGCGCACGAACAGGCGCAGATCCGGGACGCCGACGGCGTCGATCGCGGACGCCGAGAACAGGGCGCCGTTGAACAGCGACGCGATGCCGGGCAGCAGGTCGTCCTCGCCGAGTTCGGAGCGCAGCCGCTTCCATTCGGTGCCCCGTCGGAGCGGGAACGCGAGCCGGTCCGGGTCGTCGATGTCGCACACGACGGGGGAGACCTCGGCCAGGCCGTGCCTCTTCGCGCAGCCGAGCAGGGTCGCGAGCACGTCGGGGCCCTCGGGGCGGCCGTCGTCGTCGGCGAGCCACACCCAGTCGGCGCCGAGCGACAGCGCGTAGAGGATGCCGAGCGCGAAGCCGCCGGCACCGCCGAGGTTGTGCTTGGAACCCAGATAGGTGGTGGGGACGTCGGCGCCCTCGACCAGCTCGCGGACGTCGGGCTCGTCGGCGTTGTCGACCACCACGAGGTGGTCGAGCGGACGGCTCTGCCCGGCGAGCACCTTCAGCGACTGGGCGAGCAGTTCCCGACGCTTGTGGGTGACGACGACGCCCACGATCTTCTCGGTCGCCGTGTCACTGATGCGTTCGGTCACGAAGCGCGCTCCTGGCCCCGCTCGCGCTCCATGTCGGCGATGGTCTGACGCACGTGGTCGGCGGCGTCGTCGCCCTCGTACGCGCGGACCACGTCCTCGATCTCGCCGTGCATGCGGATCTCGCCGTGGTCGATCCACATCGCGCTGTCGCACAGTTGCGCCAGGAACTCGTTGGAGTGGCTCGCGAACACGAGGATGCCGGAGCGCTCGACCAGCTTCTGCAGCCGGATCCGCGCCTTCTTCATGAACTCGGCGTCGACCGCGCCGATGCCCTCGTCGAGCAGCAGGATCTCGGGGTCGATGCTGGTGACCACGCCCATCGCGACACGCACCCGCATGCCGGTCGAGTAGGTGCGCAGCGGCATGTTCAGGTACTCGCCCAGCTCGGTGAAGTCGGCGATCTCGTCCATCTTCGCGAGCATCTGCTTACGCGTCTGCCCCAGGAACAGGCCGCGGATGATGATGTTCTCGTAGCCGGAGATCTCCGGGTCCATGCCGACACCCAGGTCGAAGACGGGCGCGACTCGGCCGCGGACGCGGGCGCTGCCGCGGGTCGGCTCGTAGATGCCCGACAGCAGGCGCAGCAGCGTCGACTTGCCGGCGCCGTTGTGCCCGACCAGCCCGACGCGGTCGCCCTCCTTCAACGACATCGTGATGTCGCGCAGCGCCTCGACCACGACGACGTCGGAGTCGTTGCGGCCGATCGTCCCGCCGGCCTTGCCGAGGAACGCTTTCTTCAACGACCGTGACTTGGCGTCGAAGATCGGGAAGTCGACGCACGCTCCGTGCGTCTCGATGCTCACGTTGCTCGTCATGTGGTGTCCCCCTAGACCCAGTAGGCCACGCGGGCCCGGTACTTGCGTAGCGCGAACAGTGCGACCGCCCAGCCGACGACGGTGAACGCCAGCACGATGTACCAGTGGTAGGCCTGCTGGTCCGCGCCGATCATGGGCGCGCGGATGATGTCCAGGAAGTGGAACAGTGGGTTGATCTCGGCGATCTTCGCTCGCTCGGCGACGTCGCCACCCTGCGCCTCGAGCGCGTCGGTGGACCAGAAGATCGGGGTGAGGACGAACAGCAGCAGCGTCAGGCTGCCCAGGATCTGGGCGATGTCCCGGTAGCGGGTCGCGAAGATGCCGAACACGATCGACACCCACAGCGCGTTGAGGACGATGAGCCCCAGCGCGGGGATCGCCGCCAGGGATGTCCAGCTCATGTGCCGCCACACCCCGAACGCGAACACCATGATCACGTAGATCAGCAGGTTGTGGCCGAAGAACAACAGTTGCCGCCACACCAACCGGTAGATGTGCACGCTCAGCGGCGACGGCAGCTGCTTGATCAGCCCCTCGTTGGCGATGAACACCTCGGAGCCCTCGAGGATCGACGCACTGATCAGGTTCCACACGATCAGGCCCACCGTGACGTACGGCAGGAATGTCTGCAGCGGCATCCCCAGCAGCGCCGAGTACAGGATGCCCATCGCGGTGGCCTGCACGCCGGTGGCGATCGTGATCCAGAACGGACCGATCACCGACCGGCGGTACCGCTGCTTGATGTCCTGCCAACCCAGATTGAGCCACAGCTCACGCTGCGCAAACCCCTCCCGCAGGTCCTGGAACGCGCGACGGAACGTCTGCGAATCGGACATAACGGCAGGGGTGTCGGCGTCGGACGCCGGCTCGTGATCCAAGGCTGCTGCTGACACGGGTTCCGAGCCTACCGTTCGCGGTG
Organism: Rhodococcus sp. BE178; assembly: GCF_050433545.1. Lineage (NCBI taxonomy): Bacteria > Bacillati > Actinomycetota > Actinomycetes > Mycobacteriales > Nocardiaceae > Rhodococcus > Rhodococcus sp. BE178. The sequence continues at coordinate 183,370 of NZ_JBNPXA010000010.1, read as the reverse complement.
GAGTTGCCGGTTTCGGCGCACTCGATCTGTTCCTGCGTGCGCTACAGGTACTGCCCGGTGCCGGCCTGCGGATTGTCGTCCGGACCCTGCATGCGGTGCTGCGGTCCCATGCTCATCCCGGGCGGAAGCGCGCCCTGACGCATCTGCTCGAGCTGCGCGCGGGCGGCCATCTGCTGTGCGAACAGCGCGGTCTGGATGCCGTGGAACAGTCCCTCGAGCCAGCCGACCAGCTGGGCCTGCGCGATCCGCAGCTCGGCGTCGGTGGGCACGGAATCGTCGTTGAACGGCAGCGTGAGCCGCTCGAGCTCCTCGCGCAGCTCGGGGGCGAGACCCTGCTCGAGCTCACGCACCGACGACTTGTGGATCTCCTTGAGCCGGGTGCGGCTGGCGTCGTCGAGCGGTGCGGCGCGCACCTCCTCGAGCAACTGTTTGATCATCGTGCCGATGCGCATGACCTTCGCCGGCTGCTCCACCATGTCGGCGAGCGCGTCCTGGTCGCTCTGGCCCGACGAGTCGTCTGCGGCCCCGTCGGTGCGGGTCGCGGCCGCGGACACCGGAACCGGATGGCCGTCGGGTCCGATCACCAGCACGCGTTCGTTCTCCGGTTGCGTCATGGCTCCATCTTGTACGTTTCGGTGCCGGTTTGCCGAGGGTGGGTCGGCAGTGTCGGAAGTGTCGTGTGCTAGAGCACGTTCCGAAAAGTCGGATCTGAATCACGCGGTGTTGACAGTGGGACTTAGAGTGTCCGTCATGGCTTACGACGTTGCCCGGGTACGGGGACTGATCCCGTCACTGGGCGATGGATGGGTCCACCTCGACCCGCAGGCCGGTATGCAGATCCCGGACGCGGTCTCCCGCACCGTCTCGACCGCGTTCCGCGCATCGGCGTCGTCGTCAGGCGGACGGCACGTGTCGTCGCGCCGCAGTGCCGCCATCGTCGCGGCAGCGCGAGAGGCCGTCGCCGACCTGGTCGGCGGCGACCCGGCGGGTGTCGTGCTCGGTGCCGACCGTGCGGTGCTGCTGGCCTGGCTGGCGGAATCGCTCAGTTCCCGGCTGGGTCTCGGTACCGGGCTGGTGCTGTCGCGCCTCGACGAGGAGGCGAACGTCGCGCCCTGGCTGCGCGTCGCGAGCCGGTACGGCGCGCAGGTCCGGTGGGCCGAGGTGGAGATCGAGACGTGTGAGCTGCCGAGCTGGCAGTTCACGGAGCTGGTGCAGCCGACGACGCGCCTGATGGCGCTCACCGCGGCGTCCCCGATCGTCGGATCCGCGCCCGCCGTCCGGGCGGCCGCGGACTGCATCCACGAGGTGGGCGGACTGCTCGTCGTCGACGCCGTCGGGGCCGCGCCGTACGCGCACATCGATATCAACGACCTCGGGGCCGACGTCATCGCGGTCAGCGCGCCGTCGTGGGGCGGCCCGCAGGTGGGTGCGCTGGTGTTCCGGGACCCGACGCTGCTCGACCGCATCCCCGCGGTCTCGCTCAACCCGTACGCGCGCGGTGCCGAACGCATGGAGGTCGGCGGCCACCAGTTCGCGCTGCTGGCCGGGCTGACCACGTCGATCGACTTCATGGCCGGGCTCGAGGAGACCGCGACCGGCACCCGCCGGGAGCGCCTCGAGACGTCCATCAGCTCGCTGCAGGCCTACCACGACCAGCTGTTCGAATACCTGATGCGGTCGCTCGATTCGCTGCCTCAGGTGACGGTCATCGGCCGGTCCCCGATCCGGGTGCCCACGCTCAGCTTCACCGTCGCCGGGGTGCCGGCCGACAAGGTGGCCGCGCACCTCGCCGACAACCGGATCGCGACCGTCAGTGGCCTGCAGTGCGGCAACCGCCTGCTCGACGCGCTGGGTGTCAACGACGAGGGCGGCGCGATCACAGTGGGTCTCGCGCCCTACACCACCCGCTACGAGATCAACCAGCTCGTCAAGCATCTCGGAACGCTGGGCTGACCAGGCCCGTCAGTCCTCGCGCACGCTGAGCACCACCTTGCCGACGGTGTCGGGGGAGTCGAGCATCTCGTGCGCGGTGGGCGCCTCGGTGATCGGCAGTTCCGCGTGCACCACCGGCGCGACGATGCCCTCGCCGACCAGCGGCCACAGCTTGTCCCGGACCGCCGCGATCACGGCGGCCTTGCTCGACGGGCCCGTCTCGGGGCGTCCGCGCAGTCCGGTGGCCAGCACCCGGGCCCGCTTGGCGAGCAGCTTGCCGATGTCCAGTTCGCCCTTGCGCCCGCCCTGCATGCCGATGATCACCAGCTGACCGTCGGGGGCCAGCGCGTCGAGGTTGCGACCCAGGTACGACGCACCCATGTTGTCGAGGATCAGGTCTGCCCCGCGGCCGCCGGTGTCCTCGCGGAGCACCTGCACGAAGTCGGCGTCGCGGTAGTTGATCAGGATGTCGGCGCCCAGTTCGGCGCAGCGCTCGAGCTTGTCGGCGGAGCCGGCGGTGACGGCGACCCGCGCGCCGAGCGCCTTGCCGACCTGGATCGCGTGGGTGCCGATGCCCCCGCCGCCGCCGTGCACCAGCAGCACCTGGCCGGCGTGCAGGCCGCACTCCATCACCAGGTTGGACCACACCGTGCAGGCGACCTCCGGCAGCGACGCCGCCGCCCGCAGGTCCAGGCCCTCGGGCACCGGCAGCAGCTGGGTGGCGGGGACGGCGACCTTCTCGGCGTAGCCGCCGCCGGCGAGCAGCGCCGCCACCCGGTCGCCCACCTTCCAGCCGTGGACGTCGGGGCCGACCTCGGCGATCACGCCGGAGCATTCCAGGCCCAGGATGTCGCTCGCGCCGGGCGGCGGCGGATACATGCCGCGCCGCTGCAGCAGGTCGGCGCGGTTGACGGCGGTGGCGGCGACGTCGATCAGGACCTCGCCGGGGCCGGGTGTCGGATCGGGAACCTCGGACCAGGTCATCACTTCGGGTCCGCCGGGCTCGGAAATCGTGATCGCGTACATACCCGTGACGCTAGTCGGACCGCGCTAGCGTCACCGGATGACCTTCTTCGGCAACATGCAGAACGAGATCTACCTGACCGGCATCGGCGGCGCCCGCCCCGAGTTGCCGATGACCGCCGCCGGACTCGAGGCGCGGGCCCTCGAGGAACTGAGCACCGAGGCCTACGCGTACATCGCGGGCAGCGCGTCCACCGAGCGCACCGCCGCGGCGAACCTGGACGCGTTCACCCGCCGCGCGCTGGTGCCGCGGATGCTGCGCGGGACCGGGTCACCCGACGCGCGGGACCTGAGCGTCGACATCCTCGGCACCCGGCTCGCGGCACCGGTGCTTACCGCCCCGATCGGGGTGCTCGGTCTGGTTCGTGAGCGGGGTGAGGCGATCGTCGGCGAGGTGACCGCCGAACTCGGGATCGGCTCGGTGCTGTCGACGGCGGCGTCGTCCACTATCGAGGACGTGGGCGCCGTCTCGGGCGACAACTGGTGGTACCAGCTGTACTGGCCAGCCGACGACGAGCTGGCGCAGTCGTTGGTGCAGCGGGCCGCCAAGGCCGGCGCCAAGGCGATCGTCGTAACCGTCGACACCCCGGGAATGGGCTGGCGGCCAAGGGATCTGGAACTCGGTCACCTACCGTTCCTGCGGGCGCAGGGCATCGCGAACTACCTGTCGGATCCGGTCTTCCGCTCGCGGCTGGCGACCCCGCCGGAGGAGAGCCCGGAGGCGATGCAGATCGCGGTGCTCACGTGGGTGTCGCTGTTCGGCAACCACGCGCTGCGCCCGTCGGACATCGCGAAGATAAACGAGTGGACCGGTCTCCCCGTTTTGGTGAAAGGCATTGTCCACGAGGATGATGCGCGTGCCGTGGTGGACGAGGGCGCCGACGGGGTGGTCGTGAGCAACCACGGCGGCCGGCAGGTGGACGGTGCCATCGCCGCGCTGGACGCGCTCGGCCCCGTCGCCGCGGCGGTGGGGGATCGGGCCACCGTCCTGCTCGACTCAGGAATCCGTTGCGGCGCAGATGTGTTGATCGCGCTGGCGCTCGGTGCCGACGCGGTGCTCTACGGGCGGCCGTGGGCCTACGGTCTCGGCCTGGCGGGCGCCGACGGTGTCCGGCACGCGCTGCGAATACTGTTGGCGGATTTGGACGTCACAATGGGGTTGGCCGGTTTGTCCAGCGTCGCCGAAGTCGATTCGAGCGTGCTTCGCGCTGTCGGACGATAGGTAGCACTACTATGCATTCGTGACAGCAGATGCTCGAGTAACCACGGGTGCCGGGGTGGCGTGGCTCGGTGCCGACGAGATGCGCGCGTGGCGCGGTTTCATAGACGGCAGTCAACGACTGATGGACGTACTCAACCGAGAGTTGGAGACAGGGCACGACATGTCTTTAGCCGAGTACCGGATCTTGGTGATGCTGTCGGAGTCCCCGGACGGATCGCTGCGGATGAGCGACCTCGCGGACGGCGTGCTGTCGTCGCGCAGTCGCCTGACACATCAGATCCGCCGCATGGAGGCCGAGGGCATGGTGGAGCGCAGCCAGTGCGTCGAGGACGGTCGCGGCGTGCTCGCCGTCATCACCGACGAGGGCCGGCGACGGCTCGGCGAGGCCGCTCCCACCCACCTCTCCGGGGTCCGCCACTACCTGATCAATCTGCTCAGCAAGTCGGAGATGCGGATGCTCGCCGACGTCTTCGAACGGGTCGACGAGGCCATCGGCGACCGCGCCGCCAGCTGATCGGTTTCACCCCCCGCCGCGCATGCGGTTAGGATCTGCCACGGAAGCGTGGCAGAGCGGCCGAATGCACTCGCCTTGAAAGCGAGCGTCGCGAGAGCGACCGGGGGTTCAAATCCCTCCGCTTCCGCCAAGGTCAGGGGCGGTTTTGAGAAACCGCCCCTGACGTCGGAAGATCCAACAACGTTCCGATGTGACACAGCCATGACACGCCATCGTTGGTATCCGAGCAGGCGTTGCGAAATGGCGTTGAGAAAGTCGAGCTGCCGAGCGGGGACATCCGGTACCAGGTCCGGGTGCGGGTGGCCGGCCCAGACGGCGCGAGACGTCAGCTGCACAGAAGATTCGAGACCTCGAAGGCGGCGGGGGAGTTCCTCGACGAGTTGCAGGACACGCTCAAGAAGGAAGCCACTCAGGCTGCGGCCGACGAGGCGGGGGTCGTCACGGTGGCTGAGGCGGTCGAGCGTTGGCTCGCGGCGCAGCGGATCAACCCGACCACGCTCGCGGCCTACACGGCGGCGCTGGCGCCACTGGTCGACCGGTTCGATAGTCGCGATGTGCGGACGATCGGCGACAGCGAGGTGGAGCAACTCGTGCAGGACCTGGCCGCTGGTACCGGGCCAGGCGGGCGGAAGTGGAAACGAACCTCGATCAATCCAATGCTCGCGCGCACCAAGGCCGTCTGGAAAGACCTGGAGCGGCGGAAGGTGCTTAGCGACAATTCAATCCAGTACATCAAGCCGCTACGCAAGAAGGACGACACCGACGCCTACGATGGCGCCCTGGACTTGTCCGACCGACTCGGTGAGGACGAGGTTGCGCGGTTGGTGAAGATGCACTCCAGGGTGGATCTGCCCCTGGTCGGCGGGCCACGGTCACCCCAGTACATGGCCGTGGTTCATGCGCCGATGGTGCACCTTGCGTTGATCGGGCTGCGGCGCGGTGAGCTGGCGGGGATGCGTTGGAGCGCAATGGATTTGGATGCCGGCCGCATCACGGTGGCCGTGCGGACCCGAGTGCGCGTGACAGGCCGCACGATCGATCAGGGGAACGGCAAGACGACCCGCGCGCGGCGATCACTGAAACTTCCAGCCTCGGTGCTGGCCGTTCTGCGGGGCACGCAGGAACGACAGCAGATCGCCAGGAAGCGAGCTGGTGAGGCATGGGTCGGGGCCCGAGATCTCCACGTGCTCACGCACTGGGACGGGCGGCCAGTGGCGCCGCGGACTCTGGACGACTGGTGGAAGGAGGCGCTGCGGTACGCCGGGGTCCCCCACCGCAGACTCCACGCCGCTCGCCATACCGCGGCGTCACGGCTGATCGCCGCGGGAGCGACACCGTCCGCGGTTGCGGCGTGGCTCGGTCACGCAGACGGGGGGACGCTCGTGCTGCGGACCTACGCCCACACCGACGCGTCGGAAGTGGACGCACTGGCGGCCCTACTGGGGTAGTGGGTCCTCTCCACGACTTCTGCGCTGGGAGTATTTCGCAAGAATCGGAGTTGGTGCTTGGTGGTGGTAGTGACCTGCGAGAAGGGTGGCCCCGAGTTTGTCGACAAGTTCCGTACGGAGTAACTGAAGCGCGAAACATGTTCTTAGTAGCCAACATTCGTAGGATCTCCGGCCTTGCCTCTCGGCTCTTCGCCCTCTACGGTCGGCCTTATGGAAGGCGTAGACGGCGAGGTTGGCACATGCGGGATTTCACCCAATTTGCCACGGTTCTTGAGTGCGCGTGAGTTTGCCGAATCGACTGGAATTCCACTGCGCTCGCTGCACCGATATCTGGTCCGGGGGCTGATTCCGGGCGCCGCGCGCGTGGGGCCAGGAACAAAATGGCGAATCTTCGTGTCCGCCAGTGATTTTGGAGAAATCTGCGGAACTAGTCAGGTGTCCTCTGCAACTTCACCGCACAGCTGAGAAATAGAAGAACCCCCAGCGTGAGGCTGGGGGTTCTTCGAAGTTGTTGATTCGAGTTACCGGCTCGAATCAGCGGCGTTCCTACCCCGAAGGGACTGTCTTGCCAGACAGATCTCAGGGTACCTCGTACCCTGACGCATCTCAAAGGTTTGCCGATGGCGGCGAGTCCACACCCGGAAATGTGTGGCAAACCCTCGCCCCACTGATGGCCGCGCGGCGCTCCATGCGCCTGTCCGAGCCCGGTGCCAAGGGCAAATTCGCCACCTCAGACAAGCTGAGGGCACACCTACCGAAGTTCCCTGCCGCGGTCCCCCTCTACAACCGGCACGGCCGCACCGTGCTGCTCGCACTCGACTTCGATGCGAAGCGCCACGGTGCCGCCCAGGTCGATGCGGATGTTGAGCGGGTCCTGACGTGGCTGCGCGAGTGCGGCGGCCGCGCAGTCACCGACCGATCCACTAGCGGCGGCCGGCACGTGCTCGTACCGCTGCCCACCGACACGCCACTGCGAGTCGAGGACCTCCGCGAACTGCTGGATGCGCTCGAGGAGCGCCTGCCGACCTTCGACAAGTCCCCGATGCTCGGCAGCTCGCACGGCTGTATCAGCGTCCCCGGGTCGTTGTGCCGCGAAGGCGGCCACCGGCGCCTCGACGGCCCCCTCGCGGCTGCGGTCGAGGCCTTCACCCTGCGATCCGACCGCGGGGTCGTCGCCAGCCTGGTCGACCTGCTCGGTGGCGCGAGTACACGGCAGTCTCGTCATCGCACCGCAGTCGCGGCTGTGCAGGCTGCGCTGACCTGCGAAGAACGACTCGTCGGCTCCGGCGACGAGCGCCGCCTGCACCCCGCCTACTGCCACACCACCCCCATGCCGGCCAAGGTGGCAGCCTTCGCCCGGGGCGGCCCGCGCGACGCTGACCGCTGGCCGTCGCCGTCCGAGGCTCGACAGTCGGTGATCAGCAGCCTTGTGCTCCGGGGTGCCAGTGCCGCCGACATCCTGGCTGCCCTGCCGGACGACGACTACGCCGGTCTGCGGAAGAGCTACGCCCGGCGTGATCGTCGTACCTCGAGCCAGATCGTCAAAGCTCTGCGTGGGGACGTGGACGCAGCCCTGACCTGGGCCGCGAAGGTCAGTGACCAATTCCGCGATCTCACGCACAAGAACATGCACACAGGGGGGGATGGTTCTTACAGTTCGTTCGGCAACGATCCGATCCGCCGCCGCTGGCTGGCGTCCGCGGAGACCTGGATCAACAGTGAGTTCGTCGGTTCCAGGCAGCGCCCGATTCTGCTGGCAGTAGTCCAGGCACTGGCCTACTCGGCTGCGCTGGCTGGAGAGCTCGTCGAGGGTGCTCCGGTGGTGGCCATCGGAGGCCGCAGTCTGTCGCACGCAGCAGGCCTTATGTCCGAGTCCACGGTGTGGGCGGCGCTGCGACTGCTCCGAGACACTCCGGGGTCACCGGTGCTGCGTGTCGCCCGCGGTGCAGGTCAGCTCCCCGACCGGTACGCCCTGACCACGCCTGCAGCTGCAGCGCCTGACAGCGCCGCGATCGAGCGGGCCCGCGTCGAGCCTGTTCACCAGGCCTGGAGCGTGCTGGGGTTGCGCGGCCGGACCATCTACCACCTCATCCACAGCGGTCAGGTGAGCACCGTGGACGCGGCGTTCGCGGCCGCCAGGGTCGGCCAGTCGGCCGGCTACGCGATCCTGACGGATCTGATGGTTGCCGGTCTGATCACCCGGCAGAAGGGCACTGTGGGTCCCGGAGCACGGTCACTGGATGATGTGGCCGACGCTGCAGGGCTCGGCATGGTCGCGGCCGAACGTATTCTGAGGCACCGCGCCGAGCGTCTGCTCTGGCATGCGTGGCTCGAGAACCGGTTCGGACCGCCGCCGCCTGATCGCAACGATGCAGATCAGCGCGATTTCACGCTGACTGTCCCGGCGGCGCTTGCGGTCGACGCACGCGACAGCGAACTGATGTGGGCGGCGACGATAGCCGCCGGCCCGCCGCCGGCAGACCCGCACCTCGAAGCGCTCGATCTGCTCAGCGACACGCTCGGCGCGGCGATCATCGCGGGGGCGAGCTGAGCGCTGCTGCTTCAGGGCGCGTGGAGAATCGCGCTGGACACCGGTCCACGCACCGCCACTTAGGTGGGGGCGACAAAGCTAGAGTGCTGCGATGGTCAACATCTTGAACCGCGAACTTGCGCTAGGGGTGTCGAACGAAGTCGAAACCGCGTTCGCCGACGAGAAGGAGAGCACGCATGGACGGCGCGCCTGAAGAGGTTGCCAGCGAAGACGACGGCGTTGACATGCGGCCTGATGAAGAGGGGCAGAACAGCTCGGATGCTCTGGAGGTCGCACCATCGATGACCCTCGTCGAGGTGACACCCGGTGTCGCAGTGGTGTTCGGTGAAGTCCCCGAAGGCCTTGAACTCATCGGCCTTGATCTGGTGCCGTCATTCGACCGGACACAGCTCTCGACTGTTCTGGGCGCGATCGGCAACGTGGGCGCGATCGTTGGAAACGTTGCGGAGGCTGTAGCAAGTGCGCAGGGCCTCTACCGGGTCAACGATGCGACGCTGTCCCTGCTCAAGAGCGGCGGGCAGATGGCCGGAAAAGACGGCGCACTGCTCGGAGCGATATTCAAGGATGGCCAGCTGGTCGGGCAGGCACGCTTCATTCCGGCTTCGATGACGGCCGCCGCGGCCGCCGCAGCGATCGGCCCGGCCGTGGCCATGATCGCGCTCCAGATGCAGCTCGGTGAGATTTCGGGTCTCGTCCGCACCAACATCGCGCTCACCACACAGGTACTCAAGACCATCCGGAACGAGCAGTGGGCCGAACTTGAAGGACTCGCGGAGGCCGTCGATGAGGCGATCAAGGAGGCGCGCGAACTTGACACCATCACGGACTCTGTCTGGGAGCCCATCGCCCCTAGCGGCCCCATGATCCGCAAAGAGTTGAAGCTCTACCGAAAGAACGTAGCCGGACACGTTCAGGAGCTAGGGAAACTGGATGGGCGCGCGCGCCGCCAGTACCTCGAATCCAGCGCCGAGGCGATCGTTTTCGACACTCATGCGCTGCTCAGTTCGCTGAAGACACACGCTGAGTACCAGGCGATTCGAGCTGCACTCGCCCGAACCCGAAGCGCCGACAACGAGAGCGAGGCGCAACTCTTCGACCGGATCGTGCGGAAACTACCCGCCGAGATCGAAGAGTCACTCCACGAGATCAGGCTGCTCACGGAATCACTCGTGCGTGAGTTGCGGATCATCGCCGAACTCCCCGGCCGAGCTACGGTTCCGCTCACGAAGAAGCGTAAGGACGCGAAGGCGTCCCGACTGACGTGCGAGCAGCTACTCGAAGCCATCGAACCACTGGCCAACACGCTCCATCCGGCAGCCGAGATGCCTGTTGTACCAGAAACTCTGTGCGCGCCCGACGGCCTTGATCTCGAGCCGTACCTTCATGTCCTTCGGTGGTTCCTTGAGGACGGCGAGACGCTTCGCAGCGTCGCGTTCCCCTACGAGACTGGAGCTCACAACCTCACTGGAGTCATACCAGCGCTCCTCGCCAAACGAGTTGACGCCACCTGGGACGCACTCGGTCCAGGCAAGGCCGGCGCAGTGATCGAGAAGCTCACTTCGAGCACCTTCGTGGCAGTAACTGACCGCCGGATCGTCACCGCCACTCCGAGAACCCTTCTGCAGCACGGCGAACTCGGCTCGATCTATCCGCTGGACGAGGTTAGGTATGTACGCCCACTCTCGAATCACGGTGGGGGCGTGCGCCCAACCATCGGCATAACGACGGACCGTCGCGACGTCCAGTGGATGTTCCCGGCCGACGCCGACCGCGAGCACATCGACAACCTGGCTGCGGTGATCTCAGACGGAGCATCAGTCACAAGCCAGGCTCCAGCGAAGATCGACCACTCCGTCGCACCAGGCATCACCGTCGGTTCCTGAACTCGACGACACGGCGGCAGCGCCGTCACCGTGAACGCGGCGGCCTGCTGGCCGAACGTGTCGATAGCGGCCCGGTCGATGCTTGACAACGCGGAGACTTGCGCCCGATCCCGGTGCTGTCGGCGGTAGCATCGACACAACCTCAGTGAAGGGCTGATCCCGAAGGAGCAGCGACGGGGACACGCTTCCCTGTTAGGGGCGCCGTGCTCACGGTGCGGATGCCCTCCGGTCTGGGGTCGTACGTCTGGACGGAAGTTGCGGTGATGCGGGCGATTTCCTCGCCGTCGACGGTGACGCGGTCGATCTGCAGGTGCACGTTGGTCACGGCACCCCGTCCTCGAAGTAGCCGCGGGTCAGCGGCGAGTCGAGTACTGCCGGGTCGTCGGTGGTGAGGGTGCACCCGACGCTAACGAGGTGATCGAGGAGCGTGGTCACGCGGCCATTGGTGATCGCCCACGCAGTGCCAGTCCAGGCTCGGCCGGTGGCCGGGATGAGTTCCTTCATCTCCGCGAGGAGTTGCGGCGAGTAGGACCAGTTCACCCGCCAGTGGAACAGCTCGACCTGGTCGCGGCGCTGCGCAGACCAGGCCCGATCACTGTCTGCGAACCTGGCTGCAGACCCGACGTAGACCCGGGTGCTGCCGTCGGGCATCGGCGAGATGCGGTTCGGCGGAGGCCCGGTCGGCTCCTCGACCACCGGCTCCAGCGGCCGGGGCGTCTCCGGCTCTAGCAGTGGCACCGGTTCAGTTCGAACCGGTGCGGAGGTCATACTCGCGTCAGGGTCGCCGCCAAGTGCCCCGACGAGGGCTTCGAGCGCGACGCGGCCGAGCGCGGCGGGCTGGTGGTTACCGTCGCGGTCGGCGAGGCGAAGGAGGACGGCCGCGCCGACCCGGTGACAGGCGTTGTCGGTCCCTCCGAGTTCGATGCGGGACAGCTCGGAGAGCAGGCCGACGAGCCGGGTCAGCTCCTCATCGACTGAGGGGGAGGCAGGGTGACTGTTCATTGCTTCATCCTTCCTGGTAGTTAGACAGCGATCGATTCGGTGGCGAGCTGGGCGGTGGCGCGGGACTGCGATGCGGCGGGTGAACCGCACCCTGAGCAAGTGTTGGCGACTGTTCATGTTCATCGCGTGGGTATCGGCTCGAGGTCGGCGTCCAAGAGGTGGCGGCGGAACTCGTTCGCCGGGAACCGCGATGTGCGCCACCGGGGCAAGGTGGTGCTGAATAGACCTGAGCAGGTCGGGAAACCCGTCAAAGTAGCCGTCCTGCCGGGCAATCTACTCATGTCGACCGATACCGTTCGATTCTGCAGCGCAGATTGGCGGGCCTACCTTAGCGACTCCGGCGAATCAGACCAGTTCGGCGCCCTGGCCGCCTACTCAAGCTCGTCAAGTAGCCAGTTGGCCGGTCAATCTACCCGGCACTCGACGACATACGCGCTGAGGTGGCCTTTTGCCGGAGATGCTGCGGGAACTGAAATTCTCATCGGTAACCGCGCAGAAATCAGGAGTGAAGAGGGGGCGGATCTGGAAACGGGGTCCCGGCGTCATTTCCGGAGTCGTACGTCGGAGGCCACTCGATGCCGTACTTGTCGATCGGCTCGAGGGTCTCCGGGACCGTGACGATGTCGTCCTGGACGAGCGCCGCGACGAACTCATGATCCTTCGGACGGCCGGCGATGCACTTCGACACGCACAGGTCGACCGGATCCAGACACAGCCCAGTCCGCCCGTACAGCTCGGACGAGCCGTCCGCGACGGTGAAGTGCACCAACCTGCTGTCCCAATGCTTCGGCAGCACGACGACGTCCTTGTGGATCCCCTCGACATAGAACCCGTGGTGCTCGTGGAACGGGGAGTTCTCCCCCAGGCGCGCATCCAGCATGAGGAGCTTCTCCTCGACCGCCGGCGGATTGGTGATGCCGCTCAGCGGCAGGATGTCGACCTCGCGGGACTGGAACGCGGCCTCGGGCAGCTCAGCGGTGTCGTAACTGCCGAGGATCGACTGGGAGCCCAAGACGACGACCGGCGACTCGTCCAAGTTCGCGCACGCGGCCCCTTGATCGCCCGCCCGAGTTCTTCCCGGTTCACCGCTTCAGCAGGTCACGCAGATCGTCGAGCACCTGCAGGCGCTCGTCCTCGTCCAGCAGCACCGACAACGGCGAGAGGTTCCGCATCTCCTTGGCCGTCTCGTCGTCCGAGTCCACGATGTTCCGGAAGGACTTGATGTCGTTGTCGCGGACGATCTGCTCCCACCGGTCCATGTAACTGGTCATCAGCGGGCCGCGAGAGACATGCTGGCGGATCGTGTCGAGATTCCGGCGCACCTTGTCCGTGTCGACAGACAGATGCTCCCGGTCGATCTTGGTCAACACCGCGCTCTGCATGAGCTTCTGGCGGGTGACCTTCATGTTCACGACGGTCATCTCGCACTCCTCTCATGCTCAGGCCGCCGGCGCAGCGTCGATTCGCCCATTCTACGGGGCTCGTCCAGAGTTTTCCCTGGTTGTCCACCTGTTGTGTGGGTATGGCCCCAACCACGCAGCAGCCACGCGGGACGAAAGAGCGCGGGTCGTGCCGTCGACGACGCGGCCGGGCCAAGTAACAAGGCTGCTGCGAAACCGGAGAAGAACGCTCCGGTTCCTTGCCACATGGTTCCGCGGTCGCCCCGAGTCGGAGGTCGATGAGACAAGTCACGTAGAAGCCCCAACCCAGCGTGACGAATCGGGCGAGTCTTTGGTGTTGCACTGCCGCGTGCGCTCGAGCGGCTTCCTATTTATCCCTTTCAGCCACAGCAGACCGTTGAGTCGGTACTGTACCTCGGAGCGCTGACCTGCGGCGTGCTCACCTGGGCCCTTCCCGATCGGGAATCGCCTTCCAGCTTCGTTGATCGATCGAATCGTTACTTGTAGTAAGTCCAGCCAATATCTGCCAGTGCACGAAAGAACTTCATGAGTCTGGAGATGATGCAGTGAGACGAATGTTAAAGATCGCCGCGGCTGCGGCAGGGGCGGTCAGCCTTGTGTTGGTCCCGACGCTGCCGGCGAACGCCGAAACCGACACTCCCAACGCCATGGTTGTGCAAATCCCTGAGGCACTAGACGATCCCGCCCCGGTTCTGAGCCAGAGCGAGCTGGAACTCGATCCCGATTTCCAGGCCTACCTTCAGCAAGAACAGCAATACCAGCAGACGGTTCAGACGGCGCCGACGGTTGCGTCGCCGGACAGTGGCGGGGCCGGCCAGGTTTCCGCTCGCAGCACCAACCCTGTCGAGACGCGTCACGACGGCGTCGGAGCACTCTATTTCACCGCGGTCGCCTACTCCTACCGCTCGTGCACCGCGAACTACATCGGTGGAAAGTTCTGGCTCACCGCCGATCACTGTGTCAGAACCGCCCCTTGGGCGCCAGGATTCATTCAGCAGTCCGACGGGCAGTTCGCCGGGATCGAGAACATCTACCGCATTAACCAGCCGAACGTGGACTTGGCACTGATCAAGGTCGGGTCCGGCATCAGTGCGACACCATTCAGCTTGTCAACCCGCACACCGACCATCTCCGACACCCTCAAACTCGTCGGGTACTCCGGGATCAACAACACCAACACCCCGCAGAACTTCTCCTCTTCGTCGACACTCGACTACGAGTACCACATCCCCTCTATTACGTTCGTCGACGGCTCAGTGTTCAATGACCTCTCGTCGTTCACTGCCACCGATTACCCCACTTGCAAGGGCGATTCCGGTGGCGCCTATTTCTCCGGCGGATCGATGTTCGGTGTCCATACCGGCCAGGGAGTTGTTGTGTCCCAGAACACGATTTACAATTGCACAAATTGGTCAATGATGACCAACCTCACCCCGTATATTCCGTGGATTCAGAATATTATGGCGACGCAATCCCAATCCAACCTCGGTGAGATTGCCCGTGCATTCACCGGCGGGGTGGGCGCAAACTTGCCCTTCCGAAACGCTGGATATGCCCCGAATATCGGCTACATAGGAAGCTGACCACCATGCGACTCACTTTGACTCGATCCGTAATCCTGACCGCGGGGCTATTCCTGGCCGCAGCCCCGGCCGTTGCCCATGCTCAAGACTCCACCGGCGGCGGGAGCCTTCCCGCAAGCGGCAGTAGCCTCTTCCAGACGGGTTCCGCCGAGACCATCTCGGACGCCATTCGGTTTAACCGGACCTTCACCGAGCAAGAGATCGCTCAGTGTCTGAAGGACGCTGAAGGCGGCGCCTCAACTGGCTCCCGCCCCTGCCCTCTGCGACCGATCACCGAGATGGACCTCGCTGTAGCACGACTGCTGTTCGGCTCTGGGTACTTACTGTTCGGCTCCATGGGTTGATTTAGCGCACAGCCTGTCGGGTCGGCGCCACATTCTGTGGTGTCGACCCGATCGGTCACCGCAGCGCCGCATCCGCGGACGAGGCTGCAGCGATACCGAAGAAACATCAAGGGCACCAGAAACCCTCCGACTCCGGGCCTCAGGAGGCGCTGAGCCACCAGCTGGCGGTTATCCGTAGCGAACTCATGGAAGTCCGATCGATCAGAGCTGCCAGGTCGACTCGAGACAGGACCACGCAATGACTGCGACGTCGGGGTTTCCAACGCTCCGAGGAAGGCGATCAACGGCAGGCTCGAGCACCTGTGGGGCATCAGGGCGCCTCGCAGACCGCCTCGCGGAGGTCGCGTTCGAGCAACGCTGGGTGATCCGCGGTCACCACCGACGATCAGGGCGCCTCACATCAGAAAGAGCGCAGGTCTTCCTGCACACCTGACTGCGTCCGATTGGAACTCGCGCCACCGTCCGGTCACACCTCGAGCCGTCACCCCGGGCCGTTTAGGTTGACACAGGCGCTTCCCGCCTTGGGTATCCCGGCCCGTTGATTGCAGATCTCACGGATCCGCTCGCTACGGGCGATTCGAGGATCACGACAAGAACGCAAGAATCCTGATGCGACATTTGCGCGAGAATGCGCAGGTTACCGACGTCTGTGGCCGACAAGATGGATGAGAACCTACAGTGATTTCTCGGGGATGGCCGCTGGCCGGCCTCCGACCACATGCACGGAGCACGCTGTTGCCCATGATCATCGTTGCCGACCTGACCGGCGTCGTCTACACCTCAGGCAAGGTGTTCGACGGTCTCGCTGTCGGCCGCCTCGACACTGAGAACTTCCTGCGCTCAGGAAGCCTGGCCGGTATCTGCTCCCGCGCCGACCTCGCGCTGCTCGAGGACCTCCGGGACGTCGCTCAGTTCGTCATCGACCACCACGATCAGCCGGTCGATGCTCCCTACGTCCGCGCGATCAACGCGCAGATCACCCGCAGCGGCGCACTGCACCCGGGACAGCTGCGCACCGACGACCAGCAGATCGGCGTCGGAACCCGCTACGGCCGGCACATGCCTCCTGCGCTGACCGACGATGGTCTCCAGCAGCTGATCGACTCACTGGCCTGCGATGACGTCATAGAGAACGCACTGGATCTGTTCGTGGAGCTCGCCAAGGCTCAGCCGTTCGAGGATGGGAACAAGCGCACCGCGTTGTTCGTCGCGAACAGCCCG
The DNA here is from genome assembly GCF_050433545.1 of Rhodococcus sp. BE178. Lineage (NCBI taxonomy): Bacteria > Bacillati > Actinomycetota > Actinomycetes > Mycobacteriales > Nocardiaceae > Rhodococcus > Rhodococcus sp. BE178. The sequence continues at coordinate 167,226 of NZ_JBNPXA010000010.1, read as the reverse complement.
CTCATCGGCCACGGCCAGATGCTGGTCGTTCCCGTCGACGAGAACGATCCGCGGCTCGCTGACACCGTCAACGATCTGCTCGCCCGGGCGTACATCAACGACGAGCACGACGCGGCGAAGGCTCTGATGCGCAAACACGGTCTCACCGCGCTCCCGCGCTGAACTTGGAGACTGCAGGTCACAGCTGGCAGATCCGCTACGACGTCGTATTCACCGTCGCCGTCCGCCGAGGTCGACGCTGATCGTCTCACTGCCGACGCTTTGATCAACAACCACGTAAAATCGAGAATGCGATCGACCGAACCGCACAGAGAAGGGCGCCAGCATGACTCTCGCGCACGAGGTGCTGAAGCAGACACCTGCCTGCAGCGTTGAAGAGGCGATCCAGTTCGCCACCGCGGGTGTTCGTCTCGCGGGTGGCACCGTCACCGAAGCAAACAAGGCTGCCGCGCGACGCGTGTTGAACGGCACCAGCACGGCAGAGGAAGAGCTGGCGGCACTCCGTCGGAAGCTTCTGAGCTGACTCGATGCTCGCGCAGCAACACTAACAGCCAGCGCGACCAAGGTTTCGAGTTCGGCGACTGAACGATCCGAGCCCCGGAGCCCGCCGCCGATGCGGCTTCACCCTTGCCGGGCCGCTGAACGACTAGGCATCCTGGCGAGGGACTGATGAGAAAGGACCACCGCCGTGCCATCACTCAACATCACGTTCACCGACGAAGAGCACAGGGAACTGCGGGAGGCTGCCGAACGCGAAAACGTGTCGCTGAAAACGTTCGTGCACGATGCCGTCATCGCCGCTGCGAGCTCAAGGAAGCGGCAGGTCGCGGAGGTAGCGAAGAGGGTCGCCACGGTGTCCGCCGAACTGAACCGCAGGCTTGCGTGACAGACCCGTCTGCCGGGCCTGCGCTGTCCGAACACGACGCCACGCTGCTGGCCGAGGCCGGTTTCGTCACCGACCCCGCGGCCGCCACGGCGGCTCGCGTGGACCGGGACATCCGCATGCAGGACCTGGTGCACAGCTCCCTGTCGGTCGACGACGCGGCGCAGCGCCTCGGTGTCACCACCACTTGCATCCGCCAGCGCCTGACCGACGGCACCCTGTGGGCGTTTACGTCGGGCCAGGGCCGACTGCTGCCGCCTGCCCAGTTCATCGCCGTCGGCGCGGTCCCTCATCTGGAGAAGGTCCTGCCGCTGCTGAACGACGATCTGCACCCGCTGACGGTGCAGGCGCTGCTCACGCAGCCGCAGCCGTCCCTGGTCGTGGCCGGCCGGCCGGTGTCGATCGTGGCGTGGCTGACCGGCTGCGCGGGCACCGACGCCGAGATCGAGCAGGCGGCCGACGTGATCGTTGCCGCCACCTGGGAGTCGACGTAGATGGGGGCTGTGACTCTGCGGCCTCCGGCAGACGCGGGTCCTGTGTTTTTCCAGGTAGGGTCGGCCCGTGAAGACGATGACGTATTCGCAGTCGCGGGCGAGATATGCCGAGACCTTGAACGCCGTCACCGCCGACCGTGAGGAAGTGGTGATCACCCGGGCTGGCCATGCGCCGGTGGTGATGGTGGCTCTCGACGACTACGAGTCGTTGAAGGAGACGGCGTACCTGATCAGGAGCCCGGAGAACGCCCGTCGGCTGCTGGCCTCGATCGATAGGCTCGAGCGCGGCACCACCCACGACCTGATCGAATGACTGTCGCACGCAAGGTGACGAAGCAGGTGCCTGTCCGCAGCGTTGAAGAGGCGATCCAGTTCGCCACCGCGGGCGTTCGTCTCGCCGGTGGCGCCGTCACCGAAGCAACCAAGGCTGCCTCGCGACGCGTGGCGAACGGCACCAGCACTGTGGAAGAAGAGTTGGCAGCGTTCCGTCGGGAGCTACTGAGCTAACTCGATGGCGCGTACAACTGCACAGTTTCGTTCCTGGGATGACTATTTCATCCCGGGAACGACTGTTTTACGGAACAAGCTCGTCACGGCCACCGAGCCTCACGGAGCCTCCGATCCGGACATACTGCGTCGGTACGAGGACCGCGCGACGCTCATAGCAACTCCTAGATCCGTGGCGGCACATGGGCACCCGAACACAGAACCCACACTCTGCCTTCGCCGGCAGGTGCGGGTTCTGTTCTTTCGCCCAGCTCATTGTCGTCAGCCGGGTTCGTTGTCGATGCGGTGTAGTTCGCCCCGGATGATGTCGAGTGCCCAGTCGGTGTCGTCGCCGGCGCGCTGGTGGAGCAGGTGCATTCCGAGACCGTCGGCGAGCGCAAGCAGACGCCGGCCGTCCGTCCGGCTTGCCGAGGACGACGCGGCTTCGTCGCGGAGCATGGCCGCGATGCGTGTGAACAGGTCCAGGAGCTGCCTGTGAGCGTGGTCGCGAATCCGGGCGAGGCCCGGGTGTGCGGGAGTCTCGGCGATGAGGGCCACGTTGATCTCGAACTCCCGGCGCGTCTGCGGGGTCAGGGGCATGAGTTCGCGGATCGCGGCCAGCGCATACGCGACCGTGTCGGCGCTCGGCGGGATTGCGGTGACACGGGCAGCGGCGCGGGCGACCATGAGCTCGGCGGAGAACTCCAGCAGCTCCGCTTGCGTCGAGAAGAGGTTGCGCAGCGACCCAACCGCCATCCCGGCCTCGGTGGCGACCGTCCGCACCGACACCGCGGTGATGCCGCGCTCGGCGATGATCCGCCAGACGGCCTCGGCCAGCCTTGCCTTGCGTTCCTCGCGCGGGGCGACAGCCGTCACCACTCCTCCTAGTACGATCGTGCCAACTGCTGAGTTGGTACGACTGTACTAAGGGGGCGTCATGCAGGAGCACGACACGACGGCGGACGGGGCGGCGCGGTGATCTCCGCCGAAGCCGCGGGTGCCCTCGCGGTACTGGCGCTCACCGACTCACTGAGTTTCGGCACGCTCCTGGTGCCGGTCTGGCTGCTGATGACGCCGGGGCGGGTGCGGCCGCACCGCATCCTGCTCTACCTGGGCACCGTCGCGGCGGTCTACTACGGCATCGGGATCGCGCTCATGGCCGGCGGCCGGTTCGTGATCGACGGTGCAGCGGGACTGCTGGACACCACCGCTGCGACCACCGCGCGGCTGATCGTCGGTGCCGCGCTTTTAGCGGCCAGCTTCGCCCTCGACACGAAAGCCGCTCGTGCTCGCGCCGCCGAGCGCGCGCAACAATCAGGGCGGCTGAGCCGCTGGCGCGAGCGCGCCATGAGCGACAGTGCGACCTCCGCCCTGGTCGGGCTCGCGGTCGCCGCAGTTCTCCTGGAGGTCGCCTCGATGCTGCCGTACCTCGTCGCGACCGGGATCATCGCTGAACAGACCCCCGGATGGCCGGCTGCTGTGCTGGTGCTGGCGGGGTACTGCCTGGTGATGATCGCACCTGCGCTGGCGCTCACCGCTGGACGCCTCGTGGCACGCTCCGCCGTCGAGGTACCACTGAAACGGCTGGACACCTGGCTGACACGGAACGCCCGGAGCACGACGCTGTGGATCATCGGCGTCGCCGGATTCTTCCTCGCCGCTACCGCACTCCAAGACCTCGGCTGGGTACCGCGCTGACGCTGACCAGCTGTCGAGGTGCAACGGAAATCAGCGGAACACACCGCGCCACTTCGACGAACCCCGGGGAGGGTCGCGACGTCTGGATCGAATCAACCAGGCTCCACGTCATCACAGACGACCGTTGTCAGCTTCACGATTCCGGGATCTGACCCCCTCGAAAGCGACCGCCAGCAGCCCGACTATCGAAGCGGCCAGCAGAACATCTCCCCAGATCGTCTGCCCCTGTGCTCGTAGTCCTATAGCCACTGCCAGCAGCAGACTGCAGAAGATGATCCCTTTCGACGAGTACCGATACGACCGCAACATAGGTACGTCCCCCAAACATCTCCCGGACACGCCTCCGCGGGGCTCATCCCCGCGGAACAGTTCGTGCCCTCAAGTAACCGGTGCGTCGTTGATCAATCTAGCGCCGCGCTTCGTCAATCTTGGTTGTACCTCGACACTCGTCGGTATAGCCCTAGTTGCTGCGCCGGTGCTGGATTCTCGATCGCGCGAGGAGTACCAGAGTCGCGCCACCGCACACCGCTGACGAGACGAACACGGAAGCAGCCAGGACCCACGACTGCTGTGCCGCGGTGGTGGCGGTCAACACTGTTGTCAGTGAGACGACAGCGGCAACCCTCTGTCGAGGTACCGCCCGCCATGTTTCGCGGAGCCACACTCTCACTCGTGCCTACCTCCCCATTTCGTCCGAGTGTGCCACCGAACTGCCCGGGCACCTCGTCGGATCAGCGGTCCTCGGGGCGCGGGAGTTCGGTGGGCGGGATCTCGGTGACACTCCACCCTGTGAAGAATCGACGGGCATTCACGAGGTAGTACCGCAGGTTCCGTAAGAGTGCGGATACCTCCCAAAACTGCATGTTCATACCCGATGGTCTCATTCCGGGGCGTTTCGCTGTCTGCGCGGTGGGTGGGTGGGTGCGTGTCGGCCCGTGACCGGACCGGCGAAGCGTGCTGCCCGCCGTGGTGGCCGTCCCGTGCCCGCACCCAGCGCCCTCCGACCGGCGGCTTAACGACTCAGGGTCTTCGCTGCGGCGTTGCCCTTCAACGCCGCAGCGATCAGGACGATGAAGGCCGCCGCGCACACAACCGTTGCAGCGACAGCTGACGGCAAGGACCCGAAACCTGTCACGAAACCGATAACGACCTGTATGCACAGTCCCGCAACGGCTGTCCATACGGTCCGGCGCAGAATCGGCTGCGCAACCTGGTGGGCCAACTGCCACGCTTCGTGGCTTGCCATCGTCGCTTTCGTCCGGATGCCCATAACGGGATTCGGTTCGTCTCCGATGAGGTGCGGCATAAGTCCAGCAAAGCCCGCGGCGATGAGCGTCGACGACGTCATCGAGATCGTCAGCCCCAGTAACTCTGATGTGTCCACCAGTGCCGCCCCCTTATCAGAAAATTTCGACACAACGGACATTACCGACGAACTCGCGATCGTCTTTCCGCACCGCGGTTGGGTGCGCGCCGGCCCGCTGGGCGGACCGCTTCACCGGTCCGCGGGGGGCACTGTTTCCCAGTTGAACCCTTGGGGCATGGCGGACTGAACCCGGAACCGTTCTACCTCGCAGTTTCAGCCTCGCTTTAGCTGTTGCCCTGGTGCTGGATTCTCGATCGCGCCACAAGTACCAGAACCGCGCTACCGCACACCGCCGACGAGACGAACACGTAAGCGGCCATGGGCCACGACTGCTGCGCCGCTGTGGTGACGGTCAACACCATTGTCAGTACGAAGGCGGCGACAACGCTCTGCCGGGGTGCCGCGTGCCATGTTTCGTGGAGCCACGTTCTCACTTCGTACCTACCTCCCCATTTCGTCCGAGTGTGCCCCCGCCCTCTCCACGACGTCGCAGCCCTTTCGCGCATTGCCAGATCTGACCCACGACGACGAATACCCACAGCCCGAACAGGAACCAGTTCCACCCTGACGGAGCGGTGAAGGCGTCGTTGACGATGGTCGGCCCGAGAATGAGGCCGACCAACACGAGAAATACGAAGGGCGCCCACGCGTCCAGCTTTGCCGACACGCGCTGCCAGTTCACTCGCCCCATCCATGCAGCTAAACACAGCGGCGTCCTTCGGTACGCCACTGCACGCACAGCCGCATCGCGCTGGTCGGGTATGCGCCGGCCCGTGCCGTCCACCACCCGGTGCCCGGTCTGCGTCTCCATCGGCTCGTCCCCCGGATAGCGCCGAATACGACTGCCTATCGTGGCTGTCTATGGGGTGGAAACTGAGGCAGATCGCTTTCGCGGCAGCCGCATCTGTGGGAGCAGTACTTCTGACGAGCTGTGTGACCAACGTCGACGTGCCGGAGACCTTCGCTGCCATGGTGACCGTCACCGGAGAGGCAGACCGGGCATCGGTCGACGCCGGCGAGTGCACTATCGGAGCAGCTCACGTTGCCCCGAACGACCAGATAGTCATCCTCGGGGACAGTGGCTCTGCATACGCTTCGTCGGCACTGAAGGTCGACTCCATCGACCAGAACCCCGACGGCACGGGCGTGTGTACGTACACCGCACACTTCGAGGCCGTCCCCGCGAACCAGAGAAAATATGACATCTACGTGGGCAACTTCGTGACACAGCGGTTCACCTCCGACGAACTCAAAAACGGCGCTACCTACCGCCTACACAGATCCACGTCTACCGACAGCAACAGCGGCGAACTTTCCGGCGGCGGGTGACTGCCAGGTGCGCGCCGGCCCGTGACCGGTCCTGCGAAGCGTGCCGATGGGCGGCGCGCCGTGGCGCTCGTCCCGTGCCCGTTCTGACGGCGGTCTCGGCGACCGATCCCTGAAAACAAACCGAACACACGACAGTGGGCCAGCACTCCCGTCTCGCTGGCCCACTGTCGTTTCGGGTTAGTGCGGCGGGATGCCCCACAGCCAGAGCTGGTACACGATGTCGTAGTACCACTTCGGCACGAAGAAGTCGCCAAGCGGCGTGGGAGTGTTGTCGAGCATTGCTTCGCCTCCTTCGAATCCGGGGGGTGCGTCAGGGGCAGTGTCCGCCGATCCTCCCGACTCATTCCGACGCGAGCGCCAGGACCCTGGGCAGGCTCCCTTCAGCGGTTGCAGTAGCCACCTAGCCAGCACGGGGCGTGGTCTCGGTCGATCAATGGGTTACCGGTGGCCCGACCAGCGGCTCCCACACAAGCCAGGCCTGGTACAGCACGTCAAAGAGCCATCTCGGTATGAAAACGCCGTTGAGCGGTGCGAGGTCGTTGTCCATTGCTTCGTCTCCTTCAATCCAGGGGCAGTGTCCACCGAGGTCACACGGGATGCAGACGCGGAAGGTGTTGCGTTGTCCTCCCGTCGACTACAGGACGTAGACGGTTGCGATGCCCGGTGTGACGAACGAGCTGCCGGTGTGTACGACGACGACAACAACCTGCCCGGTCCCGGTCGGCAGGACCGCTTCCGGGTATCCGTCCGAGCCGCCCGACATCCGGGTGGAGCCGGAGGCTCCGCTCGACAGGTTCAGCCAGCACACTTCGGACAGTTGTAGGCACCCCGATCGGCCTTCTCGTCTGCGTTCCTCCGGACCGGCGATCGTCACCGCCCCGGGCTGTTCGCCGACCACGGCCACGCAGCGGACCGAGGGAAAATCGAAGCTTCCGTACGGGTCGATCTGGAACGGGACGGCGACAGTGGCGGAGGCGGCGGCCGGCGGCGCCAGAACCGCACCGGCCACGATCGCGGCGCAGGCGACCGATCGGCGAACGAAATCGATCATGGCGACCTCCAAGGGGGCCAGCAACCCCCGGATTTGCTGGCCCGCTGTCGTGCCCGTTTCAGTTGACCGGCACTCCAAACAGGGAGAGCACGTAGAAGAGCGGGGCCCATACTCCATAAAAAGCCCAAGCTGTTGCACTCATCTCGATCACCTCCTCAGGGGCAGTATCCGCCGAGAACGGGAAGTCCATGGGGGATCGGCCTCCCTGTGACGCGCTGAAGGCCGCGCAGACGACGGAGGGTGGCCGCTGGGTGCCCGCCGGCCCGTGACCGGACCGGCGAAGCGTGCCGTGGGGCGGCCCGCCGTGGTGCCCGTCCCGTGCCTGGTCTGACGGCGGTCTCGGCCGCTCGCAGCGTCGGGATGGTTTGCGGAGCCCGACCGTGTCGGGCTGGTTGGCAAAGCCAACGCCGGGCGGAGGCCGAAACCCTCCACCCCTCGATCACCGGAGACACCCATGCGCATCGTCGTCCAGTCCACCTTCCCCGGCCGCCGCCGCAACAGCCCGCGCGCCGACACTCTCTGCTCCGACCTCTCGGTCGCACCGGTGCCCACCGGCCTGTTCGTCGCCGACGAGGCCGGCATCACCGTCACCGTCGACGGAGGACACCCCATCCACGTGCACGCACTGGCCGCCATCGGCGCCGACGGTGACTTCGACGACCGGGTCCACCTCGTCGCCGCCGTGCCCGGACTGGGGACGATCCGCCGTTTCGGCGCCGTGGACCTCAGCGGCACCGTCGACGCAGCCATCACCCGCTGCGCCACCGACTTCGCCGTCGGCATCGCCGAAGCCGCGATGGACGCCGGCGTGACCGCCGAGCTCGTGGTCCTCGACCACAACGGCGGCACCCACCTCGCGACGACCTGCTGAGGAGCAGCCATGACGACCACCGACATGACCGGACGGCTCCTCGAGCTCGTCACCGCAGCCCGGAACGCGCTGACGCCGGCGACGGTCGAGCAGACCCCGACCGACGAACTCCGCGTACTCGACGGTGCGCTCGACGAGATCGAGCGACTCGCGAAGCTCCACCAGGGTGGTGAGGTCGCCTCGGCCGACGGGGCTGACCGCACGATCGAGCTGGCTCTCGCCGAGTACGTGCGCGGTATCTGGCCGGCCGCGGCCGCCGTCTACGCCGACCGCGACGGCGACCCGACCTGGGTCGTCGACGGCGACGATCTCGCCGTCGCGGTCGTGGTCGATCTCGGGGCGTCCTTCGCCACCCCGCTCCGGGAACTGGTCTCGCAGATGGGTCCGGAGCAGCTGGGGCGCTACCGCAACCCCTCCGCGTTCGCGTTCAGGATCACTCTCCCCGCTGTGGGCACCGTCACCGAGACGGCTGTCGGGGACATCGATGTGTCCGAATTCTTCGAGACGCCCGAGGACGAGGCTGCGGCGTTCGAGGAGCTCAGCGCGTTGTTCGAGGGGATGGAGCCGCCCGTGGCGTCCGAGGGATTCGCGGACCGGCCCGATGCGCCCAGGAGCACGACATGAGCGGTCGGCCGGAGCTGCGCGGCGAGGGTGTCGGTGACACCGAGCCCGAGCCGCGCGGTCTGCGCCGGCGGCAGTGGCCGTTGGTTGTCGGGTGCGTAGCAATGGTGATCACCCTGCTGCTGCAGGTCGGCACCGCGTTCGCGGTCCTGATGATGCTGCCGGATCGGGGCGACGGGTGGTGCGCCGCCGCGCGGGAGGCTGTCTCGCCGGCCGTCAGGAATGCAGGACTGCTCGCCGGCCTCCTGGCGGCCGCGGCAATCGTGGCGTTCATCGCCTGGTTATTGATCTGGGGATTGCGTGAGATCGTGAACGGCATCCGGCCACACGATGGCAGCAACTGTGACACCGTCGACGCCGACGAGTCGACGCCATGACCGATCGACGCTGCCTCCAGTGCGAGTGGCAGCCGGCCACCGACCGCGGACTGTGCGAGAGCTGCGGCGCGGTGCTCGACCGGCTTCTTCCAGGACGTGGCCACCGCCGCCGCAATCGCCGACCTCGGCCCACCCGGCGCTGTGAAACGCGGACGGAACGCGCGCTGGCCGTACGTTCCGATCCTCGAGCTCACCGGCGGCCGCACTCAGCAACTGCGCGGCCTCGCATACGCGACTCGCGGCGAGGCGGTCGCTCAGGCGGAGCGTGAGATCGAGACGGCCAGGGCGTCGCTGGCGAGAAGACTCCTCGTCTCCCGTCATCGGTCACTGCGGGAGCAGTTCGGATTGCCACGAGAGCTCCCCGAACCACCGGACGAACCCGACCCGCCGGAGGGGACATGACGACCGGCGCCCAGCACCGAGCTGAGCGCATCACCCCACCAGAACCCGCACTCTGCTTCGGACAAAGAAGGTGCGAACGGGCAACAATGTTCCGATCGATCGACCCGCATCACTCACCAGAAGACAAGGAGACACCTTGTGACAGATCTCGACCGCGCGCCCTATGCAGCACCGCTTCGGTCCACATGGACCTCGAACACCGGGGTTGCTCACAAGGCGTTCGAAGGCGACATCAATCGAGCGATCGCCGCACTCGGATCATCAGACAACGACGCCTTGCGTTGGGCGATCGTGCAGATGATCACGCCGACCCTCACCGAGGCGGATCTCGAGGACGGACGCATCCCGTACGTGACCGAATCCGGCGACGGAGTCGACTGGGTGGTCCTGTACCCCGACACCGGCACGGTGCTGGGAATCTGCGAGCACAAGCCGCTGGGCGCACCGGCGCATGGGGTGTGGGCCTCGCACAGCCTGCTCTTCGACGAGACAGCGGTGATCTGCGACGACGGCTACCTCGACGAGGTCGCCGCCAACCTCGCAGTTCTCGACAGCGAGGTGTTCACCAGGGATCAGTTGAACGGTCTGCGCTACTTCTCCTACAAGGCCGTCACCGGCGGAATGCGATCGTCGATTGACCAGGTGCTCAAGTATCGGGCCGACTACGGGGGTCGCTTCCCATGTCACATTCTCAGCGACCAGGGCTTGAGCGCTGACGAGATCTACCGCCATCGAGGCAAGGATGCGCCGTATCAGCCCTACCGCTACGTCGACGAGGCCTTCCCGGTTCACTCGACCGCGGACGCCCTCAACCGTCTCGCTGTCGCACTCGCGAGCGTCGAGCTCACACCGGCTGAGAAGTCGGACCTCACTCGGGTCGTCGACGCCATGTGGATGCGTGGTCCCGTCTCGATCGACCACGACCTCACCGACGCGGCGAAGGCCCTCGTGTCCGCGGTCGCCCGCGACGCCGGCTACAACAGCGAGGTCGAGTGGAGGAAACGCTGAACTCACCGCGACGCCGAGCTGGGCGCCGAGCTGCGCCGAGAAGTCGGTTGCGGTTGCGGTGACGGTGGGGGCGTCCCGTCTCTGCGAGATCAGCAGAGCCGCAGCAAACAGAAGGCACCCTGGCCGAATGGCCGGGGTGCCTTCTGTTCTTCACGCTATCGCGCGGACGCTGCGCCCTCGGGGATGAAGTCGCCCTCACCCACACTGAGGACCGCACCGGTCGTCGCGTCGAGGAGCGCCGACGCGACCTTCGACGAGCTCAGCAGGTCCCTCTCCTCGTCCGTGAGACCGTCCAGCAAACCCGAGTCCGGATCGTTGGCCTTGGCCTGCGCCTCCGCGAGGGCGGCAGCACTCGCGTCCGGTGCTCGCGGTGCCACCTCGCTCTGCGCAGCGTTGGCCGTAACGAACCCGACGCCCAGGACAGCGGCCGCGGCGGCCACCCCGAGGACCTTCTTCACTGACAACACAGACTCCCCCTCTGTAGCAATGGATCGGCAGATCCCATCGACCGTCCCCAGCTTGCGACCCGCTGCCGCCCCCACGCCGGCCGCGGCCACCGAACCCGCACTCTGCTTCATGCAGAGTGCGGGTTCTGTCTTTCCGTACTTCCACCATCGCGGCCCCGGTGCCACAGCGACGGAGTATCGCCGGACAACCGCCACTGAACGGCTGTACTGCGGCTGCTCAGCGGCGGATGCGTGGCGCGTACGTGGCGGCGGATACGCCGTTGAGCAGCCGCACACCATCCGCACACAGCTCGCACTAGACACACCGGGACGTACAACGAACAGACAGCCGCCGCAGATTCGCCACAGGGTGTCTCCACGGTGGCGGTTGTGTGGCGGTATCGCCACTTCGGCCACAGTGCGGCGGCTCTGCGGTGACACAGTGGCCGTAGAGCGGCAGTTCTACGGCAAGAGTGCGTCTGGTGTACGCACAGCGGCGGGTGACTATCCGCGCAACGTCCACTCAATGCCCCGGCTGTGGACGCCGTGCGGCGGTGCTGTCGCCTGAGAGTGTCCGCACAGCATCCGCACAGCGGCGTGTCTGTCGCACCGGCTGCACCCTGGGCGCAGTCGGGCCGCCGAGACGCCACCGGGACGCCGCTGGAACACCACTGCGGCGCCGCAGAAGCGCCACAACCCCGTGACCTGGGCTTTTGCAGACGCTCGTGGCGGCCGGCAACCCCGGCCGCACCGCTCCCGCGATTCTCTACGGCCCCTCATAAATGGCGTCGGCACCCGGCGAACAATTCCGGCAGCGGTGATCTCCATGCACAATCCGCATTTACGCGAATGAGACGAATTCCGGGCATTCAAAAAGCCCGTACTGCGCCCATTCCGGGAGCCATGCGCCCACCGGGAACCGGGGCCGGCTACAAGCGCTGCGCGCTGAATTCTTTTTCCGTCCCCGAGATACTCCCGCACCGATACGAAGCGGCTTCTGCGGCGCACGTGGGACCAGGTGAACCATGCACGGATGGGTGACCTGGCGACCCCGGACGCTACGCGCCGGAGCCGGTCGCAGAAGGACACTGCGACCTACCCACGTGCGCCGCAGAAGCCGCCCTGTTCCTGCCGTCCCGGCGCAAGATCCTGCAGCCGACCGTGGCTACCGCCACCGAGGCCGGCCGCCACGGACCCCGGCGCCGGGGTGGCGGCCGCCCCTGCCGTGGCCGGTCTGCGGGCAGACCCCGCAGCCGCTCCCGAGGCCGCTCACGCGACCGCCGCCCTGTGTCCCCACCGGGCGGCCACGCCGCTGCCTCCTGGCGCTGCCGGTGGCCGCCGAGGGCTGCTGCAGCCGCGGCTGAGGCCGCGGCGGTGACACCGTGTGGCAGCCACCTACGGCGGCCGCGCAGTCGTGACGTCACCCCCTTCCGGCAGGCCCCCTCGCGCGGCCCGTCCGAGGCCCTTCTGGACCGCTCCCGGGGACCGGTGACCAACCGGCTGTGGCACCTGCTGCGGACCCCTGTTCCAGACGGCGACGGCCGGTGACGAGAGCCCGTAGCGAGACGGTGTCCTGGCCCCACGTCCGCACGCTTGCGGCACCGCGCTGCCGCGGGCTTGTGTCGTCACGCCGACCGTCCTCGTGGCAACCGATCAGTGGCGGTGACGCCGAGGACCAGAAGACCCTGAAACCGGCTCGCGCTGTCGCGCGGGCTGTGACACCGCTCCTGCGGCGCGGGATGGTGACGCGCCTGGCGGCGCTGTAGCCGACGCCTGCCGTCGCCGGCCGCTGCGGCTGCGCGTCCCCGTGGGGCCCTCACCGATGCCTGCTTCTCTTCGATACGCGCTGACGCGCGGGCATCGGACCCACGAGACCGCTCCGCCTACGCGGATGGTGTCCGGCGGCTGACGCCACCTCCTGAGGCCACCACGGGACCAAGAGATGACCCGCGGCTGACGCCACGGGCGACGGCTGCGCCTTGCTTGGCACGGCCCGCTGGCGCGGTCCGCGTGACCCTGACGCCACCTGGCGGTGCGGTGGCCCCTCTCGCTGCGCTCGGCGGCCCCCGATCGGCCTCAAATCCCGCCTCCGGCGTATTTGCGACCGCTGCGTCAGTGATGTGCAACACACTACGCAAACCGCACCCGATTCTTACTGGGGAAACAGGAAAACGATGCCGTATTTGCGCCCCCCTGTTCTCGGGGTCTCTCGCCTATCTGCGAGGGGGCGCAAATACGGAGATCCAGGCCTGTTTCCCCATGTCGCCAACTACGCAAACTCCCCTCGCTGACGCTCGGAGCCGTTCGCTATGGCTCGAATCAAAAAGGGCATAAGGAGTCGTGACGCACTTCGGGTTTCGTTCGCTTCGCTCACTACACCCTTCGTTTGCCCGGCAGAGCCGGGACGACCTCCTCGGCTGGCGCCTCGTCGCCCTCGCTGCGCGAGGGTCCTTATCGCCGTCAGGGCTCTCTCGGGCGGCCGCGGGCGGCCTTCTCGTTCACTCCTGACGGCGCCCCCTGCGGGGTGCCCGCTCCGCCGCGGCCTGTCTCCGGTGCGGTGCTCGGCGCTGGCGCGCCTGCGACCCGTCCGGGGTGGTTGCTCGCTCGCTCCCAACCACTGCTGCCGCTGCGTCGTGCCGGCCTGGTTCGCGCCCCTGGCGCGCGGGTGGGCCGGCTGCCGGAGTGGTCGCCCTGCTGCGCTCCGCTGGCACGGCGGTCGTGTCACCCCCCGGTGACCGGGTCTCGTGGCTGGGGCAGCTCGCTCGCTCGCTACCCGGTTCGACGCGACCCGGTCGCGAAGGATGTTCCGACACTGCTGCCGCAGTGCTCGGTGGCCCGGCGGCGGCGCCGTCGGTGACGGCTCCGGGGATCTGGATGCCGCCGGGGACGGCTCGCTCGCTGTGCTCGGGCGGGGTCCATGTGCCCGTGGCCGGGGCACGGTGGCGGGCTTCGGTGATGGTGCCTGCGGGTCGATCTGGCACCTCTGTCGCGAGGTGATCCGGCACGAGTGAATTGGTGACGTCACGGCCCCTGTCGGGTGGCCTGGTTCGGCCACCCCGGTGGCGCTCGCCGGCCGGGTTTCGGCGGGGTGGTGAGGGGGCTGTGCGCCCCTGGAATCCGGGTCGGTGTGGGAGCGGTGGACACTCGCGGGGTGAGCACCCGGAGGGTGCTGCGGGGGCGAGCACGCCACCGCTACGAGTCCGGGCGTGATCACACTTCTCGCGGGCTGACCCGTGTCGAATCAGCGGTGTTGTGCTCGGCATTGTCCGAGTGGCTGTGACGGTGAGGCGGGGCTGTCGTGAGGGCTGCCGGTAGTACGTCTGTGCCAGGTATCCGGGCCTGGATCCGCGGGCGATACGGCGGTGCTTTCTCCGTGGCCGTACGACTCCACGCGGTGTCGGCGGGGTGTCGTGGAGGGAAACTCGATCTCGTTACTTCGGAAGAAGTTTCGGGGACTCTGTGAATATTATTCGCGTCGCAGTATTTTCGGTTCTCTGTCGCCGTCGCTTCGATTCTCGCCGCCACTCTCATGCTCTGACACCGGGATGCCGCCAGGCGTGGCGCGTTCTCTGTTTTCGGTGCGGCGGCGAATCGCCCACTGGCTATTCGTAACCGAGGTTCCTGGATTGTTCCTCGGAAACTCCCACCCCATGGATCGGGCGCGGGAACACGGTCAGGGCAAGGTGCGGCTCGGATCGGCGAAAACCCTTACCTGGAAAGAAATTCCGCGCTTTCCTCTGTTGCGTATCGGTGTTGGGTGCTACACCAGAAGGAGGGCCACGAGATCTGAATGAGGATCGAGGGAATCCGTCATGGCCGACATGACATGTTCACGCGCAGTGCTGCTGCACCTCGATGCAGCGGCGCTCACTGACGACCAAAAACTGCTGCTCGAGCGTTCCGCCGGTACCTCTCGCGCGGTGTACAACTGGGGTCTGGCCGCCATCAACGCATGGAATGGGCGGCGGTATGCATGGTTGCGTGAGCGTGCCCACGCGGTCACCCGCACAGAGGGCGAGGCGCAGACCCTGCTCGGCGATGCGGACTGGCGCAGGGGGGCGCTGCTTCAGGCGCCCGAGGAGCTGCGTCGGCGTCCCAACAGAACCTCGCTCGGTCGTCGGCTCACCGAGCTGAGCAGTGATCAGGGCAGCCGGTTCCACTGGTGGCATGCAGAGAACCATGGAGTCTCGCGGTTCGTCGTGAGCACGGCACTCGGCGATCTCGATGCTGCGATTGCGCGCTACTGGGATCATCTGGGGGCGTCGACCCGCCCATCACGCGAGCCACGAAAGGACGGCCGCCCCGTCGGATGGCCACGGTTCAAGAAGAAGCATCGTTCGAAAGATTCGTTCGCGATCTTCAACCTCAGCGTCACCAGTCGCGGCGACGATCCGTGGAAGATGATCGACCAGGGGCACCGGATTCGTATCCCCAACCTTGGTTCGCTGCGGGTACACGAGAACACCCGTCGGCTGCGTCGCTGGATCCAGCGTGGTGCTATCCCCAAATCTGCTCGATTCGTCCGGCGCGGCACCAGATGGACGGTCAGTATCGTCCTCGAGATTCCCGCCGAGGTGATTCCGGCGCCGGTAACCACCCGGCGGCAGCGGGCCGCCGGAGCGGCCGGTGTCGATGTGGGAGTGCATTCGCTGGTCGCGCTGTCGACCGACGAACTGATCGGCGGCTACCCATCTGCCGCCTTCTGGCGGCGTCTGCGCCGACTCCAACGGCACGCCGCCCGGAAGCGCGGCCCCACCCACGAGCAGGGCCCCTCGGCAGGATGGGCGGAGACCACCCGCAGGATCGCGCGGTTGCAGCACGTCGACGCGGTCCGACGTCGAGGTCGTTTGCATGAGGTGACGAAACGGATCGCGACCAGATTCGAGACGGTCGGAATCGAAGATCTGGCGGTGGCCGGGATGACAGCCGCCCCGCACCCCAAACCCGACCCCGACCACCCGGGCAGCTTCCTGCCGAATGGTCGGCGAGCCAAGGCCGGCCTGAACCGGTCGATCCGCCGCGCCGCTTTCGGGGAGATCCGTCGACAACTTCACTACAAAACGTCGTGGTACGGCGCATGCCTGGTCATTGTCGACAGGTTCGCGCCGACTTCGAAGACATGCTCAGGCTGCGGCGCAGTAAAAGCCACGCTGTGTCTGTCCGAGCGTGTGTATCGCTGCGAGCGGTGCGGCCTGGTCCTCGACCGTGACCTCAACGCTGCCCGCAACATCTGTTCACTCGCCCTCACCCGGTCGGCCGTGGATACGGACGACGTTAAAAGCTGCGACACCCCAACACCGAGCCGGTCACGGCCGACCCGGCGTTGGGGTCCGGCAGACCTGCCGAAAGGTAGGCCACAGAGGCCAGCAATGGACCTCCCGTCCCCACCCCCGTGATACCGGGAACTGCTCGGGAATCGGTGCAGTCAGTCGAGTGCATCGCACCCGCGTGTACGGGGACGGTCCCATGACGTTCTCGAATATCATGCAGGCCTCGGCATCTCGCCCGCGTGTACGGGGACAGTCCTATAGACAAGCTCTGCTCGGAGAGCGGAGCGACAGCGGACCCCAGACCGGCGTCGTCCTAGATCAGGTTCGAGGTAGCCTCGCATGTATGGCCACGTCACGGCAGTCGGACCTGGACGCCGCCAAGAGGTTTATCCGCGACTCGCTCGTCGTGGTCGACTTGACGGAGGTCGCCCGGATGCTGGCACCGACCGCTGCCTCGACCCGCAGTGTCGCCCAGAAGCACCGCGCGGCAGGCGAACTGATCGGCCTGCCCGTCGGCGCCCGCCCGGACTACCTGTACCCGGTCTTCCAGTTCGACACCTGCCGGCACAAGATCTATGACGTCGTCCGTCACGCGAACCGACGCCTCTTCGTCGACAAGGACCCGTATGGCGCCGCGAGCTGGTGGCTGACCGCGACCGATATGCTCGACGGGAACAGTCCGCTCGAGGACCTCGAAGCGGGACAGCTCACCGAGATCGCCGTCGACAACGTGATCGACGCTGCCCGGCGAGGTATGTGAGCCGGTGAGGACGTACCGTGTTGGACAGCCCTTCATAGGGAAACTGTCCTGCGGAAGCTGACCGGGGTGTAGATCGTCGACGGCAACGACATGTGGACCGCGCCGGGCGGCGAGCGGGGCTGTGCGCCGACGGAATTCGGTCGATATGGGAGCGGGCGACCTCGTCAGTCTTGTTCGTTGCCGGGACGTCTGTCGGCCCACTGTTCTCCGGTCGGCCCGAGAGACCGGGCGACGTCGTTGAGGTCTATCACCGACTGCTCGATGTCCGCGTGGTGAAGCCGATGATCGAGTTCGGCGTAGAACGAGTCCTCGGAATCGAGAGCGCGACGGTCGTATTCACGAAGCCGAAGGAGGTCATCGATGGGGATCAAGGCGGCCAACGGCTGATCGTTCGCGCCGATGACCATCGGTTCTGGCAGACCTTCAGCGAAGCGGGCGATCATCCCCAGAACCAAACCGGGAGCCTGCTCCAGGGGAATGAGGTTGAAGGATCTGTCGGCGTTCTCGACGGCCGGGTCGTGATTGTTGGTGTCGGGCATGGTGTTCTCTTTCGGTGTTGTGTCACAGCCGAGCGTTGAAGTCGTGAATTGGTCGGAGGTCAGTGACACTCGGAACCGCCGGATCGATAAGGTTTCCGACTCGACCAAATCCGACCACAGGGGTGGCCTTAGTATTCTGCAGGCCCCTGCGAGCGGTAGACCAGGGCCAGTGCAAAAGGCAATAGGGGGAGCTGAGGGCGGTGGCCTCGGTTCGTGACCGAGGCCACCGTCGGTGTAGATGTTGAGCAGGTGCCAGAACTAGTCGGCGGGAATCGTTCGTTGACAGGCTCAGTGGGAGCGCTCACGCACCTGCTCGACGGCCGCCGCGATCGGCATCGATACCACCGGGCCATGGCCCGGCAGGATGGTGTCGGCCTCGCCGACGGCGAGGTCATCAAGGGCTTCGATTGTGTCCCCGTGACCGTGGTCGAAGACCGGCGGGAGCAGCTGCGGACCGTGGATCTTCGACAGCGGATGCTCGGTGACCAGGGCATCGCCGGTGACGATGACGCCGTGCAGCGGCAGATGGAACGCGGTGTGCCTGGAGGTGTGGCGGTGAGTGGTCACCGGCACGGGGCAGCCCGGTAGATCCAGACGATGACCGGGTGCGATGGCTTGCGCGTTCACCGGCACCGATTTGGTGGCCCTGCGCGGGCGATGTGCAGCAGCCGTGGCAACACTGCGTGCTGGTGCAGCTTTGGGATGAAGTCCTTGCCCGTGGCCTGTTCGAGGTATTCGCGACCGACTATCAGGCCATCATCGACAATGTGTCGACGTCCGGGGCACAGCTACTTCCCGGACGCCTTGGAGTTGATCGTCAACGACCAGAACTGAGTCACCAGGGCCGTGCGCATCGGCGTACGGCCCTGGCCATGCAATGACCGGACCGATCGCACTCCTGTCGCCCGGCCCACGTCTGGGCGGCAGGATCTCGGCTGTGCCAAATGGAGGAAGAGCATGACCACCAACGATGACGACGACGCACGCGGCGTAGCCGCGTGGTCCCGCCTCAAGCACATCGGAGCGCACGAAGGCAGCATCGGCTGCCGACCGGAGCCGTCCGAGCTCTGCCTCGACGAGGTCGAGCGCGTCTGCGAGCGTGCATGGAAGTACAGCCGGGCAGATTTCGAACCCGGCCCCTCCGTTGAGCTCAAGCGCAGCCAGTGGCGCGAAACCTGCGCCCTCGCCGGTTCGATAGCGGAATCGCTCATGCTCAGCGCCGCCGCGTATCTTGAGGCCGTCTGGCACCAGCGCGCCATCCAGTCGAAGACGGAACCTGCGGGCATGGCCCTCGCCCAGCGCTATCTCGCTGAGAGCGCCATCGATACCGCAATTGAGGTCGGGCACCGGCTGACCAACTTCGTCGTCCGGGTGGGCCGAACCGCTCCCGACGCTCAAGCCAGCCTCGTTACGCTCACCCGGGTTGGGACGCTCGGCCCCACATACGTCCCGTTCGCCACCGACGACAGCGACGCGTGGCTCTCGCTCAACAAGGACACGGTCAAAGGCCTGAGGAAGGCTCTCACTCCTTCGCTTCACGCCGCCTCGCTCGAAGCGCTCCGCGAACTGGCGCTTTCACCGGAATGGGTTGCGGCGTTCGAGATCCGGGCCGAGAACTTCCACCGATGGCGCAAAGAACATGAGTACGTGACCGGAGTCGACGCCGACTCAGGTAACGGCCGAGACCTCTACGACGCGGCAGGTAACCATACCGGTCGCGCAGTGGGAGGCCACGGCCGCCGCCACAAGATCAGCGACGGCCTCACCGAGAAGACGACGATTGTCGCCGGCGAAGCCATCCTCCGGATCGCACAAGCCTTCGACGTCATCCTCACCAACACAGTCGGAACCGTGCTCCCGAAGCAGCACAACGGATTCACTGTCGACATCGACAACCCGAAAGGTTTCCGGATCCACCGCGTGCAGCCTTCAACGCCGTAAGTGTTACGGAACGTCGGTGTACTCCGCGTAGATTCTGCCTTCGAAGACCCCGAACTCGATCGAGCTCGGGAACAATCTCCGGTTGTCGATCTGGACGAGGCTTTGGTGCATGGCGATGGACTCGACAGCCCAGCTCCGAAGTCCCTCCGGGAGTCGGAAGTATCTGCCGTCGGTACACCGTACGTACGGATGACCGGAACCGTCGATGAATCCACTTCCGCTCACACCGACGGCGGCGACATCGAGCACGAGGCCGACCTCCTCGGCCGACGAAATCGTGGGTGGGTGGAGCATCTCCGCAGAGGCGATGGCCTTGCGCAGTTCATCGGCCTGTTCCGGAGTCAGTGAGTGTCGAGGCGTCGTCACGACTGGAAACGATAGTCCCAGCGTGGTCCGGTGCCACCCGGTCGGCGGACTTTGGAAGAGCCCTGCGAATCAATCCTTGTCCCGGGCATCTCGCGGCTGCTGGGGACACAACCGTTTCGAACGTCGAGGATCGAACTACGATGCCCGGCATGGCCCGTAGATCGAAGCAGCCGAAGCGGCGGCATGCCGGCACACTGTCGAAGCGTGACCTCAAAGAACTCGAAGAGCTGCAACAGAATCCGCAGCGACTCGAGAAGATAGTTTGGGGCCTGCAAGCTCGCAAGGCGCACGGCGTAGCGGACCAATCCGAATTGGACAGGTTGGCAAGATTGGAAGCACTGCGCGAGCCCAGGCTGGAAGCCATCAGGAGGCGCAATGAAGCAACCAGCAACAGCCTGACCGACGCCGCGCACGCGACATCGAATCCGTCGGACATCCGCTTCGTCAGCGGGGGCGCACCAGGTCTCGGTCGGCGTCGCTGATCGGCCCGCCGCTGCGATGGTCCAGCGCGCCCGAGATCGTCGAGAGCAGACGGAGATCGCGTCGCGTGAATGACACACTGGCGATCATGCTGGGTTGGGATATCGCCGTCATCAGACCACATGAACCGCTCCTCGGGCCGGACGACCCGCGCCTGGGCCCGAGGATTCTGGGAGGCGACACCCTAGCCAGCTGGTCCGCAGGTCTTGGTGGACTCAGTTGGCTCGACGAGCAGGCGTCATGCCGGCAGCTGCGGGGTGGCGGCTACCCGAGCGTCTACGCGGTGCCCGCCGCCGTCGTACTCAACGGAGTGGATCTGGACTTCGTCCACGCTCGCTACCCGGAAACCGTTCCATCGCTGGACCTGTCGGCTGTCATCGCGGTTCCGTCGAGCGAGTGGCTTCTGGTCGAAGCGTGGGACCAGTCGTAAGCATCAGGTCCTGTCATGGACCGCAGGGGGGCGCGGCGAGCGCTACGGCATCAGGCGGAGGGAATCACGCGGAACACCCCGCAACCATTTCCGTACTCGCTCGTCTGGAACTTCGCCACCGCCGTCCCGGTTTGGTCGAGCACGCGGAACTCGTCGAAGTCCACCACCGGCTGCGGCCCGGGGCAGCGGTGACCCAGGTCAGTCGAATCGGGTAGCGACAGGAGGATCTTCTGGACTTCAGCGCCGCCGGGGATGATGACCGGCGGTG
Source organism: Rhodococcus sp. BE178 (assembly GCF_050433545.1). NCBI lineage: Bacteria > Bacillati > Actinomycetota > Actinomycetes > Mycobacteriales > Nocardiaceae > Rhodococcus > Rhodococcus sp. BE178. The sequence continues at coordinate 146,140 of NZ_JBNPXA010000010.1, read as the reverse complement.
GAACGAGGTCCCCGGTCATAGCCTTGCGAGGGGCATCGGGTGCCAACTGATCGCCATCCCCGTTCGGGTTATGCACGTAGTGGCAGCGAAGAAGGCTCACCGGGGTGGATGAGTTCTGCTTGAAGGTGAGCAGCCATTCCCGCCCGAACAGGCTCGCGTCGTCGCCGTACACCTGCGTGGCGGCACAGTCCCCTGAATCCGCTTGCGGCCCGCCGACTATCGATTCCGCCTCACTCGCAGCAGGTTCCGCGGTCGAGCTGCCCGAAGAGCAGCCGACCAGAAGAAGTGGGCCAACTGCCGCCGCAATTGCCAGCCCCGTCCGCGCGGTGTTGTTCATGTGTAGAGACGGTAGGGGACACGCTGTCGTATCCGTCGCTTTTCTACCGAACGGGATCACGGCTACCCCAACCGGCCAGTCGCACCGGCTCCGGGACGGATGCCACGACGGACCGCCCAGCGGTCCGGTAGTAGACCCGCTCACAGACCCCTTCGGTAATGCCCTCGGGACCCCGACGCTTAGGCTGAGACCGCGATCAAGCCGGGGGGCGAATGCGATTGGTTGCCTCCCGCGTCCACAGCAGGGCATAGGAGGGGACCATCATGGACACATCAGCAAGTCAGGCACTCACTGGGGACATAGCGGCAGTCAAGCCCAAGGGCTACTGGGTCAGTGTCTACCGCACCATTTCAGATCCGGAAAAGCTGGCTGCTTACGACAAGCTGGCTCGTCCGGCCGTCCAGCTCGGAGGCGGACGGATCCTCTCGCGTGGCGTTCAGGTCGTCGCCCACGATGCCGGCATCGCCGAGCGCACCATCCTGATCGAGTTCGACAGTTTCGAACAGGCCGTCGCGGCGCGCGAGAGTGAGGCCTACCAGGAGGCGCTGGCTGTCCTCGCCGACGGCGTCGAGCGTGACTTCCGCATTATCGAAGGTCTTGCCTGATCGGAGACCTGTCGGATCCGGCGAGCCGCCCGCACGGGGCCTGGCCGCGGTCCCGTTCTCCGGTTGGAGTCGCCGCGAGAAGCGAGGACCGGATCCTCGGTCGTCGCCTAGTACGAAGGGGGGATTGATGGGAAAGGAAATCACCGTCGGTGATCGCGGAGAAATATCGAGTGACCATGGCGCGGGGTGGGGGAGGCGGATTTCGGCGTGATGCGATGCCATGCCCGGTCGAGAGGGCACTGCCAGGGCTTGGTTGACATAAAAGCCGTTTTCGGCACGTTGTATCCGCTTGCGCAGCACCCAAGAACAACGAGCCCGAGGTGTCGGTACGTTCGAGAACGAGCCGCATCGACGCTTCTCCGCGCAGGTGCCAGCGCCTACCTCGCGCGCCGTCGGATTCTGTCGCTGGTGTAGGGCGCGCGGTACATGATGAGCGTTCACTCCCTCCTTGCGGCTGATTGTCCGCATCGGGAGATAGAGTCGCTGAACTTGCTAGGTGGCGCACGGCCATTTCGAAAGGCGGATTGATGGGCAACAAAAGGGCCGAGGTCATCGACATCGGCGTCGACGAACTGGCACTGTCGCTTGTAGGTTGGCAGGTAGAAGACGCTCAAGCTCGGCTCGTGACCAAATCGGATGATACGACTAACCACGAGCAGCGCGTTGCTTTCTCTGCTACCTTCCGATTTCTGTCCGAGGACTGGACCGACCGCTTCAAAGGCAGCGATGGCGGTGACTATGCCTCGGAGGTTTTCCTCACTTTGAACCGGCGCGACACTCCTGCCCCCTCGAGCAACTACCAATGGGTCGTCCTTGAGAAGATCAAGAAGGCCAAGAAGGGCCTGATCCGCGTATCCGCCAAGAGTGACACCTGGACCTGCCGCGAGCCGCTGGCCGCGAAAGACCTCGATCTCCGTCTGACGGCCTACGATCTCGACGACGTTTCGGACCTATATATCAACTCGAAGCTCACACTTCCCAGTCCGACGACTTCACTTGAGATCACGGTGGTGGACGAGACCAGCGTCGACGCTCCTCACGCGAAGGTCGCCGTCGCGAACGCTTACCTGTCAAAGGGTGACTACAGGACGACACTGACCGTGCACGCCGAAGGCACCTTCGATTTCGGCAGCGCGGAGGATCTTCTCAAGGCGCACCTGAGCCGGCGCGATTGGGAAGACGACGGATCCACCGTGAAGGACTCCGCGCCATTCGAGGTGGACGTACCCGAGATCAGATTCGAGATCCTGGACGACACCGGGTTCCTGCTCGATGGCCGAACCTGCACGTTCTATGGGCACATCCCGGTCGACGACCGGGGGAACGCCCCCCGCCGCCAGCCTCGGTGGATCGGCCGCGACGTCATCGACATCGAGGACCTGCCAAGTGATCCGCACCGGGTCGTCGTGCGCGTGACCGACGGCGACGCATGAGCGAGCTGGCCCAGCACCTGGCAGCGTTGCAGGCCCGGCTGGTCGACGAGCACAAGCAGGCCCCCGGCCTGTTCGGGGAGATCGCTCGAATGGAAGACCTGCTGGCCGACACCTACCGCAACCGAGTGCCCTACGAACTGCTGCAGAACTCGGACGACGCCGGATCCACCATCATCACCATCACCGGACTCGGCGGCAGGACCTGGTCCTGGGCGAACAACGGCCGACCCCTCACGTTCGCAGATGCCGAGGCACTGTGCAGAAGTGCAAGCTCGACCAAGCGCCGAGGCGGTGACTCGATCGGATACCGCGGCATCGGATTCAAGTCTCTCGCCGCGATCGCTTCGCGTGTCGATGTCCGGTCCTCCGGCGTGGCCTTCTCATTCGACCGAAACGTCACCGCCCAGTTGCTCGGCGAACAGTCACCTTCTGCAGTCCCTCTGATCCGGATCCCGTGCGAGATCCGCAGCGCCGACAGGACCGACGGCGCAACTTTCACGATCTCCGGACGCGACGGCGCTGATGCTCCGCTGGACGCCATCGACCCGACAAGCCTGCTGTTTCTCCGCCACGTCGACCGCGTGGACATCAGCACCCCCGAACGGGCCGTCACCATCAGCGTGGATCGCGACGACTCGGGAGTGACGCTCCACGACCAAGCCGGAGCCGCGAGATTCGGGCTGCTCCAGTACGGGACCGCGACGATCGCAGTCCCCCTCGACGCACGCGCCCAGTCGCTCACCGGACTTCGCGGCCGCCTCGCTTGCGGCCTGCCGCTAGACGACGAACCGGGCCTGCCCGTGGCCGTGTCCGGAGACCTGCTGACCGATCCATCGCGCACGCACGCCGTTGTCGGGGACGAGTCCACTCAACAGGTGCTCGCGGACGCCGCCTCCGCCATCGCACACGAGCTGACTACGCCAGAGGCTCCGTTGTTCCAGCGGCTCTGGGAGTTGGTCCTGGAAGGCGAGGACCTCCGCTCCCTCTTGGTGTCCTCACACGCGACAGCGAGCAACGCACTACTCGCTGCGCTCCAACGCGCGATGAAGTCCCGGCCGAAGCCGTTCGCCTACTCGCCGATACCTTTGACGACTGACGATGTCACCTGCATCTTCCCGGCAGGTGCACCGGTGGCGCTGTACACGAAGAAGAACCAGCCCAGCGCACGCGCGCTGAAAGCCGTCCTGGGACTGGACACCCTCAACCTCCAGCAGCTCGTCGACGAACCTGTGGTCGAGCAGCTGTCCGACGATTTGATCGCGCACCTGGGCACGCACCTCGGCGAGATGGCCCGTAGCTACGGCAGACAGCTCACCGCCGCTGAGCAACGCGTCGTCGACAGGGGGCCGGCCTCGTCGCCGCTGCCCTCCCCGCCGATCGTCGCCCAGCGCCCCGCAGAAGTTGCGCGCCAAGGAGATGTACCCCCGGCGGTGGAGCCTCTGGCAGACATCGTCTCCCGGTGGCGCACTGCCGAAGTCGCGACCATGGAGTACCTCAACGGCCGCGGCTGGCGCCTCGAAGACGTCAGCGGACAGAACGTCGGGTACGACCTCTCCGGCAGCAACCCTGCCGGAGAGCCCGTGCGAATCGAGGTCAAGAAGGTCGACCACGCGGATGCGCGGTTTGCCATGACGAACAATGAGATGTCGCTGATGCTCGCCTCCCCAGGCGGTTACCTGCTTGCAGTGCTCATCGGTGACGGCCGCTACGTCAAGCTTATGATCGTCGACCCCAGCAACGAAGGACTGCCGAAGGAGCGGGTCTGCCGCAGATGGGACTGGGAGTTCACCGACTGGGCACGCTTCGCAACGGTCGTCGACTGACTGCGGCCGGGCGATCGCCCGGCCGCAGCCTCCATAGGATTCGAGGGTTCGTGTTCGTCGGGTTAGTTAGCTGAGTTTCGGTAGCGATGTTGAGTTTCGGCGAGGTGGAAGCAGCCTGGGCAGACGTGTTTCGCGGAGTTGATCATCCGCTACGGCTCCGCGCAGGGAACACCTCACGATGGGAGCCGAGGAGGTCGGCGCCAGGGAGTGAGCGATCAGCCGCTCTTGCAGGCAGGACAGCCCGCTCTGGCTCGGACGCCGGGACCCGGACAGCAGCGGTGGTGGTAACAGCGGGGGAGCTGACGAGACCGTTAGCGGCACCTCGACTTCCGCCGCCTCGAGATGTGAATGACGCCGGGTTACGGGGTCAGGGCAACCCGATGCCCAGCCCGAATTGCTCGTGGAGCGCGTCGGCCACGACATCCTGACCCTAGCCCGGTGCGGAGAGGTCGCTGGTGTCGACGATGTCGAGGACGAGCGGCTGGTGTCGGTGTCGCAGGCGGGCCCACGCCGCCTTCCCCGCGTTCGATCCAGACTGTGGCGCACCGCCTGTACGTGGTCAAGGCATGGAAGCTGACCGAACGGAGCGCACGAGACCTCTCCCTCGCGGCGGCCGCGCGTGATCTGGCGGAGCTCTCGGTGAGCGAGTCGTCCTCGAGTCCTGCGACCAGGACCACGAAGACAACCGCGTGATTCGGGAGGCGTTCGGCGCCGACGCGCCGTTCACCTACCACCACGACCGCCTGAACAATCCGCTGTTGAGGATCCCCGACAGGGATGCTTCCTTGCACCAAGGCGATCCGGGACGACGGCCACGTCGCACTGGCGGAGTTGACCGACCGCAAGGCCCGCACCGCGGTCACACAGACTTCCGGCCCGCCATCGGGTCCGCAGCAGCCCACGGTGCTGCGTCCGGTGAACAAGAGTCTGGGCCATCTTTGACAACAGAGCCCTGCGCTTGTCGCGATGGCCAGGCGTGCGCCTCATCACCCGCGAATTGTCGTCACGGTACCCGCCGCGTACCCGAACTCAATGCCGGAGGCATCCTGAAACTCGTCTCCGCAGAACAGTGTCGACATGCAGTTTCGGGATGAACTTATGTGACGTCGCGAACTGTGGTGATCACTCGCTGTCGCCCGGCCCTCACCGTGTGTCTCACTTCCAAGGTTTTGGGATTTCAGTTCCAGCTCAACTGGCATACTCCCAGGTGCCATCGGGCGGAGCGGCACCGGGAAGTTTCCGTTCAATTCGGGTGAAGTTTGGTGTAAATTAGTAAGGTGCTTGAGAATGTGATTATTAAACCGGCTGCATGGTGTGAATACGAGTATCGACGGTGTCCCGACGGGTGTCAGATTGAAGTCGCGGAAAATAGGCTTCGCGAGGCGCATCGGCGTTGGCATGAGTGTGCCGATTCGTACAGCGATCCGGATGATTTCCGGGATGGGCTGAATTCTGCCATTCAAGCGCTGAGGAATGTCACCTTCGCGCTTCAGTCGGAAAAATCGAGAATCGATGGCTTCGCCGAGTGGTATTCAAAAGAGCAGGAATCGATGAAACAGGACCCTGTTCTACGCTGGAGCCTTGACTCTAGGAACACTATCGTTAAGCAAGGTGAACTCAATACTCTTTCTCGACTCAAGGTGACCTTGGTTCCTTCCTACGGGGAAGAAGCTATGGCAGTCATGGGTGAGCAATTGACTTGGGAAGAACTTCGCACTGCCAGCCTCGGTTCGATTCTCCAAAACCCGGTGAATGCACCTGTCGAGTTGACGGTCGAGGAAGTGCTGGAGGGTCTGAATGAGCTCGATATCCCAATGAGCATTCGACAAGGGGCGAGTGTAATTCTGGAGCATCGGTGGGTGGACGAGAAGATGCCGGAGTACGAACTACTCTCCCTGTTGGCGCATGCGTATGGACGTCTGAGCTCCATTCTCGCGAGGTGCCATGAGCTCATGGGCATGAGGACGTACCGGGTTTCGGGTGGCACGAGGGGAGAAGCCGTGGCATGGAAAGCCGAGATCCTGAAGGATCAACCCCTGGACGGGAAATTGCCATGTATGGTCTCCACTCGACATCACCGCATCACCCGGTTTCGACTAGTGGATGGAACCGAAGTGAAGGAGTATCGAAATTGGAAGGCGGATTACGACCCGGAGGTCGCTGACCAGGTTCGCGAGAGTCGCATCTATGGTGATCTACCCGAGCTTCCACGTCACGCACTGGGCGGGATGCAGAGCGACGACCAGTTGGCTCGCACCGTTGAAACCTATGCTGAAATGGCGCGAGGAATCCTCCGGTCTGGTCAAGACCACGGGTGGTTCACCTACTACTTCCGCCGGGGCTCTTGTATGGGTGGACGAGTCCACATGACTGTCGACACCCAAGGAAAGCATGCAATATCTGCAGACATAGCGCGGGCGGCACTGGAATACGATGCAGATGCCCTCGTGATGATTGGTGAAGTGTGGACTTCTCCGATGCAGCGCACGATTGACGGCGCCTACGTTCCCCCCTCGCTGCACGCAGAGCGTACTGAGGCCGTGGCAGTGACGGCAATCTCCAGGTCAGGAGCCAGCGCCGGTGGCCTTCTGAGCTTTCGTGTCCTCAACGGTGAACCACCACATCGTAATGTCGAGATTGGTGAGTTCTCCTTACAGCCAAACGCTACTTTCGGGGATGGTCTGCTATTGCCCACCCGCCGGGCGTGGGGGCTCGTCGAAGCAGACGTGCTGACAGGGGAGTCGTTCTGGCGCGCACAGGCAGTGGGCCGAGGGCCCGACGATCGGAAGCCGGATTCACGTCGGCTGTAATCGACCGTTTGTGGCCGGCGAATCGGCCGATTTGCCGGCCACGGTGTGACTCGCGGTGATAGGTGGCGGTGTTCTCGCACCGTCGGATGGCGGTTCCTGCGCTGGTTGCGCTCGAACGTGTTGCTGAGATCTGTCCGGCAGGACGATCCGTCGACCGGACGCGATACCCCCGAGCGCAGTATCCGGCAGACCGACTTCGAGATCGGCTGACAAGAGTCGGTCAAACCCAGCAACGACTGGTACGCTCAGTGACCTTGAGCCGTTTCGCATGGCTTCACCTGAGTCACCGTGCGCCCGCATCGCACACGACGTCTGAGGGCAAGGTCCACGGGATCTGCGACATTCATCCAACGCACTTATCGCGCGTGTAGTGGATGCGGGCTGCTGTACGCGCTGAACAGTGGTTGGAGGACCCCATGACGAAGAATTCTGCGCGTAAGCGTGCTGCCCGCAAGCACAAGGACCAGGCTGACGTCAGCTATCGCGAAGGGTTGGCGATGGCCGATTCCGAGCACGCCGCCGCAACGAACCCGTATGCCGAGCTTGCTGAGGAGTTCAAGAGCGTTACCGAGTTGCTCCGTGAAGCGGTCGACGGCGACACACAGTTGACGGAACATGAGCTCGCCGTTGATGAAGGGGCCGGACACGCATTCGAGGTGACCATCCCCGAGGTCACCGAGGGGCCGATCGACGTCGTGGCAGTCACCCACGACTTGGCGACCCTCATCGTCGACGAGCACGAGGAATTCGACGGCGGCACCACTATCGGCGAGGTGCGAGTCGAAGCAGATGTCGAGTGGGAAGCGTGTGTCTACAGGGCGGACTACTCCGGCGCCTCCGACGATGTGCCTTGGAACGTGATCGACACCGACTGGAACGATCACTATGTCCGGGTGAGCGGGACGCTCCGCGCCGAGCTGATCTACCACTACGTGGCCGATCACGGAGCGCAGACCGTCGATGACCTCGCCATCCAGGGGATGGAACAGTTGTCGGCAACTGCGACTGCGTAAGTCGCGGACACTCGCACCTGCCCGCCGCCGGCTTGGTCCGACAGCCACGAGGCTCGATGGGCTCGGGCCGGCCTGGTATCGGGACGGGTGCGCGTGGACAGTCAGATCCGCGACGTAGCGTGCCGGGCCGATTCCATCTAGATTCGGCCCGGCACCGCCCTGCTGTCGAACATCCGGGTCGACCATGATGTCGTCGGTGCGAGAGTCAGTGTCAGTGCGGCTGTCATCGCTGCGCCTTCTCCCTCGATGGCTAGTGCGGCCCGGTCAACCAGGGCCGCAGAGGCGGGGCGATCATGAGGCATGAAGAACGAGCTGACATGCGCGAAGTGCGGACATCACGAGTGGTGGGACGACGGCAACCATTTTGGCGAGCGGACGGACTTCGATCATCACGTATGCGGCAGCCCGCAGCGGTACGCGATGTGTGGCAGCGAGTGCGATCACCTCTTTCCCGGTTGCGCGAAGCTGCCCGAACACCCCTCGTACCGCCCGGAAGCAGTGACCAGCGCGGTCGCGGCCGGCGGCCGCGGAAGCGAGGTGACTCGTGAACGACAACGGACCGGGCGCGCTTGAACAGCACGTCTATCTTGACCTTCGCCAGGGCCGGTGGTGCCGGGAGTATTTCGCAGTGAGGTCAAGGGAGTGCAATATGACACAGATGTGACACACAATTGGGCAGTGTCGAGCTGTTGGAACAGGTCATTCGAGAGGCAAAGGCACTGACCAGCGGAAATTTTGCCTGGATTTCGTTTTTGTACCCGCTTACTTCTTGAAAGCGAGCGTGGCGTTAAACCCACCGGGGGTTCAAATCCCTCCGCTTCCGCCACAGCCCCTCACCTGTTTCGGCAGGTGAGGGGCCTTTTTGTGCCACCGTCACGTCGGTGTCGAGTCGGTGGTGAACCGGTCCTGGGTGGCCGCCCAGCTGGCGAGGAGTTGCAGCGCGTCGGGGGTCGGGAACGTTCGGGTCGAGGATCTGCCGGATCCGACACTGCAGCAGCCGACCGACGCGATCGTGCGGATCGTGCGCACGTGCGTCTGCGGATCCGACCTGCACCCGTACCACAACCTGCCCGCGACACCCGGCGGTACGCCGATGGGGCACGAGTTCATCGGGGTGGTCGAAGAGGTCGGTGGGGAAGTGTCGACGCTGAAGAAGGGCGACTTCGTGATCGGCCCGTTCGCCTGGTCGGACGGAACGTGCGACCTCTGCCAGGAGGGTCTGCAGACGTGGTGCCGCCACGGCGGGTTCTGGGCCGGGAACGGGATCGGCGGCGCGCAGGCCGAGGCCATCCGGGTACCGCTGGCGGACGGCACCCTGGTAAGGCGAGTTCAGCGGTCGACGGGTGCTACCCGGAGTCGGTTACCGTCCAGATCCGCGGCCACGAACGTCAGCCCGAATACGTCCTCGCATGGTTCCTCCAAAATCTCGACGCCCTTGTCCAGCCACTCGTCGTAGATCTCTCGGATCTTCGGGCTTCCACCTTCGACCAGGAGCCCGACCTCGAACGCCGGGACCGAGGGAGCGTCGGCCGTTCGAGTCTTCCCTCCCCACAGTGCGAGAACGACCCCACCACCCAGGTCGAAGATCGCGTAACGGTGGCTGAGCATCTGAGCTTGCATGCCGAATAGCTCGCCGTAGAACGCCGCCGACGAGGCGGTGTCGCTGACATAGATCAAGAACTGATTGGGCAGGCGCATGCGATGTCCTTTGCTCGGCGGAATATGACGGCCGTCGTGTGCCCGTCCGACCGGAACCAAACCCGTGATGGACGCAGATCACTCGGCGGAGGGTAGGCCGCGTGACCACGCTAGGTTCGACAGCAGCGATACGTCCAAGAGCTGGTTCGTCTCGCAACTAGAATCAACGGTTATGGAACTGCGCCAGCTGCGGTACTTTCTGGCTGTCGTCGACGAGGCGAACTTCACCAGAGCTGCGGATCGACTGCATGTCGCGCAACCGGGTGTCAGTGCGCAGATACGCCACCTGGAACGCGAACTGGGGCATGCCCTTCTGGACCGCTCGGGGCGAACGGTGACACTGACCGAGGTCGGTGCCGCTGTAGTTCCCTACGCGCGCGCCGCGGTGGCTGCAGCATCGGCGACGCGCGATGCGGCCGATGCGGTGGCAGGCCTGGCACGCGGGCACGTCGGTATCGGCTCGGTGCCCTCGGCGGCACTCGACCTCGTCGAACTGCTGGCAGACTTCCACGCCCGCTACCCAGACATCGAAATGACCATGACCGTGAGTTCGGAGGCCCTCCTGACGGAGGTCCGCACCGGACGACTGGACCTGGCTTTCGTAGGCCTGGCCGGGGACTCGCCGTCGGGTATCGCCTGTCGCGTCATTCGCGAAGAGGCGCTCGTGGCCGTTGTCGCCCACACCGATCCACTGGCGGAGAAACCCACAGTCTCGCTTCGCGAGCTCGCCGCGCGCCCACTGATCACGCTGCCGCGCGGAACGGGGATCCGTTCTGCTCTCGACGCAAGCTTCGCCGAGACCGGCCTGCCCGCGCACATCGCCTTCGAGGCCAGCGATCCACAGGTCGCGGCTCGACTCGCACACCGAGGACTCGGAACGGCGATCCTGCCGGCATCCGAGGTCTCGCAGGACGATGCCGGAGAGCTGATCCGCACGGTCGCGATCACCCCGCGAGTGTCGGCCCGTCTTGCTCTGGTGTGGCGAGCGCATGGGCCGCTGAGCCCCGCAGCGGGCGCCCTACGCGCGCTGGTCACAGTGCGAGCATGATGCGGCTCATCTCGGACGGTCTGCATCTGGCTGAGATCCATCACGCAATAGGAGACAAGCCCTAGCTCCGTTGGTCCTGGTCCCGCGGATCGGCGTGACCGAGCAACGCGCGCAGGATCGGTTCGGCGTGTGTCCACAGGACGGCGCCGCCGATGCCGGGCACCAGGTGGCGAACAGCTCCGGGGATGCGGGCGGCCAGACTCTCACCGTGGTCGGGTGAGTGGCTGGTGTCCTGATCGCCGTACCAGATGTCCACGGGGACACGGATCGTCGTGAGGTCGATGGGCCAGCTTCCCATCGCCAACACCGTGTCGCGCGCGTAGCCGGCGGGGCCCGGCGCGAACGCCTCACGCATGCTGGAGCGATAGGACGCCTCGAACGTGGGGTCCCGGTAGACCGCGAGGTCGGACGCGGGGCTGGAGTCGATCACCATCTGCCACATGGCGTCCGCGTCGAACGTCGCGAAGAGACGTTCCGCGGCGTCCGGATCCGACGCGGTCAGTTCGACGAGATCGCGGAGTGGTTCGGGCAGGGCATCGGCGAACTGCGGTGCCGCCACCTCGTCCGCACCGGACACGATCGCGACCGCGCCACTGACACCGGCCGCCGCGCAGGCGAGGGCGAAGGGCGCCCCCTGAGAGTTCCCCACGATCGCCGGCCTGCCGAGCCCACGCAGCGCGGTGAACTCGCCGACATCGGCCGCGAAGTCTCGAAACGTCTTACCGGGCAGCGGTGTCGACCGGCCGAGGCTCGGACGGTCGAGCGAGACGAGCCGCGCGCCGAGCGCATCGACGACGCCGGCGCCGAACCCGAGTGATCGGGTGGTGGCGGCGCCCGGGCACAGCAGCACGGGAACCCCGTCCTCACGGCCCCATTCGGCCCACCCGATCACTCGCCCGTCGGCGAGGCGCGATTCGCCCAGTCGGGCCGGCACCGAGATATCCACAGACATGGGCCCGATCCTCGTCCGCCCTGCCGGGCCTTGTAAACGGATTTTCGATGCCTCGACCCGGGCGGTGCTAGTCGGTGACGGGGCGGTAGGTGCACACGAGCACCCCGGTGCCCGTGGTGACCGACGAGACCAGCTCGAGCGGGCGCTGGACACCGTCGTCGGGGAAGATCGTCTTCCCGCCGCCGAGGAGCACCGGCTCGATCATGAGCAGGAGTTCGTCGACCAGGACCTCACGCAGCAGTGTCCGCACCAGCGTCGTGCTGCCCATCACCGACAGGTCGCCGCCTGCGGTGGCGCGCAGCTTCCGGATCTCCGCGATGGCGTCGCCGGCCGGGATACGCGTCGTGTTGGTCCAGGTCAGCTGGTCGTCGGTGAGGGTGTCGGTGACGACGTACTTGCGGATGTTGTTCATGTGGTCGGCGAACGGGTCTCCGGCCCGCTCCGGCCACGCGGCCGCCATCGTCTGCCACGTGCGGCGCCCGAACAGCAGCGCCTCCGTCTGCTGCGCCGCGGCACCGATCGCCGCGCCCATCACCTCGGCGTCGAAGTACGGATGGGACCACCCGCCGTGGGCGAAGCCACCGTCGGTGTCCTCCTCGGGCCCACCCGGTGCCTGCACGACGCCGTCCAGGCTCATGAACTCACTGACCACGATGCGCACGGACTGTCTCCTTCGTCTCGACGAACTGTTCGTTGATACAGACCGACGATCCACCCCAAACTCATCGGTGTCGAGGTGCCCGCCCGGCGTTCGCCCCAGTGTCCCCCGACGACCGCGCGTCGTTCACCTCGACGCGCTGCAATGACGGTCGGGCATTCGCCCCTCACCACGGATCGTCGGGCACGTTCCTGCCCGTGAAAGGAAGCCCCCATGGCCACCGTCACCTTCGACGGCATCACCCGCCGCTATCCCGGAGCCGATCGTCCCGCCGTGGACGCACTCGACCTGGACATCGCCGACGGCGAATTCCTCGTTCTCGTAGGGCCGTCCGGCTGCGGCAAGACCACCTCGCTGCGCATGCTCGCCGGACTCGAGGATGTCGACGACGGACGCCTGTCCATCGGCGACCGCGATGTCACCGACGTCGACGCGAAGGACCGGGACATCGCCATGGTGTTCCAGAACTATGCGCTGTATCCGCACATGTCGGTCGCGGAGAACATGGGATTCGCGCTGAAGATCGCCAGGACACCGAAGGACGAGATCAAGCGTCGAGTGCAGGAGGCGGCGAAGATGCTCGACCTCGAGCCGTACCTGGACCGGAAGCCCAAGGCGCTGTCCGGCGGTCAGCGCCAGCGCGTCGCGATGGGCCGCGCGATCGTGCGGCAACCGCAGGTGTTCCTGATGGACGAACCGCTGTCGAACCTCGACGCCAAGCTCCGTGTGCAGACCCGCAACGAGATCGCCCGGCTCACCCGCAGACTCGGTGTCACCACGCTCTACGTCACCCACGACCAGGTGGAGGCAATGACGATGGGCGACCGGGTCGCGGTCCTCGAGGGTGGGGTCCTGCAACAAGTGGACACGCCGCGGAACCTGTACCTGCGCCCCGTGAACCGCTTCGTGGCCGGGTTCATCGGCTCGCCGGCGATGAGTCTGATCGACCTCGAACTCGCCGACGGCGGAGCGAGCCTGGCCGGTGTCACCGTCCCGATCGCGAGGGACGTCGTCGCGGCGGCCGGCGGTGACGCGATCACCGTCGGCGTGCGACCGGAGGCGGTGCGTCTGTGCGGCACCGACGACGGTGTCGAGATGCGGGTGGACGTCGTCGAGGAGTTGGGCGCTGATGCGTTCGTGTACGGGCACGTCACGGTGGCCGGCACGCGGCATGACCTGACGGTCCGCACCGAGGGCCACGGGGCGATCCCGCTCGGCACGACGGTGCGGGTGAGGGTCGACCCCGAGGCGCTCCATGTGTTCGACGCCCGCACCGGGCTACGTCTGAGCGCCTGAGCAGGCTGTCGAGTCGGCCTGAGCGCCCACTCTTCGTCGTCAGCGGAGGAAATCCGCGTCCACCGGCGAGGAGTGGGCGCTCGGGCCGACACCCGGCGAGCTACCGTTCCAGCACCAGTTCGTGCAGGTGTGCGGCCGTTCGCCCCTCGAGCGTGGGCCACAGGGTGTGTCCCGGATCGTCCGGCAGGGCAACCATGTTCGGTACGCCCAGCGCAACCACTCCCGAGGCGCGGGCCGATGCGAGCCCGGGGAGCGAATCCTCGATCGCGACCACTCGGTCGTGCACGAGCGTCTCCCGCGTCCGGCGCATCGTCTCGACCGCGAGCAGGTAGGGCTCGGGGTGCGGCTTGCCGCGAGTGACCATGTCTCCGGTCACGAGGAACTCGAACGTGCCTGGCGGGAGCATTCGGGCGATCTCGGTGGCCAGCGGGCGTTCACTCATCGTCACCATCGCACAGGGGATTCCGGCATCGCGGACGTCCGCGAGCAGTTCCCGCGCCCCCGGTCGCCACGGCACTTCGACCCGAACCTGGGCGATGACCGACTCGAGGAGGGTGTCGATGATCTCGCGAATCCCGAGATCCACCCCGGCGTCCCGCATGACGGTGGCCGAGTCGGGCAACGCGCTCCCGACGAGCGATGTCGCCTGCTCGTGACTCCACGGAATCCCGTGCGCGGCCATCAGTTCGGTTTCGGCACGGAACCAGTACGGTTCGGTGTCCACGAGCGTTCCGTCCATGTCCCACAGCACCGCCTGCACGGCGGTGTCGAGCTCGATCACAGGTTCTCCTCGTCTGACGAAAATGGTTGGTAGGAACTCTCTTCCGGATCGACGACCGTCACGGCCACACCGCGGCTCCGCAGCGTGTCGAGCAGGTCGGCCGGTGCTGCGGTATCGGTGACGAGGTGGTCGATCGACGACCAGTCCGTGACCAGGTGCAACGACGTTCCACCGAGCTTGCTCGAGTCCATCAGCAGGACGCGTCGGCGTGCCGACCGGATCATCTCGGTCTTGACCGCGACGATCGACTCCTCCTGATGGTAGGTGCCGTGGGCGTCGGCGCTCGACGTGGAGAAGAACACCGTGTCCACGCGCAGGCCGCGGATGGACGCCGCCGCGGCGACGCCCAGGAACGACTCGTGGCCGACGTCGTACGTGCCGCCGATCGCGGTGAGGGCGCTCCGGCCGTCGGCAGCGATCCGCGACAACGCCGGCAGATAGTTGGTGACGATGTGCAGGTCCTCGACGTCCAGCAGATGGTCGAGCATGGAGGCCGCGGTCGTCGAATCATCCAGCAGCACCGACTGTCCGGGCGAGACCAGTTGGTGTGCGGCGGCGGCGATAGCCCGCTTCTGCGGGACCGCCACCAGTCGTCGCAGTGTCGCCGCGATCTCGTAGGTGCTGGTGCGCTGGACGCTGACGCCACCGCGGAACTTGCGGATGATGCCACGTCGCTGGAGTTCGTCGAGGTCACGGTGCGCCGTCATGAGCGACACCCCGAACCGTGTGGCCAGACTCTGTGCCGACGCATCCTGGTCCGCCAGAAGGTATTCGAGTATCGCGTCGAGCCGCTCCTGTCGGGTGTCGCTGATCGAGCGTTGCGTCATGAACCGTCCTCACTTCTGCTGTCGGGACCACCAGTTCATATCAACGCGACTGTGATGAATGGGTCGTGAACTTGGCGCGAAGCTTTGCCCGACGGTCGTCGAATCACAAGCGACTCCCGGCGTGGCCGGTGCGAGGCTGACCTTCGAAAAGTCCAGTACAAGAACCATTTCAGGTGTTCTGGAGGTGCGGATCGGGTCTCCTGGCCGGGGGTGATCGAGGTTTTGACCGACTCATCGGTGGGTGCAAACATCAGCACCGGCCGAGCTCGTTGATAACACCCGAGTGATACCCAGGAAAGGTTCGTGGCCGTGTCCCTGACAATCCAGCGCCCCGCGGAGGCGCCGACGCCACCCATGCGCGAACCGGAGCTTGCAGCGCCCGCTGTGCGCCGCCGCGGCGGCCGCTCCCGGCGACGGCGGCGCGAGTACCTGCTGTTCGCGCTGTTCGCGCTCCCCAATCTCGCCCTCATTGCGGTATTCGCCTACTGGCCCGTGATCGGCAACGCGTATCTCAGTCTCACCCGCTGGGACATGATCGCGCCGCAGCCGACCTTCGTCGGATTGGACAACTACGCAACGTTGTTCACCGATCCGTCGTTCCTTCGGGTCCTGCGGATCACTGCGGTGTGGGTGGTCGCGGTGGTCGGGATCAGCCTCGTCGGCGGACTCGCCCTCGCGCTGCTCTTCGCCGCCAAGGTCCCGGGACGCAGGGCCGTCTCGGCGCTGGCGTTCTCACCCCACATCCTCTCCGGAGCGGCGGTGGCCGCGGTGTGGTTGTTCCTGTTCGACCCGAACTACGGACTCAGCCGCGTGGCGTTCTCCGCGTTCGGACTCGACTCGCCGCACTGGACGACGTCGAGTCGGTGGGCGCTGCCCGCGTTGATCATCGTCGCAGTGTGGAAGGGGGTGGGGTTCGTCGCCATCGTCTACCTGGCGGCGCTGCAGTCGCTGCCCGGCGACGTTCTCGAGGCCGCGCGACTGGACGGTGCGGGGAAGTGGAAGACGTTTCGCCACATCATCTTTCCTCTTCTGTCGCCGACCACCTTCTTTCTCGCGGTCACCCAGATCATCGGTGCCTTCCAGTCGTTCGACCTCATTGCGATGATGACGAGCGGTGGACCGGGCGAGGCCACCACGACGCTCAGCTGGTTCATCTACTCGCAGGGATTCATGCAGTTCAAGGCGGGCACCGCCGCGGCCGGAGCGATGATCATGTTCGTGCTGCTGCTGGTGGTCACCACGGTCCAGCTGCGGTACGTCGAGAAGAAGGTGCACTACTGATGGCCACCTCGACTAAGGTCGCGCATCGACACACCGCCACCGCCCACAAACGGCGCGTCCGGAAAACCCTCGGGGTGGCGGCCCTCGTCGTCGTCGGGCTGCTGTTCCTGATCCCGTTCTATTGGATGCTCAGTTCGGCGTTCAAACCCGAGGACGAGATCTACCGGTGGCCGCTGCAGTGGATTCCGTCCGAGCTGGTCCTCGACCACTTCCGAAGGGCGTGGGACGCGGTGCCGTTCGGGCAGTTCTTCGTGAACTCGGCGATCGTCACCGCCGTCGGCGCGACCCTCAAGGTGATCCTCGCGGTGTTCAGCGCCTACGCCTTCGCGTTCCTCAACTTCCCGTTCAAGCGGGTGATCTTCCTGGCGGTGCTCGGGGCCCTCATGGTGCCGGGACACGTCACGCTGCTGATCAACTACATCACCATCGGCAACCTCGGGTTGATCAACACCTACGCCGGCATCTTCCTGCCCGGACTGGCCAGTGCCTTCGGTACCTTCCTGCTCCGTCAGCACTTCCTCGCTCTGCCCCGGGAGGTGCTCGAGGCCGCCGAACTCGACGGCTGCGGGCACCTGCGCCGGCTCACCCGGTTCGTGCTGCCGATGGCCAAGCCCGCCGTCGTCACCGTGGCGCTGATCGCGGTGATCGACGAGTGGAACGACTTCATCTGGCCGCTGCTCGTCACCAACTCGCTCCAGATGCGCACTCTCCCGATCGGATTGATGTTCCTCAAGGAGAGCGAGGGCGTCGATCAATGGGGTCCGATCATGGCGGGCACCGTCCTCGTGGTGCTGCCGATGCTGTTGCTGTTCCTGTTCGCCCAGCGGTACATCATCGCCGGTCTCGCCGGTGCGGCTGTCAAGAACTGAAAACAATCCCCTCTCCGTCACTTTCACGATCCCGAGGAGTTCCCTCATGTCCGTGTTCTCTCCCGGTGCCAGTTCGCTGAGCCGCCGCCGCTTCCTCACCCTGGCCGGCATGACCGCCGCCGCGGTCCCGGTCCTGGCCGCCTGCGGGTCGCCCGGCGGAGCTACCTCCGGTGGCGGCTTCTCGCAACCCGACGTCGCGCCGCCCGCCCAGTTCAAGGGCCGCACCAATGTCGTCGTGTGGAGTCCGTGGTCTGGCACCAACCACGAGGCCTTCACCGGACTGGTCACCCGCTTCAACGAATCGCAGTCCGACATCTACGCCGAGGTCCAGCAGTTCAAGGGCTACGACGGCGTCACCGAGAAGCTGTCCGCCGGTCTGCAGGCCCGTCAGGTCCCCGAGATCGCCGTCTTCTCCGACGTCTCGTGGAACAAGTTCTTCCTGTCCAGCATGATCGAACCGCTCGACGGCTACTTCACCGGGGGCTGGAACGCCGACACTTACCACCAGCGCCTGTTCGAGGAGGGCGTGGTGCGCGGGTCGTCGTACTGGGTGCCGTTCGGACGCTCGACGCCGCTGTTCTACTACAACAAGCAGATCTTCGCCGAGGCCGGTCTGCCGGACCGGGCGCCGCAGACCTGGGACGAGTTCCGTGACTGGGGGCGCACCGTCACCGGCCGCACATACCGCGGCAACAAGGTGGCCATGCGCGCCTACACCGGCGCCGACGACTGGTACTTCCAGGGTCTGCTGTGGAACTACGGCGGCGCCATGTCGCAGGGGATGGACGTGACGCTCGACTCGCCCGAGGCGATCGCCGCCGCCGCGTTCGACCGCGCGGTGATCAACGACGACAAGGCCGGCTACCTGGCGCAGGACTTCGTCACCGACTTCAGCAACGGTCTCGTCGCCACGATCACCAACTCGACCGGTGCCCTCACCGGACTGGTCAAGGGCGCCGACTTCGAGATCGGCACCGGCTTCCTGCCGACCGCGAAGGACGTGGGCGTGCCGACCGGCGGTGCCGGACTGTCCATCCTCAAGAACGCCGACCCGGATCGAAAGGCCGCTGCCGCCAAGCTGATCGAGTTCCTGGCGCAGGACCGGCAGGCGGGCGACTGGGCCGTCGAGACCGGATACCTGCCCGCGACGCCGGGGGCCACGGCGTCGGCCGCGGTCACCAAGCGGATCGCCGAGAACCCCAGCTATGGCCTCGCGGTGAAGCAGCTCGACATCGCCCGCCAGCCCGATGCCGTCCGCCGCTACGTGTCGTCGACGATCATCGAGGTCCGCAACGCGATGCAGAAGGTCTACACCGAGAACGCCGACCCGGCGAACGTGCTCTCCGCTGCCGCCAAGGTGATCCGCAAGGACACCGACGCGATCCGCGCCCAGTACGAGGAGCTGGTGGCCTGATGAGTACCCCGCCTCTCACCTATGCCGTCGTCGGTCACCGCGGCGCGATGACCGAATCACCCGAGAACACCCTCGCCTCGTTCCGGCTCGCCGAGGAGATCGGCGTCCACGAACTCGAGTTCGACGTGCGGCTGTCCGCCGACGGCGTCGCGATCATCGTGCACGACGCGACGTTGGACCGCCGAGCCGCCGACGAATGCGGCCGCGGACTCGGCCCCGTCGCGGACCTGAACTACGAGCAGATCCGTGGCGTGGATGTCGGTGCGGGGGAGTGTGTCCCGACCTTCGAGGACGTGCTCGACGCGACCACCGTGACACTCCAGGTGGAGCTCAAGGCCGTCGAGGCCGTCCCTGAGGTGGCTCGGATCACGAACGCCCGCCCCGACGATGCGCGTCGGATCCGGTTCACCAGTTTCCTGCCCGAGGCGCTGCACCGGCTGCGGGAGCTGGCGCCGGACGTGCCCCGCGGACTCATCACGCTCGGCTACCCCGACGCCGAGCGACATCCGGAGGGGATCGAGACCGTGCTCGCCGCGACCGGTGCGAGCGCGTTCTACAGCGGCTGGGACGGGCTGACCCTCGACGTCGTCCGGCGGCTGCAGGACTCCGGCCACGAGGTGGGCGCCTGGCCGGTCCGCGGCCTCGACGACGTCCGCCGAGGCCTCGAGTGGGGCCTGGTCAGCGGTACCGTCGACGACCCGCGGGCGGGTTGCGCGTGGTTGTCGCAGGCGCGGCGGCTTATCCGCCGGGATTGAGCGGCTGACGACGCGGCGGTGGGGCTGCACGCGCGATGTGTACAGCCCCACCGCCGGTCTCCGACGAGCAGGCAGCCCTACGCCTATGCCCACCAGTTGCAGGCGATCGCGGGGTGGGCGGGCGCGGACTCCCGGGTTGGGGGACGTGTTTCTGCGGGCGGTCCTGCACGACACGCCCGCTCGGCTGCTCGGGCTGTACCCGGAAGGCTGATGCGCGAGGAGGAAGGGCGGCACGGTGGTCGACGCGATCGCCCTCCGTGCGGCCCTTCCCGATTCAACGGCGCGCCAGGTCGGCGACCACGTCCTCGAACTCCCGGGCCCCGGTGAACACTGCCGCACACGCCTCGTCGAGTGGTTGGTCCCGCAGCCTCCGCGCGAATGCCAGCTCCGCCTCGCGGACGAGCTCCCGGCGAAGTCGACGAATCCGCCCGTCGTCGCGCGCGGCTTTGCTCACGGCCTCGACGAGATCCTCGATACCCGACTCGTCCACGGCGCTGGTACTGATCACGGGAGGCCGAACAGCGTCGGTGCGCCTGAGCCGCAGCATGCGTTCGAGCTGTCGCGCAGTGGTTCCCGCTCCCGGGAGGTCGGCCTTGTTGACGACCAGGACATCCGCGACCTCGAGAACCCCGGCTTTGATCGCCTGGAGGTCGTCACCCAGCCCGGGCACGGAGACGAGGACGGAGACGTCGGAGAACTCCGTGATCTCCACATCGGACTGGCCGCTTCCGACGGTCTCGAGAAGCGCGACGTCCCAACCGGCAGCGTCGACGGCGTCGATCAGTGCCGGGACTGCCCGGGCCAACCCGCCGGCGTATCCCCGAGAAGCGATGGAACGGATGAAGACCCCGGGGTCGCACGTGTGCGCCCCCATCCGGGTGCGGTCGCCCAGTACCGCGCCCCCGGAGACGGGGCTCGAGGGGTCGACAGCCAGTACGGCCACACGGGCTCCGGCCCCCCGCAGCACGGTGACCATGGCCCCGATCAGTGAGGACTTCCCGGCACCCGGCGGA
Organism: Rhodococcus sp. BE178; assembly: GCF_050433545.1. Taxonomy (NCBI): domain Bacteria; kingdom Bacillati; phylum Actinomycetota; class Actinomycetes; order Mycobacteriales; family Nocardiaceae; genus Rhodococcus; species Rhodococcus sp. BE178. The sequence goes on along the minus strand of NZ_JBNPXA010000010.1, from coordinate 125,527 downwards.
CCGGTCAGTCCGACTACCAACGACCGCCCCGTGTGCGGGCGTATCCGGCTACGTAGGCTCGCGGCGTCGGGCCCGCCCCGCTCCAGAATCGTCAGGACCCGGGCGAGACTCGCTTCGTTCCCGGCCAGGAGCTCTCCCACCAGGTCCGTCATGCGACGATCAGTGGGTTGCCGAAGCCGAGTTCGTCGCGGAGCGTGCCGACGATCTCGCCGTGTGTAACACCGCTGATCGCGGCGTCGACCACCTTCTCGAACACGTTCGCCTCCTCGTCCTGAGCCGCGTGGCGCAATCCGTCGACGGCCCGCCGGACGTCGGTTTCGCTGCGATCCCGCTTGAACTGCTTGAAGGCTTCGACATGTGCCGCCATGGCGTGTGGATCGGGGCGATACGGCGGCGGCTGGGTGCCCTCGTCCGCCTCCGAGCGGTAACAGTTAACCCCGATGACCCGGTCTTCCCCGAGGTCGATACGTTCCTGGGCCGCGAGCGCGGACCGGCCGATCATGCCCTGAACCAGTCCGGAGCCGACGGCCTCGTACATCCCGCCGGCGTCCTCGACGACCTTCATGACCCGGAGTATCTCCGCCTCCATCTGGTCGGTCAGTCGTTCGATGTAGTAGGAGCCGCCGAGTGGATCGATCACGTCGCAGAGGTGGGCCTCCTCGCGCAGAATGTTCTGGGTGGCAATGGCGATGCGAGCCGATTCCTCCGTGGGGCAGGTGATCGCCTCGTCGTAGGCGTCGGTGTGCATCGACTGGAGTCCCGAGAAGATCCCGGCGATGGCCTGTGTTGTCACGCGGGCGATGTTGTTCAGGGGCTGCTGAGCGGTGAGATCGACGCCCGACGTCTGGCCGTGGAACTTGAACCGCCACGAGCGCGGATCCTTCGCGCCGAGTCGTTCCTTGGTGATCCGGGCCCAAATCCTGCGGCCCGCACGGAACTTCGCGATCTCCTCGAAGAAGGAGATGGACACATCGAAGAAGAACGTGAATCGCGGCAGGATGGCGTCCGGGTGCAGGCCGCGGGCCATGCAGTCCTCCGCGTACTGGATCGCGGTCGAGAGTGTGAAGCCCATGGTTTCGGCGGGGGTGGCCCCTGCCTGTTGCATGTGCTGGCCCACGACCGACACCGGGTTCCACCCCGGCACCCGCTCCCGGCAGTACGCGACATGATCGACCAGGACCCGTCGCGATCCCGGCTGGGACAGCCGGTAGAACATGTGGTTCGCGACGAAGTGCGAAATGTAGTCGGATTGGTTGGAGGTTCCCGTGATCCGGTCGAACGGCACGCCACGGCGCTTCGCGGTGGCCAGCACGAAGGCGAGCAGTGTGAACGGCGTGGGGTCGTTCATGGCCGTGGAGATCGAGTCGAGCGGAACCCCGTCGAGCGCAGTACCCATGTGGTCGACGTTGTTGATGACGGTCCCGCAGGTGCCGAGCAGGGGAGCGGGGACCTCGTCGCAGTCGAGGCCTCTGAACCCGGAATTGCAGGGCAGCAAGCTGATTGCGTTGGCGCCGAGGTCGAGCAGCTGGCGAACTCGAGCGTTGTAGTCCTCCGGGGTGCCCAACCCGATGAGCTGTCGTTGCGTCCACGTGCGCCCCCGGTACATGGACGGGTAGATGCCGCGGGTGTACGGCGCCTGCCCGGGGTACCCGAGATCCGAAGCGAACCGGTCACCCGACCAGTCGTCGGGTGTGTAGAGCGGGTCGATCGGAATGCCCGACCGATTTCGGACCACCCGGTCGTCGGGGACCTGACCGGCATACTCGGGAGCCCAGCGTTCGCTCCCGGTGACGGGTTCCACCATGGTCATGCCGTCACCTCCGTCCTGAGCTGATCGGCCAGCACGGCCTCACCGAGCTTCGTTACGGCTCCGACGATTTCGTCACGAGCGGATCCGGGCCCGAAGATCTGTGCCACGCCGGCATCGCGGAGCATGGCGTGCTCGCTGTCGGGAACGATTCCGCCGACGACGATTGCGATGTGGCCGAGTCCGGCCTCCCTGAGACTGTCGAGCAGGTCGGGGATGATCAGGTGGTCCGTGGCGAGGGAAGAGATGCCGATGACAGCTACGTCCTCCTGGCGCGCGAGCCGGACGACAGCGTCGATCGTCTGCCACGGCGGTGTGTAGATCACCTCGTGTCCGGCGTCCCGGAGGTACGCCGCGATGATGCGACTGCCGCGGTCGTGGCCGTCGAGACCGATCTTGGTGACCATGATCCGGATGGGTGCACCCATGTGATGCCTCCTTGGGTCTCGCTCTCGAATGCGAGCGAGTGCTCGCTCGCATTCGAAGTATGCGCACGGCGCGGAAATGCGTCAAGCGTCCAGGGGAGGTTGCGGGCCCGTGCCGGCTCCTCGATGGCTATGCTGACCCGCAGCCCCCTGGGGAGCCCTGGAGCCGCCCGCTCGCGGGGCGCCCGACCTGACGAGGAATCGATGACTCCCTTGCATGCTCGCGAACAGTTGCCCAGTTCGTTTCGCTCGGCGGACGCGACCGGGTCGAGCCGATGAGGGTGAGTCGCGAGGAGCGGCGGAGTCAGCTCCAGGCTGTGGCGACCCGGCACATCATCGAGCGCGGGTTCGACAGTGTCTCGGTGAACGAGCTCGCCGAGGATCTCGGATTGAGTGTCGGCGGCCTGTATCGCTACATCCAGACGAAGTCCGACCTGCTGGTGATGGCCTGCGAGACCATCTACGGAGGCCTGCGGGAGACCCTGGCGGAGATCGCGACCGGCAGTGAGCGCGATCTGCCGGAGAAGCTGCGCCTCATGATCGAGGTGTATTTCCGCGAATGTGTCCGGAATCAGGAGCAGATCCTGTTGATGTATCGGGAGTATCGGCACCTGCCCGAGGATGCGCACCGTCGATACAAGGAGAGGGAACTCGGCATCACCGGCCTGTTCGCGGACCTGATCGGTGCGGGCGTCCGGCGCGGCCTGTTCGGCGACGTCCACGTGCAACTTATCGCGCAGGACATCGTCCTGTTGGGGCACCTGCCGGCGCTCAAGGGGTGGGCGGTGAAAGGCGTGGAGTCCGACGTCCTCGTCGCCGAGCACGTGGAGTTGATCATGGCTCGGCTCGAAACGAGGCCGCAGGGCGCCGCGGTGAGCGGCGGCCCCGAGTCAGGGGAGTAGCCCGGCCCGGCGGGCGGCGTCGACGGCCTCCTGTCGGCTGTGCGCGCCCAGTTTGGTCAGGATCGAACGCAGATAGCTCTTGACTGTCTGGGGAGACAGGTTCAGGGTGGCGGCGATCTGTCCGTTGTGGAGGCCGGTCGCGACGTGGGCGAGTACGTCGACCTCGCGTTCGGACAGCATGCCGTCGTGTCGTCCGGTGGGGGCGAGGCGCCCGCAGAACTCCCGCAGGGTCTGCCTGTCGCTGCCGAGTTTCGCGCCCGCGGCCAGTGCCCTCAGCTCGGCGAACGCGCGGCGGATTGCCTCGGTGTCGCTGACGGTGAGCGGTGGATCGCCCATCTTCACCCCTTCCCGTCCCCGGTGGGCGCCTGGCGAGGATCTGCCCCGTTCGGCCCTATTGTTCGTCGGCTGTGCTGTCGTTAGTATGCGAGCGAGTGCTCGCCTCTTTCAACCCTTCTGACGAATTGAGGTGTTCGATGACGCCGGTCGCCGCAGGTTTCGACGCCAGCAGTGCTCTGGACCGCACCCTTGCGCTGGCGCAGCGCCGCTCGGGATTCGACGTGGTCTTCGCGGGACGCGTCCGTTCCGGAACGCTCCGGATCAGCAACCTCCGCGGCAACCGCTGTGAGGCGCTCCGCGGGCTGTCGCTTCCACCTGGTGTGGGGCTGGGTGGGAGAGCCACGACGTTGGGTCGGCCGGTGTCCGTGCAGGACTACTCCTGTGCACGCGCCATCACCCACGAGTACGACAGTGCAGTGGCGAGGGAGGGGCTGCGGGCGTTGGTCGCAATACCCACACATGTCCACGGGCAGGTGAGCGCGGTCCTCTACGGCGGCGTGCGCGCGCCCATGAGCATCGGCGACCGCGCCGTCGACGACCTTGTGACAGTGGGGCGCCAACTGTCCCGCGATCTGGAGACCTCCCCCTCCGCCGTGGCACCGACCCGAGCGGGCAACGGGGCGAGCGCCTGCGACAACGATACGGCGTCGAGCCGCGCACACTGGTGCGCTGTCGTGGAGGAGATGGTGGCCGATCTCGCGGGGATGCCCGAACGCCCGGTACACGCGAAGGTGCGGACCACGTGTCTGGAACTGCTGGGAGCCCTACGCGGGCAGTCGGACCCGGGCGAGTCGCCGGCCGTCGGGGCGGAGGATCTGAGGGTGCTCGAGCTTGCCGCGGTGGGGTGTACCGACCGCGACATCGCCGAGAATCTCGGGATCGAATTTCACACGGTGAGACGTCGAATGCGCTTGCTGCGCCGGGTGTTCGGTGTCCACAACCGGTACGCTGCGGTGTCCGCGGCTCGCGTCGCGGGACTCCTCTCGTGAGCGCGCCTCCGTCGCCGACCGGTCTGCGCCAGGCTGCTGCGATGTTCGAGGCCGACAGGGCATCCCGCCGGCACGGCATCACGGTCACCGAGTTCGCGGAAGGCGCCGCCGCAGGAACAATGACCGTCACCGAAGACATGCTCAACGGACACGGAACGTGCCACGGCGGTCAGGTCTTCCTGTTTGCCGATACCGTCTTCTCCTGTGCCTGCAACAGTCGTGGCACGGTGACAGTGGCGGCCAAGGCTGACATCGTGTTCGTGGACGGTCGTGGCACTGTTCCGGGGTCATAGTCGGGCGTTGCCCGTGGCCCGGGACTGACTGCGCGACTGTCCGCGCGCGGGCCCCGCTCCCTCGTTCGACTGGGAGAGAGCCGGCCCCGAGCTGTCAGACGGTGAGCTTGGTCTTCAACGCGGTGATGGTGTCGGTCGACAGTCCCAGTCCGTTGGTCAGATAGTTGTCGAAGGTGCCGAAGCTGGTGCTGATCTCGTCGAAGCCGGCCTGGAGGAATTCGGGAGAGACTCCCATGAGAACCTTCATGGCCGCGCCTGCCTGCCCGCCCTTCGCGGCCGTGACCTTGGCGGCACTCGCCTCGATCGAATCCTTCGAATACTCTTTGGTGAGTAGGTAATTGCTCATCACCGTCGTGTCGTCGACACCGGCGATCTTCAGTAGAACCGCGCTCGTCCAGCCGGCCCGATCCTTGCCCGCGGTGCAGTGAAAGATCTGCGGCCCGTCCGTTGTAGCGATGTCGGTCAGCAGGGTCGCAAACTGTGCGCGCATCGCCGGATCTGCCACGAACTGGCGGTTGGCATTGGTGAGCACTGCCGCAGCGCCTTCCGGAGTGGAGAGATCCACCGACGACGTGACGGCGCCGCTCGCGGCGTCGCCGAGGATGTTGACGTGCGTGTAGCGCGCCCCTGCCGGAACGCGATCCGGGCCCTTGTCGATTTCCGCGGTGGTTCGAAGGTCGTAGACCGCCTTCACGCCGAGGGCGTCCAACGTTGCGGCATCCACGTCGCTGGTGGTCAGCGCGTTGGAGCGGTAGAGAACGCCCTCGCGAACACGACGTCCGTCGGATGTGGTGTAGCCGCCGTTCGGTCCCGCCAGGTCGCGGAAGTTGTTGACGGACATGAGCCGTGGAGTCTGCACCGTTCCGGTAGGACTCGACGACAGCGAGGACGCCGTCGACGAGACGGTCGGGGCAGTTGCGGTGTCGTCCGTCGTCGACTGGCTGCATCCGGAGAGGACAACGGTCAATGCCGCAGCGACACCGACAACTTTGAGACGGGAATTCAACGCTTCTCCTTCGAACACTCGCAACAGAACGACCGAATCCTGATCGAAGGAACTGGCGGAACCGTGGCCGCCCGGTGAACGGTTGGTGGCCTGTCGGTGTGGTTCGCGGGGTTGGCGACGAGCGCGTGGCCATTTCGGGGGTAGCCGTGTTCCGTGCGTGGAGTCGATGATGTGGTACCAGCGAAGAGGAAGGTGGTCGTCAATGGCTCCCGAGCGTGTCTACTGGAACGAGCAGATGGAGACCCGTCCGCGCGCAGAGCGCGAGTTGGAGATCCTGGCACTGCTGCAGCGGCAACTGCACCGTGCCTACGCCGAACTACCCTTCTATCAGCGGCACTACGACGCTCACGGCTTTCACCCCGATCAGGTTCGAAGCCTCGATGACTTCACACGACTGGTTCCCGTCATCACCAAGCAAATGCTGCGCGACGATCAGGCCGCTCACCCCCCGTTCGGCAGCTACCTCGGTGTGCCGGAATCCGAGATCGCGCGTGTGCACGGTTCCTCGGGCACGACGGGCGCTCCCACGTTGTACGGAATCTCGCATGCCGACTGGGAGCACGTGACCGACGTTATGGCCCAGGGTTTCTTCACCGCGGGTGTGCGTTCCACCGACAGGGTCCAGCTGGCTACCGTGTTCGGCATGTTCATCGGCGGCTGGGGCTCGCTCCAGGGCTGCGAGCGTATCGGCGCCACTGCGTTCCCGATCGGCGCGGGTGAGACGGAGCGCCAGCTCGAGTTGATGTACCGGGTCGGTACAACCGTGCTGATCAGTACGCCGACCTACGCGCTGCACATGTTGGAGCGAGCTCGGTCGCTCGGCTATGACACGGCGGCGTCCCCGCTTCGCCTAGGGATCTTCATCGGTGAGCCCGGCGCCGCCATTCCGGGGACCCGCGAGATGCTCGAGCGGGGCTGGGGCATGACCGTGCGTGACTTGGCGACGACGTCGGAGATGACTCCGTTCGCGACCAATGCGGAGTGCGAACACGGGCGCGGTGTGCACGTCCTGCAGGATCAGGTCTGGACCGAGGTCGTCGACAAGGAGGATCCCAACCGGGCCGTCGAGGACGGTGTCAGCGGCGGCATCGTCTACACGCACCTGAGGCGGGAGTCGCAGCCGATGATCCGCTTCGCCTCGCGTGACGAGTCGCATATGACCCACGAGCCCTGTCCGTGCGGCCGCACCTACCCGCGGCTGCCGCTCGGAGTGTACGGGCGGCTCGACGACATGTTGATCATCCGCGGAGCCAACGTGTATCCGAGCCAGGTCCAGAGGTCGTTGCTGTCCGTGCCGGGCACCGGCGTGGAATTCGTGATCATTGCCGACCGCGAGACGACCATGGATTCGGCCACCGTGCAGGTCGAGTACGACCCGACGCTCGAGCCGGAAGACGTGCAGGCCTTCAAGGTTGACCTCGCGGCTGCCGTACGTGCGCGGCTCAAGAACGATACGAACATCAACTTCACGGTGGAGATTCTGGATCCGGACACCCTCGAGCGAGCCGTCTCGAAGGCCAAGAGGGTCGTCGACCGCCGGCCGACGCTGCGGGTGGCTGCCACGGCCTGATCGGCGTCCCTGTCGAAACGAGAAGCGGATCGGTGCGCTCGGTCGCCTCACGGCGAAAGGCGCAACGCGGCTCCAGCCGGACGGAACTCCGCGAGGGCAAAGGGTTGAGCCCGGGGGACACGGAGCGCACCGATCCGAAGTCCACAACGCCGACCGGTAGCGGGGCATTCCGGAACCGCGGGTGTGATGTGGATTGTCCGCGTCCGGCAGCGACGTGATCCGGCCGCGTCCACTTGTAACGGAGTGCTCACATTTCCCCCTCACCTGCGGCCCGGCGGCACATCAGCGGCGGCGGATGTCGTCGAGAACCCGGCAGCGAACCGGATCGCTCCGTACCGTGGAGTGTCAACTGATACCCAGGGGGTGGGCGGAGTAGTGATGGGGCGATTAGCCATGACGACGGTGGGCCTGACGGTCGCGCTGTCGATGTTCAGTCCGGCATTCGCGGCGAATGCCGTGCCGATCGAGCAGATGCCACCGGCGGTTGCCGCGGCGGCGCACGTCGACCACGTGGTGGAGTTGACGGATCGGCGCACGGCACTGTTCGTGTTCTCGCCGGCGATGAACAAGGTGGTGCAGGTGCAGATCCTGCATCCGAAGGGCGCGGCCGCACGGCCGTCGCTGTATCTGCTCGACGGTGTCAGTGCCGGATCCGAGTCGGACTACCAGGAGAGCACCTGGACGCAGAAGACCGATGCCGTCGAGTTCTTCGCGGACAAGAACGTCAACGTCGTCCTGCCCGTCGGTGGCACGGCCGGCTACTACACCGACTGGGAGCGAATCGATCCCGTTCTCGGTGAAAACCGTTGGGAGACATTCCTGACTCGCGAGCTGCCGCCGATCGTCGACGGGCGGTTCCGGGGCAACGGCGTCAACGCGATCGCCGGCCTGTCGATGGGTGCACAGGGCGCGATGACACTCGTCGCCCGCAATCCCGACCTCTACCGCGGCGTCGCCGCGCTCAGCGGTTGCATGGACACCGGCCGCGTCGAATCGCAGGCCGCGGTGCGCGGCACCGTCGCGTCGAAGGGCGGCGACGCCGACAACATGTGGGGGACGCCGGGCGACCCGGCGTGGCCCGCACACGATCCATCCGTGAACGCGGAACAGTTGCGGGGCAAGGACATCTTCGTCTCCACCGGCAACGGGCTGGCGGGCCCGTACGAGCTCGGCGCACCCGATGCGCTCGAGAAGGTGGTCGTCGGCGGGCCGCTCGAAGCGGCGTCGCACTCGTGTACCCAGCTGTTCGACGGCAGGCTGGCGCAACTCGGCATCCCGGCCACATTCCTGTACCGCCCGTACGGAACTCACTCCTGGCCGTACTGGCAGGACGACCTGCGGGAAGCGTGGCCGACGCTGGCCCGCTCGTTGGAGATCTAGCGGGATCCGGGTGCTGACTGCCGAACTCGCCCACCGGGCCTGATACCCGCCTTCGATCGGTGCCGGGTCGGACGGTGAATCTCTGTGGTGGTGATCGGTCGGCCGCCCACGCGCCCTCGGTGTGATCGGGCTCAGTTCGGGCAGCTGATGGTGCCGACGGCGGTGGTCGGTCGTCCCGAATCGCGTTTGTCGGCAGGCACATTGATCATCGAGAAGGTGAGTACCCGGTTGTCGGCACTGGTTCGCACCGCGATGCTGTCGGCGTCCGGGGGTGCCGACTGGACGTAGTTGCCGGCTTCGTCGGCGAAGAAGATCACGGCCCCGACGCCGGATTCACCGTTGTCGTCCGCGTCGGTGTCGCCGGGAATGGTGAACGATGCACCGTAGTAGTCGGCTCGGGGGTAGTTGTCGCTGCCGTGGTGGTCGCGAGCGGCGTGGGACACGACACTGTATTCCCGATGCCCGTCGGTCGAGTCGTACCGGCACGTCACGGCCGACGCGTCATCGGTGCGGGCGGTGCCGGACCACATGCCCTCCAACGTGATTGCGGCACCGATCGGCGTGCCGGCAGGCGCGCTCGGAATCTCGGGGAGGTCCCGCGGAATCGGTCCCTGCTTGACCCGGAAGACGGCCTGCCCGGCGTCCTTCTCGGGGCCGTCGGTGGCCGGGGGCGGTTGCGAACACGCGGCCACGACGAGGGCGCACATTGCCGCACCGACGGCCCCGAGGGGTCTCGTAGTGGTCATCAGTTCGGTGCCGCGACCGCGATCCGACCCGGGGCCGGTGGCGCGACGGGGGAGTGGCTCTCAAGGTAGGCGGTGAGCGCATCGAGATCGGTTCCGGCGGAGGCGGGTTCGGTGCCGTCGCGCAGGGCGGTGAAGCCGTCGCCGCCGTCGGCGAGGAACTTGTTGACCGCCACCCGGTAGAGGCCGTCCGGATCGACGGGTCCGCCGTCGAGGCGGATGTCGGCGATGCGCGAACCGATCGGCGATCTGCGGTCGATTCGGTAGGTCAGTGTGGCCGACGGTGCCAGGATCAGTTCCAGCACGGAGCCGTCGTCGCGAGGCTGGAACTGTTGCTCGAGAACCTCTTTCAGCTGCGCTCCGGTGAGGGTTCGGACCTGGAGTGAGTTCGCGAACGGCTGGACCTGGTAGGCGTCACCGAAGGTGACGGTGTCGTCGTCGCCGGCGAGCAGGTCGGCCCGGACGCCGCCGGGATTGGTGAGGGCGATCTGTGCCCCACGCCCGCGCGCCGCCTCGAGTTGGGCGTCGGCGATCAGGTCGCCCAACGGGCTCTCGCCGCCCGTGCCGGGTTCGCGGGTGATGTCCGCGGTGACGGCGCCGACCGGCCGCTGGGCCACCTCGCCGGACTGTGTACTCGCCCGGTCGACGAGTTCGGCGACCCGAGGGTCGGGCGTGATGTCGTGCGTGACGATCTGGTTGAAGGCCTGCGTCTGTTCGCGATCCACCTCACCGGTCGCGCGGTCGAGACTCATGTCGACCACCGACACGATCCGTCCGTGCGAGGCGGCCTGCATCATCGGCCGCGGGTTGCCCGCCGGGTCGTCGACCGTGCAGTTGTACTGGGTGTGGCTGTCGGCGGTGAAGATCGCGTCCACCTTCGGGGTCGCCCGGGTCGCGATGTCGCGGGCCGGGCTGTCGCCGACGTCGCACGCGTTGGGGCCGCCGGTGGCCTGCTCGTCGCCGCGGTGCAGGAGGACGACGATCGCGTGCACCCCGAGGAAGTCGAGGGAGTCGGCCGTGCGGTCGATGGCGTCGATCTCGTCGCCGAACTGGAGACCCGCGACGCCGTCGACGCTGACCTTCGACGGTGCGTCGGACGGCATCACGCCGATGACGCCGACGGGCACGCCGTCGACGTAGTTCACCGAGTAGGGGAGCGTGGCGGGGGTGCCGTCGGAGAAGGTCATGTTCGCGGCGAGCAGCGGGAACTGCGCGCCGGTGAAGTCCGCTTCGAACTGGCAGCCGTCGACCGGGTGGCAGCCGCCGTCCTGCAGGCGGCGCAGCTCCCCGAATCCCTCGTCGAGCTCGTGGGTTCCGATCGATGCCGCGTCGACGCCCATCTCGTTCAACAGGTCCACGGTCGGTTCGTCGTGAAACAACGCCGACTCGATCGGTGACGACCCCCAGCTGTCGCCGACCGAGTAGAGCAGCGAGTGGGGGGCCTGCCCGCGCAACTGGTCGACATACGCGGCGAGGTAGGCGGCGCCACCGGCGTCGGTCGCGGGACCGTCGGGCCGCGAGATCTGGGCGCGCGCACCCTTGGGGGGCTGCAGGCTGCCGTGCAGGTCGTTGATCGCGAGCAGTCGCACCGGAACGGTGTCGACGTCCGGCGGGCGGGCGTCGACGGCATGCGTGCCGACGGTCAGCGACGCCCCGAGCGCCGCGGCGAGAACCGACACGCGACCCCGCGTCCGGCGTCCGGACAAACCGCTCCCTGGTCGACACACCGCCCAGAGTCTGCCAACGATTCGGCGGCGGTGAAACTGCCGACCGGTAACGGTTGGATTACGTCGTGGGGGAGCCCGCCGTGAGGCCGGCGAGCTCCAGTGCCGCACCGGATGTCGCGAACGCGAGGAACGCATCGTTCTCGTGCGGGTCGCCGATCGTGATCCGCACGCCGTCCACACCGTAGGGGCGGATCAGCACGCCGGCTTCGGCGCTGGCCTCGCCGTACGCGGCGGAGCGGTCCAGCAGCGGCAGCCACACGAAGTTGGCCTCCGTCACCGGGACGTCGTAGCCCGCGGCGAGGAGCGCGTCGCGCATCCGCTCGCGCTCGGCGACCACGGCGTGGGTGCGGTGCAGCAGCTCGTCCTGCGCGTCGAGGCACGCGATCGCCGCGGCCTGCGCCACCGCGTTGACGCTGAACGTGATGTGCACCTTGGCCAGTGCGGTGACGATCGCCGGATCGGCGACCGCGTAGCCGACGCGGATGCCCGCCAGCCCGTACGCCTTGGAGAACGTGCGCAGCACGACGACGTTGCGGCGGGTGCGGGCCAGCTCGACGCCGTCGACGCCGGAGCGGTTGTACTCGAAGTAGGCCTCGTCCAGCGCGACGACGATGTTCGCCGGGACGGCGTCGAGGAACCGCTCGAGCTCCTCGCGGCCCAGCGCGGAGCCGGTGGGGTTGTTGGGGTTGCACACGAAGATCAGGCGGGTGCGGTCGGTGACCGCGGCCAGCATCGCGTCCAGGTCGTGGCCGTGCGCGGCGGTGAGGGGCACCGGGACCGGCGTCGCGCCGGCGACCTTCGTGACGACCGGGTAGGCCTCGAACGAGCGCCACGCGTAGACGACCTCGTCACCCACGCTGCACGTGGCCTGCACCAACTCCTGGCACAGCGCCACCGAGCCGCATCCGGTAGCGATGTTCTCGGTCGGAACACCGAGCGACTCGGACAGCGCGCGGATCAGCGCCGCGGATGTGTTGTCCGGGTACCGGTTGGCGGTGGCGGCGGTGTCGGCGATGGCCTGCGCGACGCCGGGCAGCGGGCCCTGCGTCGTCTCGTTGCTCGCCAGCTTGATCGCCCCGGGATAACTGCGGCCCGGCACGTAGGTGGGGATGGAATCAAGATCGGCGCGGGTCGTCACGGGGGTCACGATGCGATTATGCGCCCTGCGATCACGTGCACTGTCGACGTGGTCGTGCCAAGGTTGAATCATGCCGGGAATCTTCCGGGACAGCGCCCCCCTGCGCGCCGACGACGACGCCGTCGTGGAGGCGCCGCGGGTACCGCTCACCGCCGTCCAGCCCGATCGCCATGCGCGCGGCGGCATCGTGGTGCTCCACGAGTCCCGCCAGTTCACCCCCGCGCTGATCGACCTGATGCGCGCCCTCGCCGCGGAGGGCTGGCTGGTGGTGGCCCCGCACCTGTTCCATCGCGAAGCCGCGCACAGCGACACCGAGGTGTTCGGCCAGAACCTCTTCGACGACTTCGATGCCACCTTCGACTGGCTCGTCGACCGCGGCATCTACACCGACTGCGTCGGGGTGCTCGGATTCGACGACGCCGGCACCGCCGCGATGATCGTCGCCACCAACCGGCCGGTCGCGGCCGCCGTGAGCGTCTCCGCCCACGGCATCGTCGAACCCCTCAACGCCGACACCCCCACCCTCGTCGAGGCCGGGCCGTCGCTCAAGGCGCCGTGGCTGGGCCTGTACGGCGAGGACGATCCGATGACCCCGCGCGACCACGTCGAGCGGCTACGAGACGCGGTCGCGCGGGCCGACGTCGCCACCAACATCGTCAGCTACAGCGGTCTCGCGCACCGGGCCGACGAGCCACCGGTCACCGAGGCGGCCGCCGGGGACGAGGACCCGCTCGTCGTGGCGATGCTCGACGCCCAGCGCCGGATCTTCGACTGGTTCGACGGGAACCTACGGTGATCCCATGGGCAATGCGCGCCTGACCTGCCGTTTTGCGTTTGCCGGGGATCTCTGTGTAATGTTTCGCCCGGCGGTTCGAAAGGGCCGGCCCCCAAGGAGGCGTGCCAGAGCGGCCGAATGGGACTCACTGCTAATGAGTTGTCCCCCTTAAAGGGGACCGGAGGTTCAAATCCTCTCGCCTCCGCCACACTGGTGCTTCGTTGGGCCAGTAACAAATGAACACTGTTTGGACATGCGCCCGTAGCTCAACGGATAGAGCATCTGACTACGGATCAGAAGGTTAGGGGTTCGAATCCCTTCGGGCGCACATCAGAAATCCCCCACCAGCATCGCTGGTGGGGGATTTCTCGTTTTGCATCAGGCGGTCAGGACGGCACGTTCAGGTGCGAGTTGCTGCGCACGGCCCGAATCCTGGTTCGAGCGCGACTGCCACGTCCTTGCGCATTCCGCACCTCGATCGTTCTCCCTGCCGGGGACCGAGTGGCGACGAACGCCCCGAGGGCGCTCGGGGCGTTCGGGTATACCCACTTGGAACTGTGGGGTGCGATTCACGTCAGCTGCGCGGCAAGTTCAGCCGCCGTAGGCGCACTGCTCGGTCCATCCGGTTGTTCCGTCGGTGAACTGCGTGGTGCCGCGCTGATACATCGACTGATCCATGCAGTAGTCCACCGTCTTGCCCGTCAGGGGAACGGGTGCCCCATTCGGTGCACCCGTGAATCCGATCGGCGCCTGCGGCTCCACGGCGGCGGGGGCCTCGTAGGTCGGCGTCACCTGCGGGGCAGTCGTCACGGCCGGTGCCTGCGTCACAACGGGTGTTTCGACCGCTGGCGCGGAAGCGGAGGTAGCTGGTGCCGGAGCAGCGGACTGAGTCGCGACGACCTCGTCATGGTTCGGCATCCGTGACGGCGGCGCCGACTCAGGCGCACCGGGCACGGTCCACGTTGCAGCAGGGAAGGCGCCCTCTCGTAAGTACGAGATCTTCGAGACCTGGATGTCCGGCTTGCCGGTCCATGTCACCATTCCCGCGCGCTGCTGGCCGGCGGGGATGTCACCTGCCTGAATGTCGTCCGACTCGCCGCCGATTGACAGCGTGAGGCTCGCCCCGTCTGCGGCGATGGCCTCAAACGCATTCGACGCGAGGGGAGTCGCGCCGCTGACGGACCGGACCGCGACTAGCGCCCGGTATTGCCGCTCCGGCTTGATCTCGCCGTAGTAGTCCATCTCGCGCGTGACGAGATCCGCGACGGTGACCTCGGCTTCCCAGCCGTCGCCCTTCACGGTTTGCGTGGCGCCGAGCTCCGCGGTCGGGGTCGAGTCCGATGTTCCAGGATCCGAGCTGGAGCACCCTCCGAGCACCAGCGCGGCAGCAGATAGAGCGATTGCGGCGATTGTCCGTTTCATGCCCGGGATTGAATCAGACCAGTCGGACTGATTTTTGGCGATGGCATCCATCGTGGTCAATGACACCTCGATTGGCTGTCAGCGCCTCCTCGAGTACGACACAGAACGAATCGGAAGTCGCACTTCTCGTGGGCGGCCCGCTCCGGACGTTGGAGCGGGCCGCTGATACTTCGTTCCCCTGCTACTGCAAGGGCTTCGGTCTACGAGCCGAACGGCAGGCTCGACGAGCCGAAGGAGAAGTCGGCCGAGCCGACGGACGAGCCCGTCGAAGTTCGCCAGGGGCCCCGGATCGCGACGGTGATCCCCGGGGTCTGGATGTTGGCGTAGAGCGTCTGGCCGTCGTGGCTGAATGCCGGACCGCAGAACTCGCTCTCGTTCAGTTCGTTCCGGGCGACCGAGAACGGCTCACCGTTCTCGGTGACCCCGATCAGATGGCTGATGCCGTCGCCGTCCTCGGCGAGGATCAGGCCGCCGTGTGGGGACACCGTGATGTTGTCGGGGCCGTCGTAGTTGCCGGTGTCGACGGAGGGGTCCGGGTTCACCCCGAACAGCGTCTTCAGCTCGACGGTCTGGGTGGCCGGGTCGTAGAACCACACCTGCCCGTCGTGCTCGGCGACGCTGCCGTCGCTGGTGCGGGCGAAGCTGGCGACGAAGTAGGCGCCGCCGTCGCCCCACCACTGCCCCTCGAGCTTGCGGCTGCGGGTGACCTGGTCGTTGGTGAACTGCTTGCGCACCGAGGTGGTCTTGGCGTCGCGGTCGGGGACGTCGACCCACTGCACGGTGTACCGGACGCCCGGTGTTGTGGCCTGGGAGAGATCGGGCACGTGGGTGCCGTCGAGGAAGCACTTCATCGCCTGCAGGGCGCCGGCGGTGTCCCCGCCCGGCGACTGCGCGAGAGCGTGGAACGCACCAGGGCCACCGACGAATCCCTGCGGCGGGGTCCACCGGTAGAACAGGCCGTTGGGCCCGCCTGCGTCCTCGGTGAGGTAGACGGCGCTCGACGACGGGTCGACGGCGACGGCCTCGTGTGCGTACCGGCCGAGGAACTTCAGCGGAATCGGGCTCTTGCCGATGTTCGCGGCCTGGCTGGCGGGATCGACCTCGAAGACGTAGCCGTGGGCGAGGGTGAAGCCGTTCGATCCGGCGCGCGCCTCGGTCTCCTCGCACGTGAGCCAGGTGCCCCACGGGGTGATGCCGCCGGCACAGTTGTTCACCGTGCCCGCGACGCTGACGTACTGGCCCTGGCGTGCACCGCTGCGGTCGATCGCGGTGGTGGTGGTGCCACCGCGGGCACCCGGGTCGTAGGTGAGCCCGTCGACGGCCGGGACACCGTACGGTTCGTTGCTGCCGACCTCGTGGTTGGTGACGATCGTGGTGCCGGTGCCGTTCGCGAACACACCGTTCGCATCGGGATCGCTGGGGAACGGGACGCCACCGTCGAGCAGCGTCTCGCCCGAGCGGGAGACGATCGTGTACGAGAACCCCTCGGGCAGGGCGAGAATCCCGTTGGGGTCGGGGACGAGCGGGCCGTAGCCGATCACGCCGGCGGGCGCGGCGCCCGCGAGAGCGGGCCGGAACAGGGTGCCGACACTGCCCGCGAGCGTCACCCCGATTCCGGCCAGGGCGGTGCGTTCGAGGAACGTGCGGCGATTGAGCGGTGAGGTGGTCACTGTGCGGGTACCTCCCATTGGATAGTCAACGACGCGAGGACGGTAGGTCGGCAACCACAACGACGGAATGCCGCCGGATGGCCTGCCGATGAACCGGGCCGGAACTTCCTCGCGCTGGTACCGCCGCGCCTACGGTGACGGGCTCCTGCACACAGCCGCAGATCGAGGTCGGAGACTCGAATCCCTTCGGACGCATATCGGAAATCCCCCGCCGGCACCGCCGGTGGGGACGGCAGCTGTCGATCCCGCGGCCTCGACGCCTAGCCTCGGACCGAGGCCCGGGACGACCGGCCGCACTGCGAAGGAGACCTTGTGACGACACCGATGCTCATCGCCCTCGGCCCGAAGCCCGACGACCTGCTGTCGGACGCCGTCGTCCGCGGTGGTGCTGAACTCGCGGACCTGGCGGACGCGCAGGCGCTCGTGTGGGACGGCGAGGACGCCACGAGTTTCCCGGCCGAGTTGCCCGAGTCGATTCGGTGGGTGCAACTCAACTCGGCCGGCGTGGAGCACTGGTTCGACGCCGGCGTCATCCAGCGGCACCCGGAGGTCGTGTGGACGTCGGCGGCCGGCGCCTTCTCGGCGACCGTCGCCGAGCACGCGTTCATGCTGCTGCTGGCGGGTGTCCGTGCGCTGCCCGAGCACCTGGCCGCGACCACGTGGCGGCAGCGCGAGTTCTTCGGCAAGGTCGGGACGCTGCGCGGGGCGCGGGTCGCGATCATCGGGGCGGGTGGAATCGGGCGGACGATGATCCCGATGCTCGCCGCGGTCGGCGCGACGGTGATCGCGGTCAACCGCTCCGGCCGCCCGGTGCCCGGCGCCGCCGAGACGATCCCTGCCGACCGCGTCGACGAGGTCTTCGGGCGGGTCGACCACGTCGTGGTCGCGGCCCCGGCGACCAGCGAGACCCGGCACCTGGTCGGGGCCCGGCAGCTCGCCGAACTCGGCCCGCGGTCGTGGGTGATCAACGTCGCTCGGGGGTCGCTCGTCGACACCGATGCGCTCGTGACCGCGCTGCGGGACAACACGATCGGTGGCGCGGGGCTGGACGTCACCGATCCGGAACCGCTGCCCGACGGCCACCCGTTGTGGACGCTGCCGAACGCGATCATCACCCCGCACGATTCCAATCCGCCCTCGGTGCGCCACTCCGCGTTCGCCGAGCACGTCGCGGAGAACGTGCGGCGCTTCGTCACGGGCGAGGAGTTGGTGGCGCGGATCGATGCGTCGGCGGGCTACTGATCCGGGGTGACCCGTAACCGGTCGTGGTCGTCGCGGTGCTGCTGTTCTGGCTGTTCCAGCGGGCGAACTGTGTTCCCCGCGATGCAGTGGAGTTGACACGCGTGTCAAGTCGGCCCGTGCGACCAGGTTCTCGTCACGTTTGCCCCCGTCACGAGTCCGGGAGAGTGGAACGGAGCGCGCACGTACTCAGCTGAGGTGAAGGACGCGCGAGGCTTCGCGCGTGGCGTCGAGGACGAGCGGGGCGAAGTGCTCGAGCTTGCCCGAACGCGCGTCGCCGCACAGTGAGATCGCGGCCACCGGCCGGTCGCGGAGGTGGACCGCGGCGCCCACGCAGGCGACGCCGCGAACCGCCTCGCCGCGCTCGTAGGCCAGCCCCCGGCGATGGCGGATCCGCCCCAACTCCAGATGCAGCGCGGAGATGTCGGTGATCGTGCGGTCGGTGCAGCGGCTCAGCCGGTTCTCGTAGAGTCCGTCGATCCGCTCCGGGTCGAGCCACGCGAGCATCGATTTTCCACCGGCGGTCGAGTAGGCGGGGCCGCGGCCACCGACGCGGGTCGGCAGCGTCGCGGCGAGGCGCCCGCCGACCTTGTCGAGGTAGACGCTCTGGCTGCGGTCCAGCACCGCCAGGTGGACCACGAGTCCGGTCTGCAGGTGCAGTTCGTGCAGCAGTGGCGCCGCCGCGGCGCGGATCTCGGTCTGGCTGTCGTCGTCGGCGGACAGGGCCATCGCGCGGCCCCCCAGGCAGTAGCCCGACGTCAGGTGCTCGAGCCAGTCCAACTGGACGAGTTTGTCGAGGATCCGGTGCACCGTCGAGCGGGGAAG
Source organism: Rhodococcus sp. BE178 (assembly GCF_050433545.1). Lineage (NCBI taxonomy): Bacteria > Bacillati > Actinomycetota > Actinomycetes > Mycobacteriales > Nocardiaceae > Rhodococcus > Rhodococcus sp. BE178. The sequence continues at coordinate 107,280 of NZ_JBNPXA010000010.1, read as the reverse complement.
CCGCGTGCGCCGGGTGACCTCCTCGAGGGTCAGCCGCGACGTGCGGCTGTCGAACGACTCGAGGATCAGGGTTGTGCGCTCGATCATCGAGACCGGGGGTTCGCCGCGTAGTTCGCGGGAAGCCAGGGGGCTCCGCGACCCGCCGACCGTCATCGACACCTCCACGTCTCGCCTTGTCTGGTCAGCCGTTCGTTCGGACTGGCCGGATACATCATTGCCGAGAGGTGATCTGGCCGACGAGTCTGCCGCCCGGTTACGGCTATCCGTCGGCGAGCTCCCGCAGGATTCCGGCCAGTTCCTCGATGGCGGCGGAGGATTCCGCTGCGGGTCGTCGGAACAGTCCCACCGGCTCGGCGGTGCCCGGAGTCGGCTGCGGCAGCCGCACGAGAGTGCCGTCATCGAGGTCGGTCTGCGGCACCCGCTCGGGGGTGAACCACACCGCATTGCCGCGGCGGGCGAGGGTGCGGGCCACGGTGACGTCGAGGGTTTCGACGCAGCCGGCCGACAGGTGCAGGCCGTGCCGCTGCAGCAGCACCTCGGTGTGGTGACGCGGGACGGTACCCGCCGTCGCGACCACCAGGGGGTACTCGAGCACCGCGGGCATCGATGCCGGACCCGTGGACGCGGTGAGCGGGTGGTCGGGGCGGACGATCAACGCCAGCGATTCGGTGTAGAGCAGTTCGAAGGCGACATCCTGCAGCGCAACGGGTTCGGTCATGCGTCCGAGCGCGAGGTCGAGTTCCCCGGCGCGCACCGCGGCGAGCAGGACCGCGTTGGACCCGGTGGTGACCTGGACTCCCACGCCGGGATACCGCTCGTGCAGGCGGGAGATCGCGGCCGGCAGTAGCACGCTGGCGACCGTCGGTAGGGCGCCGACCCGGATCGGTGCGCTGGGGGCGCCCGCGCCGGCGAGGGCCGACGCCGCCGACTCCATCGCGTCGGTCACCTCCACCGCGTGCCGCAGGAACTGCTCGCCCGCGGGGGTGAGCCGGGCGCCGTGCCGACCCCGGTCGACCAGGCGCGTCCCGGCGAGTGCCTCGAGCTCGTTGAGGGTCTTGGTCACCGCCGGCTGGGTCAGGTGCAGTCGCTCGGCGGCCCGGCCGAGGTTGCGCTCCTGTGCCACCGCGACGAAGCACGTGAGGTGCCGCAGCCGGATCCGGTGCAGCAGTCGGGACGCGACGGGGGATTCGGGAGGCGGAACGAACCCGGCAGGCATAGCCGTAGGTTATGGAAATGAGCAGAAATGGTCAATTTACATGAGATGAACTCAGAAATAGCGTGGTCGGGAACCCGCTCGACAGGAGTATCACCATGACCATCGGCGAATTCGTCGAACGCGACGCGACGGTGCATCCGCCCGCGCTGACCCCGGGCTACAAGACCAGCGTGCTGCGCTCGCCGCGCAACGCGCTCATCTCGCCGCGGAACACGCTGTCCGAGATCACCGGTCCGGTGTTCGGCGCGCGCGAACTGGGGGAGAAGGACAACGACCTGATCCTCAACTTCGCAAAGGACGGGCTGCCGATCGGCGAGCGCCTGGTGGTCCACGGGTACGTGCGCGACGAGTTCGGCAATCCCGTCTCGGGCGCCCTGGTCGAGGTGTGGCAGGCCAACGCGGGCGGGCGCTACCGGCACAAGAACGACAAGTACCACCTCGCGCCGATCGACCCGAACTTCGGTGGCTGCGGTCGGATGATCACCGACAGCAACGGCTACTACGTCTTCCGCACCATCAAGCCGGGCCCGTACCCGTGGCCCAACAGCACCAACGCGTGGCGGCCCGCCCACATCCACATGTCGCTCAGCGCCGACGGCTGGGCCCAGCGGCTGATCACCCAGCTGTACTTCGAGGGCGACCCGCTGATCGAGCGCTGCCCCATCGCCAACACGATCCCCACCGTCGAGCAGGTCCGCAGCCTCATCGCGCAGGAGGATCCGGCGAACCACATCCCGTTCGACGCCCGCACCTATCGCTTCGACGTCACCCTGCGCGGCCGGCGCGCCACCTTCTTCGAGAACACCCTCCCGGGAGCCCCGCGATGACCTTCGCCCTGCCCTCCATCCCGCTGACCCCGCGCCCGATGGTCACCCGGTTCCCGGAGACGCCGTCGCAGACCGGCGGCCCGTACGTACACATCGGACTCGCGCCGCAGCAGGCCGGCTTCGAGATCTTCGAGAACAACTTCGGCAACGACCTGGTTGCGGACGACACCGTGGGCGAGCGGATCACGATCGAGGGCCGCGTGTTCGACGGCAGCGGCACCCTGGTGCGCGACGCGCTGCTCGAGATCTGGCAGGCCAACGCGTCGGGCAAGTACGCGCACCGCCTCGACCCGCAGGACAAGCAGCTCGACCCGACGTTCCGGGGCTGGGGGCGCACCGGCGCCGACTTCGACTCCGGCGTCTTCGAATTCCGCACGATCAAGCCCGGTCCGGTCGAGGCCGACGGCGGTCGCGTGCAGGCCCCGCACATCTGCGTCGTGGTGTTCGCCCGCGGTATCAACGTGGGACTGCACACCCGGATCTACTTCGACGACGAGGCCGCCGCGAACGCCGCCGACCCCGTTCTGGGCGGCATCGAGTGGGAGACCCGCCGCGAGACACTGATCGCGAAGCGTTCCGATCGGGTCGGAAAGGTGTTCTACACCTTCGATATCCGGCTGCAGGACACCCCCGACGGCGGCGCGGAGACGGTCTTCTTCGATATCTGATCAGGGGACGGCGACCGGCAGCACGGTGCCCTGCGCGACGGCGCACAGGCGGGTGCTGCCGTCGTCGGCCACCATCTCCAGCTCGCACCGGCACACCGCGCGGCGTCGTCCGGAGTGGATCACCCGCGCGGTGGCGCGCAGTGTCCTTCCCTGGGCGGGGCGCACGTACTCGATGGTCATGCCGCCGGTGAGGACGCCGGGCCCCAGCGCCGTGCCGGCGGCGTAGGTGAGGGTGTTGTCGGCGGCGTAGGCGAGCACCCCGCCGTGCAGGAAACCGTTCTGCTGCAGCAGGTCCGGTCGGGAATCGACCTCGAGAACGGCGCCGTCCGCGTCGAACGAGACCAGTCGGGCGCCGAGCAGGACGCTGAACGGCTGCGATGCGAGATGGGTGCGGGCGTCCTCGACGCTGAGCCGTGCCCCGCTACTCGACATGGAACCTCCTCGGCGATGTTCGACTGTCCGTCATCGACTATCGCACGTCAGCGACGGCGGTGCCGGTGACCAGTAGTCGAGCATCTCGGCGAACGTCTCGCACGCCGCGCCGGAGACGCCGTACGGCGCCTCGAGGTGCACGCCCAGCGGGAACCCCAGATCGTGGACCCCGTCGATCACGCGTCGGTAGAGATCCAGCAGCGCGTGTCGGCGCTGTTCCAGTGAACCGGCCGCAGTGTGGGCGACGAATTCCTGTTCCTGCCGGACCAGTTCGTTGCCCGTGTCGTGGATGAGCCAATCGATCAGCCGCACCTGCCGCTCCATGCCGGGCACGTATCCGAACGACAGCAGGATCTCCGGGCGGTGTGCGCTGCGCGCGGCGAACGTCTGCAGGAAGTCCACGATCCGGTCGGAGTACAGCAACTGGGTCAGCGCGAAGGTCGCGCCGCACTCGCATTTCTCGTCGAACCGGCCGACTTCGCCTCGGCGCGTGGGGATCATCACCACGCCGCGGTGGGGGATCAGGTCACGGAAGCGCATGAGCGCGTCCTGGGGCGTGATCCCCGGCGCGGCGGCGACCGGCATGCCGTGCGGCTTGCCGACGAAGGTGATGCCGTCCATGCCGGCGTCGCGCAACCGCCGCACGCGGTCGGTGAGTTGGCGTTCGTCCTGGAACACCGTGACCTGCGTGCACAGGCCCGCGACCGGGCCGAGCGCCGGACGGACCGCCGCCCAGAAGTCCAGCACGTCCATCCGCGGCGTCAGCGCGACGGGCCGATCCGCGTCCTCGGCGACGATGCCGGGCAGCATCACGTGGCTCACACGGCCGGTGAGCCCGTGGCGCCGACAGTGTTCGGCGGCCGCGCCGGTCTCCTGCCCGGCCCGGTCCGTGCCGCCGTCGAGTTCCGGTGGCACCAATTCCAGTGCCACCGTGTTCATTGCGCGCGTACGGCCGTGGCCAGCCAGGCCGGGGCGAGGAGACGGTCCTGGGCGTCGTAGCCGAGTCTGTCGGCGACGGCGGCCAGCGGCGCGTCGGCCTGCCCGGCCATGTCGCCGCGGGTCATCGCGGTGGTGTACGTGGTGCGTTCGAGCCGTCTTATCGCCCATCCCGCACCCGCGAGCGTGTCGCGGAGGTTGCCTTCGCTGATCCGGAAGGGGCCGGGGAACTCGTCCGGAACCAGGTCCGAGAAACACAGGAGATGCAGTCGCGCGCCCGGTCGGCAGGCGCGGTGCAGCGCCGCGACGTAGCGGTGGCGCGTGTCCTCGTCGAAGCAGTGGTACAGCGCGCTGTCGATCGCGGTGGTGAATCGGTCGGTGTAGCCGGTCAGGGTGAGGGCATCGGCGACGTCGAAGTGGACGGCCTTCTCGAGCCCGCGCAGTCGGGCGCGTTCGCGGGCGATGTCGATCGCGGCGGGCGCGGCGTCGAGCCCGCAGACCCGGTATCCGCGGTCTGCGAGGAATATCGTGTTTTCGCCCGGCCCGCAACCGATGTCGAGAACCTCGCTCGCGATCTGACCGTCGGCCTCGAGGTTGCGGATCACCGGCTGGGCCTCGCCGATGTCCCACGGCACCTTGTCGAGCTGGAACCCGGGGTGTTGTGCGGTCTCGGTGGGCTGCGGGTTCTGGTTGAGGGCGTCGAAGTCGCCGCGATACAGCGCATCGAAGTCGGCGGGACCCGGTGGGGTGGGTGGTTGGGGCGCATTCGCGTTCACTTGCTGTTCCTTCCCGACGAGGCGGATGTCGAATCCTGGGTGGAGGCCGGGGCGCGGGCTCGCACGGTGAGCATGTTGCACCGCTGCCGGGTGTAGATCCGTTCACAGCCGAGCTGCTCGAGCAGGATGGCCGGGCCATCCGGGGCGAACATGCGTGCGCCGCCGAAACGTTCGGCCAGGTCCGTCAGCGGGCGGGCGACCACCGCGGCGGGTCCGTCGGGTCGGCACGGGACCATCACCAGCAGCCATCCGCCCGGTTTCACGATCCGGATCATCTCGGTCAGGGCGTCGACCGGTTCGGGCACGAGCATGATCACCAATGTGGCGCAGGCCGCGTCGGCGCAGTCGTCGCGCAACGGGAGGTGTGTCGCGTTTCCGCGGAGAAGTCCGATGTTCGGACGGGGCCGCTGACCCGCTCGCGCCAACATCGGCGCCGACAGGTCCACCCCGACCGCCAGCCCGTGCGGGCCGACCGCGTCGGCCAAGGTGGTGGTGACGTTGCCGGGCCCACAACCGACGTCGACGACCGTCTGCCCCGGTCGCAACCGGAGTTGGGCGGCGACGGTCGAGAATCCGGGGGCCATCACGGCGGCGGTCACCCGTTGCATTCGTTGGTACATCGCCGCGCCGAGCGACGTCTGCCACGCGGCCTGCGCGCGCCCCGGTGGGGGAACGGTCTCACCGGGCAGCGTGTCGAAATACCCGTCCGCCGTCGGCACCCACGTCACACCCGGCCGCAGCAGCTTTTCCAGCCGCTGCGGGGTCGCGAGGGTCGAGATCTGTTCCGGCTCCGTCGATCGATCCACGTGGATCATCTCCCTGGATTGCACCTGCCGAGGCCCGCCGCTGCCTCGGTCACACGGGCGACAGGTCCACTCCCGATGGTACCGAGAACCCGGTGACTGTCGGGGTGGCCGACGGCGACGCCCCCGCCGACAGGTGTCGGCGGGGGCGTCGAATTCGAATGGGTGAGGCGCTACTTCTTCGCCGCGGGCGCGGGCAGCTCGAGTCCCCGCTCGGTGAGGACGGTGCGCAGGCGGTCGGGGTAGTCGGTGATGATGCCGTCGACGTCGAGGTCCATCAGGGCATGCATGGTCTCGGGGTCGTCGACGGTCCACGGGATGACCTTGATGTCACGTGCGTGGGCCGAGTCGACCATCTCCTTCGTCACGTACAGCGTGAAGTTCGGGTCGGACACCTTGCCGTTCTGCGGGGTGCCCTGCACCGGCGAGTACGCCGACGCGCCGAACGTGGAGATCGCCGCGATGGCGTCGCCGCCGAAGTCGTCGATGTCGAGCCCGCCCAGCCACGGCGAGGCGCCGTCCTTGCCGATCTGCAGGAAGTCGCCGTTGGTGAGCGCGACGAGCGGGACGGACGGCGCGAGCTGACGGGTGAGCATGAGCGATCCCCAGTCGAAGCTCTGGATCGTGACGCGGTCGAGCATCCCGGCGTCGCGGATGGTGTTCAGCACGGTGCCGACGAACAGCTCACGGGGCGCGGTCTCCGACGGCGCGCCGGCCTCCACCTTGGTCTCGATGTTCATCTTGACGTCGGGGGCGTTGTACGACTTCACCAGATCGAGCACCTCGGTGAGGGTCTGCATCTTCGCGCCCGGGACCGTCTGTTGACCGGGGTGGTCGGCGAGCCGCAGCGAGCCGCAGTCCATGGTCTTGATCTGCTCGAGAGTCAGGTCCTTGATGTACTTGCCGACGTAGGGGAACTCCGGATCGCCCGGGGTTGCCGGGGCGGTGTCCTGACACTTCTTGTTCGAGATCTTGCGGTCGTGGGTGACGACGGCGATGCCGTCCTCGGTGACCTGCGTGTCCAGTTCCAGTGTGCTGACACCCATTTCGAGCGCGTTGGAGAAGGCGGCGAGGCTGCTCTCGGTGTACAGGCCGAGGCCGCCGCGGTGCGCCTGGACATCGAAGGTGGGCTCGGCCGGGGCGCTGCTGCCCGCCGATCCGAACCAGTCGAGGCTGCCGGTGGCGGACGCGGTGGCCGGGGCGAGGGCCGCGAGTGGCAGCGCGGCGAAGGAGGTGACCGCAAGTGCGGAGATGGCCCGACGAAGATTCATGCCGCAAAAGCTATGCGGAGGCCGTGGCCGCCCGATGGTCGTCAGGTGAACGACGAGTATTGATTCGGTCTATTTCCGGAATCGGAGGCATGATGTCCGCCATGTTCAGTGACACCGAAAATGGCGATCTCGCAATAGAAGCCGGTGACATTCGCGTCGGGATCTCGCCACGGCGCGGCGGCGCGATCACCCGCCTCGTCATCGACGGGGCCGAACTGCTCGCGCAGGGCGACGGGTACGGGTGCTTCCCCATGGCGCCGTGGTGCGGGCGAATCGACAACGGCCAGTTGTCCGTCGGCTCGGTGACGCATCACTTCCCGCTCAATGCGGGCCCCCACGCCATCCACGGCACGGTACGGGACGGCGAATGGGACGTCGTCGACGCATCCGCCACACACGTGACGTTGCGGCAAGCGCTGGCCCCGCCGTGGCCGTTCGCGGGTCGGGTGACCCAGAGATTCCGCCTGACCGAGGACTTCCTCGACCTCTCCATGGAGGTGACCGCGGAATCGGATCCCTTTCCCGCACAGGTCGGGTGGCACCCGTGGTTCACACGCCACCTGCGCCGCGACACCGAGCCTGTTCGGATCGATTTCGCGCCCGACTGGCAAGAACTACGCGGCCCCGACTACCTTCCGTCGGGCGCGCGGATCGCCCCCAGGCCGGGACCGTGGGACGACTGCTTCGGGATGGTCGACGGCGTGCACGTGGTACTGACGTGGCCGAGTCTGCTCCGGTTGGAACTCGGTAGCCCCGAGCAGTGGGTAGTGGTCTACGACATGGAAGATGACGCCGTCTGCGTCGAGCCGCAATCGGGACCACCCAACGGGGTCAACACGATGCCGCAACTCGTGACGCCGGAATCTCCCCTCGTTGCCGACTGCCGATGGACGTGGACGCGGCTCTGAGCCGATGTGGAGTGCGGACAGGTGTGCCCCTATGCGTCCGGTCGGGTGTTGACCGCGATCAGGTCACGCATCCGTTGGAGCAGTGAGTCGCGCACCTCGGGTGGGGAGAGCACTTCGATGGTGGCCCCCAGGCCCAGGAGGTAGGTGACGAGCATATCGGTGTCGTTGCCGCCGATGACGACGATCGTGGAATCGGAGCCTCGAGCGGTATGCGTTCCGATCGTCGGTGGGACCACTGCCCGAGCACGCTCGATCGGTAGGGGGAGACGAATGGTCGCGTAGATCGGGTACACGACGCTGGAGATTCCTTCTGCCACAAATATTTCCGGATCCGGTGCGTCCAACGGCTCGGCCCGGCTGCCCGTGGTGCGGGTTTCGAGCACGCGATCCGCCCGGAAGCTGCGCCATGCCCCCTTCGACACGTCCTTGGCCACCAGGTACCAACGGCGGTTCCGTCGAACGAGGCGATATGCGTCCACCTCTCGAACGGAGTCCAACCCGCCGTGATTTCGGTAGGCCAGCACGAGCCGCTCGAATCGGCGGCATGCCGTCGCCAATCGCAGCAGGATGTCCGGATCGATCTGTGGCTCGCCGGCCTGTGCCGAATGCACGATCACGGTATCCATCGCACGCAGCCGGTCGGCCACACTCGCAGGCAGTACCCGGTGCAGTTTGAACAGCGCGGACAGCACGGCCTGATCACCGCCCAGCACGCCGGTGCCGGCCGCTTCGCGCAGCGCGACCGCCACCGCGAGCGCCTCGTCGTCATCGAGCACGAAGGGCGGAATCTGGCGACCGGATCCCAGCCGGTACCCGCCCCATGGTCCCGGATCCGATTCCACGACGTAGCCGAGTTCCCGCAACCGCGCGACGTCACGACGGATGGTCCGCGCATCGACATTCATCCGATTCGCCAACTCGGCGGAAGTCCATTGCACACGAGTGGACAGCAGGGCCAGCAGGTCGAGCAGCCGGGCAGAGGTACCGATCACAGCACCATCTTCCCGAACAACCAGGACAGTAACTGTCCTTATCGGCTTCTATGGTGGCGCTCATGACGCACAACGTGACATCACCACCGCAAATCCGCTTCCTGTCCGTCGATTTCGACTGTCCGGACCCCGCAGAACTGTCGGCCTTCTACAGCTCGATGCTCGGGCTTCCGGTCCTGTACTCGAGTGACGACTTCGTCCTGCTGGGCCGTGGCGGCGAGCCCGGTCTCGGCTTCATTCGTGTCGCCGACTACCGCAGGCCCACGTGGCCGGACCCGGCAGAAGGAAAACAGGCACACATCGAACTAGGCGTCGACGATCTCGATGCGGCACAGGCGTACGTGCTGTCGCTGGGGGCGGAGCTTCCCACGTTCCAGCCCGACACCGCCCACTGGAGGGTTCTGCTGGACCCGGCCGGGCACCCCTTCTGCCTCTCGCGCAACGGCTGAGCGGTCTACGGGTCGGCCGCCGTCGTCGGATCGTCAGCCCGACATCCCCGTCCGCCATGTCGGGTACTTCGGTTCCCAGCCCAGGCCGCGTGCCTTCGCGTTCGACGCGCCCCGACCGTGGCCGGGCCCCAGGCCCGTCGGCTCCTGCGCTCCCACCCAGCGGCAGAACGTCGGCACCCAGGTGTCCGGTCCGGCGGGCTCGTCGTCGACGATGTTGACGATCCCGGTGGGCCAGTCGAGGGCCGCGACGGTGGGGGCGACGGTGTCGGCGATGTGCAGGAAGCTCTCGATGCCGTTGCCGGCGAAGACGCCGTCGCGTGCGGCGCGGCCGAAGTCGCCGTCGGGGGAGTACCACGTGCCGGGGCCGTACAGCTTGCCGTAGCGCAGGACCACGTGGTTCGGGATCTCGGCGGACTCGTGCTCCATGGCGACCACGCCCTCGACGGTCCGGGCGTTCGGCCCGGTGGCCTCCATGAGCGGGGCGGTCTCGTCGGCGAGACCTTCCCCGTCGGCGTACAGCCACGCGATGGACTGCGTGATCAGTCGCTCGACGCCGTACCGGCGCATCGCGTCGACGAGGGTGCGAGTGCCGACGATGCGTAGTTCCGCGTTGGCCTCGAGGTCGGCGCCGGACAGGTCGGTGAGCTGATGGATCACCGCGTCCGGGCGGGCCTCGGCGATCGCGTGTTCGACGGAGGCCGCGTCGAAGGCGTCCAACCGGACGACGGTGGCGCCCGCGTCGCGCAGTTCGGGACGCGAGTCCGGCTTGCGCGAGGTGCCCACCACCTCGTGGCCCTGCGCGATCAGTTCCCGGGTGAGCGGCAGTCCGACGACGCCCCCGGCACCGGCGATGAGGATCCTCATGGACACGAGCCTAGGAAACTCGCGCCGTCGCCGCCGGTTTCGCGGCCGATTCGAGACCCGCGGTCACGCGCCGGCCAGAGCCGCCTGCACCCGGTCCGCCGCTTCCGCCGGATCCTCGTGCTCCCAGATCCGCACCACGGTCCACCCCGCCGCGGCGAGTCGGGCGTCGGTGTCGCGGTCGCGAACGACGTTGGCCGCCAATTTGTCCGCCCACCACTGCGCGTTGTTCTTGGGCGCGGTGGCGTGCTGCGGGCAGCTGTGCCAGAAACAGCCGTCGACGTAGACCGCGACGCGGCGGCGCGGGAACACCAGATCGGCGCGCCGGCGCAACCCGGTCAGGGGAGCGCGGTCGACGAAGAACCGGGCCCCGCGGCGGTGCAGCTCGCGTCGCAGCGCGACCTCCGGGACGGTGTCGCGGCGGCGCTGCGCCCGCATCCGGGCGCTGGTCAGGGGATCGGTCGAGGGCATCGACACCATCCTCGCACCGGAATCAGGCGGCTGCTTCCGGGTAGCCACCCATCCGGTCGAGGTGGCTCTCGATGTCGTCGAGGAAGCCGGGCACGAAGCGCAGGCTGCCGGTGCGCGCCCGCTTGAGGAACCCGGCGGTGGCCCGGGCCGACAGCAGCTGCGAGTGCTCGAGGAACCCGCTGAGATCCTCGTACGGGTCCTGGACCGGCCAGTGCGACTCGTGGACCCGGAACGCCTGCCGGTTGCGGCCCCACGCGGCGCTGGGCCACGCGTCGCCCGGCTTCAACGGTGTCTCGTGGTCGGGGCTGTAGGGGATGCGTTCGGTGAGGCGGCCGCCCGCCCACGCGGCCATCCGGACGCTCACGGCGTTGCCGACCAGCCGCCAGCGGTGCCCGTTGCGAACCCCCTTGGCCTCGACGGCCGGTGCGGTCCAGTCCGGGTCGAAGCCCTGCAGGCGTTCGGCGTCGATCAGGCCGGGGGTGACGATCTCCCCGGACGGCAACCGCACCGCGGGCGGTGACGCGATCCCGACGGTGGAGCCGCCCTTGAGGGTGGGCACCGCGTTGACCGCCCAGCCGAGACCGCGGATGCCCTCGGTCCAGTAGAAGCCGCACGGATGCAGTGACGGATCGCCCTCGTCGGGGGCGCCGGCGTCCTGGCCGAACAGCACCTCGCGGGGATCGTCGGTGCGCGACGCGAGCATCAGCACGCGCTGGCGACGCTGCGGCAGGCCGAACGCGCGGGCATCGACCACCCGGTACGCCCACGTGTAGCCGAGATCCTCGAGCGCGTCGGTGATGTGCCGCATCGCCGCGCCGCGGCTCAGCTGCAGCATGAACGGGACGTTCTCGATGAGCAGCCAGCGCGGGCCCTTCTTGCGCTTGACCAGGCGGAACACCTCGTCGACCAGCCCGGAACGGGATCCGGTGATGCCGGCGGTGCGGCCGGCCTGGGAGAGGTCCTGACACGGGAACCCGGCCGCGACCAGCTCGGTACGCTGCGGCAGCGAGCGCAGCCGGGTGACGTCACCGTGTAGTTCGACGCCTGCGAATCGGGTGCGCAGCACCTGCTGGGCGCCGGCGTCGATCTCGCACAGCAGTTCGGTTTCCCAGCCGTGGCTGCGGAGGCCCAACTCCACCCCGCCGATGCCGGCGAACAGCCCCACCATGTTCCCGGTCGACGTCACGGCACCCTTCCTCACGCACAAATACTGGGTGAACGTTACTCGAGAACTCCGACGACTTCGCGCACAGCGCCCGCCCGCCCGGGTGGGCGTCCCCTCGGGATGGGCGGGAACAAGTTATCTGACTAAAGTCAGGTAAATGAGCGACCTATCGAAGGACACCGCGACGCTGCGTTCGTTCAACATGGGCATCACCGAGCAGTTGGGCGTGCTGCACGATCGCTACCTGGATCTGCCGCGCCCGTACTCGCAGGCCAGGATCCTGTGGGAGGTCGGCCACGACACCGTCCGCGTGCGCGATCTGCGGGCGCGATTCGACCTCGATTCCGGCTACGCGAGTCGTCTGCTCGGGGCCCTCGCCGACGCCGGGGTCCTGCGGATCGAGCCCGATCCGGACGACGGGCGCGGGCGTGTGGTCACGCTCACCACGGCCGGTCGCGCCGAGTGCGACGCCCTGGAGAAGGCGTCGCAGGATCGGGCGGAGCGGATCCTGGGCGCACTGCCGGACCGTCAGCGCGGCGAACTGCTCGGCGCGATGGGCACGGTCACGCGCCTGCTCGATGCCGCCGCCGTCGGCATCGCCGTGGCCGATCCGGACTCGGAGGCGGTCCGCTTGTGTTTCGGCCGCTACTTCGCGGAAGTCGACGAGCGCCTCGACGTCGGCTTCGATCCGTCGGCGAGCACGCCCGCCGACGGCGACGACCTGCGGCCGCCCAACGGGACCGTCCTGATCGCGGATCTGCGCGGCACCGCGGTCGGCTGCGGCGCCGTCAAGCTTCACGACGGGGTCGCGGAGATCAAACGCATGTGGGTGTCCCCGGACGCGCGCGGTCTCGGGATCGCCCGTCGTCTGCTCGACGCTCTCGAGGCCTACGCCGCCGACCACGGCGCACGGCTGGTCCGGCTCGACACCAACGCCGCGCTCAATGAGGCCGTTGCGCTGTACGAGCGGTCGGGCTATCGGCGCATCCCGGCGTACAACGACAACGCCTACGCCACCCACTGGTTCGAGAAGGACCTCATGTCCTGGTTCGAGAAGGACCTCATGTCCAGGTTCGAGAAGGACCGCGCGTCCGCGGCGGACTGATCGCCCACCGCGGACGCGCGGGTCGCGGTCACGACTCCGACGCCGCGGTGGCCCCCGACTTCTCCGACTTGTCCGGCAGCGAGCCCTCGCCCTTGCCGGGATGCACGACGCCGAGTTCGAGGCCGCCGTTCGCCGACACCCGGACGGTGTCGTCGGGTTCCAGCTCGCCCGACAGCAGCAGTCCGGCGAGCCGGTTGTCGAGCTCCTTCTGGATGGTGCGCCGCAGCGGCCGCGCCCCGAACTCCGGCTGGTAGCCCTTCTCGGCGAGCCAGTCGACGGCGTCCTCGGTGATGTCGAGCTCCACCTTCTGGGCGTGCAGCTGGCGGCGGGTGCTGTCGAGGATCAGCTCGATGATCTGCCGCAGCTCGGTCTGGTCGAGCCGGTGGAACACGATGGTCTCGTCGATCCGGTTGAGGAACTCGGGCCGGAAATGCGACCGCAGCCGCTCCATCAGCGTCGGCACCAGATCCTCGACGTCCTCGCCCTTCGCCCCGAGGATCAGGTCGGAGCCGATGTTGCTGGTGAGGATCACGATGGTGTTCTTGAAGTCGACCGTGCGGCCCTGCGCGTCGGTGACCCGGCCGTCGTCGAGGAGCTGCAACAGGACGTTGAACACGTCCGGGTGCGCCTTCTCGACCTCGTCGAACAGCACTACCGAGTACGGCTGTCGCCGGACCTTGTCGGTGAGCTGCCCGGCCTCCTCGTAGCCGACGTAACCGGGTGGGGCGCCGACGAGTCGCGAGACGGTGTGCTTCTCCTGGAACTCGCTCATGTCGAACCGGATCATCCGGTCCTCGTCGCCGAACACCGCCTCCGCCAACGCCTTCGCCGTCTCGGTCTTGCCGACGCCGGTGGGGCCGAGGAACATGAACGACCCGATCGGGCGGTTCGGATCCGACAGCCCGGCGCGGGAGCGGCGCACCGCCTCGGCCACCGCGGTGACCGCCTCGGCCTGCCCGATCACCCGCTCGTGCAGGACATCCTCGAGCTTCATCAGCCGCTCGCGTTCCTCGGCCGTGAGGTCCGCGACCGGAATGCCGGTCTGCCGCGAGACGACGTGCGCGATGTCGAGGACCGTGACGTCCGGCGTGCTCTCCTCCGCCGTCTCGCCCAGCCGCTCCTCGGCCTCGGTGATCTGTGCCTTGAGCGCGTTGGCCCGCTCGTAGTCCTCCTGGCCGACCGCGGAATCCTTCTCCCGCTTGAGCCGCGACAGCTCCTCTTCCGCGGCGCGGGTGTCGAAATCGGGTGTGCGGGTGCGCAGCCGGACGCGGGCACCCGCCTGGTCCACGAGGTCGATCGCCTTGTCCGGCATGAACCGGTCGGTGATGTACCGGTCGGAGAGCTCGGCCGCCGCGACGAGGGCCTCGTCGGTGTAGTGCACCTGGTGGTGCGCCTCGTAGCTGTCGACCAGGCCGCGCAGGATCTCGATGGTGTCGTCCACGGACGGTTCCGCGACCAACACCGGCTGGAAGCGGCGCTCGAGCGCGGCGTCCTTCTCGATGTGCTTGCGGTACTCGTCGATCGTGGTCGCACCGATCGCGTGGAGCTCGCCGCGCGCCAACGCCGGCTTGAGGAGGTTGCCGGCATCCATCGCGCCCTCGCCGCCGGCCCCGGCGCCGACGATCGTGTGCAGCTCGTCGATGAACAGGACCAGCTCGTCCGAGTGCGCCTTGACCTCGTCGAGGATCTTCGTCAGCCGCTCCTCGAACTCGCCGCGGTACTTCGTGCCCGCGACCAGCGAGCCGACGTCGAGCGCGACGACGCGCCGGTCCGTGAGCGTCGACGGCACGTCGCCGTTGACGATCCGCTGCGCCAGTCCCTCGACGATCGCGGTCTTGCCGACGCCCGGATCACCGATCAGCACCGGATTGTTCTTGCGCCGCCGGGACAGGATCTCGATGGTCTGCTCGACCTCGTTGGCGCGGCCCACCACCGGGTCGATGTTGCCGGCCCGGGCCTCGGCGGTGAGGTCGCGGCCGTACTCGTCGAGCGTCGGTGTCGAACTCGGCGGCGCCGACGCCTTCTCGCCCTCGATGGTGGCGCCCAGCAGCGCCTTGCCGGCGGGGCTCTCCGAGTTCGCGGCGATGCCGATCAGGATGTGCTCGGGGCCGATGTAGCTGCTGCCGGCCTCGCTGGCCTGCTGCTGCGCGGTCCGCAGTGCGAGCTTCGCGGCCGGACTGAGGCTCGGCGCGCCGGGTGTCGTCTTGGGGGTGCCGTGCTTGTCCAGATGGGCCGCCATCTTGGCGGCCAACTCGTCCGGATCCAGGTTGATGCTGCTGAGCACGCCGCGGGTCGGATCATTCTGCGCCGCCGCGTACAGCAGGTGTTCGGGGGTGATCTCGGTGTTGCCCCATTCGCTCGCCGCATCCCGCGCGACGGCGATCAGTCGCCGAGCGTCGTCATTGAGCAGCCGACCCAGATCGACGCGTTGGACCGGGGGCTGAGACGACAACCCCGATCCGAAGAACCTCGCGAAAATGTCGTCGAAGGGGCTGTCCATGCGTCCCCAGCCTTCGGTCATGTCCTATCCTCCAAATCTCTGATTACAGCTATCTGGTTCGGACTCGTCCTTACTTCCCGGTGGACCACCCTCAACCTTGCGACCACCGCGGGTGAAAGTAAAGAGTCCTCCGCCCCAGTTCGCGGCACGTGCCGCCGACACCTGCCGAAAGGGTTTGTGCCGCATGGTGACCGCGCCTGTTCCCACCCAACACCCGTCCAGTACCCGCAACCCGAGGCTGCTGCGTGACGCGCAGGCCGGCGCGCTGGTCGAGGCGTTCGTCGTCATCGGAATCCTGACGATCCTGGTGACCCGCGCGTACCTGTACGCGACCGGATTCCCTCAGATCGGTGGCGCGACGCTGCACATCGCGCACGCGCTGTGGGGCGGACTCGGGATGGTGGTCGCGCTGGTGGTCGTCTTCTCGTTCCTGGGCGCCCTGCCGCGGATGGTCGCGGTGGTGGCCGGCGGTATCGGCTTCGGTCTGTTCCTGGACGAGGTCGGCAAATTCGTTACGCAGACAAACGATTACTTCTTCCAGCCCGCGGTCGCGATCATGTACGTGGTCGTCGTGGCGCTGCTGCTGGTCAACCGATGGATTCACGACGCCCGGCAGCAGACCACCGCCGAAGACCTCGTCAACGCCGCCAGCACCGCCGCGGACGGGCTGGTCCGCGGCCTCACGCCGCACCGCCAGGCCCAGGCTCGCCGGCAGTTGCGCCGGGCCGCGGCGTCCGGTGTCGACCCCGCGGCGATCGCGAGCGTCGAGGACCTGCTGTCCCGGTGTGCGCCGTGCCGGACCGGACGCCTCGACACCGTCGGCACGTGGCTCGGCGAGCGCCTGTCGCGGGTGTTCGACGGCACCCGTGCGCTGTGGATCGCCGCGATCGCGCTCGCCCTGTTCTCCACCGCCGGACTGGTCAACGCCGTCGTCACGCTCTCCGAGGACCTCGAGGGCGGCACCGGTACCGACATCACCACGATCGGCCAGATGTGCGGCTCGACCGCCGCGTTCGTGCTGTGTTGGGTCGCGATCGCCCGACTGCGGGGCGGTCGTATCTGGCCGGTCCGGATGCTGCGGGTCGCGGCGCTGGTGACGATCCTGCTGACGGAGGTCTTCAACTTCGTCGCCGAGGAGTTCGGGGCGCTCATCAACGTCGCGGTCGGGTTGAGTGCCCTCGTGGTCTTCTCGCGGCGCATCGCCGTGCTCGAGCGCGCCGAGGGGCGCGGCGAATTGTCCGAATGACGACCCGCGCGAACCAATCCCACCCACGGTCCACGCCTGGACGGCGTTCGTCGCCTACCGTAGACACCGTGAGCAACCCCGTCCCCGGTGCATCCCGGTCGTCCGCGAGCGCCCCGTCGCCTTGGCCTGCCGTTCTGACGTGGCGCGCCCACGCCGCGCCGCGGATGGAATCGGTGCGGGTGCAGTTGAGCGGAAGTCGGATCAAGGCCACCGGCCGCATCATCGGCGGCGAGTGCGCCGAGCATCCCGCGTTCAGCGCGTCCTACGACCTCGTCACCGACGAGAACGGTGTCACCCGGCGGCTGTCGCTGCGCACCGCGCTCGCGACGGGGGAGCGGCAGATGTCGATCAGCCGCGACGAGGAGGGCGTCTGGATGGTCGAGACCGGCACCACCCACCTGCGCTCCGGCTTCGCCGGCGCGAAGGACGTCGACGTCGTGCTCAGTCCGTTCTTCAACACCCTGCCGATCCGACGGTTCGGCCTGCAGCACGAGTCCGAGGACCTCCAGGTCCCCGTCGTCTACGTCAACCTGCCCGACCTCGCCGTGCAGGAGGCGTCCCTCACCTACAGCAGCGGCGCCGACGGCATCCACGTCCTCTCGCCGGTGTCGAGCTCGTCGATCACCGTCGATGAGGACGGCTTCGTCCTCGACTACCAGGGCCTGGCCGAGCGGATCTGAGCGGCCGGCCACCGGGGAACGGTCGACAGACCGCCCCTGCGAAAGTGATTGCTGCCGTGTTCGATCCGCCGACTTTCGGAGATCTCCACGTCCGCCCGCGACTACCGGATACCCCTACCCCGTAGCTGTCACGTTACTGTCGACGGCATGGCTTGCAACCGGTTCGCGAAGACAGTCACGGCCCTCGTCTGCGCTCTGGCGGGGGTAGCGCTCCTCGCCGGATGTGCCACCACCGAACGCAACGAACCGTCCACGACCGCGGCCGAAGAACTGCTCGCGGAACACGACCTCGACGGACTCGACGCCCGCGAGGTGATCGCTCGACTCGACACCATGCCGGTCGCCGATCGCCCCGCCGATCTGCTCGCCTCGGTCAAGCCCCGCACGGTCGAACTCTCCGACGGCAGCGGTGCCACGGCGTCCCTGGCGCTACCCGACGAGCAGTTCTACGTCTCGATCGCGCCCTACGCCGACCGGACTCACGAGTGCTTCTTCCACAGCCTCACCACCTGTCTCGGTGAGATGCCGAACGAGGACATCCGGGTCGAGGTCACCGACCGCGCAAGCGGCGCCGTGCTCGTCGACGAGACGGTCCGCACCAACGACAACGGGTTCCTGGGGCTCTGGCTGCCGCGAGCCGTCGACGCGACCATCACACTCGAAACCGGCGGCCGCACGACCACCTCGGCGATCTCCACGCACGACGACGACCCGACCTGCGTGACGACGCTGCAGCTCACCTGAGCCGCTGGCGCGGGGTCAGCTGCTCACCGCCAGTGCGCAGGCGAGGGCCGCGGATTCGGCCGGATGCGAGCCGTGCCCGCCCGCGGTGGTGGGCAGGCCGATCAGCTGGATGCCGACCGGCGCGCCGTCGTCGATCGTGACCGGCGCCGAGATCGCCGGGATGCCGAGCGCGTTGAACGGACTGCACATGCGCAGCAACGGGGTTCGGGCCACGGCGGGATCGGTCGAGAGCGCCTGTTCCTGGGTGACGGCACGCAGGGGAGTGGTGGCGGTGATCAGGGCATCCAGGCCCAGGTCGCCGCGCAGCCGTGAGAGCGCCTGGCGGCGAAGCCGTTCCACGGTCCGCAGCGCGTGCAGGTACTCGACGGCGGGGCGATCCTTCTGCGCCGCCAGCAGCGCGGCCGTCGGCGACTGGTAGCGCTCGGGGGCGGATTCGAACCAGGCCCGGTGCGTCTCGTACGCCTCGGAGCCGGTGACGATCGGGTAGGCGTCCAGGAACTGCTGCGTCTCGGGCAGTTCCACGTCCACCACCTCGGCGCCCGCGTCCACCAGGGACCGGCACGCGGCATCGACGGCCGCCTCGATGGCCGCGTCCGCGACGTCCCAGTTCTCCCCGCGCAGGCGCCCGACCCGCAGCCCCGCGACCGGGGTGCGGACGTGCGCGATACCGGGGATCGCGCCCCACGCGAGCGAGACGTCGAGGACGTCGGCGGCCAGCAGGCCCACGTGGTCGAACGTGGTCGACAGCGGGAACACACCGCCGGTCGGCAGCGCACCGAAGCTGGGCTTGAAGCCGACGACGCCGCACAGGGCGGCGGGAGTGCGTGCGCTGCAACCGGTGTCGGTGCCCAGCGCGAGCGGGACGACGCCCTTCGCGACCAGTGCCGCCGACCCGGACGACGACCCCCCGGTGATGAGCCCCGGATCGTGCGGGTGCGCCGCCGGGCCGGACGCGTTGACGGCACCCGTCGGACCGTAGGCGAACTCGTGCAGGTGCGTCTTGGCGACGACGATCGCGCCCGCCTCCCGCAGGCGCGTCACGATGCGGGCGTCGGACGCGGCGGGCGGGGCGTCGGCGAGGACGGCGCTGCCGCAGCGGGTCGGCATCCCGGCGACGTCGATGTTGTCCTTCACCGCGACCGTCACGCCGTGCAGCGGGCCGATCCAGTCGCCGGCGGCGATCGCGGCATCCGCGCGGGCGGCGGCGGCCAGGGCCGCCTCGTCGTCGCGCGCGGCCACCAGGTTCTCCCACGGCGTGCCCAGCAGGTCGTCGAGCGCGTCGAGCGTGGCCCGCACGTGCTCGGTGGCCGTCATCTCGTTCTTGGCGAGCAACTGGGCGACGTCTCGCAGCGTGGGCGTGCTCACGGCTTCAGCACCCCGCCACGGCGTCCGGCGTCGCGCATCCGTTCGAGCCAGTTCGCGGAGCCGGGTTCGATGTCGGTGATGGTCCAGCGCTCCCGCTGCTCGTAACGCAGCCGGGCGTCGTGCCCGGACTCCACCAACTCGGCGAGCGTGCCCCGCGCGGCGAGTTCGGTGCGCGCCCGGTGCAGGACGTCGAGGGTCTCGTCCACGGCGGTGAGCAGCGCGTCGCGGTTGCCCTCGCACATCGCGCGCACCAGCCCGGGCGCGCTGCCGGCGACGCGGGTCCCGTCCCGAAACGATCCGGCCGCCAGGCCCAGCGCCAGGTCGCCGCCGGCCGCGCCGGACAGCGCGAGCGCCTCGGCCAGGACGTGCGGCAGGTGCGAGATGCGGGCGACGGCGGCGTCGTGCTCGACGGACTCCGCCGGCACCACCACCGAGCCGCAGTCCAGCGCCAGCCGCGCCACCTGCGACCAGATCTGCGGGTCGACGCCGTCGTCGGCGCTGACCACCCACACCGCGTCGCGGAACAGGTCCGCGTCCCCGGCGTCCCACCCGGACTGCGACGTCCCCGCCATCGGATGACCGCCGACGAACCGGTCCTGCAGGCCGTGCCGGGCGACCGCAGCGACCACCTCGGCCTTGACGCTGACGACGTCGGTGATCGGGCAGCCGGGCGCGTGCTCGGCGATCGCGACGAGGGTCCCGTCGACGGCCGGCATCGGCACCGCAACCACGATCAGCGCGCCGGACCGCTCGGCGCGGCGCAGCACCGCGACCAGATCGGTGTCGGCGTCGAAGCCGTCCGCCCGGGCGGCGTCCACCGCCCCGGCCGACCGGTTCCAGCCCCAGCCGTCACGGCCCGCCGCCACCGCCGCGCGGAGCAGGGATCCGCCGATCAGACCCAGACCGAGAACACAGACTTCAGGTGCGGAAACGTCGTCAGCCACCCGAACAGGTTGGCACATTTGCCGCTGGACTTCTTATAGCGGCACCGCGCGGGCTACCGTTGCGCGCATGGGTGCACAGCGCGCGAACAACAACAGCGCCTCCGCGGGTTCGATCGAGGACTTGGACGGCTTCGGTATGGCTGTCGTCCGCGAGGAAGGCCGCTGGAAGTGCACGCCGCTGACCGGCGGTGCACTGACGAGTTTGCGGACCGCCGAGAAGGAACTGCTCGAGCTGCGTAGCTCCGGCGCCGTGTTCGGTCTGCTCGACGTCGACGAGGAGTTCTTCGTCATCGTCCGTCCCGCCCCGACCGGCACCCGCCTGCTGATCTCCGACGCCACGGCCGCCATCGACTACGACATCGCCGCGGACGTCCTCGAGTCGCTCAACATCGAGATCCCCGACATCGACCCCGACGAGCTCGACGACGTCGAACCGTGGGAGGAGGGCGACCTCGGTGTGCTCGCCGACCTGGGTCTGCCGGACGCCGTGCTCGGGGTGATCCTCGCCGAGCACGATCTGTACCCGGACGAGCAGCTCGCGATGGTCGCGCAGCGCTGCGGCTTCGAGACGGAGCTGTCGGCGGAGCTCGACAAGCTCTCGTCACGCTGACCGCGGGCAGCCCGGCGTGAGCCTCCAGGACGACGAGCGGATGATCCGTGTCGCCCTCGACGCGGCCGCCGCCGCATCGGACGCGGACGTGCCGGTGGGCGCCGTGGTGTTCGACGCGGACGGTGTGGAACTGGCGCGGGCGGCGAACGCCCGCGAGGCCGCCGGTGACCCCACCGCGCACGCCGAGATCCTCGCGCTGCGCGCCGCGGCCAAGGTGCACGGCGACGGCTGGCGGCTCGAGGGCGCGACCCTCGCGGTGACGCTGGAGCCGTGCACGATGTGCGCCGGCGCGCTGGTCCTCGCCCGCGTCAAACGGGTGGTGTTCGGCGCGTGGGAACCCAAGACCGGCGCGGTCGGTTCGCTGTGGGACGTGGTCCGTGACCGTCGCCTCACCCACCGTCCGGAGGTGCGCGCCGGCGTCCTCGAGGACGAGTGCGCGGGCCTGCTCGAAAGTTTCTTTCAGGACCAGCGCTGACGGTTCTACCTGCAGCGATGTGGGTGATTGCCGCCCACATGGGCGGAGTTTCTCGGCAGAGTTCCGCAGATCGTGGTCTGGTGGAGGCAGGTGCTCGTGTGGCACCGGGACCGCAAGGTTCACGCAGATTCACGGAGGAGTGCTCATGGGAATCGCAGACAAGGCTCAGAACAAAGCGCAGGACCTCGGGGGCAAGGCCAAGGAGACCGCCGGCAAGGCGACCGGCGACGAGGACCTCAAGAACGAGGGCAAGGGCGACCAGGTCGAATCCGCCGTCAAGGACGCCGCGGAGAAGGTCAAGGACGCCGCCTCCACCGCCAAGGACAAACTGACTGGAAAGTGACGCTGACCTGCCGATTTCAGGCTGAGCGTCGGCTCCGGTACAGTTCTCGGCGGTGGCGTGTCCGAGCGGCCGAAGGTGCAGCACTCGAAATGCTGTGTGCGGTAACCCCGCACCGAGGGTTCAAATCCCTCCGCCACCGCCAAAAGTCCCCCACCTGCTTATACAGGTGGGGGACTTTCTTTTGCGCACTCACTACTCCGAGGGAGAACTGTCGCCAGAGTCGTCGCGTCGGCCCCTGCATCGCTGTAGAAGGCCCGTGTAGGTGCCCAGGATGACCTCGGCGGAGGTCTGCCCGACATGTGAGCCCGAAGCGAGGGCGTTCCCTCTCGCGTCGATCGTCGGGGAGTAGGTCGCGCGCGGCGCTGATCTTGCGTTACTCGCTGCCAGATGCCTGGGCCGAACTCAGTTCGATACTGCCGGAACCGAATGGATCGCGGGCTGGAACGACATCGCCGAGATCTGTTATCGCGGACCAATTCGCTGCCACTTCGTCTACGGATGGTGGCTGCGTGAACGTCACGCCCTGATTCTGAAACTGTGCAACGCGGTACACTCGTCCACCACCAGCCACGAGCACGGCTGCGGTATCCGTGCAGTCCTTGTGGAGTAGATGCGCAACCACGGGAGCAACAAATTCCGGCGAAAGCTGGGAGAGTGCTTCAGCGGGTGCGATGTCTTCGGTCATCCTGGTTGCGGCAAGGGGTGCGATCGCGTTGGCGGTGATGTTGTACTTGGCGCCTTCGGCGGCAAGAGTGTTGACCAGTCCGATCAGACCGAGCTTCGCTGCGCTGTAGTTGGCCTGCCCGAAGTTTCCGAAGAGGCCGCTAGTGGAGGACGCCACGACAACACGTCCGAACTTCTGCTCGCGAAATAGATCCCATGCGGCACGGGTCACGAAGTACGCACCATAAAGGTGAACTTTGAGCACCGAGTCCCAGTTTTCGACGGCCATCTTGTGGAAGGCGCCGTCCCGAAGGATGCCGGCGTTGCTGACAATGCCGTGGACCGTACCGAACTCGTCCACGGCGGTCTTGATCAGTGCTTGCGCCCCCTCGGGCGTAGCAATGTTGTCGTAGTTCGGCACCGCGGAGCCGCCAGCAGCGCGGATCTCCTCGACAACACCGTCGGCCATCGCGGTTCCCGAGCCGGAACCGTCACGTGCACCGCCTAGATCGTTTACAACGATCCGGGCGCCCTGGTTGGCGAGGGTCAGGGCATACTCCCGCCCGAGTCCGCCGCCACCACCAGTGACTATGACGACACGTTCCTCGAATCCTGACATGCGATTCTCCTTGAGAAGTTGTATGAGTTGCTTTCCGGCCACGAAGAGTTGAAGTCTCGCCCTTCTGCAGGAGTGGCGACAAGAGTGGCGGAGGCGAATTCAAGTCCCGGCATCAGGCGATAAATCGTGCGATCACTTCGGCGACGCACGCTGGCTTTTCGGAACCCTCGATCTCAATTGTCGTGCGAAACTCGACCTGCACGTCCCGGTCTAGCCGCGAAACCTCGCCGACGCTCGATCGGGCGCGAATCCGGGCTCCGCTGCGAACCGGAGTTACGAAACGAACCTTGTTGAGCCCGTAGTTGATCGCCATGGTTACACCATTCACGCGGTACAGCCTCCTCCTGGAGGCGCGGCAGCATGGACAAGGTGAGGAAACCGTGTGCGATCGTGGCACCGAACGGACCGTCCTTCGCCCGGTCGGGATCAACGTGAATCCACTGGTGATCACCGGTAGCGTCGGCGAACTTCTGAACACGATCTTGGTCGACACGAACCCACGAGCTCACACCGAGTCCTGTGCCGCCGGCATTCGCCAATTCTTCGATTCCGTTGAAGACCTTCACTTTTCCTCCGGAGGCTGTGACGGGCGGTAGAAGGACCATGCACTCGGGGCCACCGCGCCGTATCTATGGTTTCCCGGCATCGAGGGCATCAGCGAGATAGTTCCCGGCCGATGACTTCCTTCATGACTTCAGTAGTGCCGCCGTATATCGTCTGAATTCGAGTGTCGAGGTAAGCCCTTGCGACCGGGTACTCCATCATGTACCCGTATCCGCCGTGCAACTGAATACATCTGTCCAGGATGGTCTTCTGTAGCTCACTCATGAACCATTTGCCTTTAGCGGCGTCAGTCGCAGTCAGCGTCCCGCTGTTGTAGGCCAGAACCGACTGGTCGATGAATGCGGTCGCCACATCGAGCTGGGTGGACATCTCCGCCAGTTCGAAGCGGACGTGCTGCAGATCTACCAAGGGTCTTCCGTAGGCGCGGCGCTGACGACAGTATTCCGCAGTTCGGTCGAAGATCGCACGTGCTGTCGCAATCGCCGACGCACTCACCCCGAGTCGTTCTCGCGGAAGGTGACTCATCAGGTGCTGTAGCCCTCGTCCCTCTTCGCCGAGGAGGTTCGCTGCGGGGATTCGGACATCTTCGAAGAACAGTTCGGCGGTGTCCTGACCAGGTAGACCCATTTTCTCGAGTTTGCGGCCACGCAGGAAGCCCGGCATGTCCCGTTCGACGACAAACAGGGTGAACCCCCGGGAGCCGGCATCGCGATCGGTGCATGCTGCGACGATCACGAGGTCTGCCATGATTCCGCTCGAGATGAACGTCTTCTGGCCGTTGAGGATCCAGTCCCCGCCGTCCCGACGGGCAGTGGTCTTGATGCCACGAAGGTCCGACCCGGCACCGGGCTCGGTCATCGCCAGTGCCCCGATGACGGTGCCGTCAGCGAATTGTGGAAGCCAGCGCCGGCGCTGTTCTTCCGTGGCCAAATCGAGTAGATAGTGAAGAACCAGGTCGTCCTGGAGTGACACTGTCACCCCGAACGATAGTGCGTTGACCTGCGCGACTTCCTCGCAAACAACCATGCGGTAGCGATAGTCCGATTCTCCGGAGCCGCCGTACTGCTCAGGGATCTGCAGGCCGTAGATGCCCGAATTGGCCGCGGCGGCATACACTTTGCGGTCGATGAGGCGGTCCAGGTCCCATTGATCCTTGTAGGGCTCGACCTCTCGCTCGAGGAACGCGCGAACGGTCTCGCGGTAGAGCTCGTGCTCATCGGTGTAATTCATGACCCGTTGCATACTCGATCATCCCTAACCGAGGCGCTCGATGATGGTGACGTTCGCTTGCCCGCCGCCCTCACAGATTGTCTGCAGGCCGTAGCGGCCCCCGGTGCGCTCCAACTCGTGGAGAAGCGTCGTCATCAAACGGGCCCCGGTAGCTCCGAGAGGGTGTCCGAGGGCGATGGCGCCACCGTTGACATTCACCTTCTCCGGATCAGCGTCGAGCTCCATCTGCCACGCCAGTACCACAGGAGCGAAGGCCTCGTTGATTTCGGTGACATCGATGTCACCCATCGACAGGCCAACCTTCTTCAATGCGAGCTGTGTCGCTGGAATCGGCGCGCTGAGCATCATCACCGGATCGGCGCCTCGCACCGTCATATGGTGGATACGGGCCCTCGGGGTGAAGCCGAAGCGCTTGACCGCGGCCTCGGAAGCGATCAGTAGTCCAGCCGAGCCATCCGAAATCTGGCTGGCGACCGCTGCAGTCAGAACACCACCCGGAGCGAGAGTTTCCAGCTGGGACATTTTGTCCGTAGTGGTGTCTCGCCGGGGTGCCTCGTCCGTTGCGACGCCCGCGAAAGGGACAATCTCACGGTCGAATCGTCCCTCGTCGATGGCGCGGATGGCGCGCTGGTGGCTGGTGAGAGCGAGTTTCTCGCACTCGGCTCGCGACAGGTTCCACTTCTCCGCCATCATCTCTGCGCCGCGGAACTGTGAAATCTCTTGGTCGCCGTAACGCGCGTGCCATCCCCGGCTGCCCGTCCATGGGTCCGGCGAGCCGAAGGGCTTGCCTGCAGGGAAAGCAGACAGGAGCGGGAACTGGCTCATCTTCTGAACACCACCGGCGATGACGAGATCTTGAGTGCCGCTCATAACTCCTTGCGCCGCGAAGTGAACGGCTTGCTGCGACGAGCCGCACTGACGGTCGAGGGTGACGCCGGGAACCGATTCAGGCAACCCGGCAGCGAGCGCGGCTGTCCGGGCGATGTCGCCGGCCTGCGCGCCGATGTTGTCCAGACAACCGAACACGACGTCATCGATCTCGGCCGGGTCGAAGTCATGACGGCCGACCAGGGTCGAAATCACATGGGCCGCCATATCGGCAGGGTGCTCCCCGGCGAATCCACCGTTACGTCGACCGATTGGCAGACGCAGGGCGTCAACGATGTAGGCCTCGGGCATTGTTCCTCCTTGTTGTGTCCCACCCGGGAAGCTCCGTCCAAGTGGGTCGAGCGGATGAGCTGTGAACTTGGGAAGAGCGGACGTCGACAGGTGCGGATCTGGCCCGGAGATGAGCGATCCCTTCTCGCGGGAGACATGACCGACGCCACGCGTGGGTCTAGCGAAGAACCTGTGGTTCTTTCCCTCCGAACCGCACTCTGAGAGCGTTCTTGTCGACCTTGCCGGAAGCGTTGCGAGGCAGGGTGTCTACGATCTCCAAGGCACGCGGTAGCTTGTAGCCCGCGAGATCGGAGCCGGCCGAAGCTCGAAGTGCCTCGATTGTGAGCTCTGAGCTGCCTTCTCTCAGAACGACAACAGCCACAGGGGCTTCTCCCCAGTGATCATGAGAACGTCCGATCACCGACACATCAGCGATGGCTGGGTGGTTTGCCAGAGCGTTCTCGACCTCGGCGCAGTAGATGTTCTCCCCGCCCGAGATGATCATGTCCTTGAGGCGGTCGACCACATACACGAACCCCTCGTCGTCGATACGAACCAGGTCGCCGGAATGGAACCATCCACCAGCAAACGCCTGTGCGGTAGCGTCCGGGTTGTTCCAGTAGTCGAGCATCATCCCGGGACCGCGGTAGACAATTTCACCCACCTCGCCAGGGGTGACGTCGTTCATTTCTGCATCGACGACGCGGGCCCACACTGTCGGGGCCGGCTTGCCTACCGAACCCAGTTTGCGCAGCGCGTCCGTGCCTTCCAAAAGGCATGTCACAGCTGACATCTCAGTCTGGCCGAACAGGGCGAGGCTCGATGCTCCTGGTAGGTTCGCATTCATTCTGCGGAGCAATGCGTCGGTGGCCGGCGCCCCGCCCCAGCCGCTCACCCGCAAGCTTGAGAGGTTTCGTGGGCGCTGCTCCTGCTCCTCGCAGATGGCCTGCCATTGAGTCGGCACCAGGAAGGTCGACGTCACTCTCTCACGCTCCACGAGGTCGAGGACCATCGCTGCATCGAATGAACCAGTCGGGAGGATGACAATCGTTGCGCCGATCATGATCGACGGGGCCACCGTGGCGATAGCCGCGATATGGAATAGCGGCGACGCGCAAAGGTTGACCTCGTCTCCGACTTCGAATCGAAATGCAGTCAGAACGATCGCCGACTGCGCGGAGAGGTTTCGGTGAGTCAACACGGCGCCCTTGGGGCGCCCTGTGGTCCCCGACGTGTACATGATCAGTGCGGGATCGTCCTCATCGACGTCGATAGCAGGCGCTGAGGGCCCCTCCTCGGAAAGCAAATCGGAGTACGACAGTCCAGAATCGACAACTGGTGAGTCCGGTTCCGGCACGAGCACCAACTGCACACTGTGGTCGGATCCCGCTGAGGCAGCGTGTCCGAGTGCCGCGGTGCCGTCGTCGACGAACAGCACGGACGCGCCGCTGTCATCAAGAATATAGGTTGCCTCAGGGGCCGTGAGCCGCGTGTTCAATGGGACCGCAATTGCTCCCAGCCGGTTGGTGGCAAGCAGGGTCTCGATGAGTTCGGGTCTGTTGCCCATCAACAGAGCGACTCGATCCCCATGTCCGACCCCTCTTCTCGCCAACGCATCGGAGAGTGCGACGACGCGCTCCTGAAGTGAGGCCCAGCTGATAGTTCTTTCGCCGAACTTGAGTGCAGCATGGTCGCTTCGATGTAACGCATGGCGGGCCGTGTAGTTGACCCAGTGCTGCCTGCGCGCGCCTGCCAGTTCGTCGTGCCTGTCCATGCGCTGCTCCTTAGGATGTGTCTGCCGAAAGCGGATGTGGATACGAGGGACATGTTCTTACGGAGCGCAAGAGCTGAGTGGGGGCCTGTCTGCATAGATCGGGTCGTCATTGCCGACGTCCCGCGTATTGCGAGGTCACCTGTCTTGCGACCGCGGCTGGGGATCCGAGGGGATCACCCAGAGGTGCGGACTGGTATCGCCTGACGGAGTGGGCAGTCGAGTTGCATCCCGCAGCAGAGCACTTGGAATCGCCATCGCTGCTACGGCCATGACGAATCCTCGGGTTTCGCTACGCGCTTCAACGAACGTACGCCGCAAACCGGGTGAATGGTAGCCCGAATTTACTGCGGGAGGAACACTTTCGGGCAGACTCTCGAGAGGACCTCTGAGTTCGGGTGCCCTGGGCCGGACCTTCATCGTGAGTGGGCAGGCCCTCCCACATCTCGTGATGTCTACTCGGGTGCCACGACGCTCGGTCTGGTGTCGGTGGATCGCACGGCAACCGAAACCAGGACTGGATCCGCTGCACGACAACCAATCACGGGGACGTGGTGCTTCCGGGATCGAGTGGCGGCAGTGTTCGCATCCACTCGGCCGGTCCAGCGCCGGCTGAGCGATGACTTCGGGTCTTTTGGGCAACACCCCTGGACGCACCGGGTGCAAGTGGGTATATTCCACCAAACGGACGGTAGAAATAATTTGAGGCCGGCGCTCGAGCCGGTCTGATTCGTCTTTGCAGCCGAGAGGATTGAACTATGGAGGACACTGATCCGCGGCCTCGTGTCATCACGCGAGGCAGAGATGTATTCGTCGTGGGGAATCGGTGCGCAACGTGTCGGTATCCCACGGCATCGACCGCGCCTAGGTGTCCCATCTGCGGAAATCCATTGGAGGTAGCCGAGTTCGGGCCAGAGGGCGAGATCTTCGCCTCGACCCGCATGCACATCGCCGTGCCGGGGTATACGCCGCCGTTTTCTCTCGCATATCTCGTGCTGGACGATGGCCCCCGGGTGCTGGTCCACACATCACCGGAGGAGCCCATACCTGCAGGAACACGGGCTCGATTGGTCGCCGTCACCGACCACGGCAATCCGCTCGCGCGAGCAGTGCACACGGGAGTGGGTGAATGAACGCATCGATTTACGGGGTCGGCACGTCGATGTTCGGCCGCCAACCCCACATGAGTGATGTCAGCCTGGTTCAGCGTGCCGTTCTCGAGGCATTTGAAGACGCCGAAATCGACAGGGTCGATGCTGTTTTCGCCGGAACGGTGTTCGGGGTGACGGGCACGATCCAGCGTTGCCTTCAGACCCTCGGCATCGTCGGTGTCCCGGTCGTCACTGTCGAGAATGCATGTGCCACCGGATCTACCGCTCTCTTCGAAGCGGTCCATGCGGTCGAATCGGGACGGTACGAGCATGTGCTGTGCCTCGGCGTAGAGACCATGACGACGCACTTCAACGGCCCAATCACCCCAGCTTACAACGATTCCGAGGGTGTAGCCGGACTCGCAATGCCCGGCATCTATGGTCTCGCCGCCAGTAGATACGGCCATTTGTACGACGTCGAACTCGACGATCTCGCCCTGGTGGCGGTCAAGAATCGCGCGCACGGTTCGTTGAATCCCCGCGCCCAACATGGACGACAAGTAACCGTCGAGGATGTCCTCGGCAGCCGGATGGTGGCAGAGCCCTTGACGCTGCTCCAATGCTGCGACATCTCTGATGCTGCCGCCGCGGCCGTCGTGGGGCCCAAACGAAACAGCAAGCGGGACATCAGTGTCCTATCCACCGTGCTGCAATCAGGAAACCTCTGGGATCACCGTTCGAATCACCCGTGGGGATTCGAACTGATGCAGTCCGTCGCTGAGGAAGCGTGGAAGAAGGCAGGACTCGGCCCCGGCGACATGGACCTCTTCGAAGTGCACGATGCCTTCACCATCGGCGAGGTGACGGCGACCGAGGCACTCGGACTCTCTCCGGTAGGCCAGGGCCTCGAATTGGTGAAGTCGGGCCACACGAAACTAGGCGGTCGCCAGCCGGTGAACCCATCCGGCGGACTCTTGAGCAGAGGGCACGCTCTCGGCGCCACAGGACTCGCACAGATCGCCGAAGCCGTATGGCAACTCCGAGACGAGGCCGGGGCACGTCAGGTCGACGGTGCCCGGACCGCGGCAGTGGAGACAATGGGTGGCGGCGCCGCAGGTATTGACGGAAATGGTTGCGTTATAACAATTTTGGGAGGATAAGGATTCATGGATCACGATATTCTGAGCCCGGAGAGGCTGGCGGACCCCTACCCGTACTTCGCCGAGATGCGGGTAAACTGCCCGGTGCACTGGAATGAGCAGTATCGGGCCTGGTTCGTGTACGGGTACGACGATGTGGTGGCATCCTTTCGGGACCCGGCTTTCTCGTCGGATCGTGTGCGGCCGGTGTTCAACGAGCGCCTGTCCGCCGAGCAGCGGGAGGCGAGGAAGGCCACCTACGACGTTCTCCAGCATTGGATGGTCTTCCTCGATCAGCCTGATCACACGCGGATCCGGAAGTTGGTGATGCCGGCTTTCACTCCGAAGGCGGTCGCCTCGATGCGACCGCGGGTTGAAAAGGTGGTCCAGGAAGCCGTGGACGCCATCGCCCATCCGGGCCCTCTGGATCTTGTGCATGATCTCGCGTATCCGATTCCTGCAGTCGTGATTGCCGAACTCATGGGAGTTCCCGCGCAGGATCGTGATCTGTTCAAGCAATGGTCGGATGAGATCGTCGTGCTCATTTTCGGCGCGAAATCGACCGCAGACAGGCACGAACGTGCCCAACGCGCACTGACAGAGCTGACCGATTACCTCCGGTCACACATTTCTCGACTCCGGGCGCAGCCCGGCGACAACCTGATCAGCCGCATCCTCGAATCCGGCGAGCAGGAACCACCTTTGACTGACGACGAGGTGGTGTCCACGTGTGCATTGCTCATCTTCGGCGGGCACGAGACGACGACCAACATGATCGCAAACGGGATGCGCGCCTTCCTGCAGAACCCCGACCAGTGGGAGTTGCTGAGGAATGACCCGGATTTGGCGCGATCAGCGGTCGAAGAGGTTCTCCGTTTCGACGGCGCTGCCAAGATGTCGATGCGCAGACTTGTGCAGGACGTCGAACTGCGTGGCCGTCACATGCGGGCGGGCGACACGGTCTACTTGGTACAAGCGTCCGCGAACCGCGACCCTGCAGTATTCGACAATCCCGATTCGTTCGACATCACCCGTGCGTCGAACCGGCATGTAGCTTTCGGCTTCGGCCTGCATCATTGCCTGGGCAATTTCCTTGCCCGCCTCGAAGGGCAGCTTGCATTCGAGGCCCTGGCGACCAGGTGCCCTGATCTCGCGATTGCCGACTCCGCGCAGCAGTGGCACCCGACTCTGATCAGCCGCGGCATGACGTCGTTCCCCGTCACCAATCGTTGAAAAGCCAGTAGCCGCGCAGCAGCCGTCCAGCACGTCAAGGTGGGGGTGTCGAGATTCGACACCCCCACCGTTTCGTCTTGGTGCTGTCGAAGCGATTCCCTATTGCCGCACGTCGAGAGGTTGGTCAAACCACGCGGATTGCTGGGCATATTCGAGCATCTGGAGTTGAGGAACCCGGAGTGGAGGCGACGTGCTGCGCGGTTGTACCGTGAATCCAGTCGGGCCCGGGGGTTCCGAGGCCTCGTTTGTGCGGTATCTGCGCAGCACGTTCACCACCTTGCGGTCGAGCGACTCGTGCGGTTCCCGGCGGGCGCGTTGCAGTAATAGATCGGCCACGGCCGTCGATGAGAGGGAACAGGATGGTCCAGAAAGCGGCCAAGCGGGGCCGTCCGCGCCGCGGACCGGACGCCGAACGAGTTAGGGAAGTGCTTGACGCCGCGGCCGACGCCTTCTTGGCGAACGGATACGACGCCACCAGCATGCAGGACGTTGCCGACGCGGTTGGCATCATGAAGGGCAGCCTGTACTACTACGTCGCATCCAAGGAAGACTTTCTCTTCCAGATCATCGAGCCGGCGTACGTGACAGCACTGCACGCAGTGGCACCGCTGGCCGAGGATCCCCGCGCACCACTCGACCGGTTGACGGATTTCGTCCACTCGCATGTTCAGTTCGTAGCCGCTAACTTGCGGACCTTCCGGATCAGGCTGCGTGAGTTCAGCCAGCTGTCGCCAAAGCGTCAGAAGCAACTGAGCAGGAGCGAGGACGAGTATTACGCCGTGCTCATGGGGATCTTGCATGACGGCGTCGACTCCGGTGACATCGACTCCGCAATCGACGTCAGGCTGTCCTCGGTGGCCATCATCGGCATGCTCAACAGCATGACCGAGTGGTACTCCGTCGGCGGCAAGTATTCGCCGCAAGAGCTCGCCTACCAGCTCGCCGGCATGGTGTTGACGTCACTGGGCTCCGACGCAGCGGTGCTGGCCACGGGAGGACCCGAAGCGCTACGCCGGAGCCCACGGAATCGGCTCCCGAGTCAGCCCGCGACCGAGGCCGAGGGCAAGGCGTAGAGCCGCTCGGCGATCCACGTGCGATAGTGCCCGCTACGGCGGGGCATGCAGATCGACACGACCCCGACCGGGCGACCCTCGCGGTAGTAGCCGACCGCACACTCGCCGCCCAGGTGGCCTTCGAGCACCTCGCAACAATCGGCGATCCCGGGTGACCCGAACGCGTCCACTCGGACCGTCCCCTGGTCCGACCAGAAGGACGGAAGTGGTTCGAAAGCCGGCAGTGTCTCTATCGGCGCCCCCGTCAGATCGTGCATGATCGTGCGGGCCGCCTGACGAGCGGTGTCTACCGCCATCTGCCAGTGCTCGAATCGACGCGGCACCGTGTCGAACAGTGTGTTGGGGAACCGCGCGACATCACCTACCCCCGCGGTCGCCGTAACGCCTCCCAGTCGAAGCCACGAATCACACACCACCCCATCGGTGGTATCGAGCCCGTTTCGTTCGAGCCAGTTCGCGTTTGGAGCCGAACCCACTGCTTCGACAACCACATCCGCCTTCAAGTGCAACCCGTCGTCGAGGACGACCCCCGACACTCGGTCGATGCCCTCGTAGCGCTGGACCGTTCTGCCCGGGTGGAAACGTATCCCTTCCGTGACGTGTCTCTGCTGAATCGCCTGACCCACCTCGCGGCCGAGCGGGCGGAGCATGGCGACCTCGTCGGCACAGACGACGTCGACCTCGCAGCCCTTCGCACGCGCAGCGGCGGCAACCTCACACCCGATGAATCCGGCACCGATGACGACCACACGCCGACCGGGCCCCAGTTCTCGGTGCACCGCTTGTGCGTCGTCGAGTGTCCGCAACGTGTGCCGTCCAAGGTCTGGTCCCGAGACCGACAACGTCCGGGGAGTCACACCGGTCGCCGCGACGAGCGCATCGAACTCGACGACCTGCCCGTCCGACAGGTGCAGCCGCCTCTCGGCCAGATCTGCCTTGGTGACCGAAATGCCGAGCCGCCAATCGACGTCGTCGTCCTCTAGCCGAGGACGTAGTCGCACACTGTCGAAGCTCCCACCATCCGACAAGATCTTCTTTGACAACGGTGGCCGCGTATACGGCATGCCCGCCTCGGATCCGATCACGATGACGGACTCTGTCCACCCCGCACTGCGGAGGGCCTCAGCGGTGCGGAGGCCCCCGAGCGATCCACCTACAACTGCCACGGTGCGCATATGCAGCCTCAATCGACGATCGTGATTGCTTGCATGGGGCACGCATCTGCAGCCGCCTCCACCGCTGCGCGCTGATCCTCGGCTGCATCACCTCGGTACTGCAGCTTGCCGTCGCCGTCGAGATCGAACACCTCCGGCGCAGCGAACACGCACTGCCCGTAGTGCTGGCACGAACTCATGTCGACGTTGACTCGCATGATTTCTCCTCTGATTCCAATCAATCCACCTACCGTTTGGTAGATAAAATAACACAGTGCTTG
The DNA here is from genome assembly GCF_050433545.1 of Rhodococcus sp. BE178. NCBI lineage: Bacteria > Bacillati > Actinomycetota > Actinomycetes > Mycobacteriales > Nocardiaceae > Rhodococcus > Rhodococcus sp. BE178. Next base: position 73,517 of record NZ_JBNPXA010000010.1, on the reverse strand, counting down.
ACATCACACTTCGTGTGCGTCCATATTTCTACCTACGGTTTGGTAGAAATAATTCACCGGAGGGTACGGCATGACCGACAGGCGAGACGAAGCTCAGCGACGCGCCCGCTCCACACGGTTCTGGGACGAGGCGCGCGAGACCATGCCGCGCCACGAACGCGACAAGCTGATCCTCGAACGGATCCAGCACCAGCTCCACTACGCGTACGAGAACCTGCCGTTCTATCGACGGCACTACGACAATCACGGATTCAAGCCCGCCGCCGTCCAGTCCTTGGCGGACTTCACCGCGAAGGTGCCGGTGATCACCAAGAAGATGCTGGTCGCGAATCAGCAGCAGTACCCGCCGTTCGGCGACTACCTCGGTGTCCCGCGCAATCAACTGGCCCGCATTCACGGTTCTTCGGGAACGACGGGGAAGCCGACGATGTATGGCGTCTCCCACGGCGACTGGGATCGGGCCCGAGAGGCGTCTGCCATGGCGCTGTGGAGCGCCGGCGTGAGGCCCGACGACGTCGTCCAGATCACCTTCCCCTTCGCGCTCTTCTTCGGCGGATGGGGAGTGCTACAAGCTACTGAACGGATCGGCGCGACGACCTTCCCGACGGGCTCGGTTGTCCCTACGGATCAGCAGATCAACCTCATGCACACCCTGGATTGCAGCGTCGTCGTAGGAACACCGTCCTACCTCGTGCATCTCGCCCAGCGCTCACGCGAACTCGGCCTCGACGTCCGTGACAGCAAAGTATCGCTGCTGATCGCCGGAGGCGAACCCGGCGCCAGCATTCCATCCGTTCGTGAACTGCTGATGCAATTGTGGGGGAACCCGCTGCTCGTCGATGCATCCGCCGGCTCGACATCCGAGATGTACCCGTTCCTGGCCAATATCGGATGCACCGAAGCTGACGGTGGCGTACACCTGTTCCAGGACGAGAACTACACCGAGGTCGTCGATCCAGATAACCCGTACATCTCGGTGCCCGCAGGAACATCCGGAGCCACGGTGGCAACGCATCTGTGGCGAGAGTCCCAGCCGATGATCCGATTCTGGATGGGCGACGAGGGGGTCATCGACGACACCCCGTGCCCGTGTGGACGCACCTACCCCCGTCTGCCTCGCGGCGTATTCGGCCGAGTCGACGACATGCTCATCATCCGGGGAGCCAACATCTACCCCACCGCTATCGAGGCCGCAGTCCGCAGCGTCGACGGCACCGGCGCCGAATTCCGCATCTTCGTCGAGCGCGAGAATGCACTCGACGAACTGCGCGTCGAGGTCGAGCATCACCCCGACTTGGACGCCGAGGACCTCGAGCAGCTGCGCGTGTCGCTCGAGGCCGCAATCAAACTGTCGACTCAGATCAGGGTGCCGGTGCGCGTAGTCGCTCCCGGAACCCATGAACTGCAGACCTTCAAATCCCGCAGGGTCGTCGACAATCGGCCGAAGGCTTGACGTGTTTGAACAGTCGTCTTCCGTGCGCTCTCGGAACCATGCAGCGGGATCGTTGGCGCAGAGTCTCCGGGAACTGATCGACGAGGTCGTCTGCACCGATGCTCCAACGGAGGTGATCGATCAAGCAACATCATCGATCCGCGAGGCACTTGCCAAGCTCGACGGATTTCGACGTCCGGCTGATCGAATCGAATCCGACGACGCTCTGAGACCGGGGGTGCCCGTGAACAGCGCCGCTATGGGGAGCACCAATCCGCTCGCGCCACAAGTCGAGATCGAGACGACGGCCGAGGAAGTGATCGCCCATTTCATCCTCAGGCAGGCTTACGAGGGACTTCCCGGATTCGCACATGGCGGCGTCACGTCACTGCTCTTCGACGAACTTCTCGGGCGCGCGGTTGAGGCAGGCGGCCGATGGGGGATGACCGTGGATCTCACTGTCGAGTACCTCGAGCCTGTTCCGCTCCAAACACCGCTGGTGATGCGTGGAAGGATCGGCACACTGGGCAAGCGGAGTACTACTGCGTTCGGGACGCTGGGCCCAGCCGACGATCTGACGATCACGTATGCAAAGGCGCGCGGGGCATTCGTTCAGCCGCGAGTCCATGTGCTGAGGACGTACTTCGCTGGGCTGACTGACACTAGAGGGCGCTCGGTGACAGATATCTTCGATACCTGAGTTGTCCGATGACGCCGAATCATTCGATGTGGCGCGACATGCCCGAGGGCCAGTCTTCGAGGAACTGGACTTCGGGCATGTCTGCGATGAGTTCGGCCGGCCTCGTCGTCGGCTGTGGCCGAAATTCTTCCGCCGAGAACGAGATCGGGGACACGGCCTCCATCGACTGCACGGTACTCGGCGACGCGTATACGCGAATCGGCACCGCCACAGACCCGTTCGCGCCTTCCGCCGGAGCGCGCTGAGATCGGCTGCGACGCGGTGTGTCAGCATGGTGCGCGGTCGACGCGGCCGTCGCACGACGAACAGGAACGGTGGGGGCACGCACGATGCTGGAAGTGGTCAAGGGTTCGAAGACCGACCTGGCCGAGGATCGGTACACGGTCCGCTTGACCACGGCAGGTCAGCCGGGGATGGTCGACATCGCCGCGGTGCTGCTCGCCGACGACGGCAAGGTGCGTTCCGACGACGACTTCGTCTTCTTCAACAACCCGACGGCGCCGGGTGTCGCGCTCACCGCGGACGACAGCGTCTCGGTCGACCTGACCACGGTGCCGGCGGACATCCATCGGGTCCTGCTCACCGCCAGCACGGAAGCCCAGGGCATCGACTTCGGTGCGGTCACGGGTCTCTCGGTCGAGGTGCACGGTACGTCCCAGCGGCTCCGCTTCACGCCGTCGAGTCTGTCCACGGAGACGGTGCTGCAGGTCGTCGCGCTGTACCGGCGGGGAACCGGTTGGCGGATGGACGCGATCGGGCAGGGCTACAGCCATGGCCTGGCGGCGCTGGCCGGTGAGCACGGCATCGACGTCGACGATCCCGGGACGCCGGCCGACGCCACCTCGGCGCCTGCGTCGCCGTCCGCGCCGCCCACTCCGGAGATCGCGGCGCCCGCCGCGGCCGCGGCACCACCGATCTCCTTCGAGAAGGTGAAGGTGGCGCTCACCAAGGAGTCGCCCGATCGGACCGCGCGGATCGACCTGAGGAAGGGGCAGGGGGATCCGAACTGGGTCCTGACCGTCGGCCTCGAATGGGACGGGCGCGGCGCCACCTACGACCGCAACGGCAAAGTGAAGAAGTACGGCACCGGGGACCTCGACGTGTACTTCTTCTGCCGCAACGAGGACACCGACGAGTACGTCGTCATCAGCGGCGACAAGGGGCACCGGGGGAGCCTCGAGCACTGGCCGTTCATCCACCACTACGGGGACAGCCAGGGCCCGGGCAAGGGCAAGAAGCCGGCCGTCGAGCAGGTGCGGGTGCTGCCCAACGAGAACGGCGACCTGCTGGTCAACATCTATCAGAGCGTCGACAACGGGGCGGGCGCCCTGGACACCTTCGGTAATCCGCGCGTGGCGATCCGCTACGGCCGCGCCGGCAAGGACGGGCTGCCCGGCCCGGACGCGGACGAGATCCTCGTCGACGTGGGCAACAGCAAGAACTCGTTCTGGGCGACGGTCGCGCACATCGACGTGCAGGACGGGGTGCTCACCGTCGACGGCGAGACGCGCTACAGCCGCATCGGCAGCGAACGGATGCCCGGCCTGGACTCGAAGGGCAAGTGGGTGCGCAAGCCGTCCGGTGGTCCCACCGGGCGCAGCAAGAAGCGCAACGGCGGTCTCGGGCTGGACAAGTACAGCGGGAGGTGCCCGGCCTGATCCGGACGGTCGCGCCGGGTCGTCCGGGGCCGCGATCGTCGAATCCCCGACCCTCGGATGGGGATTCGGAGCGCGGCTCGTGTTTGATCGAGGTCGACGAGAGCAACTGAGGGAGGACGTTCGATGGCGGATACGAAGCAGGCCCGGCTCGATCTCGCGGCGGCCCGGCGCGCCGCGGACGCGGCGATCGATGCCGCGCGGCGGGACGGCAACCGGGTCAGCGTGACCGTCGTCGACGCGCGGGGACACGATCTGCTGGTGGTGCGCGACGACGGCGCCGCATGGTTCACCCCCGGGGTGGCACGCGCGAAGGCCGCGACCTCGGCGCTGATCGGCATACCCACGACCGCCTACTCCGGGCTGGCCGACGCCCATCCCGCGCTGGTCGACCTGATCGATGCGCAGACCCAGCAGTCGCTGACGACGCTGCCCGGAGGCCTGCCCGTGAGCGTCGACGGGGAGGTCGTCGGCGGGATCGGCGTGAGCGGCGCGCAGCCGGAGCAGGACGTCGAATACGCGCAGGCAGGTGTCGCCGCGCGCTGACCGGCGCCCGGCGGGCACCGCGAAGGTCTCACCGTCACGGTCGACGCCGTGACGACCCTGATCCGCATCGGGTTGTGTGGGGGTTGTCCCGTAGGCTCCCGATGCAGCTTGGTTGACGAACCTCGGGAGTAACACGTGGCACAGAAGGTAATTGTCGAGCTCATCGATGATCTTGATGGTGAGCCCATCGACTTCGGTGGCGAGACCATCAGTTTCGCTGTCAACGGCGTCGAGTACACCATCGACCTCAATGACAAGAACGCCACCGAGTTCCACCGCAAGCTGGACTACTACATCCGCCATTCCACCAAGGTCGGCGGACGCCAGACGACCCGCGCCGCGAAGCCGACGACAGATGGGGCCAGCACCCAGGAGATCCGGGAGTGGGCCGCCCGCAACGGTTATGTGGTGTCGACCCGCGGCCGGATCTCGGGTGACATCGTCAAGGCGTACGCGGCCGCCCACTAGTCATGGCGACCGTCAGTAAGCGCAAGAAGGCGGCTGCCGCGCCCGAACCCGTGGTCGCGGAGCAGTTGGACGCGGCCACCCCCGCGGTGGTCGCCGCGGATTCGCCCGTGGCGGAACCGGACGCGGCGGGCGCCGACGATGCCGCCGCCGACGAGGCGCAGGGTTCGGATACGTCCTTTTCCCACGGCGATCCGATCCGGGTGTTCCTGTACGACATCCCGAACGATGGTGGCGAGTGGACCGCCCGCTACGAGGCCGGGATCACGCGCATCCGCAGCAAGAAGGTGGGCCCCGGCGTCTACCTGGATCTGCTGCACCGGGTGTTCCCCAAGCACGAGGTCCTCGTCAAGGGTGAGCTGCTCAGCGTCAAGAGCCGGCCGCATCCGGACGACCCCAAGGTCCTCACCGAGGTCGCGCTGCTCGTCTACCTGGCCACCGAGGTGGCCCTGTTCAAGGCGTTCCTCGACTGGGCCGGACAGGATGTCGCGCCGATGCGGATCACGGGGGACAAGCTCGACGACGTGGCCCGCAAGATCCACACCGACCTCTACCGCATCCACCTCTTCAAGCAGCGGCTCGTCACGGCCGGCATCGAGGACCCCGCCGAACTCGACGAGGACGTCGCGCGGCCGCTCGAGGTCATCAAGAGCGAGATCGACGCCATCCAGGACCTGCGCGTCTCCGTCAAGCGCTACCGCGACCGGGTGGTGACGGCCAAGCGGGAACGCGTGGTCAAGGAGAGCCAGAACCTCGTCGGCAACATCGAGATGGCGACCTGGGACTCGGTGCAGCGGCGCGAGGAGATGGTCGTGATGCGCGAGTGGGTGGACAACCAGCAGCGTCTGCTGCCCGTCGTGCGGGCCGCGAAACTGACCTGACCCGACCCCCTCCCGTGGCTGGTGTCACGCACCCGAGGGTGGAGATCGCCACACCTTCAATGTATGCTTGCCGACAAGCAAGTAAATTGGAGGTGGACGTTGACGAGCCTCTTCGACGACGACGAGGTCTCCCGGCTTCGTGTCGCACTCGGACGCATTTCCCGGCAGGTCGACCGGCAGACGTCCGGCGGTGAGCTGACCAAGACGCAGTTCTCGATCCTGACCACCGCGGTGCGCCGTGGGCCGATCCGGGCCAGCGAGATGGCCGAGATCGAGACCCTCAACCCGACGATGCTCTCGCGGATGATCGGCAAGATGGAGGCCGAGGGGCTGCTCATGCGCTCGGCCGATCCCGACGACGGCCGGGCCGTCGTCGTCGCCGCGACGCCCGCGGGGATCGCCCTGCACTCGCAGTTGCGGGACAAGCGGACCCAGTTGTTCGCCGAGTACCTCGCCCAACTCCCCGAGACCAAGACCCAGGATCTGCTCGACGCGCTGCCGGCCCTCGAGGCGCTCGGCGAACGGATGTGTCAGGCCCGGGCTACGGCCCGCTCATGACGGCCGCGGGAAAACTCGGACGTCAGACGTTCGCGGCGCTCGCGAACCGCAACTTCCGCCGCTTCATCAGCGGCCAGGCCGTCTCGCTCATCGGCACCTGGATGCAGCTCGTCGCGCAGTCCTGGCTGGTCCTCGAACTCACCGGCTCGGGCACCGCGATCGGCCTGGTCGTGGCGCTGCAGACGCTGCCGGTCCTGCTGCTCGGGCCGTACGGCGGTGTCATCGCCGACCGCGCCGACAAGAGACGGCTGATGATCGTGCTGCAGACGATGATGGGCGTCCAGGCCCTCGTCCTCGGCGTCCTCACGATCACCGGCACCGTCCAGCTGTGGCACGTGTACGTGCTCGCGCTGCTGCTCGGCCTCAACAACTGCTTCGAGAACCCGGCACGGCAGTCGTTCCTGCTCGAGATGGTGGGTCCGGCGGACCTGCGCAACGCCGTCAGCCTGCAGTCCACGCTGGTCAGCGCGTCGCGCATTGTCGGTCCGGCGGTCGCGGGTGTCACGATCGCGGCCGGCGGGCTGGGCGTGTGCTTCCTGCTCAACGCCGCCAGCTTCGTCGCGGTGGTGACGTCGCTGCTGCGACTGAACGTCTCCGAGTTGCACCGCTCGCCGCCGATGGAACGCGCCCGCGGCCAGCTCCGCGAGGGCCTGCGCTACGTCCGCGGCAACCGCAATCTCGCGGTGCCGCTGCTGATGATGGCGTTCATCGGATGCCTCGCGTTCGAGTTCCAGGTGGTGCTCCCGATCGTCGCCGATCAAACGTTCGGCGCCGGCTCCGAGGCGTACGGGTTCATGACGGCCGCGATGGGCATCGGCGCGGTGTGCGGCGGCCTGCTGGTCGCCACGTGGGGTCGCACCGGCACCCGCGTCCTGATCGTCGCGGCCGCCGCGTTCGGTTTCTCGCTGGTGGCCGCGGCCGCCGCGCCCACGCTGGCGGTGGAACTGATCGCGCTGGTGATCGTCGGCGCCGTCAGCATCGCGTTCAACTCCACCACCAACAGCACCCTCCAGCTCGAGGCCGAACCACAGATGCGTGGCCGCGTCATGGCGCTGTGGGCCACGGCGTTCCAGGGCTCGACGGCCATCGGCGGCCCCGTCGCCGGCTGGGTCAGCCAGGAGTGGGGCGGCCGGGCCGGGCTGCTGCTCGGCGCGATCACGTGTCTGGTCGTCGCCCTGGTCGCGGCGATCGTGATCGGCCGCGGCAAGAAGGTCACCACCCAGGCGCAACCGATCCCCGAGGATCCGGAGGAACCGACCGCCCCGGCCCCCGCGATCGCCGAGGGCCCGGCGTCCACCGAGGCCGTCCGTTCGAAAGCGGCTTGACCTTCAAGCTGGTCGAGACTCCATGATGGCCCGATGAGCGAATTCGGAACGGACAGGTTGATCACGATCGGCGTGCTCGCGCGGGCGAGCGGACTGACACCGAGCGCGCTGCGCTTCTACGCCGACTGCGGGCTACTCGTCCCGGCCTGCGTCGATCGGTCGACCGGGTACCGGTACTACACCGAGGCCCAACGCGACCAGGCCACGATGATCCGCCGGCTGCGGGAGATCGCCGTCCCGCTGGACGTCGTGGCGCGGATCCTCGACGGGGTCGACGACGCCGGACGCCTGCTCGACGCACACGTCCGCGCGCTGCGGGAGCGGGCCGACGCCGCCGCCGCGGTCGCCGAGTCCGTCCGACAGGCGCCGCCGCCGCGGCCCTCGGCGTCGATCTGCGCCGCCACGCTCGCCGATGCCATCGGGCAGGTGCGGGTCGCTGTGGCGTCGGATCCCGCGTTTCCGGTCCTGGCCGGGATTCTCGTGGAGGTGGGGGACGGGGCCGTCACACTCACCGCCACCGACCGATACCGCCTGTCGACGCGCAGCATCGCCTGCCCCGGCGCGGATGATCCGTGGGCCGTCGTCGTGGCCGCCGCCGAGCTTGCCGCGCTCGGCCCGTGGCTGCGTGGGAGCCGGGACGTCGTCCTCCGATCCGGATCCGATCGCTTGGTCGTCGTCGCCGGCGGCGACGAAAGACGATGCGCCACCATCGACGACGCGTTCCCCGACTACCGGGCGATGCTCACCGCCCTGCCCGCCGCGTCCACCCGGGTCGTCGTGTCCCGGGACGCGCTGCTCGCCGCGATCGAGGACAGCCCCGACGCGAGGATCCGGTGCACGATCGCCACCGACACCGTGGTGGTGTGTGTCGACGAAGGCGAAACGCGCCTCACCGCCGAGGTGTCCGGCCCGGGCATCGAGGTGCACTTCGCGTCCGGCACCCTGCGCGCCGCGCTCGCCACGGCTGTCGGGCCGGACGTTATGCTCGACCTCTCCGCCGCCGACCAGCCCGTCGTCATCCGCTCCGCCACCGACGGCGACCTCACCACGCTCGCCATGCCCACTGCCCCGTAACCTCCACCGCGACAGTAGAACCGCGATGACCACGGACTTCACGACGGACGCGATCACCCGTGCCGTCACGCTCGGCCGCGACGGTGACCCGGACGCCGCCCGTGCCGATGCCCTCACGAATGACCGTGTCCGGCAACACCACGCGGGTCTCGTGGTTCGCGGCTTCTATCCGTCGCTGCACCTCAATCTCGCCGACAACCTCCGGCGGCTCGGATCGTTCGACCAGGCGCGCGAGCATCTCGATGCGGCCGGTCGGTATTTCGACGCGCTCGGCGACGACGGGTACGGGGCGATGATCCGCACGGCCGTCGACGAGGTCGGCGTGGCCGTCACCGAGCGTTCCGTCGAACCGAGGCCCTCGCACCCGTAGACCGCTGGACGTCGACACGGTTGCGTCAGGGCGTGTGCGTCGCTGTCGGTATCCAGTTGCCGTGGAATCCGGCCTCCGCGCAATCGGAAGACGCGGGATGAAAGACGAACTCCCCGATCGCCGATCGCCGATCGGGGATCGAAGTCGCGAGTGGCGGCCACGCCGCGGTCACAGTCCGTTCGGAGACCAATGCCGCCAAGGGGGCGCAGTGGCCGGGCCACGTTGGCCGCGACGGCGCTTCGAACGTCGAACGTCACCGGCAGGTCGTAGACCACCACGTAGTCGCGACTCAGGGAGAAGGCGTGCATCATCGGACTGCCGCCGACGCGGATCGGGATCTCCTTCCGGAGGTGGCCGTCGGCGCCGATCACGTTGTACTGCAAGGTGTTTCCCATCCGAAGTGGTACGAAACCGCATGGAGCTCACCGGTTTCCGGATCCCCCGATGGGTGCGCTGTGTATCCGCCGCGAACGGTGCCGTCGAAGTCGCAGACATCGACCGTGTCGAGTTCCTCGGACAGTTCCACGCACGCCAGACCGCCCTCGACCAGGGCGAGCGTCTTGCCGGTGAACCCGATGACGTTCGTGTTCGCAGACGGTCCGTGCAGGGGTGATCGGCCGCGCTCGGAGGGGGCCAACCGTTGCAGGGTCGCCGACGTCGCTTCCGAGTCGACCCACCGGTTCCGGTACCACAGTGCCTGCCCGTCGCCGAGTCGGACGCCGTGAACCATGCCGTCGCCGGTGAACCAGTTGTATCCGGTCCGGAAGATCTTCCCGTGCGGGATACCTGCCAGACCGGTCCCGGCCGATCCGGCAGGCATCACCCGACGAGACCCGAGTCGGCGGCTACAGCAGCGGCGGGACCGTTGCCGCGCTCGGAACCTCCAGACCGGTGGGCCGGCGCATGCGAGCGCGGCGTTCACCGCGACGTGCACCCCGTCTGGAACTCCAACGCGGAGGGACTCGCTCGCATTCGTCGTGTCCGGGAGCCCCGACCTCGTCCCACTCCTCGAACACGATGACCGGATCGGAGAACAGGGTGTCCACCAAAATGATTGAGAGTTTCGGCGCGGGCTGACAACGAGTGGTGCGGGGCTCGCGGTGATTGCTCCAATGAGCCTGCCGCTCTCGAAAGTCTTGCTATCGTTCGCCTAATCCAGTTTCGAGATCTCGACGAAGAAGCCAGCTCTTTCGAGAGCTGCGGAAGGTGGAGTGATGTGCACCAGGGTGATCTGGCCGGACGCCGCAGGGGCTGTGCTCGTCGGGCGAAATATGGACTATCACCGAGATACCGGAACGAACCTGTGGTCGCTTCCCCGGGGAATCAAACGTGATGACGGCGTCGGTGGTTCACTCAGCTGGGCCGCCGAATACGGCAGTGTCGTGGCCGGTGCGTTCGACATGATGACGGTGGACGGCATGAACGAGGCGGGACTGGCGGGGCACATCCTGTGGCTCGCGGAGTCCGAGTACGGCACCCATGACAAGTCGCGGCCGGCTCTGAGCATGGCGATCTGGCTTCAGTACTTCCTGGACAACTTCGCCACGGTGGCGGACGCCGCCGCGTGGATCACCGAGTCCGACGTTCAGGTTGTACCGCTCGGGGACCCGGCGACCGGTGAGGTGCCCGCGGTACACCTCGCGCTGGATGATGCGACCGGAGATTCGGCGATCATCGAGTACGTCGACGGCAAGGCCACCGTCTGGCACGACCGCGCCTATCGCGTGATGACCAATTCGCCGACCTACGACAAGCAGATCGAACTGCTCGAGGAGATCGACGGGTTCGGTGGGACCAGGCCCCTGCCCGGGACCACGCTCGCGACCGACCGGTTCGCCCGCGCCGCGTACTACGTGGGCCGGTTGCCCGAGCCCAAGACCGAGGTCGAGGCGGTCGCGGGAATGTTCAGCGTCATCCGCAATGCCGCCCAGCCTTTCCGCATCCCCGATCCCGACAAGCCGTATGCGTCGCAGACGATTTGGCAGACGGTTGCCGACCTGACCAACAAGCGGTTCGTCTTCGACTCGACGACACGGCCCAACATCGTGTGGGTGGACCTGGACAAGCTGGATTTCGGGGTGGGCGCGCCGGCGGGCAAGCTTGACCTGATGAGCGATACGGCGCTCGAGGGCGGACTCGCCGGCAACGTCACCGGCCGCTTCGCGGAAACGGCCCCGATGCAGTTCCTGACTCTGCCGTCCTGATCTTCAGGCTCGAACCCACTGCACGATCCCCGAGGGGTGCACCTATGGACACCGCTGATCAGCAGCCTGCCGTTCGTGTGACAACCGAGAGCGCGGACGAGGCGCTGCTGCGAGCGAGCTGGTTGCCGCTGATTCTCGTGTGTTTCACCGGTCTCGTCTCGGTGTTCAACGCGTCGGTGCTACCCATGGCGATCAGCGGCGTGGTCGAGGGCCTGGACACCACGATCTCGAACGTGCAGTTGGCGATCGTCGCGTACGGGGTGTTCGTTGCCGCCTTCACGGTCACGGGCGGCAAGATCAGCGGAGTCCTCGGTGCCAAGAACACCCAGCTGCTCGGCTTGACCGTCTACATCGCAGGCATGCTGATCTGTCTCCTGGCCCGGGATGTCTCGGCGCTGATCGCGGGCGAAGCGGTCGCGGGACTCGGTGGCGCGCTGCTCGTTCCCAACGCGCTGGCGATTCTCGGTCAGGCCTACTCCGGCACACAGCGCACCGTCGCTGTGTCGATCCTGGCGGGCAGCACGGGTATCGGTGCTGCGCTCGCGCTGTTGGTCGGTGGATTCCTCGTGCAGACCTGGGGCTGGCGGGCGCCCTTCCTCCTTCTGCTGGTTGTCATCGCGGGGACCATCGTCATCGCTTCCCGGGTGGTTCTGCCCCGGACTCCCTTCCGGGGCTCCATCGACAAGGCGAGTATCGCGCTGTCGGCCGTCGGTGTGCTCTTGTTGGTCGCGGCGATCAACCAGATCGGCGCATGGGGACTTCTCCTGGCCGCCGAGTCGGCGCCGATGAGTGTGCTCGGCCTGTCGCCCGTGCTGGCATTGTTGCTGCTCGGCGTGCTGGTGCTGCATGTGTTCGCCGCGCGGCAGCATTCGCTCGTCGACGGTGGCAGGACGGCCCTGCTCGACCCCCAGGTGTTCGGGTCGGGGCTCAACCGTGCCTGCCTGATTGGTCTGGTCGCGGTGAACCTGCTGATGGCCGGCGTGAGTTACCTGTTGCCGTTGTACACCCAGATGGTATTGGGGAAGACGCCCGTGGGTTCGGCACTGATGCTGGTGCCGATCTCCCTCGCCGCGCTCGTCTCGGCGGCTGCGACACCGGTTCTGATGCGATTGTTCGCGTGCCGCTGGCTGTTGACCGGTGCCCATGTGCTCGCTGCCGCAGCCGTGATGCTGCTGGCACTGACCATTTCGAATCAGTGGTCGGGTGTGTGGACAGGGGTCAGCGAGGTGTGCCTGGGTCTCGGTATCGGAGTCGGACTGAGTGCGGGAAGTGCACTGCTCATGGAGACCAGCCCGCAGTCGCTCTCCGGAGAGATCGGCAGTGCTCGGGGTATGGCGAACTTCCTCGGACTCTGCACCGGTACTGCCGTCGCGGGAGCCGTGCTGATGTCCGTGCTCGCCCAATCCGCCTCGGGCCGTGTCGCTGACGACCCGGATCTGCGGTCCGACAGCAGAATCGAAGTGACCACCAGTTCGGTCAGCTTCGTCGCGAACGATGACCTCCGCGGCCGTCTCGCCGGACTGGACTTGACCTCGGCACAGCTCGACCGCGCGGTGGAGATCAACGTCGATTCCAGACTGGTCGCGCTGCGCGCGAGCCTGTTCGTGCTCGGACTTGCGGTATTGCTGCCACTCGTGACGTTCCGCCAACTGCCCACTCGACGGGAACAGTGAAGGGAAACATGGAACAGGGCTGGCAGCCACAGGGCGTGAGCGTTGTCGCGTGGGTGAGGGTGGTAGATCCGGTCGAGTGGACGATCTCGTCCACCCCGGTCAGGCGTCGCTGACGTTTCCCGACGATCTACGGGTCGAACGAGGCATCGGTGACTCTCGATACTTCCCGCCAGGCTCACGCCCGGCGTGTCAGACCACGACCGGATCCACCGTTTCTCAGACAGTCCCACTAGACAGCCAACACCGCCGGCGCGGGCGGGGCGGTGTTGGTTCTGCTCGCGGTTCAGCTCGGCACGGCCACTTGTCTGGCGAAGTCGGGTCTATCAGATCAGGCCACCTCGAATGTCGAAGCGGCTGTGGGTCGCTGCTAACGGCAGCGCGTCAGGTAGTCGATCGGCGTCTGGGTAGTCGATCGAGGAGTCCATGTCGGGCTACAGCAGTGGCGGGACCGTTGCTGCGATCGGAACCTCCAGAACGGTGGGGCCGGAGCGTGCGAGCGCGGCCTTCACCGCGATCTGCACCTCGTCCACGGTCTCCGCTCGTTCGCCCGCGCATCCGTATCCCTCTCCGAGGGAGACGAAGTCGAGGGACGGGATGTCGAGTCCCGGCACTCCTGGCGTCTCCTCCAGCTTGGCGAACGCCTTGAGGATGGCGTACTCCTCGTTCCGAGGAACCACGTAGAGGATCGGTAGTTCGTGGGCGGCGGCGGTCCACAACGCCTGGATGGCGTACTGGAACGATCCGTCGCCTATCATCACCACCACCGGGCGGTTGCGGCCTGAATCACGTTCCGCGAGAGCGATACCCACACTGGCCGGCAGATTCCAGCCGAGGCTGCCGCTCGCGGCGGTGTAGAACGAGTCGGGCTTCTCGATCGGCCACGCGGTGTGCAACTCCGCGATGTTCGACGGCGACTCCTCCATCAGGACGGTGCCGTCGGGCACCACGGACCGGATCGCCTCGAACACCTCGAGCGCGGTCAGTGTCCCGCCCGCCTCGCCCGCCTCGGCGACAAGCGGCGCCGGATGCGGGGCCATGCGGTGCGGATTCACGGCGACGGGGCCACTCGGGGCCCGTTCCTCGACCAGCTCGAGCAAACCCTCGAGGGCCAGGACCGCATCGCACAGCAGACTGTCGCCGACCGGGGCCTTCCCTGCCTCGGCGGGGTCGTCGGTGACGTGCAGGAGTGACATGCCCTCCGGTAGATACTCTCCCGGAACGTACGGGTAGTAGCGGAACACCGGTGCCCCGATGACGATTCCGATGTCGTGGCCCGCCAGCCGTTCCGACAGGGGGCCGATGGCGAACGGCAGCCCGCCCCTGTAATGGGGGTGGTTCTCGGGGAACGGCGGGCGCTCCGAGGATGGTGCCGCCCACACGGGTGCACCGAGCTTCTCCGCCAGTGCCACCGCCTGTGCCCAGCCGTCCCCGCGCGCGATCGAGGAGCCGTAGATGAGCACCGGGTTCTTCGCGTCGGACAACCGGCGGGCGAACTCCTCGATTCGGTCGGGGTCCGGTCCGATCCGCGTCGTCACCGAGCGAAGCACCGGGGTGCTCGCCGCGGGTCGGTCCCAGTCGTCCAGCGGGATCGAGAGGAAGACCGGACCGGCCGGCGGCTGCATCGCCATCGCGTACGCACGCATGAACGCCGCGGGCACGTCCTCGGCGCGCACCGGTTGGTAGCTCCACTTGGCCCAGGGCTTCGTCAGCATTTCGGGCTCGACGTTGGTCAGCCACGGCTCCATCAGGAGCATTTCTCGCGTCTGGTTTCCGGCGGTCACGATGAGCGGGGTGTGATTCATCGCCGCAGTCATGATGTTGCTCATCGCGTTGGAAATGCCCGCCGATGTGTGCACGTTGACCAGCGCGGGGGAGCGGGTGGCCTGAGCGTAGCCGTCGGCTATGGCGACTGCTGAAGCCTCCTGCAGTGCCAGGATGTATCTGAAGTCGCTGGGCAGATCCTTCAGGAATGTCTCCTCGGTCGAACCTGGATTGCCGAATACCGTGGTAATTCCGAGTTTGCGCAGAAGATCGAACGTGATGTCGCGAATCGTTTCCATTGAGATCCATCCTCCCCGTGACCGCCCCGCAGCGGGGTTCGGTGATGTCCGGCTTGGTCTTGATGGGTTTTCGATCTGCAGTGCTTGTCAGCTTTGTCGAGTGAATCATGGCCGGAGTGTTCCGATTCGGAAGTCGACGGATGAATCGACGGATGAGTTCGATGCGGCGAAGATGCGGGATTCTGAATACGAGATCGACCGGGCCCGGCGTTTCGAGGCGGACGTGCGGGGCAGAGCGGCGCGACGGTGGTCGAGACCTCACCGGGCGGCGACGTAGCCGTGGCGCCTACCCCGTCGTGCTCATACGCTGTGCCGATGAAGAAATGGTGGCTCATCGGTGCCGCGGTCGTGGTGGTGCGCGCGGGTGTTCCGGCGGGCCCCTGGATCTACGGTGAGTTCATCGCCGAGGACGATGCCCCGGCCGCGAGCGTGTCCACCGAGGGTGCACAGGCGGCGTCGGGTTCGGTGGACGGGCAGTGGATCGTCGGCGCGGAGGAGGGCGCCAACCGCACCGCCGCCGGGTACACCGTCTCGGAGATCCTCAACGGCGCGCGGGCCACTGTCGTCGGCGCCACCGACCAGGTGGCCGGGACCGCCGACGTCTCCGGTGAGAAGCTTTCCGGCGCCCAGGTGGTGGTCCAGGTGGCCGCCATCGCCACCGACAACTCGCGTCGCGACGGACAGTTCCGCGGCAACGTCATGGCCGCCGACACGTTCCCGACCGCGACGTTCACCCTCACGACGCCGGTCGATCTGGCATCGCTGCCCACCGACGGAACCGCCACCACCGTGAAGGCGGACGGGACGCTGACCCTCGAGGACCAGACCCGGCCGGTGACCGTCGACGTGAAGGTCCTGCACAGCGGCGACAAACTGGTCGCGTCCGGCAGCGTCCCGGTCACGTGGTCCGACTACGGAATCACGCCGCCGTCACTGGGATTCGTGACCGTCGACGACGCCGGCACGGTTGACTTCCTGGTGAGCCTGGACCGCGCCTGACGATGCGACTGGGCGTCGGCGCCGAGCCGACATCGTCCACGGCAGCAGGCCGCCGAGCGAGAGGATGAAGCCGACGCCGAGCCACTGAACCGGGTCGAGGTGTTCGCCGAGAACAAGGGCCGCGCTGACGATGCCGAAGATCGGTTCGAGAAGACCGATCATGCTCATCGCCACCGATCCCAGACGCCGCATCGCGTAGAACGCGCAACCGATTCCCACCGGATTGAGCAGTAGCCCCTGCACGACAGCGACGTTCCATACACCCTGTGGCACGGCGAAACTCTGTCTCGTCGCCACAGCGACGATTCCGGTTGTGATCGTCGCTCCGACGGTGACGAGCAGTGCCGCGTTGACAACTCCGACCGATCGTCCCCATTCTTCGCCCAGGACCAGATACACCGCGTATCCGGAGGCGCTGAGCAATGCCGCGCCGACACCGATCACCGTGATCGAGGACGACGCTGCACCGCCACCGGCGACGAGGCCGATCCCGCAGACCATCGGCACACACAGCGCCACCGTCCACACGTTGACGCGTTGTCGGCGGGCCAGGCACACCAGCAGCAGCACGAACAACGGGTAGATGTGGACCAGCGCCAGCGCCACCTGGGCGCCGGTGGCTTGCACCGCCGCGAAGTAGGCCAGGATCTGGACTCCGAAGAGTGGACCGCACAGGAAGAGTAGCGCCGCTGCCGGTCGCCGGCTGATGCCCCGAAGGCGGCCGGTTCCGGCGGCGATCAACAGCAGCACCGCGGAACCGCACAGTCCCCGCAGGGTGACGAGGACGGACGGTGAGACTCCGTCGCGGTACGCGAGGACCGCGACCACGGGGGTCAGACCGTACGCCGCGGCGGACGCGAGCCCGGCGGCCCAGGCGCCCGTCCCTAGCGAACGCGATCCGGCGTTCACGGCGGCGCCTGGGCCTCGGCTCATCAGAGCTTCCGGGAAATGATGAGCCGCATGATGTCGGAGGTGCCTTCCTCGATCTCCTCGAGCTTGACATCCCGCATCCACTGCTCGACCGGGTACTCGCGCGAGTAGCCCCAGCCGCCGAGGGTCTGGACGGCGGCGTGGGTCACGAACATTGCGGTCTCGGACGCGGTCAGCTTGGCCATCGCTGCCAGCCCGGTGGTGTTCACGCCCGCGTCGATCGAGCGCGCGGCGTGATGGACCATGAGCCGTGACGCCTCGATCCGGGTTGCCATGTCCGCCAGGCGGAATGCGACGGCCTGGTGCTCAATGATCGGCTTGCCGAACTGCTTACGGGTGCGGGCGTACTCGAGCGCGTACTCGTAGGCGGCGCGGGCAGCTCCCACGGCGGCCGCACCGAGGACGATCCGTGAGATGTCGAAGGTCTCCATGAGACCGTAGAAGCCCTGGCCCTCGTCGCCGAGCCGGTTCTCCTCGGGGACGAACACATCGTCGAAGAACAGCTCGCGGCAGACGATCGCACGCTGCCCCATCTTCTTCATCGGTTCACCCCATGTGAAGCCGGGCGTGTCCTTGGTGAGCAGGAATGCGGTGACGCCCTTGGACCGTTCGTTGCGATCGGTCTTGGCGAACACCACGTACTGGTCGGCAGCGCCCGCATTGGAGATCCACGCCTTCTGGCCGTTGATCCGGTACCCGCCGTCCACGCGGGCGGCGGTGGTGATGATCGACGCGGCGTCCGAGCCCGAGCCGGGCTCGGTGGTGGCCAGCGCCGTCATCAGCGGATTGGTGCCGGTGAGCGGCCGCAGCCACTTCTCCTTCTGCTCGGCGGTGCCGAGTGCCATCAGGGGGTCGGAGAAGAAGCCGTTGGAGCACACCAGGTTTCCGATGCCGGGGTCGCCCCAGCAGAGCTCCTCCTGCACCAGGCACTGCGTGAACACGTCGGTCATGCCGCCGCCGCCGAACTCCTCGGCGATCATGAAGTCGGTGATGCCGACCTGGGCGGCCTTGGCGAAGATGTCGACGGGCGTGACCACGTCGGCCTCGTCGACCTCGCGGCCGCGCGGGCGGATCTCCTTCTCGGCGAAATCACGGCAGAGCTTGATGATCTCGCGCTGCTCGACGGTGAGCGGCCACGGATCGAACTGGATGCTGGTCATGGGGAGCCTCTTTCGGCGTTGGTGAAGGTGTGCGTTGCTGAGGGGGAATCAGGGGAGTCGGCGGTCCGTCGTCAGAGTTGGACAGCCGTCAGTTCGGTGTATTCGTCGATGCCGACGCGGCCCAACTCTCGACCGAGGCCGGAGTTCTTCCAACCGCCGAAGGGGGCCAGCGGATTGAAATCGGCACCGTTGACGTCGACCTGACCGGTGTCCATGCGACCGGCCACCGCCAGCGCGCGATCGCGGTCCGCCGACCAGACTGCGCCGGCAAGTCCGTACTCGCTGTCGTTGGCCGTTTCGATCGCGTCGTCGTCGCCGTCGTGGGGAAGGACCACGAGCACCGGGCCGAAGATCTCCTCCCGGGCAACCGGGTCCGCCCGGTCGACGTCGGCCAGGACCGTGGGGCGAAGGTAATGTCCGCGGTCCGAAATCGTCTGAGTGCCACCGGCAGCCAATCGAGCGCCACGGGCGAGTGCGCGCTCGACCGAGTCCGCAATCGCGGCCCGCTGCTGACCGGAGATCACCGGCCCCAGTTGGGTGTTGCGATCGAGCGGGTCGCCCACGGTCATCGCCTCGGAATGGGCCGCCGCCATCTCGACGGCCTCGGCGTACCGCTGCCGCGGAACCAACAGCCGGGTCCAGGCGCTGCACGTCTGCCCGCTGTTGAGCATCGCAGCTTCGACCGAGCCGACGACCGCACTCGACAGGTCGGCGTCGTCGAGGACCACGCTGGCCGACTTGCCTCCCAGTTCCAGGCAAGCACGCTTGAGTTGCTCACCCGCCACCCGCCCCACCTGGCGGCCCACCGTCGTCGAACCGGTGAACGAGACCACGTCCACGCCGGGATGCTCGACGATGGCGGCACCGACGACCGATCCGCGCCCGGGAACGAGATTGACGACACCCGAAGCCATTCCGGCCTCGAGTAGAGCGTCGCAGAACAGGTACGTCGAGAGCGGGGTGAGCTCGGCAGGCTTGACGACCGTGGTGCACCCGGCGGCCAGCGCCGCGCCGACCTTCGCCGCCAGTTGGTACAGAGGGTAGTTCCAGGGCGTGATGCAGCCGACCACGCCGGCCGGGCGCCGTAGGATGGTCGAGTTGCCGATCGTGTCGTGTGCCGGCATCCGTCGGGCGATGTCGGCGAACGATGCGATGATCTCGATCGCCAGGTCGACGTGCGAGGCCTCCGCGACGGTCACCGGGGCGCCCACCTCCGCGACCGTGGCGGCCACGAGACGATCGCGCCCGGAGACCAACTGAGCATGGAGGGCGTCCAACAGGTCGGCGCGGGTGCCGGTATCGGTTCGGCCCCAGTCCTTCCCCGCGTTCCGTGCGGACCGCACCGCCGCATCGACATCGGCGATCGATGCTGTCGCGGCACTGCCGACGACCTCCTCCGTCGCCGGGTTGTACACGTCGGAGACGGTCGGGCAGCGGCGCCACTCGTTGTCGATCAGGACCGCGTCACGTATCCACGATGTCGTCACTGCTCCACCTCTTCCTCGCGCACATGGATCAGGGTCGGACGGTCCGCAGTGAGGGCGGCCGCGACCGCGGGACCCACTTCCTCCGAGGACCCGACAGCTACCCCGTAGCAGCCGAGAGCGCGAGCCAGCGCGGGGAAGTCGGGGGTGCCGAGGTCGACGGCGTGGACCCGGTCGTCGCGGTCGACCATCTCGTTGCGGATCTCCCCATAGCCGCCGTTGTCGACGATCACCACGGGGATCGGCAGCCGGGCCTCGGCCGCCGCGGCGAGCTCGGCGATCGTGAACATCACCCCGCCGTCACCCAGCATCGCAACCACCTGCCGCTCCGGTGCACCGACTTTCGCTCCGATTGCCGCGGGCAGGCCGTAGCCGAGGGTGCCGAGCCCGGTGGGGTAGAGGAAGGACCGCGGCCGGTGCAGCGGAAGGTTCGACAGCGCTCCGTAGTAACAGGCCATTGCACTGTCGGCGGCCAGCACGGCGGTGTCGTCGAGCACCGCATCGAGCGACCTGCACAGCCGCACGTAGCGAGCCCCCTCGTCGCGCGCATCCGCCTGCAGCCGCTCGCGCCACAGTTGTGCTCGCGCGGCACCGTCCCGCGGAGCTCCCGTGTACGCGGCCGTCAACGCAGCGAGGGATTCCGCGGCGTCGCCGACGATGGCAACGGTTGGCCGCGCATTGGTTGCGACCGAGGTGGGGTCGACATCGATCCGGATCAGCGTGGTGTCGGCGATCGGCCCCCACCACCAGTCCGAGGGAGCGAGCTCGGTGCCCACCGCAATCACCAGGTCGCTGTCGGCCACCAGTTTCGCGACCGACGGGTGCTGCAGTCCCGCACCGAGGGCGAGCGGATGCAATTCCTCCAGTGTGCCTTTTCCGTTCGCGGTCGTGATCACCGGTGCGCCCAGCAGTTCGGCGAACGCACGAACCTCGGACGCGGCCCCCGCTGCACCGCCACCGACGATCAACAGTGGCTGCTCGGAACGGCCCAGCAATGCCCGAGCCTCGTCGAGGAGCGATGGTGCCGGTGTGATGATGGAGGGGCTCACTGGCGCGACGGGAATCACGGGGGCGCTTTCGTCGAGCAGATCGAGAGGAATCTCGAGGTATGCGGGACGCGGACGTCCGGTTGCCATAGCGGCGAAGCACTGCGCAACGGCGAGAGGGATTTCCGCGACGCTCGTGACGCGTTGTGCGTGACCGACGACGGAGTCCATCGCCCGAAACTGGTCCCGGACCTCGTGCAGGTAGCCGTTGCCGTTGCTCGGGTGACCGAGCGGCAGGCCGGGCGCGACGAACAGGACCGGCACCGAATCCGAGTATGCCTGCGCCGCAGCAGCTGCCGCATTCAGGATGGCGGGACCGGTTGTCGTGATACAGACCCCGGGGCGACCGCTGACGCGGGCGTACCCGTCGGCACCGTATCCCGCGCCCTGCTCGTGACGCGGTGAGACGTGTTCGATGCCGGACTCAGCGAGAGCGGCGTAGATCGACAGATTGTGCGTGCCCGGAATCCCGAACACCACGTCGACGCCGTGTCGAGCCAGGGCGTCGACGAGCGCCTGCCCGCCGGTGCGAACTGTGCTCTGCATGTCACGCACCCTTCGTCGGATCGGTGTAGATGGCCTTGCCCAGCCACTGGCCGCCGTCGACGACGAGGACGTCGCCCGTCACGTACGCGGCCCGCTCGGAGAGCAGGTAGGCGGCGGACTCGGCCACCTCGTCGGGCGTGGTGAAACGCCCGGCGGGGACGCTCGAGAGCACCTGACTGCGCGCCTCCTCCGTGGGCCACAGCGCGGCCCCGGCGCCGGCGGTCTCGGTCGGACCCGGGGCGATGCAGTTGAGGCGAACGCCTCGCGCAGCCCACTCGACCGCGAGCGTGCGCGTCATCGCGACGACGCCGGCCTTGGCGGCGGCACTGTGGACGGTGCCGGGGTGGCCGTGCCAGGCGTAGGTGGCGATCACGCTGAGGATCGACCCGGAGCCGGCGGCGAGCATGTGGCGGGACGCGGCCCGGGTGCAGTAGAAGGTTCCGTTGAGCACGATGTCGATGACGGCCTTCCAGCCGTTCGGAGACAGGTTCTCGCCCGGCACCACGAAATTGCCCGCGGCGTTGTTGACCAGCGCGTCGAGCCGTCCGGTCCGTTCCACTATCGAGTCGATCGCCGCGTCGACGGCGGCGGCATCGCGCACGTCGCAGGGCAGTGCGATGCCCTTGCCGCCGGCCTGCTCGGCGAGGGCGACGGTCTCGTGGAGGGCGTCTTCGCGGCGTCCCATCACGGCGACGGTGCCGCCGGCGGCCGCCCAGCGCACCGCGACGGCCCGGCCGATCCCGGATCCGCCGCCGGTGACGACCGCCACGCGGTCGGCGAACTCGGCTCTGATGTCAGGTGCAGTCATGAATCGTTCCTTGGTGTACGGGGGAGGGATACGGGATGGGTCGGTCAGTGATGGGTCAGTGCTGCTGCTCGATGACGAGCGCGTCGACGGCGAGGACCCCGTCGGGGCCGACCCGAAGCGGGTTGATCTCGATCTCGGCGATGCTCGGGTGCGCGGCGGCGAGTTGGGACACCGCGGCAACCGCGGCGGCGAGGCCCGCGATGTCGACCGCCGGCCGTCCGCGCCAGCCCTGCAGGAGCGGGAAGCAGGTGAGGCGCTCGAGCATCTGCCGGGCCGTGCCGGCATCGACAGGGGCCGACTCGACGGCGACATCCCGGTACACCTCCGCCTCGGTGCCGCCGGCGCCGACGACGACCACCGCGCCCAGGTCGGGGTCGCGCCGGGCACCGAGCAGGATCTCCACCGTGTGTGGGCGGGTGTCGAGTTCCTCGACCACGTAGTCGCCGTCACCCAGGGCGGCGTGCATGGCATCGAATGCGGCGGCCAGTGTGGCGGCGTCGGGCAGGTTGACCCGGACACCGCCGACCTCGCTCTTGTGCTCGAGCCAGGCGGCCTTGAGGACGTACGGTGGTGTGAGCCGCGCGGTCGCGACCGCGAGGTCGTCGTGCCCGCGCACCGGTACGCTCCCGGGAAATCGGATTCCGATGTCGCCCAGAAGTTTCTGTGCTCCCAGATACCCAGCATCGAGGGTGTCGGTGCGTTGTGTCGGGTGGTGCTGCTCGCGTCCGGCCTCGGCCAGCCGGACACCGTGCGCGAGCGCGCGGACCGTGGCGTCGATCGCCGGGTAGGTCGGGACCGACCGGGCGGCCATCTCCTCGGTGGCGGCGTTGCCGTCGACCATGGTGTGCACCAGCAGCGGCTTGCCGGACACCGAGGCCGCCGTGCCCAGGGCGCGTACGATCTCGAGCTCACGGTCGGCGAGCGACGGGGTGTCCGCGCCGTAGGTGCCGAAGTACCCGGTGAGCACGACGGCGTCCACCTCGTCGGACGCGAGCAGCAGGGAGACGACGTCGGAGTAGGACGCCAGGTCGCGCTCGCCCGCCCCGGCGAGGTCGACCGGGTTGCTGCACGCCGCTCCGGACGGGAGTTGTCTCGCGAGAGCCGATTCCAGGTCGAGCGAGAACTCGGGAACCTGCAGCCCGGCGTGCGCCGTGACGTCCGCCGCGATGCCGGTCTGGCCTCCGCTGTCGCCGACGATGGCCACCCGGCCGCCTCCCGGCAGCGCGCTCGAGAGGAGGAACCGAGCGAGGTCGACGAGTTCGGTGGGGGTGGCGACCCGGACGGCGCCCGCGACCCGCAACGCGGCGTCGACGACGTCGGTGCTCGACGTGAGCGAGCCGGTGTGAGAGCGGGCCAGGCGGGTGCTGGCCTCACTCCCGCCGACGGTCAGTACGACGGTGTGCTTGCCGGCCTGCCGGAGTCGGCCGATCGCGTCGACGATCTCCAAGCCGCCCGCGAACGACTCGAGATAGAGGGCGACCACGCGGGTGGACTCGTCGGTGGCGAGCGCGTCGAGCAGCTCCGCGGCCCGCACGTCGGTCTGGTTGCCGATCGAGACGAACCGGGAGATCCCGAGCCCGGCGCGGGCGGCGAGCAACGCGATCTCGGAGCCCACCTGGCCGCTCTGCGAGACCACCGCGATCGGCCCGGGGGTGAACTGTCCCCAGGCCAGGCACAGTTCGGTCGCGCTGTCGTAGAGGCCGAGGCTGTTCATGCCGACCAACCTGGCCCCGCCGGCGTGGATCCGGGCGGCGATGTCGGGCTCGTCCGGAACGCCGGCCGTGATGCCCAGGAAGCCGCGGACGCCGAGCGCGAGGCCCTCGTCGACCACCGCTCCGATGTGTGCCGCGGGCACGCACAGGGCCACGAGTTCCGGTACATCCGGCAGCTCACTGAGACTGCCGTAGCTTGCTTCACCCAGGATCTCCGCCCTCGCCCGGTTGACGAGGTGCACCTGACGACGATGACGCCCGGTCAGGGCGCCCCGAGTGAGCCAGTAGCCCCACTTGGCGGGATCGGCGGTGGACCCGACGACGGCCACCGACGCGGGGTCGCTGAAGACCCTCAGATCGGTGCCGGTCGTCGGCGACGGTGTGGATGCCATGGCAACAGCTCCTGGGCGAGATCGCGTGCGTACGAGTGGGGGATCAGTAGGTGGGGAACTGCCGGGTCAGTTCGGTCAACTTGTCCGAAGCCAGCGCGAATGCGGCGGCCCGAGCGCTGATTCCGTGCCGATCGGCATAGTCGAACATCTGGTCGCTCAGTGCGCGCATCCGATTGCTGATCTTCTGGAAGGAGGGCTCGGCGCTGCCGTCGATGTCTCCGAAGAACACCCACCACCACCAGGCGTTGGTCGCCGAGTTGGCCACGAAGTCGGGCGAGACCACGACGCCCCTGGCGACGAGGGACTCCTCGGCGCTCGGAGTGATCGGCATGTTGGCGGCTTCGACGACGAGGGCGGCACGCACCTCGGCCTGGTTGGAATCGTCGATGCAGTACGACGTCGCGGCCGGGATCAGGACCTCCGCACCGATCGAAAGCCACTGGGAGGAGCTGAGTTTCGTGTCGCCGTCCGCCAGCTGCGTGCGGTCGACCCCACCCGTCGCATCACGCGTCAGGAGGAGCTTCTCGACGTCGAGGCCGTTCGGGTTCGCGACCACTCCGTGCACGTCGGCAATGCCGACGATGCGCACGCCGGCCTTCGCGAGGTAGCGCGCCGTGGCGCCGCCCATGGATCCGAAGCCCTGCACCACGGCCCGCGATGCCGCGGGATCGAGGCCCTGACGCGCCATGGCGGCGAGAGCAGCCTCGGCGACGCCGTAGCCGCCGACCAGTTCGTCGAGCGAGACCCCGTCGACCACCGTGGTGAACGCCGTCTTCATGCGGGCGGCCGCCGCGGCGGCGTCGTCGATGACGCGGTGCGCGGCCTGGACGGAGCTCTCGACTCCGATCTCGGCGAGTGCGGCGTCGACGGCGTCCTGCCGAATCCCGAAGTCCTCGCCCATGTTCCAGCGCTGCTCGATGAGCGGAGCCATGGCCTCGAGGTAGCGGCGCAGCACGCTGTCGGCGTCGGGGTGGTACGGGTCGAAGTCGATGCCGCCCTTGGCGCCGCCGAGCGGGACGTAGTGGGCGCCCTCCTCGAAGTGGATCGCTTCCTTGAGGGTCATTCCGCGTGCGAGCCCGCGGACCTCGTTGAGGGTGCAGCCGGCACGCATTCGCAGGCCGCCGCTGGAGATACCGCGGACGAGCCGGTCGATGACCAGGTATCCCGTTGCCTCGCTTTCGGTATCGCGCCAGATTGCCTCGAAGAACGGGTCGTCGGTGCGGTTGGCATCGGTCGAGCCGATGGCGTTCGGAAGGGTCAAGGACATGGAGCGTTCCTGTTCTCTCAGCTACTAACTGATTGCTCAGTCAGTATGCGAGAGTGGGGTCGGTCACGTCAAGGGTTCATTTCAGGTCAGTCCCGGTGGCCCACCGAACGTGAAGGCCTGGCGGTGGCCGTGCGGATCAGATCCCCAGCTCGGAGCGGATGGCCTGATCCATCCACTCGGCCGCATCCTTCTTCGAGACTCCGCCGTCGAGCGCGACCAGCTGGACCGCGAGCCCGTCGAGCAGGGCGGTCAGCCGCCAGGCCGCACCCTGCGGATCCTCGGTGCGGAAGTCGCCGGCCGCCACCCCGGCGCGGATCAGGTCGGCCACGACTTCACGCCAGCGGAGATCGAGGCGGTGCGTGACGTCGCGCAGCGCAGGCTGGCGCAGACACGCGGACCAGGTCTCGATCCATAGCCGCCAGCCGACGGCCCGGCCGGTGGGGCCGTACTCGTACAGGACGGCGCGCAGCCGGGTCTCGATGTCGCCGTCGGTGTTTGCCAGGACGTTGTCGAGGTTGTCGAGGTCGTTCTCGGCGGCGAGTTCGAATGCGCTGACGACCACGTTCTCGAGCGTCTTGAAGTGGTAGAAGATCAGCGCGGTGCTGATCCCCAGTTCCTTGGCGATGTCCGCAGCGCGCAGCCGATCGATCCCCGACTCGGTGATCAAGTCGAGTGTGGTGGACAGGATCTCGTTACGTCGATCCTGGGTTTCTTTCCGCTGCTTCGTCTGCTTCGACACACTGGTCAAGCTACTGCACCGGGCCGGGCGGGTGGACGGCTGTCCGTGCGGGCGTGCGACGACACGCGGAAACGGGGCGTGCCGGGCAGCTCGTCCAGAGCTGCCCGGCACGCGTCGTTCCCGAGGATTGGATGATCAGACCCTCGCGGTCATGGAGGTGTCGTCCGGGAACGCCTCCGTACGGACCCGCGCCGAGCGTGACAGTCGGAGCGCGGTTTCCACCAGCGTGATCACGAGGATATTCACGACCAGACCGCTGATCCCGGTGTTGATATCCGGACCGTGGATCGGTGAGAAGGTGAACAGGATCACCACGAAGACGCCCGCACACAGCCCTGCGATGACCGATGCCTTGTCCAGCTTGCGCTTGAGCAGGAGCACCGCAGCGATCGCGGGGACCACCTGGGTCGAGCCGCTGAAGGTCAGTAGCAGCATGTTGCCCAGGAGGTTCGGCATCGACAGCGCCAGGACGAGGGCAGCGAGTCCGAACACCACCACGACGATCTGGTTGACGGCGAACTTCTTCTTCTCATCCTTGATCATGAAGACGTTGTTGACCGCCAGGGGCGCGATCGCGATCAGAAGTGCAGCGGACGGAACCATCGCCGTGGCTGCCGCGGCGGTCAACACGACTCCCATCGCCCACGGCGGCAACGCTTCCGATGCCATCTGCAGCATCGCGGAGTCGCCGTCCTGATCGATGCCGAACGCGACGATCGCCGTGTACCCCAGAAGCATCGGGATGCTGGCCAGTGCGCTGTAGATCGGCAAGTAGATGAGATTCCGGCGAACCGCCCTCTCGCTGTTGCTGGCCATGACGGCCGGCCAGTTGTGCGGCAGCGCGTAGAACATGACGCCGATCATGCTGATCGCCATGCTCGTGATGAACCACCAGGTGCCGTATGTGCCGTTCTGGACGTAGAGCAGTTGCGGCATCTCGGCGGCGATGGTGCTCATTCCGAAGTCGATCCCGCCGTTGAAGTGCATCGGGATCGCGACGCTGATCACGAGCATCACGATGATCATCAGCACGTCCTTGAAGTAGGACGTGCGGGCGACACCGTGCAGGCCGGACCACAGTACGAAGGCGATGACGAGAACGAAAGCGACTATGCTGCTGAGCTTTCCGTCGAAAGCTCCGCCGGTGGCGGCCTTGACGATCAGGCCGAGCCCCGTGATCTGCAACTGGAGGTACGGGAGCAGGAACACGATCCCGAACACCGCGGACAGCAGTCCGAGAGCGGGGCTGTCGTAGTTGCCGCGGAGGAAATCGGATTGGGTGACGTAGCCGGACGCCTTCGCCTGCCGCCACAGCTTCGGTGCGATCCAGTACATGACGATGTAGGCCAGCGGGATGTACGGAATGCAGTAGAACGCCGAGGCTCCGAGTGAGACGACCAGCCCGACCGTTCCGAGGAAGGTGAAGGTTGTGAAGGTTTCTCCCGCCTGGAGGATCCAGGTCGTCATGACACCGAAACGGCGACCCGCGACCGCCCACTCGCCCATGTCCTTCACGGGCTGACGTCGCCCCCAGAATCCGATCGCCGCGATCAGGACGATGCCGAGAATTCCGATCGTCAACGTGACGTTCATGCCTCACTCCCGTCCTCGTCGAGGTCTTTCCGGGTGTATTCGAAGTAGGCGAGGACTCCGGAGACGCCGACACTGCTGACGAGCGTGACCCAGAGGAACAGGGATGGGGATCCAAACCACACGTGGGGCCCGTTGATCTGGGGGAGCCACGTGACCAGGAATATGAGGATGAACGGAATAAATCCGACTATCCAGTACTTTCGCATGAGAACCGCCTTGGGGGGTGAGGTCAGCGTCCCGAAATGAACTGCTCGCGCAGCGTCGGGTCTGTGGCGATGTCGACGATGGTCCAGGCCATCGCCGTGGCCCCGTCCACGAGCGCACGGTCGGCCGACGGGCCGGCGCAGTGCGCTGCGAACTCGGGCTGATGGTTCACGGATGCTCCGCAGTCGAGAGCGACATTCGGGTGGATCGCGGGGATCACCCGCGACACGTTGCCCATATCGGTCGAGCCGAGCGGCGAATGTGCTTCTTCTACCGGGGCGAATGACCGGCCGAGTCGCACCGCATTTCGCTCGTACAGTCCGGCGAGTGCGGTGTCGTTGCGGAACTCGGAGTAGTCGGGGGAGGTGTGCGAGGTGGTGAGTTCGCACCCTGTGGCGAGTGCGGCGGCCTCGAAGCAGCGTTGTACGCGTTCTTCGAGTGCCTTCAGCGCATCGAGATCGGATGCTCGAATGTAGTAGTGCGCACCGGCTTTCGCAGGAATGATGTTCGGAGCTTCACCACCGTTCGTCACGATGCCGTGGATCTGGTCTCCGGGGCGGAACTGCTGCCGGAGAAGGCCTACGGCGACCTGGGCGAGCGTGACGGCGTCGCCGGCGTTCACCCCCTCGTACGGTGCCGCCGAGGCGTGCGCGTTCCGTCCAGTGAAGTCAACGAGGATGTCGCCGATGGCGAGTGCGTTCGTGTACACCTGGTCGACCGTGGACGGGTGAATCATCATCGCGGCGTGGGTGCCGTCGAACACTCCGGCCTCGAGCATGCGTACCTTGCCGCCCCCGTTCTCCTCGGCGGGGGTTCCGAACACCTTGACCGTGATTCCGAGATCATCGGCGATCGGGGCAAGCCCGGACGCGGCGGCGACTGCCGCCCCCGCGATGACGTTGTGCCCGCACGCATGACCGATACCGGGCAGCGCGTCGTACTCGGCGCAGATGCCGATGACCAGGGGGCCACTGCCGGCGGTGGCCGCGAGCGCAGTGGGCATTCCGGCTACATCGGGGTTCACCATGAACCCTGCTTCCGACAGCGCGTCGCCGACCCAGTGGGAGGCGCGGACTTCCTCGAAGCCGATCTCTGGATGGGCGTGGATGCGATGACTGAGTTCGACGGCGGACTGCTCGGCTCGCCCGATGTGGTGCCGGACGGCTTCCTTCAGGTCCACGATGTCTCCTTACTGACTAATTGATCAGTCAGAGTATGAGACGCCACTCACACTCGCGTCAATGGATTGCGCGAATAAATCTTGAAACTCGGCACGAGGGCGGGTGCGGAAAGCCGTGGGATCGTGGGCGTTCCGAGTCGTCAGGGGCCCGTGCTCTCGGGGGCGACCGAGCGGTCAGTTTTCGGTTGGGGCTCGACCGCGCCCGACGGCGCCCATCCGGGCGGGCCGAACGTGTAGCCCAGGCGGTCGCGCCACGACGCGGCCGCACGGACGTCGCGGGCGATCGCCGCGTACTCGTGGGTCTGCAGCCTCCATATGTCGTAGGTGCCGACCGGTTTCGTCAGACCGTAGGTGGGGCGCTGCTTCTCGGCCTGGAACGTGCCGAACATGCGGTCCCACACGATGAGGATCCCGCCGTAATTGCGGTCCAGGTATTCGGGATCGCAGCCGTGGTGCACACGGTGGTGCGACGGGGTGTTGAACACGAACTCGAGCGGTCTCGGCAACTTCCCGACCCGCTCGGTGTGCACGAAGAACTGGTACACCAGGTTCACCGAGAACCCGACGAAGATCATCCACGGCGGAATGCCGATCAGCGGCAACGGAAGCCACATCAGGATCTCGCCACTGTTGTTCCACTTCTGACGCAGCGCGGTGGAGAAGTTGAAGTACTCGCTCGAATGGTGCGCCTGATGAGTCGCCCAGATCAGCCGGATCCGGTGCGCCATGCGGTGATACGTGTAGTACAGCAGGTCGATGCCGACCAGCAGGATCACCCACGTGTACCAGGCGTTCGCCGGCAGGTGCCACGGCGCGAGATACACCCAGATCGCGGAGTAGCCGATGAGGGCGAGGAACTTCCAGAAGGCCGTCGTCGCGATCGAGACCAGGCCCATCGAGATCGACGCCCGCGCGTCGCGGAACTCGTAGCCCGCGGTAGGCGGGAACGCGCGACCGTCGCGGACGTCGGCGGCCTCGAGCTTGCGGGCCGCGAACCACTCCAGCCCCAGGAAGACGAGGAAGGCCGGTATCGCCAGGGTCACCGGGTCGCCGAGCGGTTCGAGCAGCGAACCCCACGCGGTGGTGAGGGTCTCCCACATGTGTCCTCCAGGCTGTCGCGCACCTGTCGGGAAATCTACCGGGTGGAGTGACCTGGGTCACCGTCCGGTCGGGGATCGGTAGGATTCCCTACCGAGACGGTGGGGATCGACCAGGGGGTGCCAGTGCATATCACCGCGCGAGTCGACTACGCCGTCCGCACGCTCGTCGAACTGGCGGCCGTCGGGCCCACGCCCGCGAAGGCCGAGTTCCTGGCCGGCGCCCAGTCCATTCCCCACAAGTTCCTCGAGGCCGTGCTCGCCGACCTACGTCGCGGCGGCCTCGTCAACAGCCGCCGCGGTCCCGACGGCGGCTACTGGCTGGCCCGACCGGCCGAGGAGATCACCGTCGCCGACGTCATCCGTACCGTCGAGGGGCCGCTGGCGTCGGTGCGCGGCGAGCGACCCGAGGACGTCACCTACGACGGCCCGGCCGAGCCGCTGCAGCAGGTGTGGATCGCGGTCCGGGTGAACCTACGGTCCGTGCTCGAGGGCGTCACGATCGCCGACGTCGCGGCCGGGGCGCTGCCCGCATTCGTCGACGATCTCACCGCGGA
Organism: Rhodococcus sp. BE178; assembly: GCF_050433545.1. Taxonomy (NCBI): domain Bacteria; kingdom Bacillati; phylum Actinomycetota; class Actinomycetes; order Mycobacteriales; family Nocardiaceae; genus Rhodococcus; species Rhodococcus sp. BE178. Next base: position 42,860 of record NZ_JBNPXA010000010.1, on the reverse strand, counting down.
TCCCGGGGCGTGGCGGCGGCGCTGAGTTGCCAGGCCACCGAGATCGTCCCGCGGCTCCGTGCCGGACGGGCGAGTTGTCCGGTCCGGAGCCGCGGTGCAGAGGGACGGGCCGATGCCGCCCATGTCATCGCCGTATCGGCAGCGATGCCGTGGCTCAGGCCGAGAGCCGCACCGGAAGCGTCTTCCACGTTTGCAGCGTGTTGTTCACGCCCCTCTCGGGGACGCCGGCCAATTCGATCGTCTTCACCTTCTCGGCCAGGACGGTCAGGAGCGCTTCCGCCTCGAGCCGCGCGACATGTTGGCCGACGCACTGGTGAAGACCCATCCCGAATCCGAGGTGGCCGGAGGGGTCGCGCGTGAGTGTGAAACGGTCACCGTCCTCCCATCGCCGCGGGTCCGTGTTGCCGGCGCCGATCACGAGCAAGATCTTGCTGTGCTTTCCGAGTTGGACGCCTTCGAGTTCGACAGCCTTCGCCGTTGTGTGGAAGACGAACTGGAGAGGTGACGCCCAGCGGACGGCTTCGTCGAAAGCTCGACGGACCAGCTGGGGTTCGCTGCGCAGTCGCTGCCATTCGTCCGGATGTGTGGCGAAGGCGTGGAGGATGGCGGCGACACCGTGGACGGTGGTGTCGATGCCGGCCGACAGCAGGGAACGAACGACGAGTGGGGCCTGGTCGGCCGTCAGTTCCCCTCGGTCGGATGCCTCCCAGATCCTGGCGCCGAATCCGTCCGGGCTCAGGCTCTCGCGCTCGCAGAGAGTGGCGACCCATTGGGAGAGCTCGGACAGCCGAGCGGCCCCGCGGTGGAAATGCTCGTTCTGGGGCCCGAAGGCATTGAAGACCAGATCGCCGTAGGCGAGGAGGTTGTCCCGGTTCTCGGGTGGAAGACCGACGGCGTCGGGGAAGACCTTCAAGGGAAACGCAGAGGCCAAGTCCTTCATGGCATCGACCTCCGGGCCGCGAGCGAGAACCCGATCGACGACCTCCTCGGCCTCCTCGAGCCAGTGCTCGCGCAGCCGCCGCAGCGCTCTCATGCCGAGTACGTCGGTGAGTACCCTTCGGGGAGCATCGTGCTCGGGAGGGTCGGTCTCCGTCGGATTTGCCTTCGGGCGCCAGGGCTTTTCGGTGTGAAAATTGGCGAGACCCACGCCGGCGCCCACTTGGTAGGTGGGCCAGTCGGCGAACACCTCGCGGATCGTGTCGTAGCGTCCGGTGGCGTACACGCCGTAGGCGTTGAGGTAGACGACCGGCGCGGTCTCCCGGATCTCCTGCTGTACCCGTGATCGGTCGAGGAGATTCTCGAGCGCGAAAGGGTCGATATCCAGTTCTGTAACTGGTGCAAGCTGTGCTGGCATCACATGGTCCGATCTACTGGGTTTACAAGTCGAGGACGAGGCGCTCGGTCTGTGCTCGCGAGACACACGAAATCATGCAGTCGCCCGCCTGTCGGTCGACTTCACTGAGCACGCTGTCACGGTGATCGGGTACTCCGTCGACCACGGTGACCTCGCAGGTTCCGCACGTTCCCTGGCGGCAGGACGAGAGGATTCCGATTCCCGCTCCGGCGAGTGCGTCGAGGGCGCTCACCCCGGGAGGAACATCGATGTCGGTGCCCGATCGGGTGAGTCGGAGTGTGAACGGTCGATCCTGTGACGATTCTGCTGCCGATGCCGTGAACCGCTCTGTGTGCAGTGTGTACGGCGGCAGGTGTCGGCAGGCAGCTTCGACCGCTTCCAGCAGTCCGGCCGGCCCACAGCAGTAGACCTTCGTTCCTGGACCCTCATCGGCCAGGATCGCGTCGAGATCGAGGAGGCCGACCTCGTCCTGGGGCGCAAAGTGCACGTGATCCCCCAATCTCTCGAGATCGTCGAAAAATGCCATCGACTGCCGACTGCGGCCCCCGTACACCAGCCGCCACGGGCGGTCCGTCCGCTCTGCTTGATCGATCATCGGGATCATCGGCGTGATACCGATGCCGCCGGCAATGAACAAGTAGCGGTCGGCGGGAACCAGGGGGAAGTGGTTCCTCGGCCCGCCGTAGCCGAGCACGTCGCCTTCGCGGACGTTCTCGTGAATCCATCGCGACCCACCGCGTCCATCAGGCTCGTTCAGCACAGCGATCCGGTAACGGTATGTATCCCAGCGGTTTCCGCAGAGTGAGTACTGGCGCGACATCCCGTTGGGCAGGATCAGATCGATGTGCGATCCGGGTGTCCACGGTGTGAGGCGCCGGCCGAGAGGATCGGCCAGCGTCAGCGACACGACATCGGCGGAAACCTCCTCGCGGGATTCCACGCGCAACGCAGCCAGCGCCGGGCCGGTCAGCAGGGACGCTGAACTGCCGGCACTGCTCACATCGGTCGTGTTCATCGGAAGTCGCCCGTAAAGTCGAATGCCGACAGATCCGGTGTCCGCGTCAGCTGGTAGAACTCGAGCAGTGAGAACGGCCAGACCTGCGTGGCGCGGCCGAATCGGTTGCGGTACCAGGTGTGTACGTCGGCAACCCCCCAGGTGCGGAGACGATTTCCCGCGTCGACCCGGTCACAGAATTCGTCCATCGCTTCGGCGTGCGGCTCGATGTTCTGCTTCCGTGCACGGAGGAGTTCGCCGAGACACTCGACGGTGTACTCGGCCGCACACTCGGCCATGTACAGGGCGCTGCCATTGACGACGACACCGGTGTTCGGGCCCATGAGCATGAAGAGATTCGGAAAGGACGGGACCGTGATACCCATGTACGCCCGTGCGTCGCCGCCCCACGATTCGTGGAGGTCCTTCCCGCCGCGCCCGGTGATGGTGATCGGTTCGAGGTAGTCGGAAGCCCGAAATCCGGTTGCGAAGACGATGACGTCGACCTCGTGCAGGACGCCGTCGACCGTGCGGATCCCCGCCGGAGTGACGGCCTCGATTCCGTCGGTGACGAGATCGACATGCGATTGCATGAGCGTCGTTGCCCACATGCCGTTGTCGCGAAGCATGCGCTTGGCGCCCGGTGGGTACTTCGGCGTCATCTTCTCCAGGAGGTCCGGATGACCCTCGAGCTGCCTGCTGAGGTGGGTCAGCAACTGACGGCGTAGCTCGGCATTGTTTGCCGAGGTGCTGCCCTCTTCTGTCCAGTCGGGATCTGCTTCGACGAAAGGCAGACGCCCTTCTGCGGCAATCCAGAACTGCCAGAAGCGATACCACCGCCCGTAGTGCGGGACATGGCGCAGCAGCCAGGCCATGCCGGCAGGGATATCCGCGAGGTAGCCGGGCGTGGGGAGCATCCACGGGGCATTCCGTTGGAAGACGCTCAGATGCTGCACGGTGCCGGCGATCGAGGGAACGATCTGGTACGCGCTCGCGCCGGTCCCGACCACGGCTACCCTCAGTCCGCTCAGATCCACCGACGTGTCCCACTGCGACGAGTGGAAGCAACGTCCCGCGAACGAGTCGAGCCCGGGGATCTGAGGAATATTGGGCCGATTGAGCTGTCCGACAGCGGTAATCACGGCGTTCACCCGCCGGATTCCGCGGATTCCGTCCGCGGTCTCGGTGGTAACGGTCCAGGTTCCGCTGTCGTCGTCGAACGACAGGGAAGTCACTTCGGTCCCGAACTCGACGTTGGGTCGCAGGTCGAACGTGGTTGCCACGTCCTGCAGATAGGCCTCGATCTCGTCCCGCGTGGAGAACTGCTGCGGCCAGTCGGCTTTCTGCGCGAACGAGTAGCTGTAGGCGAAGTTCGGGGTGTCGAGTCGACAACCGGGGTAGACGTTCTCCCACCAGGTGCCGCCGACCTCGGTGTTCTTCTCGAACACCACGTACTCGATCCCGGCCTGCTGCAGCCGGTGTGCGGCGGCCATGCCGGAGATTCCGGCGCCGATGATCGCCACGCTGAAATCGATGTCGGGGGCAACCTCCGACTTCTTCCAGGCCGGGGCACCGTAGTCGTTCGGGATTCCCAGTTCGTGTCGCAGCAGGGGCAGGTAGTCGTCGCTCGCGTCCTTGGTCAGGAAGCGCATGATGTGTGCGAGAAATTCCTCGGAAGGCTGCGCCGCCGGGACGGATCCTCGGTCACGAAAGGCCTTGAGGGCGTTGGCAGCGACCCTGCGGGCCGACTTCTGGGCCTCGGTGGACATTCCCCCTTGTGGAGCGATCACCGAGTCCATCGGAGGCAGCGGAGGCCGAAGCTCGTCGGCAAGCAACGACGGATCGGCATTCGCCAGTGCCAGGGCGGCAAGTAGAGCCGGAAGTTCCGCACTTTCTACCGCCTGCTCGAGGAAGTCGTCGTCCTCGACGATCGGCAGGCAGGCGTCGTAGTGCCCGGGCCGAGCGACCTCGCGCGGGTGCGCTTCGTCCGTGGTGAAGGTGGTGGGGGTCATTCGAGACCTCCGGTGAGGAAGTCGACGATGAGGCCGGCGGTCTCGGCGGGTGCATCGATGTTGGGTTCGTGCGCGTAGTCGAGTTCCGCTGCGCGTGCCATCGGGGTGAGATCGGCGAGCTTCTTCGACCATCCCGACTCGAGGAGTTCGTCACGCGTGCCCTCGACGAGCAGCACCGGGATCTGTGTCGCGGCCAAGAGATCGAGGAACGGGTCGGCGATCTGGGTTCGCTCGACCGACGGGTTGCTCAGTCGAGGCGCGGCCATCGCTTCCCAGTGCCCGGGAATGAGGCTGTTCTCGAACCGCTGTCGGATGTGCTCGTCCATTCCGTCCAGACTCCGCACCATGTATCCGGTCATTCGGGCGGCATCCTCGAGGCTGGGCGTGTAGTCGGCCAGGGCGGCGATGCCCTCGGGCAGCCGGTACGGTCCGCCCGTTCCGGAGATGCTCACCGCGCGGTCGACCGGCCACGGGCTCGTGGGATCGGTGATTGCGCGCATGACCATCGACCCACCGAAGGAGGCCCCGACGAAGTGAGCCCGGTCCACTCCGAGTTCCTGGCAGAACGCCGCGATGTGCTTCACCCGGGGCGCGAACGGCGGCCGGTCGAGGAAGACCGCCTTGTCGGTTCCACCCCATCCGAGCAGGTCGGGGGCGAGAACGTGGAAACGATCGGTGAGGTGCGGGATCATCTCGGACCAGCACAGTTCGGCGGTGGACCCGAAACCGCCGTCGTGGATCAGGACGATCGTGTCCTTGTCGGGGTTGCCGGCCTCGATGTAGGTGGTGTGGAACCCGTCGGCGATGAGTGACTTCTTCTCGTACATGGTTGGTTTCCGTTCTCTAGCGAAGATCGAGATTTGCAGGGGCCGTCAGTTCTTGACCGAGCCGCCGTCGACACAGATCGTCTGGCCGGTGACGAAGGCCGCACCGGGGCCGAGCAGGAACTTCACCGGGCCGACGATGTCCTCCGGGTATGCCCGTCGCTTGATCGAGCGGCTGGCGATGTTGTTCTCTTCGGTGTGGGCCATGTCCGTGATCATCGGTGTCGCTGTGATGCCCGGGCTGACGACGTTGACCGTGATCTCGTCATCGCCGAGTTCATCTGCCAGGCAGCGCGCGAAGCCGATCACGCCGGCCTTCGACGCGACGTATGCGAAGAGGTTCCTGGCGCCCTTGAACACGGTGCCGGAGGCGAAGAGCACGATCCGCGATCCCCGCGGCATCAGAGGTACGACTGCTTGGGTGATGGCGATCGTTCCCTCGAGGTTTGTGCGCAGGATGCGCTCCCAGGCATCCCGGGGGGTATCGCGGAACGATGACCATTGTCCCATGGCGGCGCAATGGACGAGGTTGTCTATCTCCTGTCCGGCAAGGGATTCGAGGACAGTCGAGATGCCTTCCGACGAGCTGAGGTCTGCCCGGATGTAGAGGTCGGTGAACCCGTCGGCTGGGGGTTCGGCGATATCGATGACGATTGTGCGATGTCCGTCGTTGCGCAGTTCGTCGACGACAGCTCGGCCGATGCCGCTGGCGCCTCCGGTAATGATCGTTGTGGTCATGCGCATGCTTTCTAGTCGATGGTGGCGCGCTCGTCGACGCGCGCGAGGAAGGACGTGATCACCGCATTGAAGTGGGCGGGGTTCTCGATGCACGACAGGTGGCCGGCGCGGGGAACGATCTCATGCTCGGCGTGGGCGATGCCGCCGATGATCTCGGCCGTGCGTTCGCTCGGAATCTTGGCGTCGAGTTCGCCTGTGACAACGAGCGCGGGGCAGGTGATCGAGTCGAGTAGGGGAACCACGTCGGCGCGGAACGTCGCCACCGCAGACGCGAGGTACGACTCGGGGGTCATCGCGGAAATCGCGTCGTAGAGGGCGGCGTAGTCGGAGCTGTCGAGTGGCTGTGTGAGTGTTTGGTCGAGGTACTCCTTTGCGAATGCGGCCATGCCGTTGCGAGTGATCGACTCCGTGGAGCCGTTGACGCGGGCGTCGGCGACGTCGATCGGGAGTCGCGCGAACGAGTTGGCGATGGTGACGCTACGGACCAGGTCGGGGTGCTTTGCGGCAAAGGCGATCGCCTGCAGCCCACCCATGGACAGTCCGACCAGGTGCACGGGACCGCGCTCCTTGACGACCCGGTAGAGGTCATCGGACCAGGCATCGAGGTTGATCGCTCCGGTCTCCGAGGACTTGCCGTGTCCCCGGCTGTCCGGCGTCGACAGATCGTAGTGTGTTGTCAGGGAGCTGATTTGATGGCGCCAGAGCCGGTGGTCCGTGCCGAGGCTGTGCAGCAGAACAACCGTCGGTCGATCGGAGTGGGGTGCGACAGTTTCCGCGAGTTCCATTCTGTCCTTTCCTGATACAGCAGAACGGGGCTCGTCAAGACTTCGCGTTGCGCCTGGACAGGCTTTCGCCTCCGACAGCCCAGCGTTCCGTGGGGACCTGCTGGACCAGTACGTGGACCGCCGCGGGATTCGCCTTGGTGACCGACGTGTAGACCTCGGTCAGGCCCTCCATCAGTGCTTCGATCTGTTCCGCGGTCAGTGGGCTGGCGTGATTGACATTGATGATGGGCATTTCCTGCTCCTGCACTTCGATGGTGACGGTTGGTGAATCGGCCGGTGTCAGGCTCGGTCGTGGGCCGCAGCCACGGCGGCTTCCGAAGGCTCGGCCTGATCGTGCTCGCCGAGGCCGAGATGGCGGGTCTCACGCACGCTGAGTGCCGCCAGGAGGAAGACAATCGCGGCGACCGTGATGGCGATGGCCAGGCGGACCGGGATGTCGCTGACGCTCGGGCTGACGGCCGTCACGATCGCGGGCATGATTCCACCGATCGCGAAGCCGATGTTCCAGCTCAGCCCGGTGCCCGTCGCGCGAATCTCGGTGGGGAAGCGTTCGTTGAGGAAGATCAGTACCGGTGCGGAGCCAGCCATGACGATCACAGCCATCGCGGTCGATATGACGGTGACCAGGGCGATCGAGCCCGAGCTCAGGGATGCGAGCCAGAGGTAGAGCAAGGGTAGAAGTACGACGTTGGGCACGCCGAACCAGAGGAAGACCGCCCGCCGGCCGATCCGGTCGCTGAGGTGCCCGCCCAGGGCTCCGCCCGCGATGACCCCCACGTTGGCGACGATCAGGATCATGGCCGAGGTCGTCTTGCCGATCCCGAGGTTCGCGCCGAAGAAGGTCGGGAAGAAGCCAACCGTGAGGTAGTACGCGGTTGCTCCGCCCGCGGCGAGGGCGATGTTGAGCAACGTCGTCTTGCGGTAGCGCGGCCCGAAGATGACTCGAAGAGGCGACTTTCGGACTGTCGGTCCCGACGACTTCCCATGCCACAGAGGCGATTCCTCGGTGCGTCGGTAGATGTAGAAGCTGAAGGCCGCAGTCAGAAGGCCGGTGAAGAACATCACGCGCCATCCGTAGACGCCGAAGTCCTCGCTGGGAACGACGGCCGAAACGACGAAGTACACGATCGAAGCGACCACGGCACCGGCGCCGGCGCCGCCGCCGGCGACCAAACCCGACATCAGCCCGCGATGTTCCGGTGCGACAGTTTCGGTTCCGAGCGTGTGGGTCGAAGCGACGACGCCGCCGACGAACACCCCCTGCACGATGCGCAAGGCGAGGAAGAGGATCGGAGCAGCAAATCCGATGGTCGCGTATGTCGGCACCGCTCCCATGCACGCGGTCGACAGCCCGACACCCAGAATCGCGAACATCATCGCTTGCTTGCGCCCGTTGCGATCGGCGTAGGCGCCGAACAGCGCAGAACCGAGCGGGCGGAAGAGGAGAGTCACCGCGAAAGATGCGTAGACGAACGTCAGTTGGAGCGTCGCGTTGTGGGCGGGGAAGAGAAGCGGCCCGATAGTAGGGGCGAGGTAGAGGATGATCGTCAGATCGTAGAGATCCATCGCCCATCCGGTGATCGAAGCGATCCCCGCAGAGCGAACCTGCTTTCTGCGGGCACTGTCCTGGAAATTCTCCAAAGCTGCCTCCTGGCCGAGTGGTCGTCACGGCTGTGACGTGATCTGCACCATAGACATGTGGTTCCTTAATGCTCAACGCGCGTTCCGCATTGCGAAACGAATCTTCCGTCGTTGGTTCCGTTATGGTGATTCCATGGTCGAATCGCGCGCAACGGACACGCTCGGCTCCGTCAATCGGGCGCTCTCACTCCTGGAGCTCCTGGCGGAGAACAACGGACTCACTGTCACCCAGCTGGCGGACCGCCTCGGTGTCGGCAAGACGACGGCATTTCGCCTGGCCAAGACGCTTGTCGAGCGTGGATGGGTGGAGAAGGACGACGAGCTGCGATACCGACTGGGGCCAGGATTGCTCAGCCTTGCGCCGGGTCTTCAAGTCGGGCAAGACATTCGGAGCAGGCTCCGGCCGATCATGGATGAACTCCACGACGAGACGCAGGAGACCATTCACCTCACCGTGCTCCAGGGGAGGTACGTCATCTATGTCGAGCAGCTCGTCTCGCCGAAGCCGGTCCACTCGGTGAGCACGCTCGGCAGCCGGTCTCCCGCGCACTGCGTGTCGCCGGGGCTTGCGCAGCTGGCGGCACTGCCCGATGACGCGGTCGACTGGGTTCTGGCGGGTCCGCTGCGCCGATACACCGAACGGTCGCTGACCGACCCGGCGGATGTTCGCAAGGAGCTGCAGCACGTCCGGTCGACCGGATATGCGGTGAATCGGGGAGGCTTTCGGGCCGAGGTCGGCGGCGTCGGGGTGGCAGTCCTCAATGATCGTGGGAAGCCTATCGCGGCTCTCTCGGTCTGCATGCCCATTTATCGGATGCAGACGACGGATTTGGAAGCGGTTGGTGCGCATCTTGTTTCGGCCGCAGCTGATGCCCACCGGGTGCTCGAGGTTTCCCGCTGATACGGGGGTCGAAGGGTTTGGGGAGTAAGGCATTCCGCATGGCGGAATCAAACTTTCCGTCGAGACGCGCGATCGATGTCGCGGGCTTGCTAGCCTCATGGAATGTCGGATTCTCGCCAAAGTTCCAGTGCTGCAATCGGTCAAGAGTTCAGCCGTCCGGAGGTGGGCCATGTCGAGGGGGAGTCCGCGGGGCGTAGATTCCTCGTGACCGGGGCCGCGTCCGGGATCGGACGCGAGACTGCAATCTTGTTGGGTCTCCGGGGCTCGCGAGTTGTAGTCGTCGATCGCAATCTCGAGAGCGTCTCCAAGGTCTCCGCCGACATCAACGCCGCCGGTGGGGAAGCTGTCGCGCTCGTTGCGGACATCTCGAACGAGGCGGATGTCGAACGCATGATCGCCGATGCGATGTCTGCTTTCGGAGGGCTCGACGGGGCCTTCAACAACGCGGGGATTTCCGCCGCGGGGGCCTACTCGTTCGGTACGGCCCTCGCCGATACGGACGTAGCCGACTTCCGTGAACTCGTCGACGTCAACCTGGTGGGCATGTTTCTCTGCCTCAAGCATGAGCTGCGGCACCTGCGAAGCGGGGCATCGATCGTGAACAACGCCTCGGCCGCCGGTTTGATCGGCGTCTCCAACGGCGCCGCGTATGTCGCGTCCAAGCACGGTGCGGTCGGACTGACAAAGGCTGCGGCACTGGAAGGCTCGAGCAAGGGTATTCGCGTGAATGCCACCTGCCCTGGATTCGTCGAAACGCCGATGCTTCTCGAGAACGCGACGGACGAAGGCAAGCAGGCGAGGCGGGCTATGACTCCGATGGGGCGTCTGGGGCAAGCGTCGGAGATTGCGGAACTGGTCGCATGGTTGCTCTCGCCTGCCTCCTCGTTCGTCACCGGAGCATGCATCCCGGTAGACGGAGGACTTACGGTCGGAGGCTCTCGCTGAGGTTGTCGCGTCGATTCCGAGTACGGACAAGGCCGCCCGAGATGCGCTGCGGCCTGCTGGCGGATTCCTCGCGCAGTCGCATTCGGTAGGTGGAGATCAACTGCGTGCGAGAGATATTCGGTGCGGTCAGACCTGAAGCATGTCCCCCCGTAGCACTCGGGCATGCTCATCGGCACGTTTGGACGTTGGTCAGCGCTTCGAGAGCCGGAACGAGTGCTTTGAACGCGCGTGCCCGGTGTGAACTCCGATATCTGTCCTCGGTGTCCCATTCGGCTACGGTGCGCTCGTGACCGGGCGTTTGGCCGTCCGGGACGAAGATCGAGTCGTACGGGAATCCGTCGTCACCTGCCGGCGTGAGGGCCAGTCGGCCCGACCAGCGTTCCGTGGCAACGTATTCGGCACCGCTGGGGGCGACGAGCGCGAGCGCTGAAGTAAATCGTGCGGTGCGGTGCGGTGCGGCGACGCCTGAGAGTTGGTCGAGTAGCAGATTACGGTTGGCGGTGTGGTCCTTACGGTGTCCCGCCCAGTAGGCCGAGAAGACGCCGGGCGCGCCTCCGAGTACGTCCACACACAATCCGGAATCGTCGGCGACAGCTGGAAGGCCGGAGTGTGCGGCGGCAACGCGTGCTTTGATGAGGGCGTTGTCGCGGAAACTGAGTCCGTCCTCGTCCGGCTCGGGACCGTCGTAGGAGGCCGGCGTCCAGCCCGGCAGCATCGACTCTGCGATGAATCGGTACTCGGCGACTTTGGTTGCGTTGTGGGTCGCGAGAACGAACGTGTTGTGTGTGGCCATGCTCGACCTCCGGTGGCGGACAAAGGGTCTGGATATGCATCAGGTGTGTCGCACGGCGGGTTCGAGCCCACTGTGCGGTATCCCGTCGAGGTGGGTGCAGGATTCGAACCTGCATGCGCGGTGTTGCGCACCGCTACCTGGCCATTCGGCCACCCCACCGTGTGTGCCGACGTTTCCGTCGGCACAGCGCCGACTCATTCGTGCCCGTTCAGTGCTTCCTCGATCACTGTGAGCGCGTACTGGAGGAGATCGTCGGTGACGTCGAGGGTCGGCAGGAACCTGATGACGTTGCCGTCGCTGCCCGCGATGATCAGGACCACGCCCCGCCGGGCCGCGTGCTCGCTGATCGCAGCGGCGCTCCCGGGCAACGGTCGAGTCGTTCCAGCCTGCGTCAGCTCGAAGGCGATCATCGCACCGTGCCCCCGGATATCGCCGATGACGGGATAGGTTTCGGCAATTCGCCGTAGCCCACTGGTGAGGGTGTTGCCGATCCGGCGTGCGGCGGCGAACTGTTCCTCGTCTTCCAGAAAGTCGAGAACGGCGTGCGCGGCGGCGATCGAGACGGGGTTGCCGCCGAAGGTCCCGCCGAGGCCGCCGGGTGCGGCGGCATCCATGATCTCCGCTCGTCCGGTGACCCCGGCCAGGGGTAGACCGGCGGCGATCTGCTTGGCGGTGAGCACCACGTCCGGTACGAGGCCGAACAGTTCGCTGGCGAACCAGGTCCCGGTCCGTCCGAGCCCGCACTGGATTTCGTCGGCGACGAGAACGACGCCGTTTCGGTTGGCCCATTCTTGCAGGGCCGGTAGGTATCCGTCTGCGGGCACGATGAATCCGCCCTCGCCCTGGATGGGTTCGACGACGAGCGCGGCGAGGTCGGCGGAGCCTACGCGCTCTTCCAGGTATGCGATCGTCCGTGCTGCAGCCTGCTGGCCCGTGAGCCCGTCCCGGAACGGATAGGAGTTCGGTACCCGGTGGACATCGGGTGCGAACGGCCCGAAACCGGTCGCGTACGGGACCGCCCGGTGGTTCATCGCGAGAGTTAGATTGGTGCGGCCGTGGAACCCGTGGTCCAAGGACGCAACTGCGCGCCGACCCGTGTACGCCCGGGCGACCTTCACGGCGTTCTCGACCGCTTCGGCGCCGGAGTTGACGAACATGGTCTTCTTCGCGTGCGCCCCGGGGGTCTTCGCGGACAGACGTTCGGCCAGGCGCACGTAACCCTCGTAGGGCGTGATGCCGAACAGCGTGTGGGTGACCCGGTTCAGTTGCGCAGACGCCGCATCGATGATGCTCTGCTGGTGGTGGCCGACCATGTTGACGCCTGCGCCGCAACCCAAGTCCAGAAACCGGTTGCCATCGACGTCGATGAGCCACGGGCCTTCGGCGTGATCGATGTAGATTGGCAGCGCGCTGCCAATTCCGCGCGGCACGGCCGCCGTCTTGCGGCTGTGGAGCTCGCGACTCTTCGGCCCTGGAACCTCGGTGACCAGTGCAGGTCCAGTTGAGGTGGATGCGGCTGGAAGTGTTTCGGTCATCTGCGTTCTTTCTTGTCTCGGTTCGGTTTTTGGGAGTCGTCACACCGCGCGGCGGTGTGGGTCTTGCCGGTAGTCGCTGAGGAACCGGGCGAAACGTTCCAGGGCGTCGGCGAGAACTGGAGTACGGGGAAGAAAGGCGATGCGCAGGTGGTCGGGGCGTGCCCAGTTGAACGCGCGACCGTGGACGAGGAGGACGTGCTCGGCGTCGAGGAAGTCGAGCACGAGTTGTTCGTCGTCCACGATCCCGTAGACGTCGGGGTCGATGCGGGGGAAGACGTACAGACCGCCCCCGGGCTCGTGACAGGTCACTCCGGGGATGTCCTGCAGCAGTCCGACAGTCAGAGCGCGTTGCTCGAAGAGTCGGCCTCCCGGCATCCGGAGCGCGGCGATCGTGTCGTCGTGCTGCAACGCCGCGGTGATCGCGTGCTGCGCGGGAACGGAGGCACACATACGCATCGACGCGAGCAGGCGAAGTCCTGCGAGGTACCCGTCGTCGGGACTGAACCCGGTAGCGATAACCCACCCGGCCCGGTAGCCGGCCACACGCGAGGTCTTGGACAGCCCCGAGAAGGTGATGCAGGGATGCGTCGGCGCAACCTGCGCAGTGCTGACGTGGACGTGCCCCGGGTAGACGATCCGGTCGTAGATCTCGTCGGAGAGCAGGAGGAGCCCGTGCCGATCTGCGACAGCGGCGATCTCCTCGAGTGTGCGCCGTGAGTACACCGCGCCGGTGGGGTTGTTGGGGTTGATGACGACGATCGCCCGGGTGCGGGGCGTCACCATGCGCCCCAATTCCTCTGTGTCCGGACTCCATCCGTTGTCTTCGTCGCACGGGTAGTGCCGGGGTACCCCACCGGCGAGCACGGTCGACGCCGTCCACAAGGGGTAGTCCGGAGACGGGATGAGGACTTCGTCACCGGGTTCGAGGAGAGCCTGCAGGGTGAGGGTTACCAACTCGGAGACGCCGTTGCCGATGAGGATGTCGTCGATACCCGCGGCCGGGAACCCGGGCCGCGCAGCGTAGTGGTCCCGGATCGCTTCGCGGGCGGAGCCGAGTCCTTGCGACTCGGAGTAGCCGTGCGCGTGCGGAAGCGCCTCCCGGAGCGCGTCGACCACGACCTCGGGAGCCTCGAATCCGAACGGGGCCGGGTTCCCGATGTTCAGGCGCAGGATCTCCTGCCCGCGCCGCTCCAGTTCGACGGCGCGTTCGTGTACGGGTCCGCGGAGGTCGTAGAGGACTCCGTTCAGCCTCGACGACGAGTTCACGATCACGGGCTTCTCGGCCGGCGTCACGTGGGTTGTCACAGTCCTGCTCCTGTAGTGAGTGCGGCCGTCGTGGCCTTGGTGAGAGCATCGGCGAGCCGCCGGCCTGCCCTGGTCCGATCAACAGGACCAGGGCAAGCCAATGGATCGACTCGTCTTGCCGCCGCCGCCCCGTGCCACCGCCCAGAGACCTCTGGCGGCAGCGGGTTCATGTTGCAGTGCTCACTTCGCGGAGGGTTCGGCCTCGTAGGTAACCCAGCTCGTTCGCGTGGCGAGGGTGTTGTAGAGCGCCTGGGCTTGATGGTTGTCGTCGGCGGTCACCCACTGCACCACGGCGCGGCCCTCGGCGGTGGCCATCTCGGTCAGACGCCCGATCAGTGCACGTCCGACGCCCCGGCCTCGGGCCGCGGGGTCGGTGAACAGGTCGTCGAGGAAGAGGCCGGTGGTTCCGGTGTAGGGCGAGGAGAACCGGCGATGGTGTGCGAACCCGAGGATCTCGCCGTCCGCTTCCGCAACGAGAGCCTTGCATTCGTGTCGGGGATCCATGAACCATCCCCATGCGCGGGAGACGATGTCCTCGGATTCGGGCAGCTTGTAGAACTCGCGGTACTCGCGGAAGAGGACACGCCAGCGACTCTCATCGGTGGCGTCGAGCGGCCGGATCGTCGGAAGGGTGGTCGTTGCCATGGTGGCTCCTATCGGTGTTCGAAGGTCTCGGCAGAGCTGTACTGCCACTTACTGTCTGAGCGTTTTCTGCCCGCGAGGATTGAAGATTCGATGCGGGATGCGCGGCGCGCGGGCCTCGGTCATGTGATCACCGCGTTCTCCTTTCCTGATTCGCCTGTTCGGGTTCGTGGTCGGCGTGGGGCCAGGAGGAGATACACGGCGCTGCCCGCGACGAGGCCCCAGAACGCGGCACCGACGCTGAAGAACACGACGCCCGACATGGTGACCGCGAGCGTGGTGAGGGCCGCGATCCCGGTGCGGGCATCGCCGCCCATCGCGCCCTCGAGTGCGGTGAGCGCTGATCCGAGCAGCGCGACGGCGGCAAGTACCGAAACCGTTTCGGTCGGGATCGCCTGGAACCCGGCCACAAGCACGCCCCCGAACGAGCCGACCAGCAAGTAGGTGAGGCCGCCCGAGAGGCCCGCGATGTAGCGCTTTGCGCGATCCGGGTGCGACTCGGGGCCGAGCGCGATTGCCGCCGTGATCGCGCCGAGGTTGATGCCGTGGCAGCCGAAGGGCGCGAGGACCGCCGAAACCGTCGAGATGGCACCGACGACCAGGCGGTCGTTCGGCTCGTACCCCTGCGAGTGGAGCAGTGCGAGGCCCGGTGCGTTCTGTGAGGCCATCGTGACGATGAACAGTGGCAGCGCGATGCTCACGAGTGCGGCCGGGGTGAACGCCGGCATCGTGAACACAGGGCCGCCGAGCTCGAGCGACGGCGCGACCTCGCGGAAGGATCCGGTCGCCCAGGTCACCGCAATCCCGGCGACGAGTCCGGCGAGCACTGCGTATCGGTCGAAGAAGCGCTTGCCGAGAAAGAATGCGACGACGATGCTCCCCGCAATCAGCGGCGCGCTCGTGAAGGCGCCCGCCGCGGTCACGACGAAGGGCAGCAGGATCCCGGCGAGCAGCGCCTGCAGCACCGGGCCGGGCACCCTGGCGAGTATCCAGCCGAACCAGCCCGTGTACCCGACCACTGCAGCGGCGACCGAGGCGACGAGGAACGCGCCGACTGCCTCGGCGAACGAGAAGCCGCCGAGCGAGGCGATCAGCAGCGCCGCTCCGGGTGTCGACCAAGCGACGATCACGGGGATACGGGTGAAGAGGCTCAGCGCGATGCTGCACACACCGTTGCCGATCGATACCGCCCAGACCCAGGACGCGGTCTGCGCCTCGTTCAGACCTGCCGCGCGGGTGGCCTCGAGCACGATCAGGAACGGGCCGGCGAAGTTGATGAGCGCAGAGAGGAAGCCCGCGACGACCGCGGACACCGAGACATCCCGCAGAACGGAGGAAGCCCGACTCATCGGTGCGCCACCGAGATTGCTGACTTCACGCCCGGCCGATAGCGTAACAATATTGCGGAAACTAGAGTAACGTTATTCACTAGTGTCATGTCGAATGATAACAGGTCCTCGGAGATTGCGGCACGCCTCCGCCAGCGGATCGCGACGATGGGTACGGGGGAGAAGCTGCCGGGCGTCCGAGAACTCTCCGTGGAGTTCCAGGCAAGTGCGGCCACCATCTCGGCAGCTCTTTCGGAACTGAGCGCATTCGGGCTGGTCCGGGCTGAGCCCGGACGGGGAACGTTCGTGGCGGGCCACGAACGACTTCCGGAACCGGACTTTTCCTGGCAGTCTCAGGCGCTTGGCCGCGCCAGAGTGGACGCCGACCGGGCCGCTCGTCTGGGCGGCTACGGTACTCCCGAGCACATCCCGCTCTCCTGGGGATACCTTGCCCCCGAACTACTGCCGAACGAGGAACTGCATCGCATCGGCTCGCGTGCGGCAAAGAGCGGTCGTGCCTGGATGATGACACCGCCAGCGGGATCGCCGGAACTGCGGCGCATCCTCGCCTCCGAATACCGCGCCGACCCGAACGACGTGCTTGTGGTCTCCGGCGGGCAGCAGGGCCTCGTCTTCGCAATGCGCACACTCGCCGAGCCCGGGTCGGCGGTCATCACCGAGAGTCCGAGCTATCCGGGCGCGATCCTCGCTGCGCAGAGCGCAGGCCTCAACCTCTCGTCGGTACCCGCCGACGCCGACGGGATCCAGGTCGACCGCCTCGCCGACGAACTCGAACGCACGCGAGCGCGAGTGGTCTACCTCCAGCCGAGCTACGCGAATCCCACCGGCGCGGTCTTGAGTTCGGAGCGCCGGAAGCAGGTGCTCGAACTCGCCGCCCGACACGGTGCGTTCATTATCGAGGACGACTGGGCCAGACATCTCGGCATCGACGGACAGGCCCCACCCCCACTCTTCACCGAAGACCCTCACGGACACGTCGTGTCGATCCTCACCCTGTCGAAGCCTGCCTCCCCAGGCCTCAGGCTCGGCGCGGTCATCGCGCGCGGTCCGGCAGGCGAGCGGCTCCGGGCCGCGCGCACCGCCGACGACCTCTGCGTCGCGCCGCTGGTGCAGGAAATCGCCTGCGGTCTCCTGACCTCGAATGTGTGGCCCCGGCACCTGAAGCGCCTGCGCGCCGAGCTCGCGACGCGACGCGACGCACTTGCCTCCGCGATTCGTGCCACGACGCCCGGCATCCGCATTCCGTGCGTCCCGCGCGGTGGCATTCACCTCTGGGCCAGGCTTCCCCAGGGCGCAGATACCCGCGAGGTCTGCGCCGCCGCATACGCGGCCGGGGTGCTCATAGGAGACGGGCGTCACTTCTTCGTGGACGAACCACCCGCACCGTTCCTGCGCCTCTCCTACGGGGCCGCAACTGAAGCCCAGATCGCCGAAGGCGTCAGGCGACTCTCCGAAATCCTCCAGCGGTGAGGGTCGTCGGTACGACCGGCAAGACGTCCGCCGTCAGCTCCCTGCCGGGCGGGCGCTCGGGGTGAGCGCTGCCCGCATCTGCATGTACTGGAAGAGCCCCGGCCGCCCCGACACCTCCTCGTAGGCGCGCATCCAGTCGTCGATGAACCGCGGACGGTCGTCGGGGTCCAGTCGGTGTGTCCAGGCGTCGGCGCCGGTGGTGCACCACTGTGCGAACGCTTCCCTGGTGCCGAAGTCCCAGGTGACGTCGTGGACCGACAGATCGGTCACGCGCAGGCCCGCGGACGCCGCGAGTTCCGGGTAGTCATCGGGCTCGACGTGGACGAACGGTGGCGTGAATGCGGCGAACCGGTCCACCCATCGGGGCGTACCCGCGACCTCCATCGCGATGGTCTCGAGGCTCACGCGGTCACCCGCGCACACCACCTGGATCAGGACCCGCGCGCCCGGCCGCGCGGCGTCGGCGATCGACGCCAGCGCCTGCTGCTGTTCGGGCACCCAGTGCAGCGCGTTGAAGGACACCACGACGTCGAATCGATCCCGGAACGGCAGTCGTCGCGCGTCCGCGACCATGAACCGCACCCGGGGATCCGTCTCGCCCGACGCGGCCTTCTCGATCATCCGCGGCGACGCGTCGACGCCGATCGCGTAGCCGTCGGTGAGTCGGTCCGCGAGCATGCGGGTGACGAACCCGTCGCCGCAGCCGACGTCGAGCACGCGACCGTGTGGATCCAGGTCGAGTCCGTCGAGCGCACGGGTCGCCATCGTCCGCTGCAGTTCGCTCGCCTGTGCGTACTGTTCGCCGTCCCAATCGGGCATCGTCGCCGCCGTTTCCGAGGTGCGCGGGTTGTGGGATCAGCGTAGGCCGCGAACGCGCGCGACGTGACCCCGATCACTCTCCTTGTATGGGTGTGCGGAAGCCCACAAAAGTGCACTCCACTGCAACATTGCAGAGCTCTGCAACTTCGGTACCTTCGAAGGGGTGAGTGAAGCACTCGGTCTGCGGGACCGGAAGAAGGCGGCGACGCGCATCGCGCTCAGTGAGGCCGCCGCGCGCCTCGCCAAGGGGCGGGGTATCGAACTCGTCACCGCCGACATGATCGCCTCCGAAGCCGGCGTGTCCACGCGCACGTTCCACAACTACTTCTCCAGCAAGGAGGAGGCCGTCCTGCACCACCTCGAGGCCTCGGTCTACGAGTGGGCGGACTGGCTCCGAGAACGGCCCGCGTCCGAGCCGATCCTCGATTCCCTCGAACACGTCGTGGTCCGGGCCGTCACCGATCCGGAGCACGACATCGAGGAGATGCAGGCGCTGGCCGAGCTCATCGACGCCAGCCCCACGCTGCTGGCGAAGAAACTCGAGATGCACCTCCGGGTCACCCCGGTGCTCGCCGACGTCATCGCCGAGCGCACCGGCACCGACAGCGCCACCGATCTGTATCCCAACCTGCTGCACATGGTCGTCGGTGCAGCCTGCAAGGCATCGATGGACCTGTGGATGAGCGGTCGAGCGTCCGCCGCGAACCCCGAAGAAGTCGTCCGAGCGGCATTCGACCAACTGCGGCGAGGCCTCGCCGTGCCCGCTCGCTAGACCCCACCCGATCAAGAAGGAGCCACCATGGCCACCTATCTCTATCGGATCGGCAGATTCGCCTACCGGCGAAAAGGCACGGTCCTCTCCATCTGGCTGGCCATCCTGGTTCTGATGGGTGTCGGCGCCGCGACGCTGTCGGGTCCGACCAAGGACTCGTTCTCCATCCCGGGCACCCCGGCGCAGCAGGCGCAGGACCTGATGTCCGAGCGCTTCGGTGACCAGGGCAGCGGGATGGACTCGCTCTCGGCCCGCTACGTGTTCGCGGCCCCGGACGGTCAGACCCTCGATACCCCGGCGAACCAGGCCGCGATGGACGAGGTGCTCGCGAAGGTCCGCGGCATCGACAAGGTCAGCGCGGCCGCCAAGGCCGACCCGACCGCGGGGACGCCAGGGGCCCTGGTCAACCCGGTGACCGCCGACGCCGGTCTCGCGCAGATGGCCAAGGCCGGCGCCGCGGAGCAGGGCATCCCCGAGGACGTCGCGGTCTCGAACGCCCAGGCACTGTCGCCGCTCAGTGAGAATCGCACCGTCGGCTACGTCGAGGTCCCGTTCGACGGCGAGTACAGCGACATGGACCAGGCGACGCGCGACCAGATCAAGGAGGCCGCCGACATCGGTCGGGGCGCCGGCCTCGACGTCCAGGTCAGCGGCTCCGCCGCGATGGAGGCCGAGATGCCCGGCGGCATCACCGAGCTGATCGGTATCGCCGTCGCCGCCATCGTCCTCGTCATCACGTTCGGCTCGCTGGTGGCCGCGGGCCTGCCGCTGATCACCGCGATCATCGGCATCATGATCGGCAGCCTCGGCATCACCGTCGCGACCGGTTTCATGGACCTCAGCTCGATGACCCCGACGCTCGCGGTCATGATCGGCCTGGCCGTCGCGATCGACTACTCGCTGTTCATCGTCTCGCGCTTCAAACACGAACTCGAGCTCACCGACGACCGCTCCGAGGCCGCGGGCCGCGCGGTCGGCACCGCCGGTTCGGCCGTCGTGTTCGCGGGCCTGACAGTCATCATCGCGCTCGTCGCGCTGCGCGTCGTCGGCATCCCCTTCCTGTCCGACATGGGCGCCGCGGCCGCATCGACGGTGTTCATCGCGGTCCTCATCGCACTGACCCTGCTGCCGGCGATCCTCGGCCTGTTCGGGCGCAAGGCGTTCGCCGGCCGCGTCCCCGGTCTGGGTCAGCGAGACGCCGAGGGCGACGACGGCAAGAAGACGTTCTCGAAGCGCTACAGCCGTGCGGTGGTCCGCCGACCGGCGATCGGTGTGATCATCGGCGTCGTGCTGCTGGGTGTGCTCGCGATTCCCGCGGCGAAGCTCGAACTGGCGCTGCCCAACGAGGGCAGCGGTGACCCGGCGACCAGCGCCCGCCAGGCCTACGACCTGGTGAACGAGGGCTTCGGGCCCGGCAAGAACGGACCCCTGCTGGTCGTCGTGGATGCGCAGGACGCGACCGTCCCGGCGGGTGAGGCGTTCGGTGACGTCGTCGCGAAGATCTCCGAACAGCCCGACGTGCTCAATGCGCAGGTTGTCGGCGCCAACGAGGCGGGCGATACCGCGCAGATCCTGGTGACCCCGCGCAGCGGCCCGAGCGATCCGTCGACGATGGACCTGGTCGCCGACATCCGCGCGGCCGAGTCCGACCTGCACGACTCGATCGGCATCAACTACGGCGTCACCGGCCAGACGGCACTCGAGGGTGACATCTCCGAGCGCCTGCTGGACGCGCTGGTGCCGTACCTCGCGGTGGTCGTCGGACTCGCGTTCGTGCTGCTGATGCTGGTGTTCCGTTCGATTCTGGTGCCGCTGACCGCGACCCTGGGCTTCCTGCTCAGCGTCGCCGCCACGTTCGGTGCCACCGTCGCGGTGTTCCAGGAGGGCTGGGGCGGACTGGCCGCCAACCCGCAGCCCATCGTCAGCTTCATGCCGATCTTCCTGATCGGTGTGGTGTTCGGCCTCGCGATGGACTACCAGGTGTTCCTGGTGACGCGCATGCGCGAGGAGTACGTGCACGGCGCGTCCGCGAAGGACGCGGTCGCGATCGGGTTCAACCACGGTGCCCGCGTCGTGACGGCGGCGGCGATCATCATGATCTCCGTGTTCGCGGCGTTCATCGCGGAACCGAACTCGTTCATCAAGTCGATGGGCTTCGCGCTCGCCGCGGCGGTGTTCTTCGACGCCTTCGTCGTCCGCATGCTCGTCATCCCGTCGGTGATGGCGCTGCTGGGGGACAAGGCGTGGTGGCTGCCGAAGTGGCTCGACAAGATCCTGCCGAACGTCGACATCGAGGGCGAGAAGTTGGCCCGTGCACTCCCGCAGGAGGGACGCGAGCGCGAGGACGTGCCCGTCTCCTGACCACCTCCTGACAGTTTCGTGAACGGGGAGGGATCGGTCCCGGCAGTCCGGCCCGATCCCTCCCTTTTTCACCCTTCGGATTGGTAACCTTCGCCCACCATGCTGATCAGACTTCTCGGCACCTACCTGGGGCCATACAAGCGCGACCTTGCCGGCGTCATACTCCTCCAACTCGTCGCCACCGGCGCTGCGCTGTATCTCCCCAGCGTCAACGCCGACCTGATCGACAACGGTGTGGCCGCCGGCGACACCGGCTACATCATGACCGCGGGCGCGAAGATGCTGCTCGTGACCGTGGTTCAGATCATCTGCTCCATCGGGTCGGTGTACTTCGGTGCCCGTGCTGCGATGGGCTTCGGTCGGGACGTGCGCAGCGCGGTCGTGAGCCGCGCCCGGTCCTTCTCGTCCCGTGAATTCGGGCGGTTCGGGGCGCCGTCGCTCATCACCCGCAGCACCAACGACGTGCAGCAGGTGCAGATGATGGTGGTGCTCAGCGCCACCATCCTCGTGATGGCACCGATCATGTGCATCGGCGGCATCGTGATGGCGATCCGGCAGGACGCCGGACTGTCGTGGATCCTCGCGGTGAGCGTGCCGCTCCTCGCCCTCGTGATGATCGTGATGATCACGAAGATGGTGCCCGCATTCCGCACCATGCAGACGCGAATCGATGCGGTGAACCGCGTGCTGCGCGAACAGATCACCGGCATCCGCGTGGTCCGCGCGTTCGTGCGGGAGCGGTCCGAGGCGGAGCGGTTCGACGAGGCCAATTCGGCCCTGACGAACACCGCGTTGAAGGTCGGCCGGATGAGCGCGCTGATGATTCCGCTCGTGATGATGATCGCGAACCTCACCAGCGTCGCCGTCATCTGGTTCGGCGGCCACGAGATCGACAACGGCAGCATGGGTGTCGGCTCGTTGACCGCGATGCTCAGCTACATCATGCAGATCCTGATGGCGGTCATGATGGCGTCGATGATCGCGATGCTCGCGCCCCGCGCCGCGGTGTGTGCCGAGCGCATCACCGAGGTGCTCGACACCGAGCCGTCGGTGGTGGCCCCGGTCAACCCCGTCACCGCCATGGACCAGCCCGCGCTCGTCGAACTGCGCGACGCCGAGTTCAAGTACCCGGGCGCCGAGGAGCCGGTGCTGCGCGGCATCAGCTTCACCGCCGAACCCGGCAAGACCACCGCGATCATCGGCGGCACCGGATCCGGCAAGACCACGCTGCTCGGCCTGATCCCGCGTCTGATCGACGTCACTTCCGGTGCGGTCACCGTGTCGGGCACCGACGTGCGCGACCTCGACCCCGAGCTGCTGCGTTCGCAGATCGGCCTCGTGCCGCAGAAGGCGTTCCTGTTCTCCGGCACCGTCGCGACCAACCTGCGCTACGGCAAGCCGGACGCCACCGACGAGGAGCTGTGGCGCGCGCTCGAGATCGCGCAGGCCGCCGACTTCGTCCGCGCGATGCCCGAGGGCCTCGACACGCCGATCTCGCAGGGCGGCACCACCGTCTCCGGCGGGCAGCGGCAGCGTCTCGCGATCGCCCGCGCGCTCGTGCGCCGCCCCGCGGTGTACCTGTTCGACGATTCGTTCTCGGCGCTCGACCTGAGCACCGATGCCCGGCTGCGCGCGGCGATGCGGCCCGAAACCGAGGATGCCTGCGTGATTATCGTGGCCCAGCGTGTGTCGACGATCATCGACGCCGACCAGATCATCGTCCTCGAGGAGGGCGCGACGGTCGGCATCGGCACGCACGAGCAACTTCTCGAGACCTGTTCGACGTACGTCGAGATCGTGGAGTCCCAGCGTTCGGTTCAGGAGGCGCTGTGAGCACCGCGACCCAGTCCTCGCCTCCGATGCCCGGCGCACCCGGGGCCCCCGCCGCGAAGGCGGAGAACTTCGGCGCGTCCATGAAGCGCCTGCTCGGACGACTGCGCTCGCACCGGACCGCGGTCACGGTCGTCCTGATCCTGGCCGCGGCCAGCGTCGTGCTGTCGGTCATCGGCCCGCGCCTGATGGGCCACGCCACGAACATCATCTTCGACGGTGTGATCGGCCGGCAGCTGCCGGAGGGCCTGACCAAGGACCAGGCCGTCGACGGACTCCGCGCCGCCGGCGAGAACCAGTTCGCCGACATGGTCTCGGGCATGGACGTCGTGCCCGGTGCGGGCATCGACTTCACCGCCGTCGGCCAGGTGCTCGCGCTGGTGCTGGCGTTGTACCTCGCGTCGGCGTTCGTGTCGTGGCTCGCCGCGTACCTGCTGAACATCATCGTGCAGGGCGTCGTGCGGGATCTGCGCAACGAGGTGGAGCGGAAGATCAACCGACTTCCGTTGCGCTACTTCGACACCTCCTCGCGAGGTGACCTGCTCAGCCGCGTCACCAACGACATCGACAACGTCTCGCAGAGTCTGCAGCAGACGCTCAGCCAGTTGGTGACCGCCACGCTCAGCGTCATCGGCATCCTGGCGATGATGATCGTGATCTCGCCGCTGCTGGCGCTCATCGCGGTGCTCACCGTGCCGCTGTCCGCGGTCGTCGCGGCCAAGATCGCGAAGCGGTCGAAGCCCCACTTCGGTGCGGTGTGGAAGACCACCGGCGAGCTCAACGGTCAGGTCGAGGAGGCCCTCACCGGCCACGAACTGGTCACCGCCTACGGCCGCGGCCGTGAGGTCCAGGCCCAGTTCCAGGAGAAGAACGAGCATCTGTACCAGTCCGGGTTCAAGGCGCAGTTCATCTCCGGCATGGTGATGCCGGCGATCATGTTCCTCGGCAACCTCAACTACGTCGCGATCGCCGTGATCGGCGGCATGCGGGTCGCGTCGGGCACGATGAGCCTCGGCGACGTGCAGGCGTTCATCCAGTACTCCCGCCAGTTCACGCAGCCGCTCACCCAGATCGGTTCGATGGTGAACCTGCTGCAGTCGGGTATCGCGTCCGCCGAGCGCGTGTTCGCGGTCCTCGACGAGGACGAGGAGTCGGAGGATCCGGATCCCGCGCTCAGCCCGGCGCAGGCCCGAGGCCGCGTGGAGTTCGAGGACGTCCGGTTCGGCTACGACGCGGAGACCCCGCTCATCGAGGGCCTTTCGCTCACCGCGGAGCCGGGACAGATGGTCGCGATCGTCGGGCCGACGGGCGCCGGCAAGACCACGCTGGTGAACCTGATCATGCGGTTCTACGAGCTCGACGGCGGCCGCATCACGCTCGACGGCGTCGACATCTCGCAGATGACCCGCGACGATCTGCGCTCGCGGATCGGCATGGTCCTGCAGGACACGTGGCTGTTCGGCGGGACCATCCGCGACAACATCGCGTACGGTCACCCCAACGCCACCGACGAGCAGGTCCGCGAGGCCGCCCGGATGAGCTACGTGGACCGCTTCGTGCACATGCTGCCCGACGGCTACGACACGGTCATCGACGAAGAGGGCAGCAACGTCAGCGCCGGCGAGAAGCAGCTGATCACGATCGCCCGGGCGTTCATCGCGCAGCCGTCGATCCTGATCCTCGACGAGGCCACCAGCTCGGTCGACACCCGCACCGAACTGCTCGTCCAGCAGGCCACCGCGGTGCTGCGCAGCGACCGGACCAGCTTCGTGATCGCGCACCGGCTGTCCACGATCCGCGACGCCGACCTGATCGTCGTCATGGAGGACGGTCACATCGTCGAGCAGGGCAACCACGACGAACTGCTGGAACGGCGCGGCGCCTACTACACGCTGTACAACAGCCAGTTCGTGGGAGCCGTGGACTGATATGACCATGAAGCCGCTGGACCTCTTCGGGATCGACGCCCTCCTCTCGGAGGAGGAGCGGGACATCCAGGCGACGGTCCGGCGGCTCGTGGACGAACGACTCCGGCCACAGCTGCCGGAGTGGTTCGAGTCCGGCACGCTGCCGCGCGAGATCGCCCGCGATCTCGGCGGGCTCGGGCTGTTCGGCATGCACCTGCAGGGCTACGGCTGCGCCGGCACCAACGCCGTCAGCTACGGGCTCGCGTGCCTCGAGCTCGAGGCCGGCGACAGCGGGCTTCGCAGCTTCGTCTCGGTGCAGGGCTCGCTGTCGATGTTCTCGCTCCACCGCTACGGCTCGGAGGAGCAGAAGCAGGAGTGGCTGCCGCGGCTGGCGACCGGTGAGGCGCTCGGCTGCTTCGGGCTCACCGAGCCGGACTTCGGATCCAACCCGGCGGGCATGCGGACCCGAGCCCGCCGCGACGGCGACGACTGGATCCTCGACGGCACCAAGATGTGGATCACCAACGGCAGCCTCGCCGACGTCGCGACGGTATGGGCGCAGACCGACGACGGCGTCCGCGGCTTCCTGTTCCCCACGGACACACCGGGATTCACCGTCAACACCGTGCACGGGAAGCTGTCGATGCGGGCGTCGGTGACGTCGGAGCTGGTGCTCGACGGGGTCCGGCTGCCGGCGTCCGCGCAGCTGCCGGGCGCGCACAGCCTCGGCGCGCCGCTGTCATGCCTCAACGAGGCCCGGTTCGGCATCGTGTTCGGCGCGCTCGGCGCCGCCCGCGACAGCCTCGAGACGGCCATCGAATATGCCGGGACCCGAGAGGTGTTCGACCGCCCCCTCGCCGGCTACCAGCTCACGCAGGAGAAGCTCGCCGACATGACCCTCGAGCTCGGCAAGGGCATGCTGCTCGCGATCCAGCTGGGCCGGATCAAGGACCGCGGCGACATCACGCCCGACCAGATCAGCGTCGGCAAGCTCAACAACGTGCGCGAGGCCATCGCGATCGCCCGCGAGTGCCGGACCATCCTCGGCGCCAACGGCATCACGCTCGAGTACTCGCCGCTGCGGCACGCCAACAACCTCGAGTCGGTGCTCACCTACGAGGGCACCAGCGAGATGCACCTGCTCTCGATCGGTCGGGCGCTCACCGGGCACGCCGCGTTCCGCTGAGACACCTTAGGCTGGCACCGTAGAGCCGTCACCGACCAGGAGGCCGCACCATGGCTGTCGCAACCGCCGCACACGTCACCCGTGACCAGTTGCTCGACTTCATCCGCTCACGTCATCGCAGCGTTCTCGTCACCCGGAAACAGTCTGGGGGACTGCAGATCTCGCCCGTCACCTCGGGGCTGGACGCCGAGGGGCGGATCGTCGTCTCCACGTATCCGCAGCGGGCCAAGGCCGCGAATCTGCGCCGTGATCCGCAGGCGAGTGTGTGCGTGCTGTCCGACGAGTTCAACGGCGCCTCGTGCAGGTCGACGGCACGGCCGAGGTCCTCGACATGCCCGACGCGCTCGAACCGCTCGTCGAGTACTTCCGGTGCATCTCGGGCGAGCACCCCGACTGGGACGAGTACCGCGACGCGATGCGGGCGCAGAACAAGAGCCTCATCCGCATCACCATCGACAACTGGGGTCCGATCGCCACCGGGGGTTTCCCGCCGAGCCTCGCCCGCGATTAGCGTGTCTCCTATTCGGTGAAGAGTCGTAACCAGGTGCAAACCGCTGAGAGGATCACGCCTGCGCGGTAGGTGAGGGCAAGTTTGTCGACTTCTCGGAACCGACGGGACGTCCACCACGGGTGCCCCGTCGGAGGCGGTGGCCTTTCTGATCGGCGGGTTCGGCGATCACCGCTTCGATGCCCCGCGTCTGTAGATGGGCGCGGATAGCTTTCGACGAGTAGGCCTGTCGCCGAGCACCGCATCCGGCCTTGTCCTGGCGCGACCGGGGCCAAGTCGGGGCACCGGCAATGCGGACATCAAGATCGGGAACATCCGGGAGTCACCCGCTTGGCCTGGCCCGATCAGAAGGACCACCCCGGACACGGTTGCGCCAGCTCCACCGCCCTGCTGCGACTGGATCGGCGACGAAGGTTTCTCACCTCCATTCGAATCAACAGAGCGTCGTGGCGCACTCGGCGGAGCGTGAAAACTGGTTCTGGCAGATAGCGTGATCGAGCTGGTCGAAGTGTTGCGGTCGCTCGCTGGTTCAGCTGCGAAACGCGAACGGTCCGAATCCACCGATCGGCGGCTCGGCAATGTACACGGCTCCGGCCCCTTGTTCCGGCTCCGTGAGCTGATATCGGGATGTGGTGATGTAGAGCTGGTCGAATCGGGGGCCACCGAAAGTGCAGGCGGTGACCTGTCTTGCCGGAATGGTGATTTCGGCGTCGAGACAGCCATGACGGTCGGCGTGGACCAGGCGGCCTGCGTCGAAAAGAGCGAGCCAGACTCCGTCGGCCCGGTCGACGGCGAGGCCGTCGGGGAAACCCAGATCAGCAGTGTCCAGGAAGGACGTCCTGCTCGAGATGTTCCCGTCGGACCCGACAGTGATCATGTCGATCCGGCTGGTCAGGCTGTCGACG
This sequence comes from Rhodococcus sp. BE178, assembly GCF_050433545.1. Taxonomy (NCBI): domain Bacteria; kingdom Bacillati; phylum Actinomycetota; class Actinomycetes; order Mycobacteriales; family Nocardiaceae; genus Rhodococcus; species Rhodococcus sp. BE178. Next base: position 15,284 of record NZ_JBNPXA010000010.1, on the reverse strand, counting down.
TAATAGGCGTGGGTGCCGCTCTGCGTCCATGCCAGACCATTCGAGCAGCCGACGCCGGACGCGGCTATGGTGGTGGCGCCGTCGGGGCGGAGCTGCCACAGCGCACCGGCGCCCGGGACCAAGTCGTAGGACATGGACCCGCACCAGAACCGGCCATCCGGATCGCAGGTTCCATCGTTCATACGGATGGAGGGATCGGTCCAGCATTCGATGGTGTCGGTAACCGTCCAGTGGTTGTCGAGCAGGGCAAAGCCACGTTCGATCCCGGCAACGAAACCGCCGCCACGTCGCGGGCGCAGGGCAGCGACCACCGGTCCGACGTTGACCCGTCGAGAGACCTCGCCGGCCCCGTCGAGCAAGACGATGTCGCCAGCGAGCATGTCGAGCACGACGAGGCCGTGGCCGTTCAGCCACACCGGCCCTTCACCGTGATGGGTCACAACACCGGTGAACTGTTGGGCTGTCGAGGTCTTCATCGGTTCACTGCTTCACCGGCTCTGTGGTGAGGGTTCCGTTGATGCGCCGGAGGATTCCCTCGGGGTTGCTGTCGTGCAGCCACAGGGGCAGTGCGTCTTCGGGGACGTGTTGGTAGGCGACTGTGCGCAGGAAGCGGTCGATCGCTGCGGTGCCGACGGCGGTGAATCGGGGATCGGTGGTGGCCGGATACGGCCCGCCGTGGAACTGCGCCCAACTGACCGCAACCCCGGTCGGCCAGTCGTCGACCAACACCCGCCCGGCTCGCCCGGCCAGCGCCGCGACCAGGTCGGCTACGTCCTCACCGGGCGCCCGCTGCAGGCCGGCAGTCAGCGAGCCGGGCAACACTGCGACCGCCTGCCACAGTTCCTCGGGTGAGTCGTAGGTGACCAGCAGGGTGGTGGGTCCGAAATGTTCCTCGGTGAGTCCCTCGACATCGGCCAACAGGGCGTCAACCGTGGTCTGTGCGACCGTGATCTGTTCGTGGGCTCCGGTCTGCTCTGTCGGCTCCAGCCCGGCCGCCACCTGTTGCACGGGTTTGTGTGCGAGGAAGTCTCGGAGCTGGCCGCGGTACTGGTCGCGCAGGTCGATGCCGAGCATCACCGGCGCGGGGAGGTCGGCGATCAGTGTCGCGACGCGGGCGGGGATGTCGCTGTCGGCCGGTAGCAGGACCAGTCCGGGCTTTGTGCAGAACTGGCCGGCGCCGAGCCGGAAGGACTGACTCAATCCCGCGGCGATCTCCTCGGGGCGCTCCGAGCTCGCGCGCCCGGTGACGACGACTGTGTTGATGCCGCCCAGTTCTCCGAAGAACGGGATCGGGTTCTCGCGGGCGGCCGCGATGTCGTGCAGGGCGCGGCCACCGACCGTGGATCCGGTGAAAGCTGCCGCAGCGATCTCAGGGGCGGCCAGGGCCGCTGTACCAGTGCTGTACCCGTTTACGAGTGCGAATATCCCTGCAGGTGCGTCATTTTCAGCAAAGGTGGCCGTGATGATGTCGGCGACCGCGGCCGACAGCAGCGGATGTCCGGGGTGGGCTTTGACGATTACCGGGCAGCCGGCAGCCCACGCGCTGGCGGTGTCGCCACCGGCGACGCTGAAAGCGAAGGGGAAGTTGCTGGCGGCGAACACCAGGACCGGGCCGATACCGACACGGATCGAACGCAGATCCGGACGTGGTGTGGGAGTCCATGCCGGGTCGGCGGTGTCAATCGTCGGGTCGAAGGGTTGGCCGGTCTCGGCGTGGGATGCCAGCAGCCGTAGCTGACCGGTTGCGCGGGCCAGCTCGCCGGTCAGCCGCGGAACTCCCAGGGCGGTCTCCCGGTCGGCCAAGGCCACCAGCTCGTCGGCGCGCTCGTCGAGCGCATTGGCGACCGCTCGCATCCAGGCTGCGCGCGTTGCTGCAGAAGCTGACGCGACCGCGGGTGCTGCTGTTGCCGCGGCGGTCAGGATGGTGCGCAACTCCTCGGATGTGGTGTCCTCGACGGAGCCGTTCACGCTTGCGTCCATCGGGTTCAGGCTGATCACAGTCATCGTGCGAGGGCTCCTTCCGTGCGCTGGATCTGCGCCATTGTGTTTGTGAGAACGCCGACTTGGTCGATGCACACGGTGACGACGTCGCCGTCGCGCAGGCCCTCGCCCAGCGGGGGGACGATGCCGGTTCCGGTGGAAAGCACGACACCATCGGGGAACTCGTTGGCTTGGAACAGCCATTCGACTAGTTCGGCGTAATCGCGTTTCATCGACGAGGTCCGGGTCTCGCCGCTGAATGCTGTTTCCTGACCGCGCTGGATCGTCATCGTGATGCCGAGATCTTCCGGGGCGGTGATCGACCACCACGGGACGATCTGTGGCGAGAGTGCGCAGCTACCGGTATACAGCTTGGCCTGCGGCAGGTAGATGGGGTTTTCGGCCTCGATTCCGCGGGCAGTGATGTCGTTGCCGACCAGCGCTCCGATGATCTCGGCGTGCCGGTTGAGGACCAGACACAGCTCCGGCTCGGGAACGCTGTCAGGGCAGTCGGCGCGGATCCCAGCCTGCTCACGATCGGTGCGTACCCGCCAGGCGGCGGATTTGAAGAACAGTTCCGGTCGTTGCGCGTCGTAGACGTCCTGGTACACCAGATCGTGCCGCGACTCCTCCATTCTGGCTGATCGGGACAGCAGGTAGGTGACGCCGGCGCCCCAGACCTCGGTAAGTCCGTCGATCGGTGCCAGCAGCGACGTTCGAGCGAGCGGCCGGACTACGCCGGTCGCGATCGCTTGCTCGGTGAGTTCCCTGATCTCGGCGGCGCTGTGTCGCAGCAGGGTCGCCATGTCAGGCAGCGGTAGCGGATGGATGCCGGTCGCGTCGAGCACGCCCAGTTTCGCTCTGCCGTCGTCGTCGAGGAATCGGACAAGGTTCATCGGTGGTCCTTTGCTTGCCGGGTCGTCTCGGTCATGACGTTTCGATGCTGGTGACCCGACGAACTGTGTCCGGGTCTTCTCTCAGGCCGGCTGCGATCTGCAGCCCCAGACCGGGCTCGGGTGAGAGGGCCGCAACTCCGTTCTGGATCTCGGGCAAGCCGGTGACCACGCGCGGGTACCAGGTGCGCAGGAAGGCACGCACGGTTTCCTGGATCAGGGCGTTGGGCTGCGCCATGGCCAGGTGGAAGCAGGCTGCCAGGGTGATCGGGCCGGTGCAGTCGTGTGGGGCGACTGGTACGGAGAACGCATCGGCGAGGTTGGCGACTTTCCGCGCTTCGGTGAGGCCACCGGTCCACTGGACGTCGACGGTGGCGTAGGCGATACGGCCCTGCTCGAGCAGCGGCAGGAAGCCGCGGCGTCCGAGCGCGGTCTCGCCGGTCGCGATCGGCACGCCGACTTCGTTGGTCAGGGCGCCCAGGGCGTCGACGGCGTCGGGGCGGACGGGGTCCTCCACCCAGAATGGCTGGTAGGGCTCCAATGCCCGGCAGATGTCGACGGCGGCGCGGCGCGACCACTGCCCGTGCAACTCCACCATGAGGTCCATGTCCATGCCGACCGCGTCGCGGATCTCCCGGATCACGGTCATCGCCGAATCCAGGTCGGCCGAAGTGATCCGGTTGCCCCCCGACCTCTCGGCGGCGTGATCGAAAGGCCAGACCTTCATCCCGCGCAGGCCCTCGGCGTAGAGCTCCTTGGCCAATCGGCCGGGTTGGGTGAGGAACGCGTCCAGGTCTTCGTACTCGCCTTGGCTGTGTCCCCAGTTGGACGAGGACTGCCGCGACGTGTCCTGGATGTAGCCCGGGCCGGCGCAAGTGTTGTAGACACCGATTGTGTCGCGGACCGGACCGCCGAGCAGTCGCGCCACGGTCTGTCCACTTTGCTTGCCCAGCAGGTCCCAGAGTGCAATGTCCACTGCGCCGTTGGCGCGCGTCTCGACTCCGCCGCCCTGGAATCCGACATACGGGGCGAGTAGGAGCGATACTGCTTCCGGTGTCGGCTCGTCGAGACCGAGAAGCAGTGGGGCGACGTGGGAATGCAGGTATGCCTCGACCGCAGCCGACTGCAGAAACGTATCGCCGAGTCCGACGAGGCCCTCGTCGGTGTGCAGGACGAGGACGCAGAGGTTGTTCTGGAATCGGGGCCGCAGCGTCTCCAATGCGACAATATGCACGCTAAATCACAGGCCTTTCGTATACGTGGTGAGCGCGTGACTCCCGCCCCCGAGTGCCGGCGGTGTGCACGCGAACGAACATGGATCAAAGAAGGATCGAGACCGTGTCGACCACGCCCCATCGACCATTCCCGCCAGGCCCGACGCGCCCGGCCCGCTCAGTTGGATTCGGTTGGCGGGCCGTCGATTTGGGGGTCGGTGGGCAGATCCGCGATCGACCGGCTGACATCGTTGAGCAGTGCGGCGATGTTGGGTGCGCCCGCTGCGCGGCGGTTGAGTACATCAGACAAGGCGACGTCGAGGTCATCCCCGTAGAAGTGCTGGGCGGCTTCGATGTGCTCGGTCATCGCCAGCCGCGCCGCATCAGGGTCCTTGTTTGCGATCGCTTCGAGGATGACGTTGTGCAGCGGTAGTGCCGCCCCGGTGACCGTGCGGTCGGTGAGGCTCCGCAGCATGACTCCGTGGGTCAGCGGTCGGATCGAGCCGAACATGATCTGAATGACCGGGTTCCGCGAGGCGATGGCGATCGCCTCATGAAACGCCACATCCAGATCCGCGCAGGTCGACAGCGCGCTCTGCTGGTCGAGCGCGTCGAGGATACGGCGCATATCCGCCAGATCGTCTTCGGACCTGTGCTCCGCAGCGAGTGCCGCCGCTTGCCCCTCGAGCATTGCGCGTGCGACCACCAGATGCCGCGCGGTGACCTCACCACGCCGTACCAGCAGAAGCGGATCTCCACCGTCGCTGGTCGGCCGTATCTGACGGACGAAACTCCCGCGACCCGCGGCCACACTGATCAAGCCGCGCTCCTGCAGAGACCGCAGCGCCTCCCGGATCACCGGACGACTCACCGCGTACTCCTGGGACAGCACCCGCTCCGACGGCATTCGCGAACCGGGCGGCCATTCTCCCGCTACGAGGCGCTCCTCGAGCATCGCCGCAAGATGTGCGCCGGACGGCGGGGTTGCTGGATCACCATAACTGGCATGACCGGTCATACCAGTTAGTATGGCAGGCTCGAAACCGGCCGTCAAGTGCATGGATCGCTCTCCGCAGTGATCTGCACTACCGCCGTTCGAGGGGCGGCCGACGGCGCCGACCCACGGTTGAGGTGGAGGCGCGCCCATGCGGTGCACAGGGCCGCCGAGTCGGCCTCAGTCGAGCGGATAGAGGCTTGCGCCGCCGTCGACCAGGAGCGTCGAACCTGTCATGTACGAGGCGAGATCCGAGCACAGGAACAGGAAGGCGTCGGCAACCGACTCCGCGGTCTGCAGCGATCCCAGTGGGACGGCACGTGCGGCCCGAGTGCGGTAGTCCGGGTCGGTGTCCCACTGGTGTTTGGCCATGCCGACACCCACGATGCCCGGCGAGAGCGCGTTGCTGCGGATCCCGTACGGCGCCAGCTCTCGGGCGAAGCTGCGCATCAGGGATTTGATGGCGGCTTTGGAGGCGCTGTAGGGGGCGATGCCCGGCCAGGGCACATCGGAGACCCAACTCGTGGTGAAGATCAAATGCCCGGGCTCGTGGTGTTCTCGCCACAGTGCGGCCGCGGCGCGGGCGACCAGGAAGCTGCCGGTGGTGTTCACGTCCTGGATCAGGCGGAAGGCGTCCAAGGGAAATTCCTGGACGGGGTGGGCGTCGCCGACCACTCCCGCGTGGCAGCACACGATCGTCGGCCGGCCTCCCAGCCATTCGTCGGACTGGGCGACCATGTCGCGGACGGCGACCGGATCGGTGACATCGCAGCGGTGGTAGCGGACACGGGGATGCGAGGAGATCTTGGCGCCGTCATCGGCGGTGTCCACTACTCCAACGGTCGCGCCATGGTCTGCCAGGCGGCGGACGATCGCCGGCCCCAGACCGCCCAGGCCACCCGTGAGCAGGACGGTATGCCTCGACAGATCGAGCGCGCCGTGGTGTTGCTGATCAAAGTCTCTGGTGCTCATCGGCAATCCACCGCAACCTTCAGGACCTCCGCGTCCGGCGCGGCGAGCAGAGGCAGCGCGACTGTCACCAACTCCGGCAGTGGAACGCGGTGTGTGATCAGTTCTCTCGCCTGGAGTCTGCCGTCGGCGAGCATCCGCACCGCTTGGGCGACGTCCACATCCCACAGATGAGCCGCGGACCCGATCAGTCGGCGTTCGCCCAACACCACCGGGGAGAGCGGAAGCGGCTGGGGCTGCGCGCCGAGGCCGACGGCGACGACGGTGCCTCCCGGGCGAACCAGAGCTAGGGATCGCTCGATCTGCCCGGGCGCCCCGCTGCATTCATAAATGACGTCGACGCCGGGATCGTCGAGGTCCTCGATAAACATGTCCAGTTCCTCGGGCGCCAGCGCTCGCACGGCCGAATGGTGTTGGGCGAAGGCCTGGCGGAACGGGCTCGGGTCCACGATCCAGCAGTTCGCTGCGCCCAGAGCCAGTGCCGCCTGGGCGGTCAACTGGCCGATCGTGCCGCCGCCGATGACGACCGCGGTCGAACCGATCGGATCGGGAGCCTTGCGAACCGCACGGACCGCCACCGCGGCCGGCTCGGCCAGAACCGCGTCCTCGGCGCTCAGACCAGACGGAAGGGGAACGCAGGTCCGGGCCCGCGCGACCATGAACTCGGCCAGACCGCCGTCGTCCTGTTGCCCGAGAACCGAAAGGTTCGGGCACAGGCCGTCCTCGTGCCGCAGGCACCACCAGCAGCTGCCGCAGCCGTTCACCACATCGGGTACCACCATCGTGCCGACGGGTGGCCCGCTGCCGTCGCGTGCGGCTTCGACGACTTCGCCGACGACCTCATGCCCCAGGGTCAGCGGCGCCGTGCGCCCACTGAGGGGGTGGGGGTCGTCCACCGGAATGATGAGTGGTCCATCGCGGAACTCTTCCAAATCGGTTCCGCATATGCCGCACCAGTGGACCTTGACCAAGAGTTCGTCGTCGCGCCGTGGGCGCGGCTGGACGTCTTCGAGTCGGACGTCACCGCGACGATGCCATCGAGCCGCGAGCATCGAATATCCCTCCTGAAATGCACTCTTGCAGATCACTGCGAGCAGCGAACTGGCTGATTTAAGGACCGGATCGTATACCGGTCACACCGGTTTGACCAGTTTGGAATTGGTCATCCGAAACCCTTGACGGCCGAGTTTCGGCGTAGTCATACTTTCCGGCATGACCGGTCATACCAGTTGTGCCGGGAGGCTGCCGCACCCTTCTCGACTCGGCCCGAGAGCGGCCGCTGAAGGAAGCCCGAAAGTGCTGTCCGGTCACCGACAAGAGCCGTGGAGGGCCTTAGTGAACTCAGCAACCAGAACCATGCAGGACCCGGCGAACTCCGGGGGCTATGTGCCAGTCACGCACCGCGGGATCGATCCCGCCGCCCTCGACGTGCCGGACTCCCCGATGCTTCGCGTCGATCCCAGCCAGATGGCCGATCAGCAGGCCGCACCGTGGTCCGGCATTACCTGGCCCGACGGCGCCGCGCACCTCCTCGAGGTCGACCGGGATCGAGCACGCGAGACGGGAGCCCGTCGGTGAGCACGACCGGACTGCAAACAAGGCAGGCGTCCAACCAGATCAGGCACGTCATCTTCATCACCGCAGCCGCCGCCATGGGCGGCTTTCTGTTCGGTTACGACAGCGCGGTCATCAACGGTGCCGTCGCGGCCATCCGGGACCGATACGACATCGGGTCGGCAGCCTTGGCTCAGGTCGTCGCCATCGCGCTGATCGGGTGTGCGATCGGCGCGGCCACCGCGGGCCGGCTGGCGGACCGCATCGGGCGAATTCGCGTCATGCGGATCGCAGCGGTCCTGTTCCTGGTAAGTGCGGTCGGATCGGCATTGCCCTTCGCGCTGTGGGATCTGGCGATGTGGCGCATCCTCGGCGGCATCGGAATCGGAATGGCGTCGGTGATCGGCCCCGCCTACATCGCCGAGGTAGCGCCGCCGGCCTATCGCGGGCGGCTCGGTTCGTTCCAGCAGGCGGCGATCATCTTCGGCATCGCGCTCTCGCAGCTGGTCAACTACGCAATTCTGCAGATTGCCGACGGTGACCAGCGCGGCATCATCGCCGGATTCGAGGCCTGGCAGTGGATGCTGGGCGTGATGGCGGCGCCGGCCCTGCTCTACGGGGTGGTTTCGTTCAAGATTCCCGAGTCACCGCGCTACCTGATCTCCGTGGACCGCACCGCGGAAGCGAAGAAGGTGCTCGCCGAAGTGGAAGGCGAGAACATCGACCTGGACGCGCGAGTCGCCGAAATCCACCAGGCGATGCGCAGCGAACACAAGTCCACCTTCAAGGACCTGCTCGGTGGTCGATTCGGATTCCTACCCGTGGTGTGGGTCGGCATCGGGCTTGCGGTGTTCCAGCAGCTGGTCGGCATCAATGTGGCGTTCTACTACTCGGCCACGCTGTGGCAGTCGGTGGGAATCGACCCGTCGAGCTCGTTCCTGTATTCGTTCACCACCTCGATCATCAACATCATCGGCACGGTCATCGCCGTGGCACTGGTGGACCGGATCGGCCGAAAACCGCTGGCGCTTATCGGCTCAATCGGCATGACCATCTCGCTCGCGCTGGATGCCTGGGCGTTCTCCGCAAAAACCGGGTCCGGCGCCGCCGCGTCGCTCCCGCACGCTCAAGGCTTGGTCGCGCTGATCTCGGCGCATTCGTTCGTGCTGTTCTTCGGCCTGTCCTGGGGTGTGGTGGTGTGGGTGATGCTCGGCGAGATGTTCCCGAACAGGATTCGTGCAGCCGCTCTCGGCCTGTCCGCCTCCGTACTGTGGATCGCCAACTGGGTCGTCACCGCGACCTTTCCCTCGCTGTCGGACTGGAACCTGTCCGGCGCCTACGTGATCTACGCGGTCTTCGCGGGCCTATCGATACTGTTCGTGCTCCGGTTCGTTCCGGAGACTCGGGGCAAGACGCTCGAGGAAATGGGGTAGCGATTCGGGCTCGACCCGGTACGCAGATATTCGGGTTGAGCATGCACCCATGCGACCCGTACCGGTGAATGGGCCGCTGGGCCGGATCGAACGCGCAAACGCTGCAATACGACGAGCGTCGTGGGTTGCTGGCGCGGCCGTCGCGCTCGTCCCGCGAGGTATCACAGTTGTCCGGTCGACGAGGTAGCGGTGGTGCGGTTCATCCGACGGCGGCCCAGATGATCGCGACGCGGCTCGTGCGCTGGCACCGAGCCGCGTCGCGCAACTGCCGGATGGACCCCGAGATCGAGCGTTGATCGACAACGGTATTTCCGTACACGGTTCATCCTCGAGCTCGTCCCCGCCAGGCGTGTACGGCGGTCCGAGGTTGATCGCGGAGGTACGCGCTGTTCCTGTCGGCCATGCCCGAGCGGTGGCATGCCCAACCAGATCCTCGCCGAGCCGGGTGTAGCAACCTCTTTGGTTGACACTGGCTGTACCCGGCCATCAGGTTGGTTGCAGTCGGCTGATCGGAGGTAGTCCTCCGAGCGCGCTGTCGCGTCGTCGAGTGTTGTAGTACTCGAGCCAGGGTGCAAGCGCGCCGGCGCGTTCGGTGTTGCTGGTGAAGACCTGCCGGTAGGCCCACTCGGATTGCAGGGTCCGGTTCAGGCGTTCGACCTTCCCGTTTTGCCAGGGGCAGTGCGGTTTGATGAACACCTGATTGGCTCCGAGTTCCGCGCAGACGCCATGGAGCGAATGCTTGTAGGCCCACGCGTTGTCGATCATCATCCGCCCGATCCGGTCGATACGGTGGGCTCGGGAGTATCCGGCGGCGCGGGTGAGGAATCCGGCGCAGGTCACGCCCTTCTCGTCGGGCAGGATCTCGGGGTACGCGAGCCGGGAGTGGTCGTCGACGAGGGAGTGCACATAGTCGAATCCCGTGCGCACATCACGGTTTCGGTTTCCTGCCACTCGTCCGTGGGCGCGCCACCCGCCGCCGTCGGGGATGCGGCCGAGCTTCTTGATATCCATGTGAACCAGCTCGCCGGGCCGGTGACGCTCGTAGCGGACCGCGGTGGCCTTCGGCGAGCGGACCACCGCCCCGGTCATCGGGTCACAGTCGGCCAGGTACGGCATCTGGTGGCGGCCCAGAACCCGGGAAAGGGTACGGGCCGGTACCTCGAGTTCCGCTGCGAGCCAGTCCGGTCCGCGCCGTTCCAGCATGCGGAGCTCAACGATCCGCGTCTCGACCGCGGCCGCGGTTCGGGTCGGCATTGTGTGCGGGCGTGAGGACCGATCGCGTAACCCGGCCTCACCCTCGTCCTCGGAGCGGGCCACCCAAGTGGACACGCACTTGCGGGAAACCCCTATTGCACTGGCGATATGGGCCTTCGGCCAGCCGTTTTGGTAGCGCTCGACGATGAGCATTCGCTCGAGATATGTGATGCGGGCATTGCTCGTGGGACACGAGAACCTCCGGTCGGATGTGGGCCTTAGGCAAGCCACACCCCAACCGGAGGTTCTCTTCATATCAAGCCGACACGCCCCTACCAACGTCCTGACCGGGTACACCTAGATGCTGCGAGGAGCCTCCGAGACCGGAGACTCCTCGCGACCGGGTCCGTGGTCGGCCGCCTTCCGTCGATGTGACTGTGCCGGAAGCGGCTTCGGTCAGCGTGGGCCGCGGACCAGGGCGCCGGGCCGGGCGCCGGTGTCCTCGCCGTCGCGCAGCACCACCTGACCGGACACGATGGTGGCCCGGTACCCGTCGGCGCGCTGCAGCAGCCGCCGCGCCCCGCCGGGTAGGTCGTGTTCGACGGCCGGCGGCCGCAGTTGCAGCCGCTCGAAGTCGATGACGTTGAGGTCGGCCTTCTTGCCCTCGGCGATCACACCGCGATCGCCGAGCCCGTAGATGGTCGCCGTGTCCAGTGTCATCTTCTTCACCGCGGTCGCCAACGGAATCTGCGCACCTCGGGAGCGATCACGCGCCCAATGGGTGAGCAGATACGTGGTGTTGGACGCGTCGCAGATGGCGCCCGCGTGCGCTCCGCCGTCGCCGAGCCCCACCGCGGTCGCGGGGTGCATCAGCATCTCCCGGAGTGCATCGTGGGTGAAGTCGGAATAGTTGAGCAGCGGCCGGAAGAACAGTGAGCGACCGGAATCCGAGAGCAGCAGGTCGTACGCGTATTCGAACGGATCCCGCCCGGCACGCTCGGCCTCGTGCGCGAGGCTGACCTCGGGTGCGGGCTCGTACTCCGGTGGGTTGCCGAGGTTGAAGGTCCGATCCAGTTGGCTGAGGTACGGCATCTTGTTGGTGGGCGAGTCGGACTCGGCGAGCACGTCCCGTCGGACCGCGGGGTCGCGAAGGGCGGCGACCAGTGCGTCGAGGTCTCCGGCCGAGCGTTCGACGGCGGCGAGGTAGCTGGGCCGGGTCGAGAACGCGTTGAACGTCTGCAACCCGGTCAGCAGACCCAGCGGACGTGCCGGCACTTGCGGGCGCAGCGGAATGCCGGACTCGTAGGCGCCGGCGGCGAGGTCCAGCAACCGCTTCCAGTCGTCAGGTACGGCATCGTGCTGCATCAGACCGAAACACACTGTCCGCCCGGTGAGTTCGGCCAGCCGCAGCATCCAGTCCATTTCTCGATCGGGTGCCGCGAGATCCTCGCCCATGATGCCCGCGGGCGCGAGTTCGAAGACCCCGGTGCCCGCGGCGGCCAACGCCTGCCCGATCGCGAACAGTTCGTCCTCCGCGGCGAAGGTGCCCGGTACCGGCTCGCCGTCGATGGCCTTGTGCGCGATGGTGCGTGAGGTCGAGAAACCCAGCGCCCCGGCCTCGACGCCTTCGCGTACCAACTTGGCCATCAGCGCGATGTCCTCGGGCGAGGCGGGCTCGTTGCGGGCGCCCCGCTCGCCCATGACGTAGGCCCGCACCGACCCGTGCGGTACGTGCGTCCCGACATCGATGGCCAGCGGCAGGCGATCGATCTCGTCGAGGTACTGCGGGAACGACTCCCAGCCCCACTTGATGCCCTCCGACAGTGCGGCGCCCGGAATGTCCTCGACGCCCTCCATCAACCCGATCAGCCACTCCCGCTTGGCCTCGGTGACGGGTGCGAATCCCACGCCGCAATTGCCCATCACCGCGGTGGTGACGCCGTGCCAGCAGCTGGGCGTCAGCATCGGATCCCAGGTGACCTGCCCGTCGTAGTGGGTATGGATGTCGACGAATCCCGGTGTCACCACCAAGCCGGTTGCATCGATGACCTCGTCGGCGTCGGCGTCGCTGAGGCCGACGCCGGGCGTGACCGCCGCGATCCGGCCGTCGCGGACACCGATGTCGGCGACATAGGGCTCACCCCCGGTCCCGTCCACCACTGTTCCGTTCGAGATGACAAGAGAGAAATTCATAGTCAGTCCTCGCTGATCGGGAATCTGCGCGCCATCCGTACCGTGCTGACGTTCCGCAGGTTAACTCGACAGGGTGTCAGCGAGAGGCGTTTTGGCTGTTTGTTCGGGTGGCGAGGGCGAGGATCCGAGGGTTCCCACGGTGCCAATGGCGGTGAGAGAACGCGTTCGTGACCGCCAATTACGCGAGACAGCCCGGATGCATCGCGTGTCTGTCGAAGAACTTCAACGATCGAGCGGCGCGTCGAGCGCGACGTGGGGTTCCCAGCGATAGCACCACGTGGACAGCGGTTGGCCAGATTCGTCGAGCTCGGGGCCCACCCTGACATAGACGTCGTTTGCGGACGTGGTGATTGTTGGCGGCAGGGGGATCGAAACGTCCTTGGAGTCGCCATGCTGCGGTCCGCCGTACAGCCATGCCGTGACGACAGTTCGAGCGGAACGCGACTGACCACTCACAGGCTTGATTGTATTGGGGGCCCTGGGTCTGCCCGGACAAACCCGGAAATGCTCGCCGGATAGACGCCAAGCAGCTCTGCGGGAGCACCGGTATCGCGGTGCTCGCGCAGAGCTGCTGTTCGGCTTCGGCCCGGCTCAGTCCTCGGACTGCTTCTGCCGGCGCGCGGCCATTTCCTCCACCAGGATGGGAACACCGAGGTTGCAGGAGTGGATGCCCACGATCGTTGCGAGCTTGAGCACCTCGAGAATCTCCTCGGGCGTCACTCCCATGTCCAACGCGGCCTGAATATGACGCCGCGTGCCGGGCGCATACATGTGGGTCGCCGACGCATCGACCGCAATGCAAAGCAATTGCACCACCTTCGGTGGGATGACGCCGCTCTGGAATGGCTGCATCGCCATCTTCATGTACAGCTCGGTCCACTCGGGGTCCATTTCGTACAGCCCGTCCCAGAGCTCGTTCCAGCCGCCGCCGGCCTTCATACCCTCGACAACGGGGAAGTCGCTGTTCGCTTGAGTCATCGTGTTATCTCCTATTGGCGGGATTTCTGTTGGCCGTGATCGGCGAAGGGGCGGCAGCCGGCCGAATCTTCGAGTAGCGCAGACCGATTGAGCATTGGCGGGCAGCGGTGTTCCCGTGGCCACGCGCACTCGCGCGTGACGAGGCTCGTGCTGGTGGCGTCGTTGACGGCGATTCCGATGATCGCGGTCGTGGGCGATCGTCGGGGGACATCACAGGTGGCTACGGGGTGATGGCGATCACGCTATCGTAGAGTGTCGGACTCGGACTTGACGATGCGGGTCGCCAAACTTGACCAATGGGGAGACTGAGCCCGGATGCTGATGCTCAGAAGTGCCGTTCTGAACGGCTATGTCGAGGTGGCGGAGTCGGTGGGTTTGAACCCCCACCCGCTGATGCGAGTCGCGGGGATCGACCCGGGCGCCTTCGCAGCCACCACCGGGTGGATCTCGGCGCAGTCGGTGGACCACTTGCTCGAGATCTCCGCGGCGCAGTCGGGCTGTGCGGATTTCGGCATCAGGATGTCAGGCAACCGCGGGATGTCCAACCTCGGTCCGGTGGGGCTCGTCGCCCGGGAGGAGCCCGATGTCCGCAGTGCGTTGGGAATCGTCCTGCGCCACATGAACCTGCACAACGAGGCCATCAGCCTTGGTCTGACCGAGTCCAGAGGCCTGGCCACCTTCCATGCGCAGTCCGCCCCGGGAATCACCCTGGGACACCAATCCCTCGAACTGGTGGTCGCGTCCGTCTTCCGTATTCTCGCGGATCTACTCCCCGAGGGCTGGCGTCCGGTGGCCACCTATTTCGCGCACGAGGCACCTCCCGATATCGCGATGCACCACCAGGTGTTCGGCCCAACCGTGGTCTTCGGGCATGAGATTGACGGGATCATCATCCCGGCCAGCGATCTCGACACGCCGAACCCACTGTCCAACCCGATGCTGCGACCCTTCGCGCAGGAGTATCTAGGGCTGCTGGCCCCGGCCACCGGGGCCTCGGTGTCGCTCCAGGTCCGCGACCTGATCGCCACGCTCTTGCCCACGGAGAGTTGCTCGGTCTCGCGTATCGCGCACAGCTTGGGCATGGATCGGCGCACGCTGCACCGCCATCTGGCTCATTCGGGCGACTCGTACTCCTCGATTCTCGACTCCGTTCGCAAGGAGCACGCACGACTCGCGATCGAGCGCGGAGACTGCTCCCTCACCGAGATTGCTGCGGAGTTGGGGTTCTCGGAGCTGAGTGCCTTCTCGAGGTGGTTCCGGCAGCGATTCGGCGTCAGCCCGCGGGCCTGGGCGAAAACGTCCGCAGCGGACACCTCCTTCTCGCCGCCTGCCGGCTGATGAAACCTTCTGTCCCGCTTAATGCTCCGGCGACGCATTCGGCGCCGGCCTGATCTTTTCGCAGTGGGCGAAGCTGTCGGGTATCAGCGCGATCGGTGTGGACTTCGCCGAGGGGGAGTCGCGGTGGCGCGCGCCGATTCACAAACGATCCCAATCGGTCAAGAGTTGCGACCCAAACCGTCAAGTTTGAGCCCCGTCTCCGGGCTACTGTGATCGCCATCACCCCGCAGCCGCGTGTGGTGTCGCCCCGATGGCCGATCGGGCGGGACGGCATATCGCGCGGTGGCCCAGTCCGTGTTCTCGGCTGGCGCCTCTCTTCCACGAACGGAGTTCCACAATGCATTTCCACGACGACGCACTGTTCCCGGAGAACCAGGAGAAGCTGGTCATCACCGTCGCGCCGTACGGCCCGGAGTGGGCGGTGGAGGACTTCCCGGAGGATCTGCCGCTGACGATGGACGAGCATGTCCAGCAGGCGGTGGACTGCTACGAGGCCGGCGCGACGGTGCTGCACATCCATGTCCGTGAGGAGGACGGTAAGGGC
>NZ_JBNPXA010000009.1:0-224914 GCF_050433545.1 Rhodococcus sp. BE178 | reverse complement strand
AGATTCGCCAGGCGCTCTCCGTACAACCTCGTTTTCCCAGTCCCTCAGGTCCGGGTCGGTGTCCGTGTCGCTCTGACCTGGAATAAGTTACGCGAAGCTGTCACCGAATGCCAAACCGCCTGGTCAGAGGCCCCGAACGGCCCGAAAGGCCCGCGAATCGCGTACTGAGGGACTACGGGACCCAGTACTTGGCGGCCAACTCTTCGACGAGAGGGTCGTCCTCCGCAACTTCGTCGAGTGCGGCCAGGTCGCCGTCGATCGCGACGAGTCGCGGATCGTCTCCCTCGAACTCCTCGACCGGGTGTCCGCCGTTCTCCGCCAGCTGCCGCAACAGCTTCTCCCGGACGCGGACCTTCAGTGATTCGCTCACCTTCCGAGCATGGCGGGTCTCGACCCCCCTTGTCGAGCGGTTCAGACAGGTCAGTCGTCATCGTTTCGTCGGAACGCCCGTTTCGCGGTCGGGATCAGCATCACGAGCGCACCGATCAACAAGATCAACCAGAAGATCTCCATCAGCACTGCCAACCCTTCTGTCGGGAATGGACCCTCCCGTGCACTCCATTGTCCGCCGACAGAGGACCGCATCGGTGGTGATGGCGTCCGCGGCGGGCACGGCCGGCTCCGCTCCCTCCACCGGAGCCCGGATCGGCATGCGCGCTCACCGACGAAAAAGGGCCCCTCACCTGGTTTCCCAGGTGAGGGGCCCTTTCGGAGCTGCCTGCGAGAATCGAACTCGCGACCTTTTCATTACGAGTGAAATGCTCTACCGACTGAGCTAAGGCAGCGTGCCTCTCGGCGCGTGCGAGTCTAGCGTGTACCCCCGCCCCGAAAGCAAATCGGGGTCTCTACGCGAACTCTGCACCCAGTCGCGCCACGAGCGCGTCGACCGCGAACTTGGGCTTGACGTTCATGTCAAGCGCCTCCCGACAGTCGAGGATCGCCTCGATACAGCGCAGCAATCCCTCCCGCGACGCCCGGGACGCGAGGTCTGCGGCCTGCTCGGACATGTCCGGATGGTTGGGCGTTGCGCCCGACCCGAACGAGTAGGCCAGTGCGTCGCGGTACAAACCCGCAAGATCCATCAGCGCGCGGTCGAGCGAATCCCGGCCGGTTCGCGTGGCCCGCGACTTCTGGCGTCGTTCCAGATCCTTGAGTACACCGGCCGAACCGCGCAGCGCACCGGCCGCACCCTTGCCGGTGCCGCCGGCACCCAGCGCCGTCCGCAGTTCCTCGGTCTCCCGCTCGTCCCGTTCGGCGGTGAGCTCCTTGGCTTCGAGGTCGGCGGCTTGGACGAGTTCCTCGGCCGCGGCATAAGCAGTGCCCGGCCGCATCGCCGCCTTCGCCAGTGACAGCGCCCGCTTGCGGCGGGACCGCGCGTCCTCGTCACTCGCGAGGCGTCGGGCACGCCCGACATGGCCACCACAGATGGACGCCGCCCAGTCTGCGGTTTCGGGGTCGAGCTGATCGCGTTCGCGCAGAACCTGGGCGATCGCGTCGACCGACGGCGTCACCAGCGGAACGTGCCGACAACGCGACCGAAGAGTGACGGAAATGTCCTGCGGGTCGACCGACGGCGCGCACAGTAGGAACACGGTACGGTCCGGCGGCTCCTCGACAACCTTGAGCAGCGCGTTGGCGGCGCCCTCGGTGAGCCGGTCGGCATCCTCGATCACGACGACCTGCCACCGCCCGGTGCTGGGCCGGCGCGACGCCGTCTGCACGATGCCGCGCATCTCGCTGACGCTGATGCTCAGTCCCTCGGGCACCACCCGCCGGACGTCACCGTGGGTGCCGGCCATCGTCGTGGTGCAGGCCTGGCAGTGGCCGCAGCCCGGTGCGCCGTCGGAGGTGCACTGCAGTGCCGCCGCAAAGCAGAGCGCCGCGACCGAGCGGCCGGAGCCGGGCGGGCCGGTGAACAGCCACGAGTGCGTCATCCGCGAGCCGGCGTCGCCCCCGCGCGCGGCGGTGGCGGCAGCCGTCAGCTCGGCCTCGACATGCTCCTGGCCGACCAGTCGATCGAATACACCCGCCACGCGCCGAGCCTAACGATCCGTGCCGACGAGTCGGGTCACGGCTTCTCGGCCGTGGTCTTCTTCGCCGCAGCTTTCTTCGCGGGCGCCTTCTTGGCCGCCGTCTTCTTCGCGGCAGCCTTCTTGGCCGGCGCCTTCTTCGCCGCGGCCTTCTTCTTCACCGGACCACGAGCCCGACGGTCGGCCAGCAGTTCGGACGCGCGCTCGTCGGTGATCGACTCGACCTCGTCGCCCTTGCGCAGGCTGGCGTTGGTCTCGCCGTCGGTGACGTACGGGCCGAAGCGGCCGTCCTTGATCACCATCGGCTTGCCGGTCGCGGAATCGTTGCCGAGTTCGCGCAGCGGGGCCGCCGCCGAAGCCTGGCGTCCGCGCCGCTTGGGCTCGGCATAGATCTTGAGCGCATCCTCGAGGGTCACCGTGAACATCTGTTCCTCGTTCTCCAGCGAACGAGAATCGGTGCCCTTCTTCAGGTACGGCCCGTAGCGGCCGTTCTGCGCGGTGATCTCTTCCTTCGATTCGGGATCGACACCGACGACGCGCGGCAGCGACAGCAGGCGCAGCGCATCCTCGAGCGTGACGGTCTCCAGATCCATCGACTTGAGCAGCGAGCCGGTGCGCGGCTTGGGGCCGGCAGCCTTCTTCGCGGCTTTCTTTGCCGGTGCCTTCTTCGCGGCGGCCTTGGTCTTGACGGTGCCGTCGGCTGAGGTCTCGACCGGGACGATGTCCGGCTCCGGCTCCCGGGCGGGCTCGGGCAGGATCTCGGTCACGTACGGGCCGAAACGGCCCTCCTTCGCGACAATCTCGTGCCCGGTGAGCGGATCGACGCCCAGCTTGCGTCCCTCCTGCGGGGTCGAGAACAGCTTCTCCGCGTACTCCGGGGTGAGCTCATCCGGCGGCAGGTCGTCGGGCAGGTTGGCGCGCTGCGAGATCGGATCGCCGTCCGGGTCGTCCGGGTTCTGCACCATGCGTTCGAGGTACGGACCGAAACGGCCGACCCGCACGTGGACCTCGCGGCCCTCGGCGTCGTCGAACAGCCGGATCGAGTTGATCTCGCGTGCGTCGATGTCCTCGAGGTTCTCACCGACCATCTTCTTCAGGCCGCCGGCGCGCGCGATCGAGTCGTCGGCCGCCGCCGTGTCGCCGAAGTAGAACCCCGACAACCAGTTGCCGCGCTGTTCGCGGCCGCCGGCGATCTCGTCGAGGTCGTCCTCCATCGCAGCCGTGAAGTCGAAGTCCACGAGCCGACCGAAATGCGACTCGAGCAGGCCGATCACCGCGAACGCGACCCACGACGGAACGAGCGCGCTGCCGCGCTTGTAGACGTAGCCGCGGTCGAGGATGGTCTTGATGATCGACGAGTACGTCGACGGTCGGCCGATCCCGAGTTCTTCGAGGGACTTGATGAGACTGGCCTCGGTGTAGCGGGCCGGCGGGTTGGTGGTGTGGCCGTCCGGGTCGAGCTTGGTGGCGGTCACCCCCTGGCCCTGCGTCAGCGCGGGCAGGCGCGACTCGGCGTCGTCGGACTGGCCACCGGCCTCCTCGTCGACGCTCTCCACGTACGCCTTGAGGAAGCCCGGGAACGTGATGGTGCGACCCGACGACGAGAAGGTGCACTCCTCGCCGGTGCCGGCGGTGCCGGTGATCCGCAGCGTCAGAGTGGTGCCGCGAGCGTCGGCCATCTGCGACGCGACCGTGCGCTGCCAGATCAGCTCGTACAGGCGGAACTCGTCGTTGTCGAGACGCGAATGCAGCTGGCCGGGGGTCTGGAACACGTCGCCGGCGGGGCGGATCGCCTCGTGTGCCTCCTGCGCGTTCTTCACCTTGCGGGTGTACTGACGCGGGCTCGAGTGCACGTACTCGGCGCCGTACAGCTCGGTGGCCTGCGCGCGGGCCGCGGAGATCGCCGACTGCGACAACGTGGTCGAGTCGGTTCGCATGTAGGTGATGTAGCCGTTCTCGTACAGACGCTGCGCGATCCGCATCGTCCGCTCCGAGGTGAAGCGCAGCTTGCGCGCGGCCTCCTGCTGCAGCGTCGACGTCATGAACGGCGCGTACGGCTTACGGGTGTACGGCTTGTCCTCTGCGGACGAAACGACCAGGTCGACGCCCTCGAGCGCCTCCGCGAGCCGGCGCGCGTAGGCCTCGTCGAGCACGGTGACGCCGCTGGACTTGAGCTTGCCGTCGGGTCCGAAATCACGACCGGCCGCGACACGAGCGCCGTCGACCGCCACCAGACGCGCACCGAAGTTGCGGGGGCTGGTTTCGGCGCCCGCGTCGAGCGTGGCCGAGATGTCCCAGTACGACGCCGACCGGAACGCCATCCGTTCACGTTCGCGCTGCACGATGACGCGCGTCGCAACAGACTGGACACGGCCCGCCGAGAGCCGCGGCATGACCTTCTTCCACAGCACCGGGCTGACCTCGTAGCCGTACAAACGGTCGAGGATGCGGCGAGTCTCCTGCGCATCGACCAGATCGTTGTCGAGATCGCGGGTGTCCTCGGCGGCCGCGCGAATCGCGGGCTCGGTGATCTCGTGGAACACCATCCGACGGACCGGGATCTTGGGCTTGAGCGTCTCGAGGAGATGCCAGGCGATGGCCTCGCCCTCGCGGTCGGGGTCGGTTGCGAGGTAGAGCTCGTCGGCGTCCTTCAGCAGACTCTTGAGCTCGGTGACCTTCGACTTCTTCTCAGGGCTGACCACATACAGCGGCTCGAAGTCGTGGTCGACGTTCACACCGAGCCGGGCCCACGGCTCACCCTTGTACTTCGCGGGTACGTCGGCGGCGCCACGCGGCAGGTCGCGGATGTGCCCGACCGAGGCCTCCACGACGTAATTCTTGCCGAGGTAGGGCGCGATCTTCTTGGCCTTCGTCGGTGACTCGACGATGACGAGGCGGCGCGTGGCGGACGCTCCGTCCGCCGTGCTCTTCTCCCGTGATGCCACCAGCTGTCCGCACCTTTCATGCTCGATCAGTGCCGCTGCGCACCTGATGCGAATCTCGTCTCCGCCCCCGTTATACCGGGTCCGGTCAGTTACAGGGTGTCACACCAGGAAGATGAACGCGCATATCCGTCCCGCTCCGTTCGCTCAAATGTGCGGCCAGTTACGTCGGGCATCGACATCGTCGGGCGGCAGACCGATGTTCTCCGCGAGATGCATGAGCCGTCTTCGACCCGAAATGCGCAATCCCGGGGAGGCCCCCCGAATTCCGACGATCGTCGGCGCCACCCCCGCCCGCATCAGCGATTGGGCGAGCACCACGTGCGTGTCGGGGGCGTGCGGGTCGAGGCCGAGCACGTAACGCTGGCCGTCCGCCTCGACCCGTCCCGATGCCAGTACCCACGCTCGTTGCTCCCGGGATCCCGGAATCCAACCGTCCGGTACCGCTTTGACGGCGCCGCGTGTCCACTGCGTCGCCAGATCCGCCAGCTGCGGAACCGGGGCCGTGCGCACCAGCGGGCGCCCCTCCTCGGATGTACTGATCTCGGCGTCCAGGCCTGCGTCCCGCATCAGTTGGGCGATCGCCTCGGCCCGCCACCTGCTGTCGACAACGACGGATACCCGGGCCCCCTCCTTCGAGGTGACCACCTGCCCCTGCGCCGCGAGCAGGCCACCGAGGTCGGCGACCGCAGGCGGCACCGACTCGGCGGAGAAGAACGACAGCTGAGCCACAAGGTGGACAGTAGGCCAAGATCCCGCATCATTCCCGCGGATCGCGCATCTGCCACGCGGGACGGGGAATCACCCCACAACGAACTCGTCCCCCACCACCGTTGCCGGTGACAGGGGACGAGTCAGGCAGCGGTCAGTAGGACCGGCCTTGAATCAATCGTTCAGTTGGTGAACAGATCAGATCGCGCGAACGCCGGTGGCCTGCGGACCCTTGGTGCCCTGGCCGACCTCGAACTCGACGCGCTGGTTCTCCTCGAGGGTGCGGAAGCCGCTGCCCTGGATCTCCGAGTAGTGGACGAAGACGTCAGCGGAGCCGTCCTCGGGTGCGATGAAGCCGAAGCCCTTTTCCGCGTTGAACCACTTCACAGTGCCCTGTGCCATGCTTTTCCTTCTCTTTCTTACACCGGATTCGATGGACAGCACTTCCGGTCCATCGGGCCGGTTCCGACCGCTGTACTTTCTCGATTCCCCCTCAGGAACGCATAAGCACCGCGCTCGCAACATCGATCCTGCGGGCGTTTAAACGAACACAGAAGCTGCGACCAGGTCATAGTCAACCACGTCCGACGCGCCCGCAACAGTCGAAAGACGAACAAAAACTGCAAATAGTTGATCTTGCACCAAGTGCCACTCCAACTACTGTCGGGTACACCCCTCCCGAACACCCAGCCCCGGCCGCGGATAGGATCAAAACCGCAGGTCCAGCGCGCGCAACGCGCCCAGGACGCCGACCGACGACAATTCCGGAAGAGGCCCCGTGAACCCCTCGCCCCACTCCCGCGACACGGGAGAAAACGGCGACAACTCGTTCGGGCGGACACTTCTCGAGCGTGTACTGGCAGGTACACCGGCGGGCGAACAACCTCTGACGTTCACCGCCGAACTTCCGCCGCGGGTTTCCCGATTCGCCGAATGGCCCGAGTGGGCTGCCGATGCCGCAGTACGCGCGTTGCGGGCCGCCGGTATTCCACAACCGTGGAGCCATCAGGCCGAGGCGGCCTCGATCGCAGCGGCCGGCGAACACGTCGTCGTCGCGACGGGTACCGCGTCCGGTAAGTCGCTGGCATATCAACTCCCGGTCCTCACCGCCCTGGCGGGCGATTCCCGCGGGACCGCGCTGTATCTGTCCCCGACCAAGGCACTCGGCGCCGATCAGTTGCGCGCCGCGATCGCGCTCACCGAGTCCGAACCCGAACTCGGGTCGATCCACCCGAGCGGCTTCGACGGCGATACCCCGACCGAGGTCCGCCAGTGGGCGCGGGCGAACTCCCGCTGGATCTTCACGAACCCGGACATGCTGCACATCGGGATCCTGCGTTCACACCAACGCTGGTCGCACCTGTTCCGCAATCTGCGGTACGTCGTGGTCGACGAGTGTCACTCCTATCGCGGCGTGTTCGGATCCAACGTCGCCCTGGTGCTGCGTCGGTTGCGTCGCATTGCGGCACGCTACGGAGCGAACCCGGTGTTCGTCCTCGCCAGCGCGACCACCGCCGATCCCGGCGCGGCCGCGTCTCGGCTCATCGGCGCCCCGTGCGCCGAGGTCACCGAGGACGGCTCACCGCACGGGCCCCGCACCATCGCGCTGTGGGAGCCGCCGCTGCTCACCTCGGTCACCGGGGAGAACGGCGCACCGGTCCGACGGGCCGCGGGATCGGAGGCGTCGCGCATCATGGCGGATCTGCTCGTCGAAGGCGCCCGCACGCTGACCTTCGTCCGGTCGCGCCGCGGCGCGGAACTCACCGCAATGGGCACCCGTCGAGCGCTGACCGAGATCGACCCGGACCTGGCCGGGCGCGTGGCCGCCTACCGCGCCGGATACCTCGCCGAGGACCGCCGTGAGCTCGAGACCGCGCTGGCCGACGGCAGGCTACTCGGCGTCGCCACGACGAACGCTCTCGAACTCGGGGTGGACATCGCCGGACTCGACGCCGTCGTCGTCGCCGGCTTCCCCGGCACCGTCGCCTCGTTCTGGCAGCAGGCCGGGCGTTCCGGCAGGCGCGGCGAGGGATCGCTCGTGGTGCTCGTCGCGCGCGACGACCCACTCGACACCTATCTGGTGCACCACCCGTCGGCGCTGCTGAATCGTCCGGTCGAGGCGACCGTGACCGACCCGACCAACCCGTACGTCCTCGGCCCACAGTTGTTGTGTGCGGCGCTGGAGCTGCCGTTGTCCGATGCCGAGGTCACCGACTTCGGCGGGACGGAAGTGCTGACCGAGTTGGCCGCGCAGGGCCTGATCCGGCGTCGGGCGCACGGCTGGTTCGTCACCGCCGAGTCCGATCCGCACAGCAACCTCGACATTCGCGGCGGCATCGGCGGCCAGGTCGCCATCGTCGACGGCGAATCCGGGCGACTGTTGGGCACCGTCGACACCGGCCGCGCCCCGGCGACCGCGCACCCGGGGGCCGTCCATATCCACCAGGGTGAGTCGTTTGTCGTGGACCATCTGGATCTCGACGAGGGCATTGCCCTGGTGCATTCCGAGGATCCGGACTGGACCACATCGGCCCGCGAGATCACGGACATCGCGATCAGCGACGTCGCCGAACACAAGCCGTACGGCGACGTGGGCGTCGCGCTGGTGCAGGTCGAGGTGACGCACCAGGTGGTCGGCTACCTGCGCCGGCTGTCGTCCGGCGAGGTGCTGGACTCGGTGGAACTCGACATGCCCGCCCAGACCCTGCAGACCCGGGCCGTGATGTACACGATCACACCGGAACTGCTGGAGGAGTCGGGCATCGGTGCCGATCGCGTCCCCGGCGCGCTGCACGCCGCCGAGCACGCCGCGATCGGGCTGCTCCCACTGGTCGCAACGTGCGACCGCGGCGACATCGGCGGCGTCTCGACGGCGCTGCACCCGGACACCGGCCTGCCGACGGTGTTCGTCTACGACGGCCACCCCGGCGGGGCCGGGTTCGCCGACCGCGGCCACGCCGAACTGGTCCGCTGGCTCAGCGCGACCCGGGACGCGATCGACTCGTGCGAGTGCGCCGCCGGCTGCCCCTCGTGTGTGCACTCCCCCAAGTGCGGCAACGGCAACCATCCGCTCGACAAGGACGGCGCGGTCCGGGTTCTCGCCGCGGTGCTGGCGGCGGTGGACCCGGACCGCACGGTGGCCTGACGCGCTCACTCGGCCGGTCCGGCCCGCGCAATTGCGCGAGCGGGGCCGACGACGAACGACACCGATCCCACCCGCACCTCCGCCCCGACCACCACGTCCCAGCCGCTCACCGTGCACTTCGGCACCGTGGCGCCCATCCGGACTGCGATCGACACGGCTGCCTCGCAGGGCGATTCGTCGCCGTCGGACAGCGCGGAGGCCGCCGCGAGCGCCGCCAGATCCGCGGCCGCCTGCGCCCGATGACGAGCGGCGACCGCCCCGCCGACGTGTACGAGTCCGGCCGTGACTGCGACGAGCGCCGCCAGCGCGAAGCACGCGAACACCGTCGCACCGCCGGACTCGTCCTCCCGAAGACGCGTCACCCGTCCGCCACCCTCGGTTCGCGGACCGCGACCGCCTCGGCCGACAACTCGACCAGCGGCAGCAGCGATGCGCGCGCCCGCACGGTGGCCACGACGAACTCCCCGTCGTCGTCGAGCGTGATCTCCGCACCGGATGGCGCGACCCGGCCGGCCACGGACACTGCGTTGGCGCGGTCGTCGCGGGCGGCCAGTCTCGCCGCTTCCCGGGCCGCGTCGATGCATCGCACCTGCGCCGACACCGCGACGATCGCCCCGACACAGAGCACCACCACGGTCACGATGGAGGCGATCGCGATCGCCGCCTCCACCGTGACCGCACCGTGCTCCCGCCGCAGGACGGACCTGGCCGCCGTCACACCGACGTGGCCAACGCCTTGTCGATGATGCCGGTGAGCGCGGAGACGATCGAGTCTCCGGTCACGACGGTGTAGAGAATGGCGCCGAACGCAGCGGCGGCAATGGTGCCGATCGCGTACTCCGCGGTCGACATGCCGTCGTCCGCAGTCGCCGCGAGGACGAGTCGCGCCTGCATCTCCTGAAACTTCTTCCCCCACATCGGACTTCCCTTTCGATCGATTCCGGCACGGCCCTTCCGCGCCGGACACCCCTCCCCCGGTCACAGGAGCCCACCCTGGAGCACCTGACCGGCCAACCCGATCACCACCGGGACGATTCCCAGGCAGATGAACGCGGGCAGGAAGCACAGTCCCAACGGACCACTGATGAGGACGCCGGCCCGCTCTGCCGCGGCCACCGCGGCGTCCTCGGCATCGCCGCGCTGCTGCGCGGCCAGTTCCCCGATCGCCGCCGACAGTGCGGCACCCGATCGCGCCGACCGCCGCGCCATCCGGGCGAGCGCCTCCGTCGCGGGTTCCGCCGCCACGACATCCCACGCTGTCGCCGGATCGGCACCGAGCGCCAACAGATCCGCCGTACGCCGCAAGGAATCCGCGAGCGGGCTCGGTGCGGACCGCGCGGTGGCGGCGGCCGCCGTCGACACCGGCAGCCCCGCCTTGAGGCATGCCGCCAACAAGTCGAACGCGCCCGCGACCGCCATCGGGTCCGCCGGACCACCGGCCGCGCCCGCGTTCGGGATGTGGACGTCCGCCGTTCCGGTGTTCGATGTTCCGATGTTCGGCACCCCGGACGCCCGCAACCGCCGTCGTGCCCGACCCGATCCGGGTACGACGAGGACCGCCGCCGCCACCAGGATCAACGCCGGCCACATCAGCTCACCACCCGGCCGACGATGCGGTCTGTCCACAGCAACCCGACCGCGACCAGCACGGTGCCGGTCACGAGCAGCGCGCCGCCGAGGCCCCCACCGAGGAGGACCCGCACCGGGGACGCACCCATGAGTTGACCGAGCCCGATTCCGAGGGCCGGCAGCCCGGCCAGGACCGCCGCGGTGGCCCGCGCCCCCGCCAATCCCGCTTCGGCACGGGTACGGAATCGGCTGCGTCCCAAAAGGTCTGTCCGTGCGGCATGGAGAAGCTCGGCCAACGCGAGACCGTGGGCCTCGGCGACCGCCCACGCGTCCGCGATACGCCGCAGGTCATCGGCCACGATGCCCCCGTTCGCCACCAGGCCGCTCGCCGCGGAGCCACCGAGTCGGGCGCGCGCGGCCGCGCTCCGGAACGCCTCCGCGGCCGCCCCGTCGCATTCCTGCGCGGCGGATTCGCACGCCGCAGCGGGATGCGCCCCGACCCGCAGCTCACCGATCACGACATCCAGGCCCGCCAGCACGCTCCGTCGTTCCCGCTCCCGGTGCGCCGATGCGGAGCGCCGGCGGCGGCGTCCCCGCGCAGTGGCCGCCCCGACCGCCGCCGCGACTGCGGCGGTCGGCGTGCCCAGTACGGCCAGCGGAATGCACCCTGCGAGCGCGAGATCGAACGGCGAGAGCCTCAGCCGCGACATCCACGACGGAGTCGAGGGCTTGGGCATGACCGACGACATCGATCGCAGCCTCCGACGCGTGCTTCCGCTCGGGGCGGCCAGAATCGCCACCGCCAGGCACAGTATCGCCGCGATCACTGCGCACACCTGGCGTCCAGTAGCTCGCGCAACGCCCGGTACCCCGGTCCCACGCCGGATTCCCACGTCCACGCCGGGACGACGCGAACGACGCTCGACGAATCCCGTTCCAGGACCCCGATTTCCACGAGCCTGCGGCCTCCCGACGCATCCCGCCGGACATGCATCACCACCTGGACGGCTGCGGCCAGCTGACTGTGCAGGGCCTGCCGATCCAGCCCACCGAGCGCCGCGAGAGCTTCGAGCCTCGCCGGGACCTCCCCTGGAGAGTTGGCGTGCACCGTCCCGGCGCCGCCGTCGTGGCCGGTGTTGAGCGCGGTGAGCAGGTCGACGACTTCCGCACCACGGACCTCACCGACGACGATGCGATCGGGCCGCATACGCAGGGACTGCCGGACCAGGTCCCGCACCGTGACCTCGCCGACCCCCTCGACGTTCGGTGCGCGTGCGACCAGGCGGACCACGTGCGGGTGCGCGGGTGCGAGTTCGGCGGCGTCCTCGACGCACACGATCCGCTCCGCGGCACCGACCTGTCCGAGCATGGCCGCGAGCATGGTGGTCTTGCCGGCACCGGTTCCGCCGGTGACGAGGAACGCGAGCCGCGCCCGCACGATCGCGTCGAGCAGCGCGCGTGCCGCAGGGTCCACCGCACCGCCTGCGGTGAGTTCGTCGAGCCCTTGGGTCGCGGGCCGAAGCACCCGCAGCGAGACGCAGGTGCCGCCCTGCGCGACCGGCGCGAGCACGGCATGGAGGCGAACCCCGAAGTCGCCGTGGCCGATCGACGGAAGGCGTCCGTCGACCCAGGGCTGCGCGTCGTCCAGACGGCGCCCCGCGGACAGTGCCAGCCGCTGCGCGAGCCGCCGGACCGCGGCCTCGTCGGGAAAGGTCACCGCGGTCCGCTCGAGTCCGGTGCCGCGGTCGATCCACACCTCATCGGGCGCCGTCACCAGGACGTCCGCGACACCGGGCACCGCGAGCAGCGCCTCGAGCGGGCCCGCGCCGGTGAGTTCCGTCTGCAACATCCGCAGCGCGGCCAGCAGGTCGGTGTCCCCGAGGACCCCACCCGATTCGGCGCGGATGGCCGCCGCCACCGTCGCCGGCGTGAGCTCGCCCTCGGTGAGCGCGAGGCGGTCACGCACCCGCTCGAGCAGATCGGTGGACTCGAGCGTGTTGACCGCAGTCACCGCGTTCACGCGGACCACCGCACCGGCCGGGCGCCGAGCAGGTCGAGTACCGCGCGCGCCCCCGCGCCCAGCGGAGACCGGGAGCCGAGGTCGAGTCCGCCCCGTTCGAGCATCGCATCGAGGTGTGACTCCGGTCGCATCGCGGCGATCAACGGCACCCCGAGCGTCTCGGAGAGGTCGGCGCCGCGCAGTCCGCCCGGAGCAGGACCCCGAACAACGATGCCCTGATTGGGGTTTCGCTCGGCGATCCGTGCGAGGACCCGTTCGGCCGCCAGACCCGCCCGCACCGTGGCCGGCACCACGACCACGACGATGTCGGCGATGTCGAGCAGACTGTCGCTGGCCGCCGACGCCTGCCGAGGGATGTCGCACACCACCAGTTCGCCGGCCCGGCGGCCGGCTTCCGCAACTGCCGTCACCGCGGCCGGCGTGGGCCCAGCGACGTGGGCGCGGCCGCGGTCGCACGCGAGCACACCGACGCCGGGACGGGGCGACGGCAGCGCCGCGTGCAGGGCCTCGGCCGAGACCTGCCCGCCCTCGACGGTCAGGCCCGACCACCGCGGCCCCGGCGCGTTCTCGAGACCCAGGAGCAGGTCCACTCCCCCGCCCATCGGGTCGGCGTCCAGCAGGATCGTCGACGAGGTCGACGATGCGGTGGTCCTTCCGGGCCCGTGCCGCTGTGTCCGCCGGGGAGCCCGGGACCCGACCGATTCGACCGCGACGGCTGCCGCGAGCGTCGAGGCGCCGGCGCCACCGCAGCCGCCGATCACCGCGACGACGGTGCCGTCGCCCTGCCGTCCAGCACCCCGATCGCCGAACACCGTCACGAGCGCGGCCTCGTCTTCGGGGACGCCGAGGACACTCTCGGCACCGACCGCCGTGGCCGCCTGCCAGTCGGGCAGCGTGGGTGGACCGTCGCAGACGAGCAGCACCCGGTCGCGGCGCGGGAGTCGCGCCGCGCACTCCCGCGCCGCGGTCGTGTCCACCACCACCAGGTCCGCCTGCTCCCACGCTCGCCGTCCGGGCAGCCCCGACATCGAGTCAAACGTTTGATCGGTGGCGGCCGCGACCGAGCGCAGGGTCTGCACCACGGCGCGAGCACTCACCAACGCGAGCACTCCGGGCCGCCCGGAGGCAGACGGCGCGCGGGAATCGATGTCCATGACAGCAAGCCTGCGCACCACCGACCCGACAGAAAAGCAGGTTTCGGGGAATGTGCACAGAATCGGGGGCTGTGGATGAATTCTGGTACAGACGTACGATTTTTTGATCGGCACGGATGAGGCCGAATTACCGCGCCCGGCAGCGGATTGCCGCCCGCGGCCGCACGCCGGGAACCCGGGAATCCCGACGGAACGCTGCGAAAATGCCCCGGATAACGCCGGACGGAAACCTTGGTGAACCACAGGATCTGGAACCGCGGACGGACGGCGAGCGCGCGTCATCACCGCGAGTTCGAACCGGGAAAGGAGAAGTTAGGGGACGACCCCCGCCAGGGGGGGAGGAGGCGGGGGTCGTCAGAGTTCAGCCCCGGGGGGTCGGGCTGAACACGCCTGGATCGCGTCCAGGTAGAAGCAATAATACACCCAGATCCAGGTTTATTTGCAAGTTCATCAATTCGCAGGCCCGCCCGGAACGTCCGATTAGACCTCACCGCCCGCCCCGCCACATCCCGTGTCGTCGATCGCGGCGCGCAGCCCCTCGCCTATCCTCGGTCAGGTGAACGCCTCCCCGAGCGAACTCACCGAACGCGGCCGCGTGGCCGCGTTCTTCGATCTGGACAAGACCGTGATCGCCAAATCGAGCGCACTGGCGTTCAGCAAGCCGTTCTTCGCGCAGGGGCTCATCACCCGCCGCTCGGTGTTGCAGAGCAGCTACGCGCAGTTCCTCTTCCTCCTCTCCGGCGCCGACCACGACCAGATGGAGCGGATGCGTACGCATCTGACGAATATGACGGCCGGCTGGGACGTCGAGCAGATCCGCGGCATCGTCGCCGAGACGTTGCACGACATCGTCGATCCGTTGATCTACGCCGAGGCGGCCGATCTCATCGCGGACCACAAGCTCCGCGGCCACGACATCGTGATCGTGTCGGCGTCGGGCGAGGAGGTGGTGGCGCCCATCGCCGAGGCCCTGGGCGCCACGCACAGCACCGCGACCCGCATGGTGGTCGAGGACGGCCGGTACACCGGCGAGCTCGAGTTCTACTGCTACGGCGACGGCAAGGTCGAGGCGATGCACGCGCTCGCCGACCGGCACGGCTACGACCTGTCGCGGTGCTACGCGTACTCGGATTCGGTGACGGACATACCCATGCTGCAGGCCGTCGGCCACCCGACCGCGGTCAATCCGGACCGGGCTCTGCGAAAAGCAGCCGCCGAAAGCGCTTGGCCCGTATTGTCTTTCTCCAATCCGGTTTCGCTGCGCGCCCGGCTCCAGTCGCCGTCACGCACCACCGTAGCGGCGGCCGCGGCGGTGCTCTCGAGCGCCGCCGTCGCGGGCGTGTTCACCTACAGCATGCGACGCCGGAAGCGATGAACGCGCATCTGCCACAAAGGAAAATTGCCACTTGAAGTGGGTCGGAGCACGGGGTACAAAGGAGTTACGGAAGGCCGACAGGCCAGGACCGATCCGGAAGAGAAGGATCGATCCCCCAAACGGACTTCCCAGCACGGACACCAGGCACCCACGCGAAGCAGCAAGCCACTATAAGGGCAGAAGCGTTGTGGGCCTGCGTGACTCGGATGACTGACGGTGAGGACTCCGCACTGGTTGCGGGGACGACCCGGCACCGCCCGAGCCCACGCCGAGGCCGTTGACACACAACCCACATTTGCACGCTTGGTAACCCGGCAGTCCGTGCTAGCGGGTGGCGGCACCGATCATCGTCGGTGACACCACCCGCTTCGCATGTGCGGGCACGATCCCGCGCCCGATCACACCTCAGCCGGCGGCGGCCTCCGCGATCGACATCGCCTCCCGCGCTCCGGCCTCGAGCGCGCCGCAGCACAGGATCACCCAGCTGCCCACGCCCTCCGGCGTGCCCGACGCGAATCCGGTGATGCCGTCCCGGTACGCCGGAGCCCGCCGCATCCAACTCACCTCCGGCACACCCAGATTGTGCGGGTCCAGTCCGGTTGAGATGGCCACCAGTCGAGAGGCAGCGCGGGCGACGATGCCGTCAGCGACCCCGAACGGTCGGAGTGCGGCCAACTCGCCGTGGACGACGGCCGCGAGCACCGGCGCCGGAACCCGGGTGCCCCCGGTGATCAGCTGGGCCAGCATGTCCAGCCGCTCCCCCACTCCCGGATCGCTGCGCGGGCGTCCCAGCGCTTCCGGATCGTCGACGAGGTCCGCGGCCGCGAGCAGGTGCAGGCGGGCCAGGGCCTGTAGCGGGGCGCGCTGCCAGGTGGGGAGGATGACCGTCAGCGAATCCCCGTCCAGGGCCTGCGCGACGCGCAACGCACCGGACAGCACGGGATCGCCGACGGTCCCGGGGAGGGGCAGCTCGGTCGACCCGCCGTCGATCGACGCGGACGCGCGGGCGGCGCGGACGGACGCCTCGGTGGCGGTCTGCGGCCAACCTCGGCGGTTCGTCTTGTGCCGATGCACCTCGCCGAGCGCGTCGCGCGCGCGGTCCGCTGCCTCGCGCACACCGGGCAGGTCCAACAGCGGCTGCAGGGGATCAGTCACGGGATCACTCACGGTTGCAGACGCTACCCCGCCGCCCCGCCCGCCCCTCCGCGGTCCGGTCGCGGCCGCCGGCCGCTGGGGATCGCGTCGAGCAGCCGCCGGGTGTACTCGTGGCCGGGGCGCTCGAACACCTCCTCGGTCGGCGCGGACTCGACCACCCGACCCTCGTGCATCACCACCACCCGGTCGGCGATCCGGCGCACGACGGCCAGATCGTGACTGATGAACACGTACGTCAGACCCAGCTCGCGCTGCAGCTCGTCGAGCAGCCGCAGGATCTGGTCCTGGACCACGACGTCGAGCGCCGACACCGCCTCGTCACACACCACCAGATCCGGCCCGAGCGCCAGCGCCCGCGCGATCGCGACCCGCTGGCGTTGACCGCCGGACAGCTCGGCGGGGAAGCGTCGCATCATCTCCGCCGGCAACGCGACCCGATCCAGGAGTTCACGCACTCGGTCGACTCGGTCGCCGCGCCCAGCGATCCGGTGCACCCGCAACGGCTCCTCGACGATGCGAAACACCGAGTACGTGGGATCCAGGCTGCCGTACGGATCCTGGAACACCGGCTGGACCCGGCGTCGGAAGCCCTTCTCCCGGTGCTCCGGTGCCGCGATGTCCGTGCCGTCGAACACGACCGAACCGGCGTCGGGTGTCAGGAGTCCGAGGACCATGCGCGCGACCGTCGACTTACCGGATCCGGACTCGCCGACGATCGCGGTCGTGGTGCCCCGCTCGACGGCGAACGAGACGTCGTCGACGGCGGTGACGACGCCGCCGTCCATGTGACGGCCGCGTCGCGCGCCGCGATGCCGGAACACCTTGCGGAGGCCGGCGACGACGAGCAGCGGTGCGGCACTCAGCGCCGGCGGACGAGGCCGCACCGACCCCGCCGACAACGACGGCGCCGCGGCCACGAGCCGGCGCGTGTACGGATGCTCCGGGTCCTGCAGAATCCGTTCGGCCGGACCGGATTCGACGACCGACCCCGCGCGCATCACCACCACGTGCTCGGCACGCTCGGCGGCGACGCCCAGGTCGTGCGTGATGAGCAGCACCGCCGTGCCGAGTTCGCCCGTCAACTCCGCGAGGTGGTCGAGGACGCGCTGCTGCACCGTCACGTCCAACGCCGAGGTCGGCTCGTCGGCGATCAGCAGGCGCGGACGCGCCGCGAGGCCGATCGCGATCAACACCCGCTGACGCATACCGCCCGAGAACTCGTGCGGATACTGCCCGGCCCGCGCCTCGGCGTCGTCGAGGCCCGCCTCCCCGAGCAGTTCGGCCGCCCGCCGGCGCCCGCTTCGCCCCTTTGCAATCCCGTTGGCGGCCAGCGTCTCCCGTACCTGGAATCCGATGGTCCACACCGGATCGAGGTTGGTGGCCGGGTCCTGCGGCACGAATCCGATCCCGTTCCCGCGCACGCGCACGAACTCGCGCTTCGACGCCCGGGCCAGATCCACGCCGTCGAACAGGATCCGGCCCCCGGTCACCCGCCCCGAGCCGGGCAGCAGATCGATGATCGAGTGCGCGAGCGTGGACTTGCCGGAACCGGATTCGCCGACGACAGCCACCGTCTGGCCCGGATGCACCGTCAGGTCGACGCCACGCACCGCGTGCACCGCGCCCGCACCCGACCCGAAGGTCACCGCGAGGCCCTCGACCGCGAGCACCGGATCGGTCATCGTCGCCTCGCCGTGGTCGGGTCCAGGGCGTCCCGCAGCGCGTCCCCCAGCAGCACGAACCCCAGCACGGTGACGGCCAGGGCTCCGGCCGGATAGAACAGGATGGGCGAGCCCCGCCGCAGCGTCACCTGCGCGGTACTGATGTCGCCGCCCCACGACACGGTGCTGGGCGGCAACCCGATCCCGAGGAACGACAGCGTCGCCTCCGCAACGATGAACGTGCCCAGCGACATCGTGGCCACGACGATGATCGGGGCGAGCGCGTTGGGCAGCACGTGGCGCAGCAGGATCCCCGGACGAGTCATTCCCACCGCCCGCGCCGCGAGGACGTAGTCGTGCGATTTCGCCGAAATGACCGCTCCACGAGCAATTCTCGCCATCTGCGGCCACCCGAAGAGCGCCAGCACCGCAACCACCGTCCAGATGGTGCGGTCGGCGAACAACTGCATCAGCACGATCGCCGCGAGGATCAGCGGGATCCCGAAGAAGATGTCGGCGACGCGCGACAGCAGCGAATCGGCCCAGCCGCCGTAGTAGCCGGCCAACGCACCGAACAGCACACCGGTCACCGTCACCGCGACCGTGACGCACACGCCCACCGTCACCGACGGCCGCGCGCCGTACACCGTCCGCGCGTACACGTCACAACCCTGACGATCGAACCCGAACCAGTGCCCGGCGCGCGGCGGTGCGAGGCTGTCCGCGATCGTGCAGTAGTGCGGATCGACGTCCGTGAACACCGACGGGAACAGCGCCACCGCCGCCACGACGAACAGGATCAGGCACGCGACGAAGAACATCGGCCGCCGCCGCAGTCGCTGCCAGGCCGATGCCCACATGCCGCCGCCCCCGGACGGATCAGACATAGCGAATCCTGGGATCCAGCACCGCGTACAACAGATCGACGAGCAGGTTCGCCACCAGGTACACGACCACCAGCACGCTCACGAACGACACGACCGTCGGCGCCTCACCGCGGATGACGGCCTGGTAGATCGTGCCGCCGACGCCGTTGATGTTGAAGATGCCCTCCGTGACGACGGCACCGCCGATCAGCGCCGCGAGGTCCACGCCGAGGAACGTGACCACCGGGATCAGCGAGTTGCGCAGCACGTGGACCCACACGACCCGCGGCCGGGACAGCCCCTTCGCGGTCGCGGTCCGCACGTAGTCGGCCGTGAGGGTGACGGCGACCGATGTGCGCGTGAGCCGCAGGACGTACGCGAACGACACCGACGCGAGCACACACGCGGGCAGCAACAGTCGCGCGACGCTGGTGTCGGCGCCCACCGTGGGCGGGGCCAGGCCCCAACGGATTCCGATGAAGAACTGGGCGAGGAACCCGATCACGAACACGGGGACCGCGATGAGTACCAGACTCAGGATCAGCACCGTGCTGTCGAACAGGCCGCCCTGGCGCAGGCCCGCGAGCAGTCCGGCCCCCACCCCGAGCACCGTCTCGATCGCCACCGCCATCACCGCAAGCTTCAGGGTGATCGGAAATGCCTGTGCCAGAACTTCACTGACCGGACGCCCGGAGTACGACGTCCCGAAGTCCAGGGTGAGGATGCCCTTCAGGTATTCCAGGTACTGCACCAGGAACGGCTGGTCCAGGTGGTACCGCGCGCGCAGCTGCTCGGTGACCGCCGGCGTGAGCGCCCGGTCACCCGCCAGCGCGGCGACCGGATCCCCGGGCAGCAGGAACACCAGCGCATAGATGAGGAACGTGGCCCCGAGGAACACCGGGATCATCTGCAGGACACGGCGGCCGGTGTATCGCAGCATGGGTCACTTCTTCTCGACCAGGTAGTAGAGCGGCACACCGTCCCATCCGATCCGGACGTTGGTCACGTACTCGGACCACCCGCCGGACGCGTTGCGGTTCCAGTTGGGCACGGCAGGCAGGTCCCGCAGCAGGATCTCCTGGGCGCGGTCGATCAACTGCTGCGCCTCGACCGGATCGGTCGCGCCCGCCGACGCGCGCAGCAGGGCGTCGAACTCCGGGTCGGAGTACTCGCCGTCGTTGGAACTGCCTCCCGTCTGATAGTTCTGCGCCAGGAACCCGTACTGCTGCGGGTAGTCGGCCTGCCAACCGGACCGGAACGCCGTCCGGATCGTGTGCTCGGTGGCCTCGGTCCGCAGCTGCGCGAACGTCGGATACGGCGCACCCCGGGCGTCGATGCCGAGGGTGTTGCGAATGCTGTTGCAGACGGCGTCCACCCAGTCCTGGTGTCCGCCGTCGGAGTTGTAGGCGATCGCGAACGTCCCACTCCACGGTGCGATCGCGTCGGCCTGCGCCCACAGTTGTCGGGCGTGGTCGGGCGCGAAGTCGAGGTTGCCGACTCCCACCAGGTCGGGGGTCCAGCCGGGCACGGCGGGGCTGGTGAAGTCCCGTGCCGGTGTCCGGGTGCCAGCGAACAGCCGGTCGGTGATCTGTTGTCGGTCGATCGCCTGCGAGATGGCCTGCCGGCGCAGCCTGCCCTCCTCGCCGCCGAAGTGCGGCAGGCGTTCCGGGATCGTGAAGGTCTCGATCGTCGCGGACGGCTGGTTGACGGTGCGCCCCGGCAGATCGTCCTGGAACGTGTCGAGTGCGCTCGACGGCACCCCGTCCAGGACGTCCAGGTTGTTCGACAGCAGATCGGTGTACGCGGTGTCGAGATTGCTGTAGAGCACGAAGCTCACGCCCTCGTTGCGGGCGGAACGATTGCCGCGATAGTCCGGGTTGGACAGCAGATCGATGCGCACATTGTGCTGCCACGCATCGTCGTTGGCGAGCCGATACGGGCCGTTGCCGATCGGATGTTGCCCGAACGCGGCCATGTCGGCGTACGCGGCCCGCGGCAGGGGGTAGTACGCCGCGAACCCGAGCCGCATCGGGAACGCCGCCTCCGGCTGCTTCAGCGTGATCGTGAACGTGCGGTCGTCGACCACCCGAAGCCCGGACATCGTCGTCGCCGTGGGATTCGCGACCGCGACGTCGTCGTAGCCCTGGATCGGGTCGAAGAACGACGACTGCAACTGTGCGTCGGTCGACAGGGCGCCATAGTTCCACGCGTCGACGAACGACCGCGCCGTGACGGCGGTGCCGTCGGTGAAAGTCCACCCGTCCTCGATCGTCACGGTGTAGTTCTGCCCGTCCGCCGTCTCGATCGACTGCGCCACCTCGTTCTCGACCCCGCCGTCGGCGGTGTACGAGACCAGGCCCGCGAACAGCGCGTCGAGGACCCGACCACCGGTGTTCTCACTCGTGTCCGTCGGGATCAGCGGGTTCTGCGGTTCGCCGCTCCACGCGTAGACGATGCCCGTGCCCGAACCCACCCCGCCGGTGCACGCCGCGAGCAGCGACGCGGCCAGTGCCACCACCAGCGCCGACACCGCGGCGCGTGCGATCCGTCGTCGAACAGCCACTGCCCACCTCCCGAAGTGCTCGGTTGGTGGTTGCGACGATAGACAGCCTTCGATCGCGGCCGCCGGGGTCCGGTGGCCCCCGGTCGGATCGGCACCGTTTCGAAGCCCGATCGCAACGTCGTACCGAGCCGCGTCGCCGAATCCGCGGCGAGATGTCCGGGTGCAAACCGTGCGCGCGAACCATCCGTCGCAGAGAATCGACCGGTAGTCGCAGGCAGCGACCGCTCCGCGGGAGGCGACCCTGCGACGCCGGTCACGTGTGACTACCCTCACACGTGCGAGAACCGTCGCAGTGACATTTCCCGAGGCTCCGCCCGAGGACTCGACCGAAAGAAGGCAAGCCGAGATGACGAGCAGTGCTACCGACGCCCACGAGGTCTACCCGCCCAGCGCAGAGTTCACGGCCGCCGCGAATGCCGGCCCCGAACTGCAGGCCGCGGCCGATCGGGATCGGCTCGCCTTCTGGGACACCCAGGCACGCCGGCTGGACTGGGCGACACCGTGGACCGAGGTCCTGGACTGGTCCGACGCCCCCGTCGCCAAGTGGTTCGTCGGCGGCGAGCTGAACGTCGCCTACAACTGTGTCGATCGGCACGTCTTCGCCGGCAACGGCGACCGCGTCGCGATCCACTTCGAGGGTGAGCCCGGCGACAGCCGCGACATCACCTACAACGACCTGCTCGCCGAAGTCAGCCGCGCAGCAAACGCTTTCACCGAGCTGGGTCTCGTCGCGGGTGACCGGGTTGCGATCTACATGCCGATGATCCCCGAGGCGATCGTGACGATGCTCGCGTGCGCCCGCCTGGGCCTGACCCACTCGGTGGTGTTCGCCGGATTCTCGGCAACCGCGCTGCGTTCACGCATCGACGACGCCGCCGCCAAGCTCGTCGTCACCGTGGACGGACAGTGGCGTCGCGGCCAGGCCGCCCCGCTCAAGCCGGCCGTCGACGAGGCCGTCGCGGGCGCCGAGTCCGTGCAGAACGTGTTGGTGGTCAAGCGAACCGGTGCCGACGTCGACATCACCGACGGCCGGGACCTGTGGTGGCACGACACCGTCGAGAAGGCATCCGACAAGCACGAGGCGCAGGCCTTCGACGCCGAGCACCCACTGTTCATCCTCTACACGTCCGGCACCACGGGTAAGCCCAAGGGCATCATCCACACCTCCGGCGGCTACCTGACGCAGGCGTCGTACACGCACCACAACGTGTTCGACCACAAGGCCGGTGACGACGTCTACTGGTGCACCGCCGACATCGGCTGGGTCACCGGACACAGCTACATCGTCTACGGGCCGCTGAGCAACGGCGTCACACAGGTGGTCTACGAGGGCACCCCCAACTCCCCCGACGAGCACCGCCACTTCCAGATCATCGAGAAGTACGGCGTCTCCATCTACTACACCGCGCCGACGCTGGTGCGCACGTTCATGAAGTGGGGCCGCGAGATCCCCGACGCGCACGACCTGTCGTCGATCCGGCTGCTCGGTTCGGTGGGCGAGCCCATCAACCCGGAGGCATGGCGCTGGTTCCGCGACGTCATCGGCGGCGGCACCGCCCCGATCGTCGACACGTGGTGGCAGACCGAGACCGGCGCGATCATGATCTCGCCGCTGCCCGGCATCACCGCCACCAAGCCCGGTTCCGCGATGGCCCCGCTGCCCGGTATCTCCGCGAAGATCGTCGACGACGAAGCCCGTGAACTCGGCGCCGGCGGCAGCGGCTACCTGGTCCTCGACGAGCCGTGGCCGTCGATGCTGCGCGGCATCTGGGGCGACATGGACCGCTACCGCGACACCTACTGGTCCCGCTACGCCGAGGAAGGCTGGTACTTCGCCGGCGACGGCGCCAAGTACGACGAGGACGGCGCCCTGTGGGTGCTCGGCCGCGTCGACGACGTCATGAACGTCTCCGGCCACCGCATCTCCACCTCCGAGGTCGAATCCGCACTCGTCGGACACCACGCCATCGCCGAGGCCGCCGTCGTCGGCGCCGCCGACGAGACCACCGGCCAGGGCATCGTCGCGTACGTCATCCTCCGCGAAGGCATGGAAAATACTGGCGAACAACTCATTTCGGAACTACGCGCGCAGGTCTCCACCGAGATCAGCCCCATCGCCAAGCCGCGGCAGATCACCGTCGTCCCCGAACTGCCCAAGACCCGCTCCGGCAAGATCATGCGCCGCCTCCTGCGCGACATCGCAGAAGGACGCGACCTCGGCGACACCTCCACCCTCGTCGACCCCAAGGTGTTCGACGCGATCCGCGGCCAGTAGTCCGGCGTCCTGCCGGGCGTCCTCTCCGGTCCCGACCGGACCGGAGTGGACGCCGCTCGAGGATGTCAGATCGAGTCGAGTTCGGGGGCCGCCCCGGATGACGTCGACCCTGGTGGCGGTCAGGTCTCCGACTGGGGATCCACTGGCTCACCGACCTGATCGCGGGCGCACTACTCGCCGCCATCTTCGTGACGATCGGTTCCGCTGCGCTGCAGAGATCGACGACGTCTCCCATCGCGGCGGGCGGATCGACGCCGGCCACGCAGCCAAACCTCACCAGTACGACAGATCACCAGGTCACAGCACCGGTGCAGCGCACAGGCGTAGCGTGACCGGCAGGGAACCGGGAACGCAGGGTCCCGGAGACGAGGGTCACGATGGCGCCCGCGATGCGGGGCAGGATCGGAAACCTGCCCCTCGATCTGACCAGTTTCGTCGGACGTCGCCACGAGGTGACCGAGGCGAGACGACTCCTCTCTGCCTCCCGTCTCGTGACGCTCACGGGCATCGGCGGAGTGGGCAAGACACGACTCGCGCTCCGGGTCGCCGCCGACTCCAGGCGCGCCTTCGACGACGGTGTGTGGCTGGTCGAATTCGGTGAGCGGCGCGACCCGCAGCTGGCAGCCGAGGCAGTGGCGGCGACGCTCGGCCTGCGGGAGCAGTCGGCGGTCCCCACCACGCAGATCCTCACCGATTACCTGGCCTCCCGGAACAAGCTGCTCGTACTCGACAACTGCGAGCACCTGATCGATGCCGTCGCGAAACTCGCCGAGGCCCTGCTGCGGGCGTGTCCCGAACTGCGCATCCTGGCGACGAGCCGGGAGCCGCTCGCGATCAGCGGGGAAACCGTGTTCCGCGTCCCCCCGATGAGCTTCCCCGTCCCGGACGGATCGACGCCGACGCGGGCGTTGGCACAGTACGAGGCGGTGAACCTGTTCGTGGAGCGGGCCGCCGCGGCGGTTCCAGGATTCGAACTCACCGAGGACAACCGCGACACGATCCTCGCGATCTGCTCCGAGCTCGACGGGCTTCCCCTGCCCATCGAACTCGCGGCGGCCCGACTGCGGGCCATGTCGGTCAACCAGGTCCTCGAGCGGCTGACCGATCGGTTCCGCCTGCTCACCGGAGGCAGCCGAGCCGCGCCCGACCGTCAGCAGACCCTGCGCATGAGCATCGACTGGAGCCACGACTTGTGCACCCCCACCGAACAGGGGCTGTGGCGGCGGCTGTCGATCTTCCCGCGCGGATTCGAACTCGATGCGGCCGAGGCGATCGCGGCCGGCGACCTCACCGCGCACGATCTGCTCGACATCGTCGCCTCCCTCGTCGACAAGTCCATCCTGATCCGCGAGGAATACGACACCGTCGTGCGATACCGGTTGCTCGAGACGCTGCGCGACTACGGCCTCGAGCGCCTGCACGCGGCCGGCGAGCACGACGCGCTGCGCCGCCGGCACCGGGACTGGTACCAGGCGTTGACGCGACAGTGCGAGGACGAGTGGATCGGCCCGAACCAGCCCGCGTGGGTCGCACGACTCCAGCGCGAACGGTCCAACCTGCGCGATGCGCTCGAGTACTGCATGACCGAGCCCGGCGAGGCCGAGAACGGCCTCCGCATCGCGAACGTGCTCTACATCTTCTGGATCTCCCGCGGCCTCCTCAACGAGGGCCGTCTCTGGCTCGGCCGGGCCCTGGCGGCGCAGGCCGGCGATCCGACGCCCGAACGGGAGAAGGCGTTGGCCGCGGCAGCGCTCCTCGCCGCGAACCAGGGCGACGTCGCAGCGGGGGAAGCCCTGGTCGCCGAGGCATCCGACGTCGCCGCCCGGATCGGGGATCGCGAGACCGACGTCGACGTCATCCATGCTGCCGGACACCTGCAGATCTACGCCGGCGACCCGTCCGAAGCGATCCGGCTGCTCCGCAGCATCCTCGACACCGTCCGCGCCGGCCGGAATCGGCTCCGGCACGTCACCACCGTGCTCGGCCTGGCAACGGCGACCGCGGTACTCCGCGAGCGCGAGGAGACCGCCCGGTACACCGCCGAGGTCCTCGACATCACCAGCGCCCACGGAGAATCGATCTATCGCTCGTACGCCCTGAGCATGCAGGGACTCGCGCTGTGGCACGACGCTCCGGAGGAGGCGCGTCCCCTGTTCGAGCAGGCGGTGAAGCTGAGTGGCGATGTCGACGACCTGCTGGGGACCGCGGTCTGTGTGGAAGCGCTCGCCTGGACGGCCACGGCGACGCACGACTTCCCGCGGGGCGCGACCCTGCTCGGTGCCGCCGACACCCTGTGGTCCGCGGCCGGAAACCCGGGTGTCGTCATCCCGGCGCTGCGGTACAGCCGCGAGGAGGCCCGTGGCCTGTGTCAGCGCGCTCTCGGTGACCGCGCATTCGACGCGGCCGTCCGCCAGGGATCAGGGTTCACGCGGGACGAGATCGTCGTATTCGCGGCCGAGGGAGAGCTCCCCCGTCAGGGCTCCGCCGAGCGCGCCGCCACCGATCTGACGCCACGCGAACAGGAGGTTGCCGAACTGGTGGCGCAGGGCCTGACCAACAGGGCCATCGCCGAGCAGTTGGTGATCTCGCAGCGCACCGTCCACGGCCACGTCGAGCACGTGCTCGCGAAGCTCGGGTTCAATTCGCGCACCCAGATCGCCGCCTGGGTCGTCGAACAGGGGAAACAGGTCGAAGACGACGCCGTGTGACACGGGCCCGGGCACCTACCCGATCGGGAAATAGGTATGCCCCCCGGCAGTTCTACCGTCGTGCTCTTGCGTCGCAGTTGGAACTGTGGGAGTCGGACATCCCAAGCTTCACGAAGTCGAGGTATCCCGATGCAGAACCAACCTCCCCGCACCACCACCGTGGACCGTTTCACGATCGGCCGCTGCGACGACTGCGGCTCACTCCTGGCCCCGGAGGCGTCGACGTGCTCGTCGTGCCGCGGCACCGAGATCAGCCGGACGCCGTCGGAGGGCACCGGGTCGATCGTCGCCTGGACCGTCCTCGAGGTCTCCCCCAGCCGGACGTACACCGATGTCATCCCGTACACGATCGCGATCGTCGCACTCGACGAAGGACCGTGGACCTACGCCTGGATCGAGGGTGCTCCGATGGAGGGCGCCGAGCGTCCCCGCGTCCGCTACTCCCGCATGATGTCCGGCGAGCCCTACCCGCTGTTCGTCCAGCAGACGTGCTGATCTGCCTCGGCCGAGCCGGCAGAGGCAGGAACCTCGACAAAGAACGAAGGAGGGTGTGACCGCGACGGTCACACCCTCCTTCGTATCCCGGCCGGGATCAGATCTCGTCGAGCGACTCGTCCTTGGTCTCGCGCATCACCAGCAGCGCGACGAACGTGAGCACCGACGCGATCAGCAGGTAGATACCCACCCAGCCGACGCCGTAGCTCGTGGCCAGCCAGGTCGCGATGAACGGGGCCACCGCGGCGCCCAGGATGCTCGCGGTGTTGTACGCGATGCCGGAGCCCGTGTACCGGACATTGGTCGGGAACAACTCCGGCAGCACCGCACTCATCGGGCCGAACGTCAGGCCCATCAACACCATGCCGATGATCAGGAAGACCAGCATCCGGGCATCGGTCATGCCCTCGGTCCCGAGGAGGAGACCGAACGTCAGACCGAAGACCATCATGGCGGCGGTGATGACCAGCAGCGTGATGCGGCGCCCGTAGCGGTCGGCGAGCCAACCGGCGAGCGGGATGGTGGCCGCGAAGAACAGCACCGCCACCAACTGCAGAACCAGGAAGTCGCGGTACTGGAATCCGGCACCGTACCCGCCGTCAGCGGCGGTCTTGCCGGTCCCGTAGCTGAGCACCCACGTGGTCATGATGTAGAAGAGCGTGTACGTCGCGAGCATCACGAACGTGCCGATGATCAGCTGACGCCAGCTGGTCTTGAAGACCTCCTTGAGCGGGGTCTTGACCTTCTCGCCGTTGGCGACGGCCCGGGCGAACACCGGCGTCTCCTCGAGCTTGAGGCGCACGTACAGACCGATCATCACCATCAGCGCGCTCAACAGGAACGGAATTCGCCAGCCCCACGACAGGAATGCGCTGTCGAGGTCGGGATCGGAGCTGCTGGTGTAGCCGAGAGTGAGCGTGATCAGCAGGAACAGGCCGTTGGCGAAGAAGAACCCGATCGGTGCGCCCAACTGCGGCCACATCGCGGCCCACGCCCGCTTGCCGCTCTTCGCGGTCTCCGTCGCCAGCAGTGCCGCGCCGGACCACTCACCGCCGAGGCCGAGACCCTGGCAGAAACGCATCAGGGCCAGCAGCGCCGGCGCCCAAAGCCCCACCGCGTGATAGGTGGGCAGCAGGCCGATCAGGAACGTCGCGATGCCCATCGTGAGCAGCGATCCGACGAGCGTGGCCTTGCGACCGATGCGGTCACCGAAGTGACCGAACAGGATGGAACCGAGCGGCCGGGCGACGAACGCCAGACCGAACGTCGCGAACGACGCCAGCAGCGCGGTGGTGTCGTTGCCCTTGGGGAAGAACAGGTGCGGGAAGACCGATACCGCGGCCGTCGCATAGATGTAGAAGTCGTAGAACTCGATCGAGGTTCCGACCATGCTCGCGACGACGATGCGGCTGCGCGGGACGCCGCCCACCGTCGACGCGTCCGCCGGGGCGCCGGCCGTCGATAACTCGTCCTGTCCGCGCTCGGCGGACTCGACATCCTTGCTCACGTGACAATCTCCTGCACAAACATCTCGATGGCTCCCCCGCCCGTGAGCTGGTTCCCAAAGTTCCACTGAATGGAAATCCATCCCAAACCTTAGGAATTGAACACGGCGCGCACACGAAGTCGCAACCGACGGTTACCGACTGAACGGTTGCAAAGAACCCGTTAAGATCTAGGAGGAGTGCCGGGAAGTCTGGTCGGCGACAGCTTTGCCGTACCCGACGTAACCCCAGGTGAGAGGCTTTCCTTGATTTCTGCCGCACGCTCCGAACTCGCCCGCTACCTCCGCACCGAAACGGTGGGCGGGTCCATCCTGCTGATCGCCGCCGCTCTGGCCGTGCTGTGGGCAAACTCTCCCTTCGCCGACGCTTACACGTCACTGCGGGACTGGCAGATCGGCCCCGCCGCCATCCACCTGAACCTCAGCCTCGGCACCTGGGCACAGGACGGTCTGCTCGCGATCTTCTTCTTCGTCGCTGGTCTCGAGCTCAAACGCGAGCTCGTGGTCGGCGAACTGGCCGACCGGAAGAAGGCGCTGCTGCCGATCATCGCCGCGTGCGGCGGCGTCGTGGTGCCGGCGATCATCGCGGCCGTCGTCGGCGCCGGCGCCCCCGGCATGGACCGCGGCTGGGCGATCCCGGTCGCCACCGACATCGCCTTCGCGCTCGGTGTGCTCGCGCTGACCGGCTCGCGGATCCCGGCGAGCGCCCGCGTGTTCCTGCTCAGCCTCGCGGTGGTCGACGACCTGCTCGCGATCGTGCTGATCGCGGTGCTGTTCACCAGTTCCATCGCGATGCTGTGGATCCTGACGGCGATCGTGTGCCTCGTCGTCTACTGGTACGCGCAGAAGCGCCGCATCACGACACCCCTGCTGTACGTCCCGCTGGCCCTGCTGACCTGGTACAGCGTCCACGAGGCGGGGATCCACGCAACACTGGCCGGCGTCGCGCTGGGCCTGCTCACCCGGGTCCGGACCGATCCGGGCGAGCAGTACGCCCCCGCGACCCGGCTCGAACACCGGCTGCAGCCGTACTCCGCGGCGATCTGCGTGCCCCTGTTCGCCCTGTTCGCATCCGGCGTCCCGATCAACGGCCAGGTCCTCGGGCAGCTGTTCACCGATCGCATCGGCCTGGCAATCATCCTCGGACTCCTGGTCGGCAAGACCGTCGGAATCTTCGGTATCTCGTGGCTCGCGATCCGTCTGGGCATCGCGACCAAGCCCCGACTCCTGGGCATGCGCGATATGTTCGCCCTGTCGGTGCTCGGCGCGATCGGGTTCACCGTTAGCCTTCTGGTGGCCGATCTTGCTCTGGCGGGTATCGGCGACGGCAGCGAAGCGGACATCGCGAAGGCCGCGGTGCTCGTGACGTCGTTGGCTGCGTCACTGC
Organism: Rhodococcus sp. BE178; assembly: GCF_050433545.1. Taxonomy (NCBI): domain Bacteria; kingdom Bacillati; phylum Actinomycetota; class Actinomycetes; order Mycobacteriales; family Nocardiaceae; genus Rhodococcus; species Rhodococcus sp. BE178. Next base: position 195,354 of record NZ_JBNPXA010000009.1, on the reverse strand, counting down.
TCGGATCGGCGCTACTGTTGCGACGCGGACGGGTCCATCAGGCCCGCGCCGCTACCGAGGGCTCGTGAGTGACCGCTCGCGGGTCGCAGTAACCAGCGCGTCAGAACAACCTGGAGGGGTCGAGAAGTGAGCGTCACCAACGGCAACGGAGTCACGGGAGACGGCGGCCGGTTCACCGGCGACGGCGTCCCGACCACGGTTTCCTCGATTCCCCTCACCGACCTCCACAACCCGGAGACCGCGTCGATCGGCACCCTGGTGCGCGACGCGACCGCCCAGGTGTCGACGCTGTTCCGCGCCGAGGTCGAGCTGGCGAAGTCCGAGGTCACCAGCGAGGTCAAGAAGGGGCTGCAGGGCAGCCTGTTCTTCATCCTGGCGCTGGCCGTGCTGGTGTTCAGCGCGTTCTTCTTCTTTTTCTTCCTCGCGGAGCTGCTCAGCGTGTGGCTCGATCGCTGGGCGTCGTTCCTGATCGTCTTCGTGCTGATGCTGGTCGTCACCGGCATACTCGCGCTGCTCGGCTACATGCGGGTCCGCAAGGTGCGCGCGCCGAACAAGACGATCGACTCCCTCAAGCAGGCCGCGACGGTGCTGCCGGGCCAGCGCCCGGAGACCGCGTCCCCGCTGGGTACCGGAACGGGCACCGCCGGCTGATCCGGCGGTGGTCGAATCAGTGACACAGCCCGACCCGTCCACGGTCCGTTTCGACGGACCGTGGACGCATCGTGACATCCATGCGAACGGCATCCGCATGCACACCGCGGAGACCGGCCCCGCACGCCCCGACGCGCCGCTCGTCGTCCTCCTGCACGGCTTCGCAGACTTCTGGTGGACGTGGCGCCACCAGCTGCCCGCACTCGCGGACGCCGGTTTCCGCACCGTCGCGGTCGACCTGCGCGGCTACGGCGACACCGACACCCCGCCCCGCGGCTACGACGGCTGGACGCTCGCCGGTGACATCGCGGGACTGATCCGGGCGATGGGCCACACCGACGCCACCCTCATCGGCCACGCCGACGGCGGACTTGTCTGCTGGGCGACCACACTGCTGCACCCGCGGCTCGTGCGGTCGATCGGTCTGATCAGCTCGCCGCACCCGATCGCGCTCAAGCAGTCCGTTCTGAAGGACCGCCGACAGCGGTCCGCGCTGCTGCCGACGTTCCTCGATTACCAGGTGCCGTGGCGGCCGGAGCGACGACTGGTCTGCGACGACGGCGCCGAGGTAGAACGCCTCCTGCGCGCCCGATCCGGTCCGGCGTGGCCGCAGTCGGAGCAGTTCGCCGACGTGGCGAACCGGCTCCGGTCGGCGATCCAGATTCCCCGGGTCGCGCACTCGGCGCTGGAGTACCAGCGGTGGGCGTTCCGCAGCCAGTTCCGCCCGGACGGCCACCGCTTCATGACGGCGATGGACAAGCAGGTTCAGATCCCGGTCCTGCAGATCCACGGCACGCTGGACCGCTACGTCCTTGCGAGGACCGTCGAGCAGTCCACCGCGCACGCGCCGGGACAGCAACTGCACCGGATCGCGGGCGCCGGCCACTTCGCACACCAGGAGTCCCCCGACGAGGTCACCGCGGAACTGACGCGGTTCGCGCTCGCCTCACGCTGAGCCCGGGCGGCACAGGCCACCCGGACTCAGACGATGCACACCCCGGTCCCGACCGTTTCCGTGGACTGGCCGGCCAGGTCGAGCTGGCGGGAGACCTCATCGGCGGTGAGCACGAACCCGGTGTCGCTGTCGTCGACGGCGGCACCGAACACCACACCCAGGACCTGCCCCTTCTCGTCGACCAGCGGGCCACCCGAGTTGCCCTGACGGATCGACCCGCGCACGGTGTAGACCTCACGCTCGACCGTGCCGGACCGGTAGATGTCCGGGCCGCGCAGGTCCAGAACCTCACGGATGCGTGCAGCGCTGGCGGTGTAGGGCCCACCGCCCGGGTAGCCGAGGACGATGGCACTGTCACCGGTCCGCGCCTGCTCGGGGGCGAAGGTGAGTGGCGTGGCCCGCAGCCCCGGCACGTCGAGCACGGCGACGTCCACGGCCGGATCGAACACCACGACGCGGGCGTCGAGCGGCCCGTCGGCGGTGTCGACGGTGACCGCCGACGTCCCGGCGACGACGTGGGCGTTGGTCATGACGCGCTCAGGTCCCACCACGAATCCGGAGCCTTCGAGCGCCTTCTGGCAACTCGGTGCGACGCCGCGAATCCGCAGGACACTCGACTGCAGCCGCTGCGCCACCGGGCTCGCGAGCACGCTCGGGTCCGGCGGTTCGACGTTCGTGATCGGCGTGCGGCCGAACGGACCGATGACGTCCGGAAGTCCGGAGGTGTCGAGCAGTGCCGAGAACTCGCTGGGCACCTGGCGTAGCCAGTCGGGGGCGACGTCGTCGACGGCGGTGAGCACCTTGGATCCGCGGACCGCGCCGGCCACATTGGCCTGGGTCGACGAGGTGAGCGGGATCGCGAGCAGCCAGGCGGCAACCAGCACCGCGGTCAACTGCAGTCCTGCGCCGACGAAACTGTCCACTGACCGAGCCACCGGGCTGTGCATGCCGCTGCGGGCCGCCCGCCCCAGCACCATGCCCGCGACCTCGCCGATCACGACCAGCGCGACGATCAGCGCGATGCCGGCGAGGACCCGCATCCGGCCCTCGTCCACGTGGACCAGGACGTGCGGTGCGATCAGGATGCCGGCGACGGCACCGAGCACGACCCCGAGGAACGCGAGCGCCGACGCGACCGCACCCTGCCGCCACCCCGACGACGCCGCGAGCAGCGCCACCAGGATCACGGCCAGATCGATCCAACCCGATCCGCTCAACGCTCCCCCATTCCTCGACCCGGACGCAGGTGTCCGGGTTCGGTGTTCTCCAGTCCGCTGTCCACCTGGGTGAGCGTGGCATCGAGGTCTCGGATGTCGCGGTGGTCCCATTCGAGTTCCCAGCCGGACACGGCCAGGAGCCCGGCGAGCACGCCCGCGGTGAATCCCCACACGAGCATTCCGTCCACCTCGAACGCGGGGCCCTGGTAGCCGGCGCGGTGCCGGACCTGGAACCGGTTGTCCGGGTCGATCAGCTCCCGCAGCGGGACCCGCACCACCCGCTCGGCCTCGGCGGGGTCCACGACGCCGACCGGGCTGGGGTCGCGCCAGTACGCGAGCACGGGAGTGACGTCGAACCCGGACGGCGGGATGAAGATCTCGGGCAGCGTCGCGAGCGGTTGGACGCCGCTGCGCACCAGGCCGGTCTCTTCCTCCGCCTCCCGGAGCGCGGTGTCGACGGGACCGTCGTCCTCCGGGTCGGCTGCACCGCCGGGGAATGCGACCTGCCCGCTGTGCTGCCGCATCGTCGATGCGCGCTGGGTGAGCAGGACGTCGGCGTCGGCGGGCAGCCCGCCGATGGCGAGCGGATCGGACTCGTGCGAGCCGCCGAACAGCACCAGTACCGCGGCGGGCCGCACCCTGGCGCCCGTCGGGGACCGTCGGTTCAGCACCGGGTTGACGCGGTTGGGGTCGGCGGGGAGGGTGCTCGTCACCGCGCGCAGCCATTCGGGTGCCCCGCCGGGCTGCGGGTAGTAGAGGCTCATGCGGCGACGCCGAGATACTGCTGGACGACGTCGGCGATCTCGTCGACGCTCCGGAACGGCTGCGGCAGGATCTTCGCGACGGTGCCGTCCGGACGGATCAGCACGGACACCGGCAGCACGGCGGGCGACCCGACGGCCGCCTGCACCCGCACCGCACCGTCCTGGACGCCGGGCAGGTGCACGTCGTACTCGGCGAGTCGGGCGAGCGCGTTGGCCTCGTTGGAATCGGTGTGCACCGTCAGAACGGTAACCGCGGCGCCCGCACGGTCCGCATATTGCTGGAGATACGGCAGTTCCTCCCGGCACGGCCCGCACCAGTAGGCCCAGATGTTCAGCAACACCGGCTTGCCCGCGAGCGCGCCACCGAGGTCGACTCGGGTGCCGTCGCCGAGGCACTCGAGCGTGATGCCCGTCAACACGGAACCGTCGGGTGCGGGGCCGGTGGCCACGGGGCACGGTGCGAGTGCGGCCTCAGCCCGCAGCGGGGCCAGGGCCTCGGGCGAGTCCGAAGCCCGACGCTCCTGCTGCGACGTCGAGCGGCCCGCACCGGGGTAGTCCCCGACCTCCTGTTCGTCGCTGCCGCCGCGCGGCCAGATCGCCACGACGAGCGCCGCCACCACCACGAGCGCGGCCAGGCTCCACCGCGCGGCATTCGAGATCCGCATACCGCTCACATGCCTGCCAGTTCGAGAAGGTGCTCGGTCTCCGGGCCCTTCACGAGCGCGGCCGCCGCAACCGGATCCGTGGGCCCGGCACCGAAGGACGGGCAGTCCTTCGCGAGCACGCACACACCGCACGCGGGCTTGCGCGAATGACAGACCCGGCGACCGTGGAAGATCACCCGGTGCGACAGGTCGGTCCACTCCTTGCGTTCGATGAGTGCCCCGACCGCGTGCTCGACCTTGACCGGGTCGGTCTCCTCGGTCCACTTCCAGCGCCGGACGAGCCGCCCGAAGTGCGTATCGACTGTGATTCCGGGCACGCCGAACGCGTTCCCGAGGACGACGTTCGCCGTCTTGCGACCGATCCCGGGCAGCGCCACGAGGTCCTTCAACTTGCCGGGCACCTCGCCGTCGTAGCGCTCGAGCAGAGCCTGCCCGAGGCCGATGATCGAGTTCGCCTTGTTGCGATAGAAACCGGTCGACCGGATGTACTCCTCGAGCTCGGTCCGGTCGGCCTCCGCGTAGGCGCGGGCGTCCGGGTAGCGCGCGAACAATGCCGGAGTGACCTGGTTGACGCGCACATCGGTGCACTGGGCCGACAGGATCGTCGCGACCGTGAGCTCGAGCGGCGTCGTGAAGTCGAGCTCGCAGTAGACGTGCGGAAACGCCACCTTCAGGCGGCGGTTCATCCGCCGTGCCCGGCGCACGAGCGCGAGCCGGGACTCGCCTGTCGCGGCGGCACCCGCACCCTGGTTCGGGTCGTCTCCTGAGGTCGCATGCACCTCGACAACTCTACGGACCCGGCGTCCGATCGGATTCCGGACTGTGTCGATTCTGAGACCTTCGCAGTGTTTACTTCCCGGTATGCAAGGTCTGGCTGTGGTGCTGTTCCCGGTGCTGCTCATGTTGTTCGCGCTGGCGATGGAGCGTGTCGAGTTCCGACTTCGGCGTCTCACCGTCCGCGAGCAGGAGGTCGAGGAGTTCCTCGACCAGGCCAGCCAGGACGAGGTGGCGACCCTGGCCAACGAGGGATTCCCCCACGCGCTGGCCCGTTTCCACCGTCGCCGGAAGAAGGGCGGTCAGACCGAGATCGCCGACGACACGGACGACCTGGAAAACCCCGAGAGCACCCGCCGCGCCAGCTGATCCCGCGCGCCGGCCGGCCGATTCGATCGGCCTCGAGTGTCTTCCTCGAACAGTCCGGGGAGGGATTTTCGCAAAGTTGTAGAACTCTACGTGGTGTCCGTGACTCGTCCCACAGCGATGCCAAGTAGACTTTCTTCTCGTACTCGTTGCATGAGACCTCAGTCGACGTGCAGCAACTTGCATTGATGAACAGATTTTTCCAAAGGAGCGCACGTGGACGAGGTCCTGGCCAGAGCCGGCATCTTCCAAGGAGTCGAGCCCTCGGCGGTGGCTGCGCTGGTCAAGCAGCTTCAGCCCGTCGATTTCCCGCGCGGGCACGTCATCTTCAACGAGGGTGAGCCCGGCGATCGTCTGTACATCATCGTCTCCGGCAAGGTGAAGCTCGGCCGCCGTTCGCCGGACGGCCGCGAGAACCTGCTGACGATCATGGGTCCGTCGGACATGTTCGGCGAGCTGTCGATCTTCGACCCGGGTCCGCGTACGTCGACCGCGACCACGGTCACCGAGGTTCGCGCCGTGAGCATGGACCGCGACGCTCTGAAGTCGTGGATCGACCAGCGCCCGGAGATCGCGGAGCAGCTGCTGCGTGTTCTCGCACGGCGCCTGCGCCGGACCAACAACAACCTCGCGGACCTGATCTTCACCGACGTCCCGGGTCGTGTCGCCAAGGCACTGCTGCAGCTCGCGCAGCGCTTCGGCACCCAGGAGGCCGGCTCGCTCCGCGTGACGCACGACCTCACGCAGGAAGAGATCGCCCAGCTCGTCGGCGCCTCCCGCGAAACCGTGAACAAGGCCCTGGCCGACTTCGCGCACCGCGGCTGGCTGCGGCTCGAGGGCAAGAGCGTCCTGATCTCCGACTCGGAGCGTCTGGCGCGCCGCGCTCGCTGATCGCACGAGCGACCGGCACCGAACGACCCGAAGCCGCCCGTCCCCATCCGGGGCCGGGCGGCTTCGTCGTTTCTGTGGTCGAGTAGCCATAGCTGCACGGTCATACCTCTGCCCGGATTTCGCATTCGACAGGCATTCGCTTCGCCCCAGAGGATGGGACGATGACCGACCCGCAGATCGATGCGGACTACAACGTCCGCAACACCGTCTCCGCCGAACTGTTCGATGCCACGATCGAGGAGTATCGGCAGCGCTCGCGCGAGGCCGTCGACGGGCTCGACGGGTGCCAGGATCTGCGCTACGACCCCGACAGCCTCGAGCGCCTCGATGTCTGGGGAACCGGGACCGGGCTGCGACCGGTGTTCGTGGCGATCCACGGCGGGTACTGGCGGGCGCTGTCGCGGCACCACACCGCGTTCATGGCGCGCATGCTCGACGCCGCCGGCATCGCCACCGTCGCGGTCGACTACGGCCTCGCCCCCGACACCCCGCTCGAGGAGATCGTCCGGCAGGTGCGAGCGGCGGTCGCGTGGGTGTACCACCACGGCGCGGAGCACGGACTGGACCCGAACCGCATCGTGGTGGGCGGCAGCTCCGCGGGCGGCCACCTGACCGCCACCACGATGGTCCCCGGCTGGCAGGATCCGCTCGGTCTGCCGGACGACGTGGTCCGCGCGGCGATGCCGATCAGCGGACTGTTCGACATCCGGCCACTCGTGAACTCGTTCGCGAACGAGTGGTTGAGCCTCGACACCCCACGAGCGAGTGCGCTGAGCCCGATGTTGCAGACCGACCGGGTCGGTCCGCGGGCGGTGGTCGCCGTGGCCGAGCACGACGGCGTCGGGTTCCTCGCCCAGAGTCGGAGGTTCCACAGCGCGTGGGCCCGTCGATCCGAGAGCGAACTCCTGGTGATCCCGGACCGCAATCATTACGACGTGTTCCTCGATCTCGCCGATCCCGCGTCGGCTCTGAGTACCGCACTGCTCGGGCTGTTCGCGGGCCTCGAGCACACGTCCTGAGGGCGCTGCACCACCGAGACCTCGAAATCCGCCTCGCCGCAGTACAGTTGCGCATCGCAACCGCCAAACCGCTGACGGTATACGTCGGATGCGGTCGTCGCTAGGATTCCACCATGGACATGCCCAAACTGCTGGACGGGCGCCTCAAGCTCCGCCACCTGCTCCTCGTCGACGCGCTGACCAGTCAGGGCAGCGTCGTCGCCGCGGCCGCGGCACTCCACGTCACGCAACCCGTCGCGACGCGCAGCCTGCACGATCTCGAGTCGATTCTCGGTGTGTCCCTGTACGACCGCGGCCCACGGGGAATCACCCCGACCATCTTCGGCGAGGCGTTCACGGCGCACGCCCGAGCGGTCATCGCGCAACTGACCCAGGCCGGCCGGCACGTCGTCGAGCTTGCGGACGCCGACCGCGGAACCGTTGTCGTCGGAACACATCTCGCGGGTTCGAACGTGCTGCTGCCCGGTGCGATCGCCAGACTGAAGAACGAGCGACCGCTGCTGACGGTGATCGTGCGCGAGGGCACGCCGGAGATGCTGCTGACCGAACTGCAGTCCGGGCGTATCGATCTCATCGTCGGCAGGCTCACCTCCCCCACCGACGAGATGGCGGTGCGGCGCACGTTGTACGCCGAGTCGGTGGAACTCGTGACGCGCGTGGGACATCCACTCGCGGGTCGCGATGACATCCGACTGAGCGATCTCACGCAGTACCCGTGGATCCTGCCCGGGGTGGAAACCGCGCTGCGTCGGGAGCTCGAGGAGTTCTTCGCCCGGAACAGCCTCTCCCTCCCGGAGAACCGGGTGGAGGCCACGTCGTTCCTGACGGTGCGCCAGCTGCTGCTCGAGACCGATATGGTGGCGGTGCTCCCGAGCCTGATCCCCCGGGACGACACCCGGCTGACCACGCTGCCGATCACGCTGGATCCGATCGGCCACAGCGTCGGGGTCACGCTCTCGGCCGGTCGCACGCTGAGCCCGTCCGCGGCCGCGCTGGTGGACTTCCTCGCCGAGTTCGCGGCCGAGATCGCGCCCCAGCGAGGCTGATCCGGAACGGGCGGAGCCGCCCACCGGAAAGGTGGACGGCTCCGAATCCCCCGACAGGATCAGACGTGGACCACGGACGGCGCCTCGTCGTGCTGCAGGCCGCGGGACGAGTCCGGCACCACCCGGAACAGGGCGATGGCACCGAACAGGCTGACGGCGCAGATGATCGCGAGGTACCACGTGACGCCGGTGGACGATCCGGTGGCGTCGAGCAGCGCGGTGGCGATCATCGGCGCCAGGCCACCGCCCAGGATCGCTCCGCTCTGCAGGATCAGCGACGATCCCGAGTACCGGACCTTCGTGGGGAACGTGTCAGCGATGATGCTGCCCTGCACGCAGTGCGTGACGGGCACGATCAGGCCCATGCCGAGGAACGCGATCACGGCGACGACGGAGTTCTCGGTGTTGAGCAGCGGGAAGAACACGATGCACCACACCAGGATCGCGGCGGAGCCGGCGATGAACATGGTGCGCCGGCCGTGCTTGTCGGCGACCCTCGTCCACACCGGAATAGACGCGAACCACAGGACCGCGGCCGCCGTCACGCTCAGGATCAGGAACTGCTTGTCGTAGCCGAGGTGCTGCGTGCCGTACGACAGCGAGAACACCATGAAGGCATACGCGACAGCGGAGTTCGCGAGGACCGCGAGCAGGGTCAGCGACAGCCGCGGGAAGCCGACCTTCAGCGCCTCGCGGAGCGGGAACTTGGCCACCTCGTTGTTCTCGACGATCCCGGTGAACGACGGCGACTCGGTGACCCGCAGCCGGATGACCAGACCGATGGCGACGAGGACGAAGCTGAGCAGGAACGGGATCCGCCAACCCCAGGAGGCGAACGCACTGTCCGACATCACCGAACTGGTGGTGAGGAAGATGCCGTTCGCGAGCACCAGACCCGCCGGGGTGCCCATCTGCGGGAACCCGGCGTAGAGGTTCTTCTTGCCGGCCGGGGCGTGTTCCATCGACATCAGCGTCGCGCCGGCGCCCTCACCGCCCAGTCCGATGCCCTGCACGACGCGCATGGCGACGAGCAGGATCGGGGCCCAGACGCCGATCGCGTCGTAGTTCGGGATGAGGCCGATCAGGGTCGATCCGATGCCCATCATCACGAGTGAGACCACGAGGGTCGCCTTGCGGCCGATCCGGTCCCCGAAGTGACCGAACACCAGACCGCCGAGCGGGCGGGCGATGAATCCGACCGCGAACGTGCTGAACGCGGCGAGGGTTCCGGCGGTGGGGCTCAGGCTGGGGAAGAACTGCTTGTTGAAGATCAGTGCGGCGGCGGTGCCGTAGAGGAAGAAGTCGTACCACTCGAGGGTGGTGCCGGCCAGGGTCGCCATGGCGACGCGGCTGCGCGCGGCCGTGACGGGGGCGGTGCCCCGGCCTGGTGTGCTGTCGGTCATCGCAGATACCTATCGGGTGTCGGGGGAGGCGATCGGATCTCCGAGATCCGTTCTTCGCCAGGAGAATCCGGCGGCCAATTCGGCCTTGTACGGAAGATTCTGCATACGTGAGACATGACTCACAAATGCCGAATCGGCCGCCGGGTATCTCAATTTGGCTATGCCTCAGGCGATGTCGGAGAGCCCGAGGAACCGCTCGGCGTTGCCGCGCTGGATCAGATTGCGTGCGGTCTCGTCGAGGAACTCACTCTTGCGCACGACCTCCCCGACCGGCCGCTCCCCCAGCGGGTACGGGTAGTCGCTGCCCACCATCACCCGGTCGACACCGACGGTGTCGACCAGCAGGCGCAGTGCGCGGTCGTCGAACACGACGGAGTCCACGTAGAAGCGACCGAGGTAGTGTGACGGCGGCATCTCCGACGTACCGATGATGTCGTTGCGCCGATGCCACGCGTTCTCCATCCGTCCGAGCCAGAACGCGAAAGATCCACCGCCGTGCGCGAATCCGATCTTCAGTCGCTCGTCGATGCGGTCGAAGACGCCGCCGAGGACCAGGGCGAGAATCGACAGGTGGGTCTCGGCCGGCATCGCGGTGAGCCACTGCGCCATCCACCGGTTCAGACGCGGGGACGAGTCCATGTCCCACGGGTGCACGAACACCGGGACGTCCAGCGACGCGCAGTGCTGCAGGAACGTCACCACGCCCTCGCTGTCGAGGTCGCGGTCACCGACGTGGTTGCCGATCTCCACGCCGCGGTGCCCGTTGGCGACGCTGCGCTCCACCTCACGGCAGGCGGCGTCCGCGTCCTGCAGCGGGACCTGACAGAACGGGATCAGCCGGTCCGGGGCGGGTGCGACGATCTCGAGCGCGAGATCGTTGAAGATCCGCGAGATGCGGGCGGCCTGCTCGCCGGTGCGTCCGTAGTTGAAGAACGCCGGCGTCGGCGAGACCACCTGGGTTCGGACACCGTCGGCGTCCATGTCCCGCAGCCGGGTCTCCGCGTCCCACGCGTCGGCCTGGATCCGACGGAACTCCTTGGAGCCCATCATGATGACGGCCTCGGACTCGCTCTCGACCCGCAGCCACGGCGCCTCCGGCCCGGCGTCCGCGGTGAGGTCGGGCCACCCCTTGGGGACGTAGTGCGTGTGGATGTCGATGATGCCGGACACTCGTCAGCCCTTTCCGGGGTGCAGGGCGCCGCACTTGTCGCACGTGCGCGCCTGCTCGTCCTCGTAGAACTGCACGAACACGGGCGGCAGGTCGGCGACGATGTCGCGCACCTGCAGTTCGATCTCGTGGATGAGGTGGTTGCATTCGAGGCAGTACCACTGGAACTTCTCGAGGGTGCCCTCGCGGCGCACCCGCTCGATGACCAGGCCGATCGAACCCGCGGTGGGCCGCTGCGGCGAGTGCGGCAGGTTGCCGGGGAGCAACCAGGTCTCGCCCTCGCGGATGTGGACCCGCTCGGGTCCGTCCTCGGTCATGACGTCGACGTGGATGTCGCCCTCGAGCTGGTAGAACCACTCCTCGTACGGGTCGAGGTGGTAATCGGTGCGCTGGTTGGGTCCACCGACGACCTGCACGATGAAGTCGTCACCGAGCGCCATCGTCTGGTTGTTGACCGGCGGCGCGAGCAGGTGGCGGTTCTCGGCGATCCACTTCTGGAAGTCGATGACGGGCGGGATACGGGTCACGAGTGGTCCTCCGAGTCTGCGGCGGTGGTGATGTTCTTGCGACGGTCGGCGGGCAGGTACGCCACGCCCTGGATCTCGATCAGCAGATGCGGGTGCGGAAGCTGGTGCACCGCAACCGTGGTGCGGGTGGGTCCGGTCTCGTCGAACATCTCGGCGTACACCTCGTTGTACCCACCGAAGTCGTTCATCGAGACCAGGTACGACGTGACCTGGACGAGATCGCTCAGTTCGGCACCGACCTCGGCGAGGATCGCCTCGATGTTCTCGATCACGGCGCGAGTCTGGGCCCGGATGTCGAGCTTGGTGGTGCCCATCTCGTCCACCTCGACGCCGACGAACGTGTTGTCCGGCCGACGCGAACTGGTGCCCGAGACGTACACGAAGTCGCCGGCCACCTTCACGTGCGGGAACCGTCCGCGCGGGGTGGCGAGGCGTTCGATCACTTTGGCTGCGTTGTCGCTCATGCGATTCCCTTCACCGTGACACTGCCCAGACCCTCGACGTCGCACCGTGCGGTGCCCGCGGCGAACGGGATCGCCGCCGTCGCCGCACCGGCGAGGACGACGTCCCCGGCCCGTAGCGGAATCTGCCGGCGTCGACTCATGTCGAGCAGCGCGTGCAGCGCGTTGACGGGATCGTCGAGGATCGCCGCCGTCGAGCCGGTGACGGACTCGCCGCCTGCCTCGAGCCGCACCGCGAGGTCGCCGACCCCCCGCATCGGCTGCCACGGGCCGATCACGTACGCGGCCGCAGAGGTGTTGTCGGCGACGACATCGGTGTAGGTGAAGCGGAAGTCCCGGTAGCGGGAGTCGATGATCTCCATCGCGGGAGCGACGGCGTCGACGCAGGATTCGATGTCGACGGTCGGATCGTCGACGTCCACGTCGCGCGCGAGACGGTACGCGATCTCGGGCTCGATCTTGGGGTGGATGAAGCGGTGCAGGTCGACGTCGCCGCCGTCCTCGACGCACATCGCATCGGTGAGCCGGCCGACGATCACATCGGAGACACCCATCTGGGCCATCTTCGCCTTGCTCGTGAAGCCGAGCTTCACACCTAGGAGCGTCTCGCCGCGCCCGCAGCGGAAGCCGATGAGCGACTCCTGGATGCGGTACGCGTCGTCGATGTCCACGGCGACGTCGTCGGCGAGGCTGAGGGTGTCGTGCACGCCGACCTGAGCGTCGTCCAGGCGCCGGGCCAGCGCTTGGATCTCGTTGCTGTCCAGTGGTTTCGTTTCCATCAGTCCTCGTTTCCCAGAAGTCCCATAAGTCCCATAAGTCCCAGAAGTCACAGCGCCACGCACACGTTCGTCGGCTCGGTGTAGAAGTGCAGCGAGGACTCGCCGCCCTCCCGCCCGATGCCGGACAGCCCGACGCCGCCGAACGGTGACCGCAGCTCACGGGTGAACCACGTGTTGACCCAGGAGATTCCGACGTTCATCTTCTGTGCGACACGGTGTCCGCGACGCAGGTCGTTGGTCCACACCGAGGCGGCCAGACCGTACTTGGTGTCGTTGGCCAGCGCGATCGCCTCCTCCTCGGTGTCGAAGGGCACCAGCGCGGCGACCGGCCCGAAGATCTCCTCACGGAGCACAGGATCCTCGTTGGTCAGCCCGGTCCACAGGGTGGGCTCCACCCACGATCCGAACGCGAACTTCGAGCCCAGGTCGGGGATTCCGCCACCGGTGAGCACCTTCGCTCCGGACTGCTCGGCCATCTTGAAGAAGCTCATGACCTTGTCGCGGTGTGCCTGCGAGATCAGCGGGCCGGTGGTGGTGTTCTCGTCGGTGGGATCGCCGAGCCGCAGTTGCTGCGCCCGCTCGACGAGGCCCGTCGCGATGTCGTCGAAGATCGCCCGGTGCACGTACACCCGTTCGGTGCACAGACACACCTGGCCGGTGTTGGTGAACACCGACTTGGTCAGCCCGGTCAGCGCCTCGTCGAGGTCGACGTCGTCGAACACGACGGCCGCGTTCTTGCCACCGAGCTCGAACGACACCGGGCGCACCCGCGGGGCAACGGTCTTCATCACGTGCGAGCCGGTCGCGGACGAGCCGGTGAACGTGACGCCGTCGATGCCGGGGTGCGTCGTGAGGTACTCGCCGGCGGAGTTGCCGCCGAAGCCGTGCACCACGTTGTACACGCCGGCGGGCAGACCGACCTCGGCGAGCACCTCGGCGAGCAGCGTCGCCGTCGCGGGCGTCTCCTCGCTGGGCTTGACGACCACCGCGTTGCCGCACGCCAGCGCGGGCGCCACCTTCCAGGTGAGCAGCAGCAGCGGCAGGTTCCACGGCACGATCACCGCCACCACGCCGAGCGGCTTGCGCACGGCGTAGTTGAGCGCCTGACGACCCCCGGCGAGGTCGGTCATGAACGATTCCTGACCGGCGGCCGCCGCGACGTCGGCGAAGGTCCGGAAGTTGGTGAGCGCGCGGGCGACGTCCAGTTCGCGGGCCTGCGTGATCGGCTTGCCGGTGTCCGCCATCTCGGCGGCCACGAACTCCTCGAACCGCTCCTCGATGCGGTCCGCCGCCCGACGCAGCAGCGCCGTGCGCTCGCGGACCGGGGTGTCGGCCCAGCCGTTGTCCAGCGCGCGGCGCGCGCCGGTCACGGCACGGTCGACCAGCACCTGGTCGGCCTCGTGCACCTGGGCGAGGACCCGCCCGGTCGCCGGGTCGATCTGGTCGAAGCCGCGCTGCGGGTCGGGATCGACGAATGCGCCGTCGACGAAGTTACGGATCCAGCCGTCGAGGGTTGAAGTCATGGATCAATGGTCGAGCCCCGATCCATGCCGAACAAATGCCAAATCGGGTTCTACCTATGCCCTTATGCGCATACGTCCCGCGCAGAGCCCGCGGAGAACCGGCGCAGGGTTGCGGAGAGGAGATGTGTCAGTCTGCCGAAACCTCACGCTCGATCCCGTCCAGCAGCTTGGCGAGCCCGTACTCGAACGCGCCGTCCGGGTCTGCGGGCGCCTGGTACAGCTCACCGACCGTCGAACCCACCCGCGACGACAGCGGGAACAGACTCGGCGGCATGGCCGCAGCGAACAACGGGCCGTGCACCTCCCACCACTGGGCGTCACTCAGTTGCCGCGTCGCATCGATCGCCGCGACCGCCACTCGGGCGTTGCCCGTGGCGAACTCCGACAGCACCGCGATCACCCGGTCCATCGCAACATCCGACAGGCCGATGCCCTCGATCGCGGCGAGCTGCTGTTCGTAGCGGCGCATGCGCCCCGGCCCGAGCACGAGCCGCCAGGGCGGCACTTCCAGGAGCCAGGGATGCGCGATCAGTTCGGCGCGGACCCGACGGGCAATGGAGGCCATCCGTTCGCGCGGTGCGAGGTCCCCCGAAATCGAGGTGGCGTCCTCGTCGGCGACCGCGTCGACCATGAGGATCGTGAGTGCGTCCTTGCTGGGGACGTAGGTGTACAGGCTCATCGGCCGCAGGCCCAGCTCGGTGGCGACCGAGCGGATGGAGACGCTGGCGTAGCCCTCCCGGTCGGCGAGCGCGATCGCCGCGGCGACCACCGCGTCGACACTGACCGTCTGCTTCGGGCCGCGCCTGGCAGGCTGCGGCGGAAGCTCGTGCCGCCACAGCAGGTTCACCACCTGTTTCGCCTGCTCGGCGCTGATCTCCTCGCTCACGGAGCCCCTTCGGAACAAATCCAGTACGGTGTACGTTGTCAGGGATACTCCGTACACCATACGCTACTTTCGGGGGTCTACTCTGCCCAGCACAAACGCCACCTACCTGCCGGATCGGCACATGTTCGCGCTCTGGACGTGGACGGGCCGCGGCACCGGCCCCGCCCCGAGCGTCCACGGCGACCGCGAGACCCTGGCGCTCGCGCTCCCGGTCGGCGCGGACGGCGCGATCGAGGTTGCCGACGTGGACACCACGCTCGTGGACACCACGACCCTCGCCGGACTGACGCTCGAACCGGCGGGAGAGTCGGTGACGCTGTGGCAGGATGCAGTGCACGCCACCGACGGCGGCCCGCTCACCCCGCCGGCCACCGACAGGCCGTCCCTGCCCGTCGCGGCGCACGCGGTGCCGAACGCCTCCGGCACCGCGATCGTGTCGGCGGAACACGCCGTTCGCGTCCTGCGCGAATCCGAGGCCGTGGCGGCCGAACTACGTTCGACGCTGGAGGCGCAACTCCGGCCCTACCAGGCACGTGGCGTCGGCTGGCTGCGGGAGACCGTCGACGCTCACGGCGGCGCGGTGCTCGCCGACGAGATGGGACTCGGCAAGACCGTACAGACCATCGGCTTCCTCCTCGGTCGCGCGGAGGCGGAGCCGCAGCTCGTGGTCTGTCCGACCTCGCTGGTCGGCAACTGGGCACACGAGATCGGGCGATTCGCGCCGGGACTACATGCGACGGCGTGGCGCGGCGGGCAGATCCCCGCCGAACCGGGAACCGTCGTCATCGTGGGATACCCGACCTTGCGCATACACGGCGAACTGCTGGCCGGACAGCACTGGAGCACGGTGGTCTTCGACGAGGCGCAGGCGCTGAAGAACCCGCGCACCCAGATCTCGAAGGCTGCGCGGGCGTTGGACAGTGCGGCGAAGATCGCGCTGACCGGCACACCGGTGGAGAACCACCTCGACGAGCTGTGGGCGCTGGTGAACCTGGTCGCGCCCCGGATGCTCGGGCACCGGGCGCAGTTCCGGCGGCGGTTCGTCCAACCGATCCAGGAGGGCTCGGTCGCCGCCGCGACCCGGTTGCGCGACACCATCGAGCCGATCGTGCTGGCGCGCAAGAAGGTCCAGGTGGCCGCGACGCTACCGCCGAAGATCCACAACGACGTGCTGTGCGATCTCACCGCCGAGCAGGAGGAGATCTACGACCTCCTCCTCGCGGAAGCCATCGATGACGGGTTCGGTTCCGGTATCGAACGCCACGGCCGTGTCCTCGCGGTGCTGACCTCACTGAAGCAGGTCTGCAACCATCCCGGGCTGGTCACCGGCGAACTGGAGTCACTCGCCGGCCGGTCCGGGAAGCTCGACCTGTGCACCGACATCCTGGCCACCAATCTGGAAACCGCCAGCCCGACACTGGTCTTCACCCAGTATCGCCGGACCGGTGAACTACTCGTGCGCCATCTCGCCGATCAGTTCGCCGTCACGGCGCCGTTCCTGCACGGCGGGCTGGCCCCGGCCGAACGCGCCGAGATCGTGTCCCGGTTCCAGACCGAGGACGGACCGCCGGTACTGGTCCTGAGCCTGCGCGCCGCCGGCACCGGTCTGACACTCACCCGCGCCGCCGACGTCATCCACTTCGACCGCTGGTGGAATCCCGCGGTCGAGGCGCAGGCCTCCGACCGGGCACACCGGATCGGTCAGACGCGCACGGTCACCGTCACCACACTCACCTCGACCACCACCGTCGAGGAGCACATCGCGGGCATGCACGACCGAAAGGCTGCACTCACCGATCTGAGTGACACGGCGGGCATCGCCGCGCTCGCGGGACTCGACGACGACCAGCTGATCGAGATCCTTCGCCGCAAGAGGGAGAACTGATGGTGGACAACGAATTCGGATACACCGCATGGGGCATGGACTGGGTGCGGCTGGCCCAGCCGCTGCGCCAGGGCGGACCGGCGCGCCTACTCCTGCCTCGTGCTCGCAGCCTCGCACGCAACAACCTCGTGAAGGCGACGGTCGAGGGACGGATAGTGCGCGCTTCGATCCACCGCGGGGGTCAGGCATCGGTGACCCAACTGGAGGTGGCGCCGCTGACCAGAGCGTCGATCACCGGCATCGCGGCGATAGTTCCGGACACCGCCGTGCTGACCGACGACATCCACCAGGACATCGTCTCCGCCGGGATCGCGCTCGCACCCGTTCTCGCGGACACCGACTGTTCGTGTTCGGCGCGCTCCGCTCCCTGTCTGCACCTGCTCGCCGTCCTCTACGAAATCGCGCACCGAGTCGACGAGAACCCACAGCTCGCGCTGGACATCCAGGGCTATACCACTGCGATGCTGCATGATTCGGCGGTACCGGCGTCGACCGCGCGCTGGACACCCGTCAGCGCGCTCGATCCCGCGGCATTCTTCGAGAGGGCGTCGGGCTGAGCCCTGCCGGGACTCAGCTCCGCAGGTACTCCAACTGCACCCGCACCGACTGCTCGGCAGCCGGCCACAGCGTCTCGTCGACGTCGGTGTAGACGTGCTCGACCACCGCGCGGACGTCGGCGTCGGCGCCCAGGACGTCGAGTGCGCCGCGCACCTGCGCGAGTCGCTCCTCGCGGTGCGCGAGGTAGTAGCGGGCCACGGTCTCGAGGTCGGGCAGTTCGGGTCCGTGCCCGGGCAGGACCGTCCGGCCGGGGCCGAGGTCGATGAGGAGCCGCATCGACGCCAGGTAGTCGCGCAGATTTCCGTCGGAGGCGTCGAGGACCGTGGTGCCGCGGCCGAGGATGGTGTCGGCGGTGAGCACCGACCCGTCGTCCTCGATCACGAACGACACCGAGTCGGCGGTGTGGCCGGGGGTGCGCAGCACGTGCAGGGTGAGTCCGGCCGCCTCGATCGACTCGCCGTGCCCGAGTCCGCCGCCACCGCCGCGACGGAACTCCTCGCGGACCGCACGCACCGGCGCCCCGGTCAGTTCGTGGAACCGATCGAGGCCGCCGGTGTGGTCGTGGTGTCGGTGCGAGACCAGCGTCAGCACCACCGTGCCGACGCCCGCGACCCGTGCGAGGTGCTCGGGGTCGTCGTCGCCCGGGTCGACCACGATGCACTCGTCGCGACCCGGGCTCCGCAGGATCCAGGTGTTGGTGCCGTCGAGCGAGTACATGCTCGGGTTGTTCTCGAGCATCACCGCCGCGATCGGCGTGACCTGGCGCAGCTGGGCGTACGCGGGGTGCTGAAGCGTCATGGACGCCCCTTTCGTGACGGGCCGACAGCGTCTTCGGCGAAACCGAGCATCACTGTACGACTCCTGCCACGCCGCGGCCGCCCCGGACGACACCTACTGCGCGGCAAGCGCACTCACATGTGGGTGCCGCCGTCGATCCGGATCTCGGTGCCGGTGACGAACGCGCCGTCGTCGGACGCGAGCATCGCGACGACGCCGGCGACGGTCTCGGGGCCCGCGAAGCCCTCGCCGATCCAGGGGTACAGCTTGCCGATCAGGCTCGCGTCGACATCCTCCGGGAAGCCCGGGTTGCTGGTCATGCCCGACGCGATGCTGCCCGGTGCGACCGCGACCGCGCGCAGGCCCTGCCTGGCGTACTCGAGCGCGATCGCGTGCGTGAACGACTGGATGCCACCCTTCGACGCCGCGTACGCCGCCATGTAGGGGTGCGCGAACTGCGCCGACGTGGAGCTGAAGTTCACCACGACGCCCTTGCCGGTCTCGAGCAGCGCGGGCAGCGACTGGCGGGTCACCAGGAACGTCCCGGTGAGGTTGGTGCCGATCACCTTGTTCCAGAAGTCGAGTTCGGTCTCGTGGGTGTGCGACGAGCGCAGGATGCCGGCCGCGTTGACCAGGACGTCCAGGCCGCCGAGCTGTTCGATCGCGCCGCCGATGTTCTCGCGGACCGAGTTCTCATCGGAGATGTCGGCGGTGACGGTGCGCAACCGGTCGGCGACTCCGGCCTGCTCGGCGCGCTCACGCGTCACTGCCAGGCCGTTCTCGACCACGTCGACGCCGGTGACGATGCCACCCTCGTCGAGGATGCGGGCCACCACGGCCTGACCGATGCCGGATCCGGCTCCGGTGACGAGTACTCGGCGTCCTTCGAATCGCTTCATGATTTCTCCTGTTCGCATAGAGTTGATTCACAGCTCTACTGGCACGGTAGGCCGAGATGGCACGTTGTGTCACGCATTTTCCGGAAACAAGACCGGTAGTCTGCGATCCGACACCACCCGAGGAGCCCAGAACATGCCCGGCGCACAGCCCGCCACCTCGCTGACCGAGCGACGGAAAGCGGAGACACAACTCGAGATCTCCCGACGCGCCGCAGAACTGTTCTCCGCACGCGGCGCGTCCGCGGTGACAGCCGAGGAGATCGCCGCGGCGGCCGGCATCGGCCTGCGCACGTTCTACCGCTACTTCCGCACCAAGGAGGAGGCAGTCGCACCCCTGCTCGCCGGCGGGGTCACCGGCTGGATCGCACACCTCACCGGCGACGGGGACGCCCCCTCGGACGAATCCGTGCAGGCCGCCCTCGAGCGGGCGACGCGCCAGGCACTGACGCCGTCCGACGACATCGCCGAGGAGATGCTGCAGTGGACCCGCGGACTGCTGCGGACGGTGCACGACGAACCCGGTCTACGAGCCGTGTGGCTGCGCGTACAGGCCGACTCGGAGGACGGACTGGTCGCGGCGCTCACGACGCTGATGGGGCCGACTGCCGACCCGCTGACCGTCCGGCTCACCGCGGCCTCCGCGAACGCCGCGATGCGGATCGCGGTCGAGACGTGGGCGGCGACCGACGCCCCGAGCACCGGCCCCGGCGGACCGGCGGATCTCGCGGCGCGCTGCATCCGCACCCTCGTCGGCTGAACCCCGAAGACAACTGAGCCGCACGCACCTCCCCACGGTGAGCACCCGGGCGGACTAGCCGAAAAGGTCGGGAAGGCCCTCCGAGATCCGATCCGGGAACACCGGTTCGCGTTTGGCCAGGAAGGCTCCCACGCCCTCGCGCACATCACCCGACGCACCACGCACGTAGATCGCCTGCGAGTCGGCACGGTGGGCCACCTCGGGACTCTCGGCTCCCAGCATTCGCCACATCAACTGCCGGGTGAGGGCGACGGACACCGGCGCGGTCCCGGCAACCAGTTCCCGCGCGACCTCGACCGCGCGAGCGAGTACCCGGTCGGCGGGGACGACCTCGCGCACGAGGCCGCGTTCGAGAGCTTCCGTCGCGGGCACCATCTTTCCGCCGAGGGTCCACTCCAGAGCGGTGGAGACGCCGACGACCCGGGGCAGGAACCAACTGGAGCAAGCCTCGGGGACGAGACCCCGCCTGGTGAAGACGAACCCGAATCGAGCTGTGTCGGAGGCGATCCTGATGTCCGCGGGCAGCATCATCGTGACACCGACGCCGGCCGCGGGGCCGTTGACGGCCGCAATGATCGGTTTCGTCGAGGCATAGAGGCGCAACGCCACCAGGCCGCCCTGGTCGGCGGGTGCACCGCCGGTCTGCGGATCGGTACCGAGCACGAAGGTCTCCCCGCCGGCAGCGAGGTCGGCTCCGGCGCAGAAAGCCCGGCCGGACCCGGTCAGCACCACCGCACGAATGTCGTCGTCCGCGTCGCACTCGTCCAGCGCCGCGACGATGCGCTCGCACATGTCGTAGGTGAAGGCGTTCAACCGATCCGGACGGTTGAGCCGCACGATCGCGATCTCACCGGACCGCTCCAACAGCACGACGTCGTCGTTCACGAATCCTCTTTCCCGCGACGATGTCGGATCAGCGTCGCCCGAGCCACGATAAGCCCGAAACGGCCTGAGCCGCATCCCCGTTCGGGAATGCGGCTCAGGTCGGACAAATTCGCGGACTGCTCAGCGCACCTCGGCGATGAGCTCGACCTCGACGGGCGCACCCAGCGGCAGTTCGGCCACGCCGACCGCGGAGCGGGCATGGATGCCGGCGTCGCCGAAGACCTCACCGAGGAACTCCGACGCCCCGTTGATCACGCCCGGCTGACCGGTGAATCCCTCGGCCGAGGCCACGAAGCCGACGACCTTGACGATCCGCGCGATCGAGTCGAGACCGACCAGCGCGTCGATCGCGGCGAGCGCGTTGAGGGCGCACGTGCGGGCGGCGGCCTTCGCGTCCGCGTCGGACACGTCCGCGCCGAGCTTGCCGGTGAGCGGCAGCTTGCCGTCCACGAACGGCAACTGCCCCGAGGTGTAGACGTGGTCACCGGTGCGGACGGCCGGCACGTACGCCGCGACGGGGGCGGCGACCGGCGGCAGCTCGATGCCCAGCTCGGCCAGGCGCGCGGTCCAGGACTGTGCGGTGTCTGCCACGAGCCTCAGCCCTTCGGACGCTTGAGGTACGCGACGTGCTGTTCACCCGTCGGACCGGGGAGAACCGTCACCAGCTCCCAGCCGTCCCCACCCCACTGGTCGAGGATCGCCTTGGTCGCGTGTGTGAGCAGCGGCACGGTCGCGTACTCCCAGGTAGTCAATTCACTCATGCCGGTGAGCCTATCCCCCGCACGTGTGGGCTCCTCGATATATAGGCTCGTGCCGTGGCAGCACCGACAGACACAGCCGCGCAGGAGCGGTCGCACCCCGCCGAGCCGGGATGGCCTCCCAACGCCGAGACGGCGCGACTGCACTTCGTCTCCGGCAAGGGCGGCACCGGCAAGTCCACCGTGGCGGCAGCGTTGGCGCTCTCGCTCGCGGCCGGCGGTCGGCGCGTGCTGCTGATCGAGGTCGAGGGCCGGCAGGGCATCGCGCAGTTGTTCGACGTGCCGCCGCTGCCGCCGCAGGAGACCAAGATCGCGACCGCGGACGGCGGCGGCGAGGTGGTGGCGCTCGCGATCGACCTGGAGACGGCGTTCCTCGAGTACCTCGACATGTTCTACAACCTCGGGTTCGCGGGGCGCGCGATGAAGAAGATCGGGGCGGTCGAGTTCGCGACCACCCTGGCTCCGGGCCTGCGCGACGTCCTGCTCACCGGCAAGATCAAGGAGTGCGTGGTCCGCACCGACAAGGCCGGCCGGCGCATGTACGACGCGGTCGTGGTCGACGCCCCACCCACCGGACGGATCGGGAAGTTCCTCGACGTCACGCGCGCGATGTCGGACCTGGCGAAGGGTGGTCCCATCCACTCGCAGAGCCAGGGTGTGGTGCGACTGCTGCACTCGGAGGAGACCGTCGTGCACCTGGTGACCCTGCTCGAGGCGCTGCCGGTGCAGGAGACGGCCGACGCCGTGGCCGAACTCGAGGCCGCGGACCTGCATCTGGGGACCGTGATCGTCAATCGCACAAACACCCCGTTCCTTCCGGAGGACGCTCTCGCCGACGCCGCGAAGGGCCGGATCGACGCGGACGCGATCCACACCGGCTTGGCGAAGGCGGGCATCACGCTGTCCGACGACGACTTCGCCGGTCTGCTGACCGAGACCATCGAGCACGCGGCCACCCTGGCCGCGCAGGACGAGAGCGCGGCCCAACTCGACGAGGTGAAGGTGACCCGGATGTATCTGCCCGCGCTGGTGGACGGCGTCGACCTCGGCGGGCTGTACGAGCTCTCCGAGAGCCTCACCGAGCAGGGTGTGCGATGAACCCGCCGCGGACCGCCCCGGCCCTCGACCTGGCCGGCGTCCTGACCGACCCGAAGACCCGGATCGTGGTGTGTTGCGGCGCCGGCGGCGTCGGCAAGACCACCACCGCCGCGTCGATGGCGCTGCGCGCCGCCGAACAGGGCCGGCGCGTGGCCGTCCTGACGATCGACCCTGCGCGACGCCTCGCCCAGGCCCTCGGCGTGCAGGACCTCGACAACGAGCCTCAGCTGGTGGAGCTCGCGCCCGGCTCGACGGGCGAGTTGCACGCGATGATGCTGAACATGCGCCGCACGTTCGACGAGATGGTGCTCGAGCATTCCGCACCGGACAAGGCGCAGCAGATCCTGGCCAACCCCTTCTATCAGACCGTCGCGACCTCGTTCTCGGGAACGCAGGAGTACATGGCGATGGAGAAGCTCGGCCAGCTGGCGGCCGACGACCGGTGGGATCTGGTGATCGTGGACACCCCGCCGTCCCGCAACGCGCTGGACTTCCTGGACGCACCACAGCGGTTGGGCGCGTTCCTCGACGGCCGCATGATCCGGCTGCTCACGGCGCCGGGCCGCGGCATCGGTCGCCTCGTCACCGGCGCGATGGGCCTCGCACTCAAGGGCGTGTCCACCGTCGTGGGCAGTCAGATGCTGTCCGACGCGTCCGCGTTCGTGCAGTCCCTCGATTCGATGTTCGGTGGGTTCCGGGAGCGGGCGAGCCGCACGTACCAGTTGCTCCGACAGGAGGGCACACAGTTCGTGGTGATCGCGGCCGCGGAGCCCGACGCGCTGCGCGAGGCCGCCTTCTTCGTCGACCGCCTCTCCGGCGACGACATGCCGCTGGCCGGTCTGGTGCTGAACCGGACGCATCCCACGTTGTGTTCGCTGCCCGCCGATCACGCCCTCACCGGTGCCGATCTCCTGGACGAGAGCGAACCCGTGGAGCCGGCGGACGAGCTGACCTCGGCTGTCCTGCGGGTCCACGCGCATCGCGCGGTCACGGCGAAGCGGGAGATCCGGCTGCTCGGGCGATTCACCGCAGCGCATCCACGGGTGCCGATCATCGGCGTGCCGTCCCTGCCGTTCGAGGTGTCCGATCTCGAGGCATTGCGCGCCGTCGGCGACCAGCTCGCACGACAGGGCTGAGAGGCACCGATTCATCAGGCCTTCAAAGCCGCGAGCAGCGGCGCCTGCACGCCGCTGCTCGCGAACAAGTTGCGCTACAGATCGGACCTACTCCCCGACGAGGACCGAACTTCTGTGGTCTGAGCTTCAGACCGCCGACTGGTGCTGGCGCTGCGCCTCGAAGAACTCGGCCCAGGACTCCACCTCCGGATGCTGCTTGAGCAACGCGCGCCGCTGACGCTCGGTCATGCCACCCCACACACCGAACTCGACGCGATTGTCGAGGGCGTCGGCACCACACTGCATGAGAACCGGGCAGTGCCGGCAGATGGTGGCCGCCTTCCGCTGAGCCGCGCCACGTACGAAGAGCTGATCGGGATCTACTTCACGGCATCGGGCCTGTGCGACCCACTGAATACGGGCTTCCGCTTCCTCATAGTCGAGCCGTGTGGCTGTGGTGGTCATGTGCATTCGGTTCCCCTTCAGTCCGAACGCCGTTCCCCACGGCGTTCAGGATGTTCGCGCAATCGCTCTCGGTAGCACGTGAGGACTGCACCACATTCCTAATCCAGTGTTAGCTGTATCACACTGACTTCAGCTAATTTAGGTAAAGAACGCGCGGTGCGCAAGATCAGCTACCAAATTTCTGGTACGCCCGTGCATGCTTCGCGGCAATTGCCCGAGTCGATCCGCACCTTCACCCCCGATCTCTCACGCCCGAGCGACTGTCCACCGGGGCAATCGGTTCGTTCGACGTACTCTGTAGGGCGTGTCGAGAGCCAAAACGATCGCCAAGCTCGCGGGGTGTTCCGCACTCGCAGGTGTCCTGCTCGCCGGGTTGATGTTTCCGCTGGCAGGAGGCTTCGGATTCGCGTCCAACCGCGCCGCGGACGCCGTCAACAACGTCTCGGCGGAATTGGTGGAGGGCACCGTCCCCGCCGTCTCGACGATGACCGACGTCGCCGGCAACCCGATCGCGTGGTTGTACGAGCAACGCCGATTCGAGGTCCCCAGCGATCAGATCTCCAACGAGATGAAACTCGCGCTCGTCTCGATCGAGGACAAGCGCTTCGCCGACCACCACGGTGTCGACTGGCAGGGCACGCTGCGCGCGTTCATGACGAACACCACCAGCGGCGAGGTCCAGCAGGGCGCCTCGACGATCGACCAGCAGTACGTGAAGAACTACCAACTTCTGGTGGTCGCCCGGAACGACGCCGAGCGCCGCGCCGCGATCGAGACGACGCCGGCCCGCAAGATCCGGGAGATCCGGATGGCGCTCACGTTGGACAAGAAGCTCACGAAGGACGAGATCCTCACCCGGTACCTCAACCTGGTGCCGTTCGGCAACGGCTCGTTCGGCGTGCAGGACGCTGCGCAGACCTACTTCGGCGTCGACGCCAAGGATCTGAACCTGACGCAGGCCGCGATGCTCGCGGGCATGGTGCAGTCCAGTTCGGCCCTCAATCCGTACACCAACGAGGAGGGCGTCCTCGAGCGCCGGAACACGGTCCTCGACACGATGATCGCCAACATTCCGGACCGGGCCACCGAGATCCGGGCGGCCAAGGACACACCGCTCGGGGTGCTGCCCGAGCCCAAGGCGCTGCCGCGCGGCTGCATCGCGGCCGGCGACCGCGGCTTCTTCTGCGACTACGCGCTGCAGTACCTCGCCGCCTCCGGCATCAGCCGGGAACAGATCAACAAGGGCGGCTACACGATCAAGACGACGCTCGACCCCGCTGTCCAGAACTCGGTCAGGTCCGCCCTGGCGGCGAACGCCGACCCCAAGCTCGACGGCATCGCGAACGTCATGAACGTCGTCCAGCCCGGGCAGGACCAGCATCGTGTCCTGGCGATGGGTTCGAGCCGCGACTACGGCCTCGACACCTCGGCGGAGCAGACCGTGCAGCCGCAGCCCTACACGCTCGTCGGACACGGCGCGGGCTCGATCTTCAAGATCTTCACGACGGCCGCCGCGATGGAACAGGGCCTGGGCACCAACGCGGTGCTCGACGTCCCCCGACGGTTCGAGGCCCGCGGCATGGGCAACGGCGGCGCGAAGGGCTGCCCGGCCGCCACCTACTGTGTCGAGAACGCGTCGCCCAACTACGCCGCGAAGCTGTCGGTCACCGACGCGCTCGCCCAGTCGCCGAACACCGCGTTCGTCAAGCTGATCGAATCCACCGGCGTCACGCCGACCGTGGACATGGCCGTCCGGCTGGGTCTGCGCTCGTACACCGCCCCGAGCTCGTCCGGCTTCGGCGACGAGAGCATGGCCGAGATGCAGAAGTCGCAGAACCTCGGCTCGTTCACCCTCGGCCCCACCTGGGTCAACCCGCTCGAGCTCGCGAACGTTGCCGCGACCCTCGCCTCGCACGGCAAATGGTGCCCGCCGACGCCGATCGACTCGATCACCGACCGTGAGGGCAAGCCGGTCTCCATCACGCAGGACGCGTGCGAGCAGGTGGTCGCGCCGGGCCTGGCCGACACCCTGTCGGTCGCGCTGAGCAAGGACGACCAGCCGGGCGGCACGTCGTTCGCGGCGGCGAACGCGGCGGGCTGGAAGCTGCCGATGTCGGGCAAGACTGGCACCACCGAGTCCCACATGTCGTCGGGCTTCCTCGGCTTCACCAACAACCTCGCGGGCAGCGTGCTGGTCTACGGCGACTCCACGACGCCGGGCGAGATCTGCTCCGCGCCGCTGCGCCCGTGTGGTGACGGCAACCTGTACGGCGGCACCGAACCGGCCCGAACGTGGTTCCAGGCGATGACACCCGTCGTCGGGAACTTCGGTCCCACGGCGCTGCCTCCGGTCGACGACAAGTACGTCAGGGGATCCCAGAACGCCCAGGTGCCCGACGTCGTCGGGATGACCCAGGACGCTGCGACGGCGGCCCTGAAGGCGGCCGGTTTCACGGTGAACGCGGTCGGCACCAAGTCGGACGCGCCCCAGGGCAGCATCACCGGCAGCGCGCCGTCGGGGCTGGCGGTTCCCGGTTCCGCGGTGACGATCTACGTCAGCGACGGCTCGGTGAAGGCGGCACCGCCCGGCTCCGCGGCACCGCGGCCGAACACGACGCCCGGCGGCTGATCAGCCCGCACGGAGGCGGTTTACGCTCCCCGCGCCCGGGGTAAGCGTGGTGCGCGGGGAGCCGTCCGGGTCCCCTCGACCGGATCGAGGTCCCGTCATGATTGTTCTCGGCTTGATTCTGCTGGTGGTCGGGTTCCTGACGAACATCTCGATCCTGTGGACCATCGGGATCGTGTTGATCGTGGTCGGTGCGATCCTGGCACTGCTCGGTGCGACGGGGCGCGCTGTCGGCGGTCGGCGCTACTGGTACTGAGCGTGATATTGAGCGGCCACTCCCCCGCGGCGTTTGCCGGTCGCGATTCCCGGGTAGCCGGACGGGATGAACCTTCGTCATCTGTACAACCGGGCCGAGTCCGCGTCGTTCCTGGACGGCCTGAGCGCCGGGCTGCAGCACCGACTGCAGAACGGGCTGGGCCGCACGCCGGTCGGCGACCGACTGCGGGGCGACTGGCTCGGACACCCGGTGCATCCCGTCCTGGTCGCGATTCCGATCGGAGCCTGGACCAGTTCGCTGATCTTCGACGCGGTGCTGCGTGACCACCGCAGCGCCCGCCGTCTGATCGGCGTCGGGCTGGTCGCGCTGCCACCGACCCTCGCGACCGGCTGGGCGGACTGGAGCGAGCGCGACGTCCGTCAGCGTCGGGTCGGCCTGCTGCACGCCGGCGCCAACGCGGTGGGGATCACGCTGATGCTGGCGTCGTTCCGTCGCCGTCGGCGAGATCCCGCCGCATCTGACACCCTGGCGGTGGGGCTGTCCGTGGCCGCGCTCGGTGCGGTCGGGGCGGGCGGCGCGCTGGGCGGGCACCTGGTCTTCGGGCAGGGTGCGGGCCTGGCGATGACGCCCGCCAACGACGGTCCGGCGTTCGACCCGGTGCTCGCCGAGGTCGATGCCCGGACCGAGCCGGAACACTCGAACGGCCACCTGGCACACATCGGACTGCACAGGAGGGAGCACCCGTGACCGGCAAGGGAACACTCACCGGACGCACCGTCGCGATCCTCGCGACCAACGGCGTCGAGGAGGTCGAACTCGTCGAACCGCGCAGGGCCGTCGAAGAGGCCGGGGCCACCACACGACTGGTCTCACTGTCGGGCGGCCGGATCCAGGCCATGCGCAGCGACGTGCACGAGGCCGGACAGTACGACGTCGACGTCACGGTCGGTGACACGTCGGCGGCCGACTACGACGCTCTGATCCTGCCCGGAGGGACCACCAATCCCGATCACCTGCGGATGGACGCGAATGCCGTTTCCTTTGTTCGGGGTTTCGTTCAGGCCGGCAAACCCGTCGGCGCGATCTGCCACGGTCCGTGGACGCTCGTGGAGGCGGACGTGGTGCGCGGCCGCACCCTCACGTCGTACCCGAGCATGCGGACGGACATCCGCAACGCCGGTGGCAACGTCGTCGACCGCGAGGTGGTGATCGACGGCGCGCTGGTGTCCAGCCGCAATCCCCGCGATCTGCCGGCGTTCTGCGACGCGATCGTCGACGTCTTCTCGTCGACCTCGACGCGCGTGTGAGTCCTACCCGCGGCCGACGGTCACCGCGACCCCGCCCGGCACGGCGACGGCGTCGTTGACGATGCCGCCGAGGCACGTGAGGTTCGGCCTGCGCGGCGCGACCAGGACCGGTTCACCCGTGTAGTCGATCGGCGTCGAGAACGACACGGGCGTGCCGAGACGCACACGGGCATGTGGAACTTCTGCGCACGATCCCGACGGACCGTAGTACCCGACAGACTGGTGACCGAACGGCATCATGCGGCGCAGCTCGTTGGTGATCTGGACCCCGCTGATCGACCGCTGCATCGTGCCGTCTCCGACATAGGCATGCCAGTAGTTGGATCCCATCTGTTCGACCCGCAACGTGTACGTCCTGCCGAGTGCGAAGTCGAAGAACTCGCCGCGACATGTCATCCCGCCGGGTCCGGGGACGATGGGGCCGCATCCGGCGTGCTGGACGTCGGGGCCGTAGTAGCTGAAGACCGTGCGGGCAACGAGCGGCGCGTCGATCGCGGGGCGCTGGACCTCGAGCCCGATGTAGCCGCCCTGCCAGTTCTGGAATCCGAAATGCTGCCCGACGGACAGCGTCTGCCCGGGTCCGGTCACACCGATCTCGTCGATCGTCACCGGGAATGCGAACTCGGAGACGCCCTTCGTGCCGCCGTTGGCGGCAAGCCAGTCGATCTGGACGAGTTCGCCGGGCACCACCGCAGCGGTGGCGGTGGCGGGCGACGCCATCACCACCGCTGCCGCGACACCGAATAGTGCGACGAGGGAACGTACTGTCCTCGAACCGATTCCACCCATCTCGACCTCCACCCCGTGGGAGGACCCCCACGGCCCCCGATCATCATGGTCATCATGCGCGGAGGTCCGGGCGTTACGGACGAAATCGGCTCACAGCACTACAGACGGTCCTTGACCGCCTTGGAGACGCGCGATCCGTCGGCCTTGCCGCCGGCGAGTGCGGTCGCGGCCTTCATGACCTGACCCATCTGTCGCGGGCCGGGGCGCTCGCCCAGCTCCTCCGCGACCTGTGCGATCGCGGTGTCGGCGACATCGGCCAGTTCGGCGTCGGTGAGCGGGGTGGGCAGGTAGCCGTCGATGATCTGGGCCTCGGCGCGCTCGGTGGCGGCCAACTCGCCGCGTCCGGCCTCGGTGTAGACCTCGGCGGCCTCACCACGCTTCTTCGACTCCTTGGCGAGAACCTTGAGCACCTCGTCGTCGGTGAGCTCGCGGGCCTCCTTGCCGGACACCTCCTCCGTCTGCACCGCGGCCAGGATCATCCGCAGCGTCGACAGGCGCAGCGGATCCTTCGCCTTCATCGCGGCGGTGAGGTCGGCACGGAGCGTGGACTTGAGCGTGGGAGTGGTATCGGCCATGCGCCGAACGGTACGCGCCCAGCGCGGTGTCCTGCACCTTCATTGCGTGCACCCGTATTCTGAAATGGTGTCTGATCTGTCTCGCAATACCCCGACCCGCCGCACCCTGAACCGCGCTGCCCTGGCCACTGCGGGCGCCGCCGCGCTGGGCCTCGGCTACGCCTCGCTGATCGAGCGCAACGCGTTCGCCCTGCGGGAGGCGACGATGCCGGTACTGGCACCGGGCTCGGCGACGCTGCGGGTGCTGCACATCAGCGATCTGCACATGATGCCGAACCAGAAGCTCAAGCAGAACTGGCTGCGGGAGCTCGATCGACTCGAACCGGATCTGGTGGTCAACACCGGCGACAACCTGTCGCACCAGAAGTCGGTCCCGGCCGTGGTGCAGTCCCTCGGCGGCCTGCTGGCCCGTCCGGGCCTGTTCGTGTTCGGCAGCAACGACTACTTCGCACCCAAGCCGAAGAACCCGCTCAAGTACTTCAAGAAGGAGCACCGCCGGGTGCTCGGCGATCCGCTGCCGTGGGCCGATCTGCGGGCCGCGTTCACCGAGCGCGGCTGGCTCGACGCCACCCACGTGCATCGCGAGATCGAGGTCGGGGGCGTGCGCATCGCCGCGGCCGGTGTGGACGACCCGCACCTCGAGCGCGACCGGTACGACACCATCGCCGGCCTGCCGAACCCGCTCGCCCACCTGAAGCTGGGCATCACCCACTCCCCCGAGCCGCGCGTGCTGGACCGCTTCGCCGACGACGGCTACGACCTGGTCCTCGCCGGGCACACCCACGGCGGCCAGCTGTGCCTGCCGTTCTACGGCGCGCTGGTCACCAACTGCCAGCTGGACCGGTCCCGGGTGAAGGGCCCATCGCGGTGGGGTGCGCACACCCGGTTGCACGTGTCGGCGGGCATCGGCACGTCGCCGTACGCGCCGGCCCGGTTCTGCTGCCGCCCCGAGGCGACGCTGCTCACGTTGGTCCCCGCACCGCGTGACACCGTGACGGAAGCTCGCGGATCGGCCGCCGTGGAAAGCGCCGTTTTGGGGCGCTGACCAGCCGATTTAACCCCTGAGGAATCGGTCATGTAAGCTAACCGAGGTTCAACACGGGGTGTGGCGCAGCTTGGTAGCGCGCTTCGTTCGGGACGAAGAGGTCGTGGGTTCAAATCCCGCCACCCCGACAGTGTTAGAGCAGGTAGAGGCCCTATCCGGGAGATCGGATAGGGCCTCTACTCGTTTCCGGTCCGCAGTGGGTCCGCAGTAGTTTCACTGGGCTGCACGCACCGCGACATCGAGGGCCTCGGCCACGGCCTCGAGGTCATCCTCGAATAGGTCCGGGTACACGTCGAGGGTCATGCTCGCCTTCGCGTGTCCGAGCATCTTCTGGACCGCCTTGGGGTTGGCGCCGGCACTGATCGCCGGCGACGCGGCCGTGTGCCGCAGATCGTGCGGGGTCACATGGGCCGACCACGTCACCCGACGAGTTGCATCGGTCGTCGCTTTGACGTGCCCGTTCGCAGCAAGCCACCGGGCGCCAAGCTCCCCGACAGTCCCCTTGCCAGCAGAGGGCGCGACATGGGATCCCTGCACCAACGACGCCGTGGCCGTATCGAGCCACGACTGCGCGTCGACCTTCTTGCCGAATGCCTTGGAGTGTTCACGGCCAGTGTCATCGACATACCGGGCCCGCCAGCACGCCGCCGCAGATGCAGACGTTGGACTGGGCGCAGGCCTACTCGACCAAAGCGAACGACTACCTCCGCGAAACCAGAACGGAGATCCTCAACGAGCTCGGCGCCGACGCGTTCGGGTTCGCCGGGGGTGTCCAGGTGGGCACCATCATCACTCAGGACGTGCCGGCGGCCATGACTCGGCTACATCGCCTCGCCGACATGCATGCCCGCGGCTACAGCCGGACAATAGGCCGCTAACCGTTCCAGCCAACAAGAACTCCCGTCCCGCCAGATAGCCTGGCGGGGCGAGCCTTGTCGCGTTCAGCCAGGGCCGATAATCGACGAGGCATGTCAGAAGGCCTGCGAATGCGGTGGAGTCGCAAGAGAACTCACCGGGAGCCTCTCCGGACCACCAAGATGACCGTGGAGCTGCCCGACACCGACGTCGAACTACTCGTCGAAATGGCCGAGCACCAGGCGTCGACCATGACTGCCGCCCTCGCCCGCTCCATCCGCATGACCTCGTTCGTCGAGAAGCACGCAAGCGCGGAGCGACCGTGATCCTGCAATAACAAGACGGCGCCCAGAGCCAGATCGTATTCACCTGACCACGACCGAACAGGCATCGCAACCTGCAGTAATTGTGATGGAACCGTTCACGGCTGGGCTGCGTCAAACCAAACAGGGCTCCGCTGTGAGCGCCGTATGAGCGGCCATGCGCGGTACCGCGCATGGCACAGAAGGAACTGGGGGTGCTTTGGGAGATCAGCTGGGTGTCGATACAGAGGCGTTGCGTTCGCTCGCTGCATCGTTGACGGTCGAAGCCGATCGGATCTCGGGTATCGACCCGTCCGGTCCGATCGACGCCGCCACCGCCGCAATGCCAGGGTCGTCGGTCGGTGCGGCCGCGGCCCGCGCCGGGGCCCCGCTGCTCCGGTCCCACCGCGACACAGCCGAGCGGCTCCGCGACATGTCCGCGAACTCGGAGGCGAACGCTCGCGTCTACGACGAGACCGACGCCACCTTCCGGCGGGACCTTGCGGCCACTGGTGGGGAGAATTAGATGGTCGGGCTCTCACAACTCCGCGCCTGGCAGCCGGACCTGCTCGCCGCTGCCGGCACCGCGGTCGCCGCCGCGAACCGTGCCTTCGGCGACGCGATGCAGTCGGCCGGATCGCATGTCGACACCGCCATATCGAGTTGGCACGGCACCGCCGCCGAGGCCGCCTCGTCGCGGTCCGCCTCGGAACAAGAAGCCGGACGCCGCATCACGACAGCAGTCACCGCCCAGGCCGACGCGTTGACGAACGCCGCGGCCTCGATCGGTCCTGCCCGGCTCACCGCCCTCTCGATCGCCGACGAGGCGATCGCCTCCGGATTCGCGGTCGCCGACGACGGACGGGTCAGCGCCCCACCGTTCGTCAGCGGCAACCCGGTCGCCGACATGCTGATTCAGGCACAACTGGGCGAACAAGCGACCGTGCTCGAGGCCCGGCTGATCCCCGCCCTCGCGACAGTCGGCGAACTCGACGCCCGCGCCGGTGCCGCCCTGGACGCCGCGACCGCCCAGCTCGGCGACGCCGGCGAGGCCCGAGCGGGCAACCTCGGAACCGGCGCGCTCCCCGAGCCGGCACCCGGCGCCACCGCCGCCGACAACAAGAAGTACTGGGACTCGCTCACCGAGGAACAGCGACGTCAGATCATCGACGAGCACCCGGACTGGGTCGGCAACCGCGACGGCATCCCCTCCGCCGTACGACACGAGGCGAACGTCAACCGGTTCGACGACGAACGCGCCCGTCTCGAAGCCGATCGCGACCGCCTGCAGGCGAATCTCGACGACAACCTCTTCGGCGGCACGTTCACCAACGACGACGCGGCGCTCTGGTACACCGAGCAGAAACTGCGTGACCTCGACGAAATCGAGGGCATCGTGGCCGACAACCCAGACGGCCGTCTGATGCTGCTCGATCTGCAGTCCGGCGAACGCGGCATGGCCGCGTTCGCCGTCGGGGACCCCGATACCGCCGACCACGTCTCCGTCACCACCCCCGGGCTGAACACCAACATCGACGACTCCTTCAACGGCATGGTCAATGAAGCGACATACCTGCAGTCCGAGGCGGAGGAACAGCTCGATCGCGCCGGCCGTGCTGACGAGACAGTGGCGAGCATCGCGTGGTTGGGATACGAACCACCGCAGCTCGACGGGCCGTCGAACGTGGTCGCGGACCACGCACGCGGCGGACTGGACGTCGCCCAGACGGACCGCGCGAACGCGGGCGCCGCGAAGCTCGCCGGGTTCTACGACGGCCTCGACGTCGCGTCCACGCAGCCGGACCCGCACATCACCGCGCTCGGGCACTCCTACGGGTCCCTGACCACCGGTCTGGCACTCCAGGACCCCGGTCCCGGCCAACCCATCGACGACGCCGTGTTCTATGGATCGCCCGGCATCAACGCCGACGACGAATCCGACCTGGGCCTCGCCGAAGGACACGGCTACGTGATGGAGGCCGACGAGGACCGCGTCGTCACCGAAATCGGCAAGACGCACCGGTTCGGACCCGACCCCAGCACCTCCGACTTCGAACAGCTCTCCACCAACGCAGGCACCAGCCCCGACGGCGTCACACGAGACGGCGTCCACAAGCACAGTCAATACTCACAGCAAGGCGACAACGGGGAGCTTCGAATGTCGGGATACAACATGGCCGTGATCGTGGCCGGACTACCCGAACAGGCGGTGCGCTTGTGAACCGACACACCCTGCCGCTGCTGGCGGCGATCGCAACAACCGTGACAATCCTGACCACCGGATGCGGAGACCTCGACACCATGGGCAACCCTTACAACCACACCGACGAGGAAATCGCCGCCGCCGCAGCCCTCCTGCCCACCCGACCCTCACTCGAGGACACCGAAAAGCAGATCACCGACGCGGTGGTGCAGATCGCCAACGCCGCAACAACCATCGCACCAGAACTGCAGTGGGAATGGCGTCGCCAGCGGACCCAGTCCAGCTGCGGCGGCGCCTTCGGCAAAACCGACGGACTCGAGATCGACTTACCGAACTACGTCTCCGCCACCCCGATTCCCGACGCCGACTGGCCCCGCGTGCTCCAGGCGGCCCGTGACGTCGCCGCGCCCCTCGGGATCACCCAGCTGAACGTCCGCGTCGACAAGCCGGGCGATCACGACGTGGTACTCACCAGCGACGACGGCAGCCAAATCCACCTCGGCACACAGGTCGCCGCACTCGTCAGCGCCCGGACCGGGTGCCGACTCCCTGCCCAGCGGACCGAACAGACGCCGTAACGCGTCGCCCTCCCCCGATTGGCGCCCACCCAGCACACCCGACCGATTACTCCGGGAGCGACACTATGACCAGCAGCGCACCGCTCGACGACCTCGCCGCGAAAGCACGCCGAGTCCACGAGTCAGTGACACTCGTGCGCGGCCGGGCCCAATCCGCGGGCGGGCACGTCACCGCCGAAGTTGATGCTGCCGGCCGCATCACCGCACTGACCATCACCGACACCGCCCTCGCCGGCGGCGCCGCCGCGCTCGCGGCGATCGTCACCGCCACCCACCGTGCAGCATGCGCCGAAGCGGAAGAAGCGGCCCAAGCCCTTCGTGACGAGCTGGCCGCCGACCCCCGAGTCGCACAGATCGTCGCCGGAACACGCACGACCGCCCCCGCCGCGCCTCGCCACCACCCTGGACCTGAAGACGATGAGGACGCGTACTACGCCACCAGGTCGATCCTCCGGAGCATCTGACAACAGCGACCTGGCCGCAGACGAATTGTTGGTGCACATGGATGTCAAAAAGCTCGGCCGGATTCCCGACGGTGGCGGATGGCGTGCCCATGGCCGAGAGCACCGGATCCGGGACGACTCGACGAAGGTGGGGTTCGACTACGTCCACGCCCTCATCGACGATCACTCCCGGCTCGCCTACTCGGAGATCCTCCCGGACGAAAAGGGTTCCACCTGTGCGGGTTTCCTGGTCCGTGCGATCGACTACTTCGCCCGCCACGGCATCACCGGCATCGAGCGGCTGATGCCCGACAACGCCTGGGCCTACCGGTGGTCGCTACGGGAGGTCTGCGCTGAGCACGGCATCCGACAGAAGTTCATCACACCGCACTGCCCGTGGCAGAACGGGAAGGTCGAACGCCTCAATCGGACCCTGCAATCCGAGTGGGCCTACCGGCAGGTCTTCACCAGCAACACCGAACGCGCCGACGCGCTTGCACCCTGGCTCGAGTACTACAACACTCGACGACGCCACAGCGCACTCGGAGGACTACCGCCGATCAGCCGACTGCAACCCACCTGATGGCCGGGTACACCCAGCCGCCCGCATCCTCGTGAGTCGCTTTCGATCGCAGGTAAGCGAGTGGGTCCGCAGTGGGTCCGCAGCACTGCCATTACTCGGCACATCTCACTCACGAAGCTGACCATCCAGTTCGCTGGTTACGGCGTTTTCACTCATGCAGCTCACGCCTCCATATCCTGTCGTCTGCCCAGGTGAGGTCGTTCGGGACGAAGAGGTCGTGGGTTCAAATCCCGCCACCCCGACAGTGAAGAACAGAAAGACCCGGTCCGATTATTCGGACCGGGTCTTTTTCGTTTACAGGACCGCTCCCGCCGTCCCACCGGAAAGCCCCCCTGGATCACAGGCTAGCCTGACCTAATGTTCAATCGATCGTCCCTGCGCAAGCGGACCTCCGTCCGCGTCGCGATGGTCGCCCTCGCGACCATGTTCGCCGCCACCGCATGCGGCTCCTCCGACAGTGCGACCGACGCTCCGGCCGGCAACACCGACGTCGCGACGGGCGGTCACCTGTTCGCCACCGCCGACGCCGCGACCGCCGAACTGGGCAGCGACGCGCAGCCCGGCGCGTTCCCGCGGACCGTAAAGCATGCGCTCGGCGAGACCGTGATCGAGAAGAAGCCGGAGCGCGTCGTCGTGCTCGACGGCGGCGAGCTCGACGACGTCCTGTCGCTCGGCATCACGCCGGTCGGTATCGCGAATCCGGAGGGTGTGTCCGGACAGCCGTCGTACCTCGCGGACAAGCTGAAGGGTGTGCCGGACGTCGGCACCTCCAACAACCTCAATCTCGAGGCGATCACCGCGCTGCAGCCGGATCTGATCCTCGGTAGCAAGCTGCGTTCCGACAAGCTGTACCCACAGCTGTCGCAGATCGCGCCCACGGTGTTCGGCATCCGCCCGGGCTTCCCGTGGAAGGAGAACTTCCTCCTGGTCGCCGACACCCTCGGTGAGGAGACGAAGGCCGAGTCCGTGCTCAACGACTACCAGACCCGGGCGAAAGAGGTCCGCGACAGCATCCAGGGCGATCCGTCGATCTCGCTGGTGCGCTTCATGAGCGGCAAGACCCGCCTGTACGGCAACCTGTCGTTTATCGGCGTGATCCTGCAGGACGTCGGACTGCGCCGCCCCGACATCCAGAACATCGAGGAGCTGGCCGTCGAGGTCAGCCCCGAGA
The DNA here is from genome assembly GCF_050433545.1 of Rhodococcus sp. BE178. Classification (NCBI taxonomy): domain Bacteria; kingdom Bacillati; phylum Actinomycetota; class Actinomycetes; order Mycobacteriales; family Nocardiaceae; genus Rhodococcus; species Rhodococcus sp. BE178. Next base: position 158,368 of record NZ_JBNPXA010000009.1, on the reverse strand, counting down.
CCATCACGCAGGCCGACGGTGACTGGATCTTCTACTCGACTTACGGCAAGCCCGACACCACCGCCGAGGGCGAGGTGCTGGGCGGCCCGCTGTGGTCGAGCATGAACGCAGTGAAGAACGGCAAGGCCGTGCAGGTGTCCGACGAGACATGGTTCCTCGCGCTGGGTCCGACAGGCGCGATGATCGTGCTCGACGACCTGGACAACCTGCTCGGCGGCAAGCAGTAGACGTTCGACCCGCGGCGAGGCCCGGCACCGATTCGGTGCCGGGCCTCGCCGTTATCGTGGCCGCATGGACGAGTCGCTGACCCTGCAGAAGGCACTGCTCCAGCTCGACTACGGCCGGGTCGAGAAAGCGGAGGTCACGCTGCGTGAGCTACTCGATCGCTCGCAGCCCGGCGTGTTGCGGGTCCGCGCGCTCGTCGTCTACGGCGACCTTCTGCACCAGCTGGGACGGGCCGACGAGGCGACGGCGCTCCTCGAGTCCGCGGTGCGGGAAGCCTCGGATCTCGATGTCGACGACCTGCTCGACATGGAGCTGGAACGGGCCCGGGACCTCTTGGGATGACCCTGGAATAACCTCGGCGGGGTCGTGGTTGAATGGTTCGGATCGGCGGTTCCGTGTCCCCCGGGCTCAATTTCACCGCCTTCGCAGAGTTCCGTTCGGCTGGAGCTGCGTTGCGCCTTTCGCCGTGAGGCGACCGAGCCGCCGGTCCACCTTCTTCCCTCCCCGCTGCTCTAGATCACCGCGAGGAGGCGACCGGCCCGCTGCAGATCGACGGCCGCTCGGTCACTCAGGTCGAGGAACCGGTCGCACTGCCAACCCTGGGACCGCTTCGCCTGCGGGTTGCTGGTCGCCGACCACGGCGGATACACCCGGAAACCCCGCTTCCCACCGGCACCACGTACCGACACAACGATGCCGCGGGTGGCCAGCACCTCCGTCGGGAAGACGAACGCGCCGAAGCGGTCCCCCTCGCGGGCGGTGACGACCAGCCCGTCCACGTCGCCCTCGGTCGGGAACGGTTCCGTCGACCCACCGGCCGCGCGACGCCACACCGAGACGAACAGCCCCACCTTCGTCGGGGTCAGCTTGCCGACCCGAAACCGAACCGTCGACCGGCCGACCTCCGAAATCGCGGCACCGTACTCGGCGTTGTCGGGCTCGGACACAGCCGGCGAACACCCGACCCCGAGGCCAGCGAAGAGACGCATCACGAGGGCCACATCCGGATGGACCGCATCAGAAACCACAACAACTCCAAGCGAAATCGACCCCGCCCGAAACTACCCGACGGCGCCCTCTACGGCAGTAGCCGGTCGTGGAAGCTGTTGGCGAAGACGCGATGCGGGTCGTGCGCGTTGAGGGACTTCCGCGCCGCCTCCCAGTTCCCCGATGCCGGGATTCCTGTCGTGTAGGCGGCGGGCAGGGTCTGCGTCAGCCACTCCGGGTCTCGGTAGCCACCCTGACCATCGAAGCCCCAGCCCTTGGCCCACTCGGAGCGGAACGTGGCGTAGTCGCCCGAATAGTTCTGCGCCATCCAGCGTTCCATGTCGCGGAAGTAGTCCGCCGCGCCCGGCGTGCCCGGCAGCGTGACGACGTTCATCCAGATGCAGGTGTCCCACTCGGGGTGGTCGGGGCGCGGACGCACGGCCGAGAGGTTCGGCGGCCCGGCCGATTCCACCAGCACCTCGTCCTGGTCGTCGACCTTGCACATGCGAACCTCGAACGGGCCGTTGATCGGGTACCTGCCCTGCGCCGCCAGGTCCGTCATCCGCGCGTTGTGCCACGTGGTGAACTCGTTGATGACCCGCTGGATGTTCGACCGCTTCGTCACGACGACACCGCCGCCCGCGGTGACACGCATCGTGGTGTGCCGCAGGTAGAACAGGACATCCTTGGACCAGCCCCACAGGTCGTCGGTGTCGGTGAGCGCGAGGCCCGCCTGTACGGCCGCCAACTGCCCGATCCCGAAGGCGGGGGTGGCGGCCTGGATGCCCGACGCCACCTGCCCCAGCAGATCGGTGAGCGGCTCGGGCAGGTTGTCGGTGAAGAAATAGTTGTAGGGACCGAACACCTCCCGGGACTCCGGCGGCCTGACCGGCGTTGGCGTCCAGATCTTCAGCCACGGCTTGTCGGTGAACGGGAACCAGATCGCCTCGACACGGCCCGACGTCTCCACGAAGGTCTCGTACGTCCGGCCCGGCGCTCCCGGCTGCGCGAACATCTCCTGCCACGGGATGTCCATGATGCTCTGGCAGCGCAGGCGGGCGTTGACGCCGGCCTGCAGCGTCACCGCCGTGACGAAGCTGCGGCCCAGATGTGTCAGCAGCGCGGTGATCTCGGGATCGGCGCGGGTGAAGTCGCGCAGCACGAAGCGGTCGGTGGCGTCGTCCCACACCACCACGGTCATCGCGGTGACGAGGTTCGACAGCGAGCCGAACGACTGGCCGGGCGTCACCGTCTCCCCCGCGGCCGGGTACGTGGCGCCGTGGGCTCCGATGGCGAGGATCCCGGCGATCGAGAGATCGCCGATGGCCGGCGAGTTGGCCCACCCGAGACCGTGCTGCTGCAGCGCGGTGAGGATGGCCTCGAGGCTGGCACCGCCGCCTGCGGTGACGGTGGCCGGTGACCCGACGGGGTCGACGTTCACCCAGTTCAGGTGGGTCATCGTGTCGACGAGCAGGATCTTCTCGACGTTCTCGCCGGGCACGACGGTGAGCGGACTCCACCCGTGCATGGTGCCCTTCGCGCGCACCCGGAAGCCGTTGTCCTTGGCCCAGTTCGCGATCCGGAGCACGTCGTCCGGGGTCCGCGCGGTCGCGGTCCACACGGCGTCGAACCGGATGTCCTTGGCCCAGTTGACGTAGCCCTGTTGGGACAGCGGAATGTCCTGGGGGAACGCGGGCGGCGCCGGAAGGTTCGACACCGGGCCACCGCCCGAACCGGTCGAGCCCGCCGCCGGCAGCGCGAAGGCCGGAGACCAGCCCATGCCCGCCGCGGCGGCGGCGCCCGCCGCCGCCCCGGCCGCTCGGCCGAGGAATCCCCTGCGCGACATCCCGTTACGCGATCCGCCTGTCGCCATCTCGCTGCCGTCGACACTCACCGGTTCGACTCCGATCCACTCGTCGGGGTGGCGGCACCGTCGAGTCCGCCGCGCACGATCTCGAGCCAAACTAGAACAAGTTTCGTTCCGATGCCAGTGGTTCCGTAATTCTGGTCGAGGGAATCTCGGAGGCGGCCCTACTTCTCGGTCACCTGCACCGAGGTCCGCAGCGCATCGGTGATCGCCTCCGGCGCCCCGTCCACCGACCAGACCGCGAGGCCGACGGCCAGGATCGTCAGTGCCGGACCCAGCACGGCCTTCTCGAAGCCGCCGCCCGCGCGGATCGCCAGGAACGAGGGCAGCCGCAGTTCCCACCATCGTCGTCCCCCGAACGGGACGAACGGCGCGAGGAACGGCACCCCCTCCTTGGTGATCATGTCGCCGAGACAGTGCGTGGCGCAGCCGAGCGCGACCGCGACGCCGAGCCCGGTCGACCCCACCTGATCCGGGAACCACTGCCACGTCAGGATCGACAGGAACGCCGCGGCGCCGGTGACGACGAGCCACCCCTTGTCCCGCGCCCAGTCCCCGACCAGACCGCGCAGCGCCAAGCCGAGCGTGAAGAACAGCGTGACGATGATGGCGGGCCGGCCGAACTGGCCGACCAGCGCCGAGATCCCCGCGCCCAGCCCCACCGCGAACAACGCGGTGTGGGTGAGGGTGCGGTGCCCACCGCGCCGGTTGGGATCCTTCCGCCCCTTGGTCACCCGATACACCCCGAGGGACAGGGCGTCGACGCCCGCGGCGAGGGTCCTGCTGATCGGGCCGAACGACCGCGCGACGGTGGACTGGGTGGTGTCCAGATCCGGCAGCAGCGCGGCCCCGGCGCACACGCCGGCGAACGCGAAGGTCTCCGCGGTGGACGTGGGTCCACCCCAGTCGGTGGGCAGCAGGTCCGCGACGGCTAGGCCGACCACGGCACCGGACATTGCATGGGTAGCACCCATAACCATGGGAGACAGCACCTTTCGAGCAGTACAGCAGATCACCGACAGCGAAGGGGTCCGAAGCGGCAGCCCCGGACCCCTTGCCGGGAACGCTAGCAATGACCACCGACACGACGCTCCGACGGCCGCGACCGGCCCCCCGCCGGCCTGCGGCTGGCCTAGATTGACGCGCATGACGGCCACGAATGTCTCGTCCACCGCGCCAGGTCGGCTCAGCGCCGCCACCATTCGTGGCTACGCGCTGGGTTCGGTCGGCACCGGCGGCTTCTCGACCCTTCCGGGCCTGGTGCTCGCCTACTACCTCACCGACACCTTGGGCGTCGCGGCGGCCGTCGCCACGTTCGTGGTGTTCGCGCCGAAGGCGCTGGACGTGGTGCTCAATCCGGCGATCGGGGCGTGGAGCGACTCGTGGGCCCGTCGGACCGGGAGCCGACGGCGGTTCCTCACGATCGGCGCCGTGCTGCTGCCGGTCTTCTTCGCGCTCACCTTCGCGGTGCCCGACGGGGTCGACGCCGCCGGCGGTGCGGTGTGGGTCGCGGTCGCGTTCATCGCATCCGCGGTGGCGTTCAGCATGTTCCAGGTTCCGTACATCGCGATGCCCGCCGAACTCACCGACGACTACCACGAGCGCGCGCGTCTGATGGCGTGGCGCGTCGCGGTTCTCGGCATCGCGATCCTCCTCTTCGGCGCGGGTGGTCCGGAGCTGCGCGAACTGGGTGGCGGCGGCCGCTGGGGCTACCTCGTCATGGGCATCGTCGCCGGCGCGTTGCTGGGACTGGGCATGTTCGCGGCGTCCCGTGTGGCGCCGCGCCGGGCGGCGTCGGAGCCGTCGCTCGGCGAGGACGCCTCGTTCTCGGCCTCGTTGCGCGTCGTCCGATCCAGCAGGCCCTTCCGGATGCTGCTGACGGCGTCCGCGCTGCAGGCCTTCGCGACGGGCACCATGCTGGCCGCAGCGCAGTACGCCGCCACGTATGTGCTCGGCAACGAGCGGTCGGTGTCGATCCTGTTCGCCGCGCTGGTCGGTCCGGCGGTCGCGGTGATGCCGCTGTGGTCACGCTCGGTGCGGGCGTGGGGCAAGCGGCGCGCCTACCTGCTGGCGTCGAGCCTGTTCCTCGCCGCCACCGTGGCGCTGCTGGGGTTGCTCGTGGACACCGGGTGGTGGGTGTACGCGGTGGTCGCGGTGGCCGGTGTCGGCTACGCGGGCATGCAGATGCTGGGCATGTCGATGCTGCCGGACGTCATCAGCGACCACGAGAAGCGCGAGGGCGGCACGGTTCGCGCCGGGGCGTTCAGCGGCGTGTGGACGGCCGTCGAGACCATCGGCCTGGCGCTCGGTCCCGCTCTGGTCCTCGCGATCCTCGCGATCACCGGGTTCGTCTCGTCCACCGACGACCACCACGCCGACCAGTCCGAGACCGCGATCAACGGCATCGCACTGGCGATCTCCGCGGCTCCTGCGATCCTCACCGCGCTCAGCATCGTCGCGCTCGCGCGCTACCGCCTCGCCGCCGAGGACTCCTACTCCCAGAACGGAAGCCACTGATGCAGTTCCGCAACGATCCTGCCGACGTCCTCGCCCGCCTCGATGCCCTTCGCGCGGCGGATGCCCCGACGTCGGGCGGACGCCTGCTGTCGTACGTGTACGACCCGGGCGTCGCCGAACTCGCCGAGCTCGCGGGGGCCGCGGCGTTGCGCGCGCAGTCGCTGAACGGGCTGGACCCCACCACGTTTCCGTCGATCGCGGCGATGGAGCGCGATCTCGTCGAACTGGGGCGCGGCGTGCTCGCAGGTGGCGACCCGGACGTCGTCGGCTCGGTCACGAGCGGCGGCACCGAAAGCTGCATGCTCGCCGTCAAATCCGCACGGGACACGTGGCGGAGGCGAACGGGGGCCGAGCACCGCCCGACACTGCTGATCGGCGCCACTGCGCACGCGGCCTTCCACAAGGCGGCGCAGCATCTCGATCTGCGGCTCGAGGTGCTGCCGGTGGATCCCGTCACCGCGCGGCTGCGGCCGTCGGACGTCGCCGCGGCCTTGTCGCCCGACGTGGCCCTGGTCGTCGCGAGCACGCCGTCGTATGCGCACGGCGCCCTCGATCCAGTCGAGCAGATCGCGGAACTGTGTGCAGCCCAGGATGTCCCACTGCACGTGGACGGCTGCATCGGCGGCTGGGTGCTGCCGTGGTGGCCGGGCCTGACACGGCGGTGGGATCTGACGGTGCCGGGCGTGAGCAGCCTGTCGGTGGACCTGCACAAGTACGGGTACGCCCCCAAGGGCGTGTCGCTGCTGCTCTACCGCGACCGCGACCGACACCGCGCACACTGGTTCGCCACCACGTCGTGGCCCGGCTACTCCGTGGTCAATCCGACGCTGCTGGGATCGCGCAGCGTCATGCCGATCGCGGCCGGCTGGGCGGTGACACAGGCCCTCGGCGAGGAGGGATTCGCAGCCCTGGTCGCACCGATGGCGCGCGCGACCGAACGGATCCGCGGCGCGATCGCGGGAATCGTGGGCCTGCGGGTCGTCGGCGATCCCGTCGGCCCCCTGCTGGCGATCGCCACGGACGAGTCGGTGTCGCCGGAGCGCCGCGTCGATCCGCACCGGTGGTCCGACGCCGCGGGTGACGACGGGTGGGCGCTGCAGCCGCAGCCCCGGTACACCCAGTCGGACGGAACGGTCCTGCCGCGCACCACGCATCTGACGATCACGCCGGTCACCGAGCGGGTCGTCGACGACCTGATCGCGGCGCTGCAGAAGGCGGCGGACCGTACCCGCGGGGTCCCGGGCGCGGACGCCCCCGCCGATCTGGTCGCGGCCGCCGCGCAGATCGATCCCGCCGATCTCACCAGCGAGGTCAGCGCCGCCGTGCTGGGGCTCGCCGGGCTGGATCCGAAGGCCGGGCTCACCGGCCCCCAGGCCGACGTCCTCGCCCTCGTCGAGGCACTGCCCGCACCGGTCGGCGAGCGGCTGCTGATCGAGTTCCTGGCACGCTTTCTCGAACCGTGACGTCGAGAACGTCCACCGCGCCGCCGTGATGTGGGCACACTCGATGTATGGCAGCGACGTCGACGCGGTCAGTAGACGATTCGGAGCCGGATCGGTCAGCCGAGCACTCGGAGCCGGAGCGCGACACGGTCGTGCGGGGCACCGTGGTCCCGATGCTGGTCGGGTTGCTGATCGGCGCCATCTTCGTCGCGGTGTTCCTGGCCGCCTTCCACGATCCGAAACCGCACGATCTGCCCGTCGCAGTGGTTGCGCCGCCACCGGCGGTCGCCGCGATCGAGGCCCAGTCAGCGGCCGCCGGCGACGCCTTCGACGTGCGCGTCTACCCGTCCGCCGACACGGCCCGGCAGGCCGTCGAGTCGCACGATGTCTTCGGCGCGTTCGTCGCCGCCGGTGCGCCCACCGCGGAACTGCTCGTCGCGGGCGCGAACGGGCCGGCGGTCACCGAGGTCCTGTCCCGTGCGTTCGGGGCGGCCGCCGCGGCGACCGGCACGCCGCTGACCGTGACCGACGTCGTCCCGTTGGCGTCGGGCGATTCCCGCGGACTGTCGGTGTTCTACGCCGCCTTCGGTGTCGTCCTCGCGGCGTTTCTGTTCGGCCTCACCAGCATGCAGGCCGGTCCGCGACTGCCCGTCGTCTGGCGTGCCGTCAGCGCAGTGGCCTTCTCGATCCTGGTGAGCCTCGTCGTCGCCTGGCTGGTCCAGCCCGTTTTCGGGGCGCTGCCGGCGTCGTTCCTCATGACCGCCACGCTCGTCGGTCTGCTCGCGTTTGCCGTCGGCGCCTCGACCGTGGCGCTGCTCAAACTCTTCGGGCCGCCCGGGATCTTCGTCGCCGCCGTCGTCCTGCTGGTGTTCGGAAACGCGACCAGCACCGGCATCCTGCCCGCACAGTTCCTTCCGGGTTGGTTGGAACCGCTGACGAACATCCTGCCGGTCGGCGTCACCGTTCGCGCGCTGCGCGGCACCGCGTACTTCGACAACGACGGCCTCCCCACAGCGATCGCGGTGCTGGAGGCCTGGATCATCGGGGCGGTACTCGTGTACGGAATTGCCGTGTTTGTTCAGAGCCGACGCCGAGGGGCATGATGGAGGCAGTCCTCGAATGCTCGGGAGGCGGTTATGGACACTCTGATTCTGTGGCTGGCAGCAACCTTCATCTACTGGTGGGGCCTGCTCCCCTGACGAGTCGATGAGGCCGACAGGTTCGTGAAAGCCGATGGGCCCGTTCCGGAATTGTCCAATTCCGGAACGGGCCCATCGGGCTCATCGGTCTACTTCTGGCCGGCGCGCACGCCTACCTCGACCTTCTTGCCGAGTTCGGCGTCCACGTTCTTCCAGTACTCGAACACGCGCTGCAGCACGGGTTCGCTGACACCACCGAGCGCATGGCCGACGATGTTGCTCACCAGACGCTCGCGGGCGGCGTCGTCGAGCACCTCGCGGACCAGGGTTCCGGCCTGCGTGAAGTCGCCGTCCTCCGGGTGCTGAATGTACCCGGCGCGCACCGCCTGGCCGTCGAACGCCCACAGGCCCTCGTCACCGGCGGCCGACGGATCCGCGTGCGGCCCGCCGTACGAGTTGGGCGCGTACACCGGAGTGTCGGCGGAGTTGAAGCTGTAGCGCATCGCGCCCTCCTTGGAGTAGGAGTTCACGGGGCACTTCGGCGCGTTCACCGGCAGGTCGGCGTAGTTGGTGCCGATCCGGTAGCGATGGGCGTCCGCGTAGGAGAACACCCGGCCGAGCAGCATCTTGTCGGGGCTGAACCCGATGCCGGGCACCACGTTCGACGGTTCGAACGACGCCTGCTCGATCTGCGCGAAGAAGTTCTCCGGATTGCGGTTGAGTGTCCACTTGCCGACCTCGATGAGCGGGTAGTCCTTCTGCGACCACACCTTCGTCAGGTCGAACGGGTTGAAGCGGTAGCCCTCCGCCTCGGCGACCGGCATGACCTGAACCTTCATGGTCCAGCTGGGGAACTCGCCCCGATCGATCGCGTTGTACAGATCGGCGCGGTGGTAATCCGGGTCGGAGCCGGCGAGGGTGTCGGCCTCGGCCTGCGTGAGGAACTCGATGCCCTGGTCGGTCTTGAAGTGGTACTTCACCCAGAAGCGCTCACCGGCAGCGTTGACCCACTGGTAGGTGTGCGAGCCGAACCCGTCCATGTGCCGCCACGACTTCGGGATACCGCGGTCGCCCATCAGCCACGTCACCTGGTGCGCCGTCTCGGGACGCAGCGTCCAGAAGTCCCACTGCATGTCGTGGTCGCGCAGACCCGAACCCGGCAGACGCTTCTGCGAGCGGATGAAGTCGGGGAACTTGATGGGGTCCTTGATGAAGAAGACCGGGGTGTTGTTGCCGACGAGGTCGTAGTTGCCCTCTTCGGTGTAGAACTTCATCGCGAACCCGCGCGGATCGCGCCACGTGTCGGGGCTGCCCTGCTCGCCGGCGACGGTGGAGAAGCGCACCAGCGACTCGGTCTTCTTGCCGGGCTGCAGGAACTTCGCCTTGGTGTACTTGCTGACGTCACCGGTGATGACGAGTTCGCCGAACGCGCCGCCACCCTTGGCGTGCACGATGCGCTCCGGCACCCGCTCGCGGTTGAACTGCGCGAGCTTCTCGATCAGGTAGTGGTCGTGCAGCAGGATCGGCCCCTGCGTACCCGCGGTCAACGACTCGTCGTCGCTGCTGACCGGGATTCCGAAGTTGTTCGTCGTCGGACGTGACTGTGCGGACGTCATTTTGCGAAGCCTCCTGGCACTAGTGGGCTGTGGCTGTCTTCGAATGGTTCGACCCGCCCGATCCGGGCACATCGTCTTGATTCTGTGAGCTGGCAACGGTCTCTGCTGTGGTTTTCGCCGAAACACTTCGGCAACCGCCGCACAGACCCCAGAACACCACCTCGGCCTCGTCGATCTCGAAGCCGTGGTCGTTCGAGGGCTCCAGGCAGGGAGCGTGGCCGACGACGCAGTCCACGTCGACGACCGTGCCGCACGAGCGGCACACCAGGTGGTGATGGTTGTCCGCGGTGCGGGTCTCGTACCGTGCCGACGAACCCGCAGGTTCGATCCGGCGCAGCAGACCCGCTCGGACACAGGCCCCCAGCACGTCGTAGACGCCCTGAGTGGAGACGGTCCCGAGCTGACGACGCACCTCGGCAGCGATCTCCTCCGCATCCGAATGCGGATTCGCGGCAACAGCATTCAGAACCGCAACCCGGGGAGCCGTGACACGTAGGCCCGCTTCCCTCAGCAGGGTGCGGGGTTCGATGCCGTGCTCTCCGTGTTGCATGGTTCCCAGTATGCCCCTTTTCTGGAATAAGTCAAAAGAACGACAACCTCCAGGATGGGGTGGTCGCGCGGAAGTCGGCCGTCCGGCGAGGACCGGAGGCGGGGCGACCCTCCGAGCAGAGGCAGCCCCCGTCCGGTGCGCGCGACGAGCCGGCCGCACCGTCAGCGGCCGTGCGGGCGCAATGGTCCGCACCCGGCACCCGGAGCGGGATGGATTCGCCCGCAACCACATCCGGGCAATCGATTCGGCCAGTCTCTGCACCGCAGTACAATTCGGACGATTCCCCACACGTCCCCGCTACCACTCCGCTACCGTCGAGTAAGTACTGCACGGCACAGACGACAGGAGCGCACCACAGCTCACGGGAGACGACATGCGCGAGACTCCACAATGCGCGCGGCGGGCCGGGATACGAACCACGTCACTGCGATTGGCATGGCTGCTGTGCATCGCACTCATCGTGTTCGTGCCCGGATTGTTCGCGCTGATGGTCGGCACCACGCTGCTCGAGGCCGTCTTGATCACAGCCTTCACCCTGGCCTGCGTGTGGATGGCCGGGCTACTGATCAACTTTCGGTGACCGCATACCGGCTTCGATGGAGGAACACCCATGCAGGACGATGGTTCCGCAGGAGCCGACGCGGACGCGACCGCCTCCCGGCATCGGGCCCGGATCGCCCGGGAACGCGCCGACACGGAGCGCCGCATCGCCGCACTCACCCGGCGTTTCAGCGAAACAGTGGAGGGATCGGAGTTCACCACGGACGACGACGAGCACGATCCCGAAGGCTCGACCATCGCCTTCGAGCGTGCCCAGGTCTCGGCCCTTCTCGACGACGCTCGCCGCGACCTGGAGGACCTGTCTGCGGCAACACAGCGCCTCGAGAACGGCAGGTACGGCGTCTGCGTCCGATGCGGAACACCGATCACCGAGGCCCGACTCGATGCGGTGCCCGCCGCCACGATGTGTATCGACTGCTCGGCTCGTCGCCACTAGCAAGCGACGACGAGCCGGCGGTCGGTGCGCGGCTAGTCCGCGAAATACGTTGCCACAGCGTTGAGTCCGGTGACATAGACCCCGTCGCCGAACATCTGCTCCACCGTCGCGACCGCCGCGTCGTCGGCGGCCTGATACTCCGCGCTCCAATGAATCTCGGTGCCGCCGGCGTGCGGCCGCACCGCGAGGGTGGCGATGTAGTCGCTGATCGGCAGCATCGGGTCGAGCACCTGGTAGCTGTACGTGCGCGCCGCCGCGTCGCGGCCGACGAGAAGCTCCCGGGCGACGACGCGCCCGTCGATCGAGAAGACGCGGATCGCACCGACCTCGGTCGGCTCCGTGTCGCCCTCGAGCTCCGAGGGCGGGACGCCCGGATGCCACGCGCCGAGCCCGTCGAAGTCGCCGATGTGGGCCCAGACCCGATCGGGATCTGCCGAAACCACGACGCTTCTCACCAGTGACCGAACCATGATTGTCTCCTTGTCTGCCGAAACATGTTGTCTGTCGAACGGATTCGTCGAGCTAGTCGCTTCGCGCCGGAATCTGGACATCGAGGCGTAGGACGGACAGCGCGGACGCCGCCAGCTCACCCACGTCCGCCGGCCCCGCAGGATCCTCCGGATCGCACGTCACCCAGTACTCGAGTGCGACGGTGAGGGCGCCGATCAGCGTGTGCGACAGCAGGCGGGCCTCGAGACCCGCCGGATCGAGCCCGGCCCGACCTGCCAGCAGCGGCCGCATCTCGTCGGCCAGATCGTGCGCCGCAACCATCCAGCGGGCGCGGATGCCGGATACCGACGTCAGAATGACGAAAAGTTCTCGTGTAGAGATCAGTTCGGCGTAGCGATCCCGCCGTAGACACTCCGCGAACGCCGCGTGGACCGAGGCCTCGACGGACTCGCGAGCAGGCCGCGCCGCGAGATAGCCGGCGAAGTCGCGGATACCGGAGGTGAGGACCGGGGTGAGCGTGTCCTCCTTCGCGCCGCAGTGCCGGTAGAACGTGCGCACCGAGATGTCCGCGGCGCGAGCGATGTCCTCCACCGACGTCGCATCGAAGCCGTCGGCGACGAACAGGTTCGCGGCCGCCGCGGCGATGTCCATGCGCACCGCGTCGCGTCGTCGTCCGGACAAACCCGGCGGGTCTCGGTCCACGTGCCACCTCTCGAAAGTGTGTCTTGACACACATTAACAGCGTGGCACAAACTGGCAACCTGGCACAGATTGGCACCCCGCGATCGTGCACTCGCCTCCCTCCCCCACGAAAGGGCCGGACCATGCCCCGTACCTTCCTCGTCACCGGCAGCGCCTCCGGAATCGGCGCCGCTACCACCGCGTACCTCCGTGACCAGGGCGCCCGGGTCATCGGCACCGACCTGCGCGACGCCGACATCACGGCCGACCTGGCCACCGAGCACGGGCGGGCGGACCTTGTCGAGCAGGCCCGCGAACTGACCGGCGGCCGCCTCGACGGCGTGATCGCATGCGCCGGCGTCGCTCTGTTCGATCCGCTCACCATCAAGGTCAACTACTTCGGCGCGGTGGCGACCCTCGAGGGTCTGCGCCCGCTGCTCGCCGCCGGCACCGACCCCCGCGCGGTCGTGATCTCGTCGGTGGCGTCGCTGCACCCGAACGATCCGGCGATCGTCGACGCCGCCCTGGCCGGTGACGAGCCCGCGGCGGTCGAGGCCGCGCGGGCCGCGGTCGAGCGCGGTCACGGCGCCCTCGTCTACGGGTCGTCCAAGGCCGCGATCGCGCGCTGGGTGCGACGGACCGCGATCACCGCCGAGTGGGCGGGTGCCGGTATCCCGCTCAACGCGATCGCGCCGGGCACCATCGTCACGCCGATGATCCAGGCGATGCTCGACACCCCGGCGGGCCTCGCCGCCATCGACGGCGCCGTCCCGATGCCGCTGCACGGACACGCACGTCCCGAGCAGATCGCCCCGCTGCTGTCCTGGCTTGTGTCCCCGAAGAACTCGCACGTGACGGGTCAGGTCGTCTTCGTCGACGGCGGCGCCGACGCCGTGCTCCGCGGCGACTCCGCCTGGTAGCCCGACGCGTCGCGGAACGCCGCCGATCGGGTTCGACTACGCGGTGCCCGCCACGCAGCGGAACCCGATGTGGCTCATCCCCGTGTCGATCATCTGGGGTCGGCGCGCCGCGGGCCGATAGCGGCGGCAGTAGCTGTCGGCGCACAGGAACGAGCCGCCCTTGATCACCTTGCGGGGCACCTGGAACTGGGGCTGACGGCTGTCGAAGCTCTGCGACACGTCCGGCCCACGCGGATTGAGCGGTGCGCAGCACGAGTCCGCCGAGTCGGCATGTCGGTCCGAGTACCAGTCAGCCGTCCATTCCCACACGTTGCCCGCCATGTCGTGCAGGCCGTACCCGTTCGACGGATAGCTGCCGACCGCTGCGGTGGTGCCGTACCCGGAATCCGCTCGCCAGGGGAAGTCGCCGTGCCAGAAGTTCGCGAGACGCTCATCGTCCGCCTCGCCGTCCTTGCCCCACGTGAAGTCGGCGCCGTCCAGCCCGCCCCGCGCAGCGGCCTCCCACTGCGCCTCGGTGGGCAGGGCCCGTCCCGCCCACTGCGCGTACGCCGCTGCATCCTCGTGCGCGACATGAACGACGGGGTGGTCCCCGAGCCCGGCGGTCGACGATCCGGGGCCTGTGGGGCGCTGCCAGGACGCCCCGATCGTCCAGATCCACCATTGACTGAGGTGCCGGAGATCGACCGGACCGGCGGTGCGTGTGAAGACCATCGATCCGGGCTGCAGGTTCTCTACGGGCGCCCCCGGGAAATCGGCGGGGTCCAACGGCCTCTCGGCCACCGTGACGTAGCCGGTGTCCCGCACGAAACGCGCGTACTGCGCATTGGTGACCTGGTGGGTCTCGATGGCGAAGGCATCGACCTTCACACGGTGCGCCGGGCCCTCCTCCGGGTAGTGCCGATCCGAGCCCATCGTGAATGTCTGCGCCGGTACGTCTCGGAGGTCGGAGAATGCCGAATCACCCACTGGGCCTTTGCTCCTCTTCGGGGTCAGGTGACGGCCGTCGAGAAGACGTTCGTCCAGTCGTTCTTCATGCTTACCACGGTCCAGGCCTTCTCTCGCGCCTGATCGAGAGCCTGTTCGGCGCCGGCGACGTAGTCGAACTCGCGTTCGGCATCGTCGTGCAGGATCACCATCCGCAGGGACGGGCGGTCGGGTTGCCCGGAGAACGCCAGCATCGGAAGGTCGCCGTTGGAGTTGCCGACCGACAGGATCGGCCGCCGCCCGATCCTGCTCCAGATCCGGACGGGCTTCTCCGGTCCGTCGTCGAAGAAATCCATCGCGGCCTTGTAGAGCAGATCGGTGGTGTCCTCGCCCTCGCGGTACGACAGACCGAGCGCGCTGCCGATGATGCGTTCCGGCGGCAGCCCGTAGAGCCTTCCGGCGACCGGGCGCATGAAGTCGCGGTCACCACCGGACGCGATGTAGGTCGTGAAGCCGTTCTCCTCGAGGTAACGCAACAACTCGACCATCGGCGTGTATCCGCACCCGTAATAGGGGCGGCCGAGCGTCGGGTGATCCGCCCCGGCGAAGAAGGCCCGGACCCGCGCGTCGTAATTCTCGACGGTGACCGAGTCGAACGCGGCGGTGACCGCGCCCATCAGCAGCTTCAGATCGCCGTCGTCGCCCTGATAATGCTTGACCATCGCCGTGCCGAGCCACTGAAGGTCGTTCTCGTAGGCCGCCTTCCACGGCTGTTTCTGGCGCAGATCGGGTTCGCCCGTAGCCATCTCGGCGAAGCGCCGCACGGTGAAGTCGAGTTGGATGGGCATCGGCTTCTCGCACCAGAGTGTGCCGTCGTTGTCGAAAACCGCCACCCGGTCCTCGGGTTCGACGAAGTCCGGTCCGCCGACCGCCGTGACCCGATCCACGAAATCGACTATGGCGGATCTTGTTCCCCCGTCGGCCCACGACTCGAGTGCATTCACCATGCCGGTCAGTCCCGCGACAGAAAGGCGTGCAGCTTCTTCACCGCATGATCGATCGTGAAGGTGGCTGGCTCCTGCCGCGGCGGAAACTCCTTGAACGTGTCGAGGAAGGCGGTAGCGATCGCGGTGCCGTAGAGGGCGATGTAATCGTGGTCGAGGAACCAGTCCCAGTACGTGTTCGACGTCGAGTCGGCCCGCTCGAACGGATCGGTGCGGAGGTTGAACAGCTTCGGTACCCGCAGTTCCGTGAACGGCTCCGCCCAGATCCCCAGTGTGCCCTGTACCCGCTGCTCCATGAAGACGATCTTCCAGTTCTCGAACCGCACACCCAGCACGTCGCAGTCGTCGGAGAAGTAGACCATGCCCCGGCGCGGGCTCCGCTCCACCTCCCCGGTGAGGTAGGGCAGCAGGTTGTAGCCGTCGATATGGACCTTGTAGGTCTTGTCGCCGGCGGCGTGCCCGGACTTCAGCTTGTCGACGATGTCCGTGTCACCGGCCGCCGCGAGGAACGTGGGGAGCCAGTCGTGATGCTGGACGATGTCGTTGGAGACCGCCCCCGCTTCGATCCTCCCTGGCCACCGGATCACCTGCGGAACCCGGAAGGCGCCTTCCCAGTTGGTGTCCTTCTCACTGCGGAAGGGTGTGGTCGCACCGTCCGGCCACGTGTTGGCGTGCGGGCCGTTGTCGGTGCTGTAGATGACGATCGTGTCCTCGGCGAGGCCGAGCTCGTCCAGGACATCGAGCACGGAGCCGACATTCTTGTCGTGGTCGATCATCGTGTCGTGGTACGGCGACTGCCAGATGCCCGACTGCCCCAGGCTTTCCGGCTTCGTGTGCGTGCGCAGGTGCATGTGGGTGAAGTTCACCCACAGGAAGAACGGTGCCTCCGCTTCGTGCTGGCGCCGGATGAAGTCGACAGCCGCATCGGCGATCTCGTCGTCGATGGTCTCCATCCGCTTCTTGGTCAGCGGACCGGTGTCTTCGATCCGCTGCTTGCCGACGCGGCCGAAGCGCGGATCCTCGGTGGAATCGTCCTCATCGGTGGCCCAGGAGCGCAGGACGCCCCGCGGCCGTTGCAGGTTGTACAGGCGGGGATACAGATCCGCGTCGGGATAGTCCGGGAGTTCCGGCTCCTCCTCGGCATTGAGGTGATAGAGGTTGCCGAAGAACTCGTCGAAACCGTGCACGGTCGGCAGGTACTTGTTCAGGTCACCGAGGTGGTTCTTACCGAACTGACCGGTGGCATACCCGAGCGGTTTGATCAGTTCCGCAATGGTCGGGTCCTCAGCCGAGAGACCGATCTCGACGCCCGGCATGCCGACCTTGCTCATCCCCGTCCGGTAGACGCTCTGGCCGGTGATGAATGAGGCGCGGCCGGCGGTGCAACTCTGCTCACCGTAGGAGTCGGTGAACTTCATGCCCTCGTCGGCGAGACGATCGATGTTCGGCGTCCGGTATCCCATCAGTCCGTCGCTGTAGCAACTGAGGTTGGAGATGCCGATGTCATCGCCCCAGATCACCAGAATGTTCGGCTTCGAGTCCGGCATCGCACATCTCCTCGTCCGCTCCGCATGTCGTTGAGTCCGTGCCCCCATCAGGGTGCGCCCTCCGCCGGCCGTCCACATCACCCGTTCGGGATGAGGCTCGGGCGACCGACGAGGACACAGATGTCACGTCGCCGGCACGACCGACTCCGGCTCAGGACTCGGATCATCGACTTCCTTTGCAGGAGAGAGAATGTCGGGGTCCGGCGGAACCGCAACGTCCTCCGCCTTCTCGCCGATCAGGACGTTCACCCAACGGGTGGCGGGGTCTATGTCCAGCAGCATCGCCTTGACCAGAAGCGTCATCGGAATTGCAAGCAGCGCGCCCAGCGGGCCGAGCACCCAGGCCCAGAACACCAGCGCCAGGAAGGTCATCGTCACGCTGATGCCGACGGCGTCGCCGACGAACTTCGGCTGGATGATCGACTGGATGACGAAATTGATCACGCAGTAGACCACGATCACCCACACCATGAGACCCGGCCCGCCGTCGAGCAGCGCGAGAAGCGCCGGCGGGATCACACCGATCACGAAGCCGATGTTGGGAATGTAGTTGGTGATGAATGACAGCAGCGCCCACAACACCGGTAGCGGAACGCCCATCAGCCACAGCGCTCCGCCGTCGAGTACCGCCACGATCAGGCCGAACACCGTGGAGACGACCAGGTACTTGCGGGTTCCCGCAGCGAAAGTCGATAGGGCATACGCAATCTCGGGCCTGGTGCGTGCGACGACCTGCATCTTCTTCCCGATACTCATCCCGTCGAACGCCATGAACAGCAGCAGAGCCAGGATGAAGAAGAGGTTGGAGAACACGCCGAGGAGACTCTGTAGCGCGGATTCGATCAGCGCGACGACCTTGCCCACGTCGATGCTGCTCAGCGCGTTGTGGATCTGGTCGGAGTTCACGCCCGCTCCGGCCAGCGCCGAGCGGAGACCGTCCAGGAGGTCGTCGACGGTGTCGGCATACTGCGGTAGCTGAGTGGCGAGTTGCGCGGCCGACAGCGCCAATGCGCCGACCAGGCCGATGAGGATCAGGTACACCGCGATCACGGCGGTGATCATCCCGAGCCATGCGGGAAGCCTGCGGCGCTGCATCCAGGACTGGATCGGTTGCACCGCGATGGTGCGCATCAGGGCCAGGAACACCGGCCCGAGGATCCCGGCGAAGGTCTTGATCCCGGCGATCGAAACCACCGCGCCTGCACCTGCGAGTAACACGATCAAGCCACGGGGTATCGCCCACGGTGCCGGTGTCAATGTCGGCACCGGCACCGTGGACACGGCCCGGTCGGATCGTGATTTACGTGAACCCGTCATCGTCCCTCCCGGACCGAGAAGCCGTTACCGGTCAGTCCGCGAACACCTCGCGAAGGTGCGCCTCCTGCTCATGGGACAGGTTCGTGGAGATCAGTTCGGCGTGCTGACCATGGAACTCGTCGTGCACGCGATCGACCGTCGCGTCGGACGTCAACACGAACAGGGCCGAGGTTCCGGGGGTGATCTGTTCCTTGAGCCGCTTGATGAAGTCGTCGTCGATTCCGACGTCGGTCAGCGCCCCTGTCAGTGCGCCGACGGCGGCACCGACGGCCACCCCGATCAGTGGGATGAAGAACAGAATGCCGAACAGCAGCCCCCAGAAGGCGCCGCCGAGCGCGCCCGCGCCCGCGAGATCGGCGAGCTGGTGAGTCTTCGGCTTCTTCCTCCCCTCCGGCCAACTCACCACTGCCGCATCGTGAACGGTGATCAGTTCCTGCTTCTGCAGGTCTTCCAACGTCGCGACGGCGGTGTCCGCTCCGGACGGAGACGCGAACTTCCAGACGGTCAGCGTTCCTGCCATGGGAAACTCCTCGAGATGGTGGGATCCAGCCACATCGGCCTCTCAGGCACCGTACGAACAGAATCGCCTCGGCGGCCTCACACCCATCGGATGAACTGCCCCGCGGACACTTCGGTCCGCGGGTCCCCAGAATCTCGAATCGGCTCTCGCCTACTCCTCATCCCCCGGCGACGGTGCGGAAACCCAGCATCATGTCGTGGTCCTCGTGGTCGAGCATGTGGCAGTGCCACACGTACCCCTGCAACGGGCCCGCCGCCGGCACGGCATCGTGTCCCGCATGGGCCGGCATCCGATGGTCAGGCATCTGAGGTGAGGCCTCCACCGGGGCGGAGATCTCTCCCACCCCGAAGGTGGCATCGGGGTCGAAACCGAGGCGCTCGGCGGTCGGGAACACCGCGACGATCCGGGTGATCGTCCCCGGATCCGCGATGACTGTGTCCTTCGAACCGGTCTCCCACGGCTCCGGCGGTGCGAGCGGGGAGGTGACGAAGTCGTCGGCCGGCGGCGTCCACTTGGTACCGATCGGCGGCTGCGGGTACTGCCTGGTGTACGCCGCGACATCGATGTTCTGCCGGCCCAGCACGCGGAAGTTCACCAGGTGGAGGTGAATCGGGTGCGGCTCAGGCGCGACGTTGACGATGTTCCACTGTTCGACGGTGCCCTGCCGAGGCATCTCGATGTCGGGGTCGCCGAACATCAGGTTGTTGAGCGACATGATCGTTCCACCGGTCGACTGGTCGATCAACTGCATCACAGTGACCGTTCGCTGCACCTGCGGCGTCGGCACCGGTTCCAGATCCGCGGGCTGCCCCGACCCTCCGCGCAGCGTCTCCGGAACCCGCCCGGAGAAGCCGCGTCCCGCCGACATCCGGAACCGGCAGAATAGCGGCATCGCCCGGGCACCGCGCTGGGACGCCCCTAGCGGCGGGGGCTCGTCGTTGCAGAGTTCCACCGTCGCACCGGGTTCCAGTGCCCCGAAGTCGACGAGGAGATCGACCCGCTCTCCGGGTGCGAGCCGCACGCGGTCGGAGGCTACCGGCGCGGGCAGGAGCCCGCCCTCCATGCCGAGAATCCAGAACCGCATCCGGTTGCCGAAGAACAGATTCCACACGCTGAAGGACGCGGCGCTGACGATACGCAGGCGGTAGAAGCCCCGCGCCACCTCGAGTTCCGGCCAGATCTTGCCGTTCACCACCCCCACGTCGCCCGGGGTTCCGCCGTCCCACCGCCCCTGCGGCACCAGCGGGGTGGCCCGGATGCTCTGCCGTCCGTCCGCGGTGAAGATCTTCTCCTGCAGGACCAGCGGAATCTCGAACTCCCCCGACGGCAGCCCCCACGCGTTACCGGTTGCACCCGTGTCGAATTCGTCCCGCAGCAGGAACATCCCGGCGAGTCCGGCGTACACGTTGAGGCGGGTGATCCCCATCGCGTGATCGTGGTACCAGAGTTGGGTGGCCTCGTGGCCGTTCGGGTAGTGATGGACGTGCCCCTGTCCCGGCCGCTGCAGGAACGCGGGGTGCCCGTCGTGCTCGGGGGGTGTCACGGCGCCGTGCAGATGCATCGACGTGGGCACCGACGTCCGATCCTGCTCGGTCACGCCGTGCAGTGTGGTGTCGAAGTCCGCGGCGAGGGGATGGACCCCGATCTCGTTGCGGTAGGACACCGTCAGCGGGTCGTTGCTGTGCGACTCGATGGTGGGACCGAGATAGTCCATGCCGCCGTACGCGAGCGCCGGAGAGGGGTCGAGGTCGCGGTGGAACCGATGTGTCGTGCTCGTGGCGCGCAGCTCCAGTTGCGAGCCGGACAGCACCGGAATGCGGGGCAGTTCGTCGACGAAGGGCTCGATACGCGGCGACGCGAACAACTGCGGGCGGGACGGGTCGATATTGCCGAGATCGCCCAGATCCTGCGCCCGCACCCCCGGCACTCCTGCGGTGATCGCCCCTACACCCACGGCGCCGGCCGTCCACGCGAGGCCGCGGTTGAAGGCTCGCCGCGAGATCCGTCCGCTCATGTCACACTCCCTGTGGTTGCCCGCCGGAGCCCGTTCGATCGCGTCGCCCCGACGGTACGCCGACGACTCCTGAGGCCCCGCCGGTTTCCCCGGATCCGTCCCGATTCCGACGACGGTTGCGGACGAGCAGGACGAATCGCGCGGACCCGCCGTGTTTCGTCGATTCGGCAACCCGATTCGGCTGCGCGCGTCGCCTACGCTGTCGGAATCATCGAGACCGGCACGGCCGGCTTCTCATCGGGCATGAGCGGGGTGCTGTGAAGTCGTCGAAGTTCAATGTGGCGCTGGCCAAGGAAGCCCTCGCGGCCCGCTCGCAAACGGCGCAGGGCTGGCTGCGCGGCACCGCGCCCGGCCGTACGGTGCAACGCGTCTTGTCGGGGCTCGTCGACATCGAGTTGGTCGACCGCTCGATGACCCTGGCGGCACAGTCGTTCACGTCGGTACTGCCGGTCGTCATCGCGGCATCGACGATCGGCAGCCACGACAACTTCACCAAGGGATTCTTCGACCAGTTCGGTGTCGATATGGACGCCGTCGACTTCTCCCCGGACAGCCTCTCCATCGATGATCCGTCGTTCGCCGCGTTCGGGATCGTCGGGCTGCTCATGGTGATACTCAGCGGCACGTCCTTCGCCCGCGTGCTGGGCCGGTTGTACGGGCGGGTGTGGCACGTCCCGACACTCCGCCTCGCGAGTTGGTGGCGGTGGGTGGCCGTGCTGCTGTCGGTGGCGGCGTCCGCCGCACTGGTCGGCGGGACCCGGATACTGCGGGACCTCGCGTACGTCGGCGGTCCGCTCGCACTGGCGGCACAGTTCGCGGTCTGGATGGGATTGTGGACCCTGGTGCCGCACCTGCTCACCGAGCGTCGCCTGTCGGCCCGGGTGCTGTGGTCGACCGGGGCGATCACCGCGGTGGGCCTCACGGCGCTGCGGATCGTCGGTAACGTCGCTCTCCCACGGATCGTCGCGTCGGCGGAGACCAAGTTCGGCGACCTGGGGCTGGTGTTCACGGCGATCGGCTGGATGTTCGTCGCGTGCGGCATCATCGTCGGTGCGACCGTGGTCACCAAGGCACTCGCGCTGGACGAGGGACCGATCGGACGGTTCCTGCGGGGACCCGCGGAAGAACTCCCAGGAAGTTCACCGGTTGTCGAGAGCAAGGCCCCAGTCGGCACCAGTTAGCTGTGCAGGGTGAGTACCCGGTACGCCTCGCCCCCCACCGACCTGAACGACGTCGCGGTCGCCGCCGCTCTCGGAGACCGCGCGGCGATGTCCGCCGTCCTGGTGCGCATCCGCCCGATGGTGCTGAGTTTCTGCCGGTCGCGGATGCAGGGGATGCGCTACCCGTCCGCCGAGGACATCACCCAGGAAGTGTGCATCGCGGTGCTCCGGGCCCTGCCTCGTTACGAGAATCGCGGACGGTTCATCGCCTTCGTCTACGGCGTCGCCTCGCACAAGGTGGTGGACGCGGTGCGCGCGGTGGGCAGGGACCGGAGCGTCCCGGTCGAGACCGTCCCCGACGTCCCGACGCGGGACGACGGACCGGAGGAGCACGCACTGCGCTCGGAGCAATTGCAGCGCACCGAACAAATGCTCGACGTGTTGAGCGCACAGCAGCGGACGATTCTGCACCTGAGGATCATCGACGGCCGTACGGCCACCGACACCGCGGACGCACTCGGCATGACACCGGGCGCCGTTCGGGTCGCGCAGCATCGCGCGCTCACCCGACTCCGCGAGGAATTCGCGACGGACTCTCGAAACACCAAGAGTCGCAACGCCTGATCCACACCGGGAGCGATACCGTTATCGTATCGTTATCTATTGCGGGGCGTCGTGGATCGACGCTGCTCATCGGCGAATCGGGAAACCGTCACATCACTGCGACACCGGCACGGACGCCGCCGATGTCGCATTTGCCCGACCCTTCTGTTGCAGCCCCGGCGCCGAGCCCCGATGGTGGAGTGGTGATCTTGGTTTCGAGATCCCGACATGGAGATCCCGCCGCGATCCCGACACCCCGATCATGCCCAGCGTCCCACCTTCGGAAGGGGTTCTACATGCAGTTGCGTAACCGGAAAGTGTTCTCCCGCACGGTCGGCGGCGCCGCGATCGTCGCCGCCTCGGCGCTTGCGGTACCCGCCCTCGCATCCGCCGAACCGGTCGAGCTCACCGGCCCGACGGTCACGACGAACGTGGAAGCGAACACACTGAACGTCACGCTGAAGAACACCAACAGCGAGCCCACCAGCACGTGCGGCGCCTTCGCCCTCGAGTCATCCAAACTGGCCGAACTCGAGGCAGATCCCGGCAAGATCGACGACCCGGGATTCCTGTCGTGGCGCACCGACATCGCCCAGCGCGTCGGCCCCGGCGACGAGGACACCTTCAGCGCGGAGCTCACTGACGGCCTCTACGCCGTTGTGGGCGAATGCGTTTCGCCGAACAGTGAGGAACCGGCGGTGAGCCGGCCGCAGATCGTGTCCGTCCCGGACGGCGGACTGCTCGGCAGCGTCGATCTCGGCAGTCTCGAGGATGGAATGCTCGACGGCATCGCCGAATTCGTCCAGGGCCTTCTCAGCGGGTCGGCCATGCCGGCGGCCTGACCGCCCGCCCGTCATGCACCGGCGTCGGCACCCGTCGGGGGGTGCCGGCGCCGGTGACCGGTGCTCGCCGACGTGGCGGACCACAGGAGCACGATCTGCGCGTCGATGTCGGCGATGCGGTCCGCGAACGTGGAACCACTATCGCGTCCAGCGAATCGTGACACGTCCACATCGGGAGCGGCACAGACACCCGGCGTCCGATGTTTCACCCGCCACGGGTGACGGCGTCGGGATGGTCGCCGACCTACGTTGTCCACAGGACGGTTCCCCGACCGGCGACCGGAAGGAACACTCGATGACCGCATACCCGCCCGGCCCTTCGCCGGCACCCACTCTCGATGCGAAGCGTCTGTGGGCCGGCGGGGCCGCCACCGCGATCGTCGCGGCCCTCGCCGCAGTGGTGGGGCTCCTGCTCGTCCGCGGCCTGCTCGACATCCCGGTGATCACCCCCGCCACCGCCTTCGGCGATTCGCAGGTCACCACGCTCGCCGGGTACGCAGCTGTCGCGGCGCTGCTGGCGACGGCGCTGCTGCACCTGCTGATGATCTCCACACCACGCGCACCGACGTTCTTCGGATGGATCTGCATGCTCGCGACGATCGCGGTCGCGTTGTGGCCGTTCACCGTCTACGCCACCACCGAGTCCAAGATCGGCAGCTCACTGATCTACCTCGTGGTCGGGATCGCCATCGTGACGCTACTGTCCGGCGTGGCGGCTACCGCACGTACGACGGCACCGACGCACCCGTGAGCCGCTAGCGCAGGTAGCCGTGGTGCGCGACGGGTTCGATCCCGCTTCCGTCGCGGGTGGATGTCCGCAGGCCGCAGATCAGGATGTTGCGGAGTTCGCGTGGGTCGATGACGTCGTCGTAGAACAGCGTCTGCGCCAGCGCCCACGGT
The DNA here is from genome assembly GCF_050433545.1 of Rhodococcus sp. BE178. NCBI lineage: Bacteria > Bacillati > Actinomycetota > Actinomycetes > Mycobacteriales > Nocardiaceae > Rhodococcus > Rhodococcus sp. BE178. Next base: position 134,146 of record NZ_JBNPXA010000009.1, on the reverse strand, counting down.
CCGGAGGCCTCGTTCTCGACCAGCGCGCGCCGGGTCTCGTCGTCCTCCTTCGCCGTCCGGCCCCCGACGTCGGCGGGGATGCCGCCGAGGGTGACGGCGGGAAACGCGAGCGTCATGGACTGGTCGTCGTACGGATTCATCCCCATCACCGAACTGCCGAACCCGAACGCCTTGCGGACGGTGATGTGGAACTTGGGGGTCCGCAACCGGTGCTGCGCGGCGAACATCCGGGCGCTGGCCTTGAGGATGCCCGCCTTCTCGGACGCACTGCCCGCCATCACCCCCGGATTGTCCGCGAGGAACACCACCGGCAGGTGGAACGCCCCCACCAGCTGCAGGAAGCCCGCGGCCTTGTCGGCGGCCTCGACCGTCACCGAACCCGCCATCACACTCGGCTGATTCGCGACGACCGCGACCGAGTGCCCGCCGATGCGCGCGAGCGCCGTGATGATCGATTTCCCGTAGGTGGGCTGGATCTCGGTGACCGTGCCGGCGTCGGCCAGTCGGTCGATGACGGCACGCATGTCGTAGGGGCGCTTCTGGTTCACCGGGACCAGGTCCAGCAGTTCCGGTAGCGCCCGCTCCCCCACGTCGTGGTTGCCGCCCTCGGGACCCACCCACGGCGGCCGCTGCCACGCGCTGCTCGGAAAGTACGACAGGTACCGGCCGGCGAGAGCGAGCGCGGCCTCGTCGGAGTCGGCGAGATTGTGGGCGACACCGGAGGCGTCGATCGCGACCTGCGGCCCGCCGAGTGCTTGTTTGTCGATCTGCTCGCCGGTGGACGCCGCCACCAACGGCGGCCCGGCCGTGAACAGCGCGCCGTGCCCGGCGATCATGATCACGAAGTCGGACAGCGGCGCGGCGAGGGCCCCGTGACCGGCCGACGGTCCCGTCACGATCGCGACCGTCGGCACCAGCCCGGAGAGCTCCGCCATGGCCTGCAGGTCGTTGGGTGCGGGTCGGTTCCGCTCGAGCGCGTTGGTCGCGCGATGCCCCGCGCCCTCGAGCATCATCACCAGCGGGACCCGGTTGCGCAGTGCCAGTTGGGCTGCGCGCGTCCGCTTGGAGGCGGCCGCGGTGCCGATGGACCCGCCGGCGACGGTGAAGTCCTCGGCGCCGACCATGATCGGACGTCCGTCGACCAGACCCGATCCGGCGACGAACGCGTCGGAGGGAATGCCGTCGCCCGCGAGCAGGCCGAGTTCGTCGAACGACTGCGGGTCCAGCAGGTACTCGATCCGGGCGCGCGCATCGAGTCGTCCCGTCGCCCGGTAGCGGGTGACCTTCTCGCTGCCGCCCATCGCCCGCGCCGCCGACTTACGGTCAGCCAGACGTTCCAGGAGCGGCGCCCAGTCCCGACTGTTCCCAGCGTCCATCGTCGATACCCTCTCGATCCCGCGCGTGAGCCGGACCACCATCGGCCACCGTCGAGGCCAACCTACGTCGAATTACACTCGGCGGCATCAGGACTCGCCGACCGAAGCGATCCGGCGGCCGACGAGACACACCTGTCGGTCGGTTCTGCTTCAATGCACCCATGACATCACCTTCGATCGAGCCACTGCAGCTTTTCGAGACGTCACCGGGTAACTGGTCGCTGATGCTGACGGACCAGCATTTCGGCAAGGTGGCCGCGATCTTCGAGCAGGTGGAGGGTTTCGACGGTTCCGGATACGACTGGGCCTCGGTGGCCCACGCGGTGGTGGGGCGCGACGCACCCCACCTGGAAGAACGCTTCCGCACCGATCCCGAGGCCGGAATGTTCGTCGCGTACGGTCCCGACCACGAGGCTCTCGCCGAGCTCGGCGCACTGCTGGCCAAGGCGTACTCGGATTCCGAATATCTCGGCGGGCTGGTCGCCATTTCCGAACTCGACTGACGAAGACCCCGAAACAGAAGATGCCCTGTACCGCGATCGGTACAGGGCATCTTCGGATCAGATGTGTCCCTAGCGGACCAGCAGCTCGGCGATCTGGATCGTGTTGAGCGCCGCGCCCTTCCGCAGGTTGTCGCCCGAGACGAACAGCGCCAGACCGCGGCCCTCGGGGGCACCCGGATCCTGGCGGATCCGGCCGACGAGGGAGACGTCACCGCCGGCAGCAGCCAGCGGGTTCGGCACGTCCACCAGCTCGACGCCGGGGGCGGCGGCCAGCAGTTCCTGGGCGCGCTCCACCGACAGCGGACGCTCGAACTCGGCGTTGATCGCGAGCGAGTGACCGGTGACGACCGGCACGCGCACGCACGTACCCGACACCAGCAGGTCCGGCAGGCCGAGGATCTTGCGGCTCTCGTTGCGGAGCTTCTGGTCCTCGTCGGTCTCGCCGCTGCCGTCGTCGACGAGCGCGCCGGCGAGGGGCACCACGTTGAACGCGATGGGCGCAACGTACTTGTCGGGGGCCGGGAAGTCGACGGCCGAGCCGGAGTGCACCAGCTTCTCGGCGTCGTCGGCGACAGCGCGGACCTGGCCGACGAGCTCCTCGACACCGGCGATGCCGCTGCCGGAGACCGCCTGGTAGCTGCTGACGATCAGGCGCTGCAGGCCCGCCTCGTCGTGCAGCACCTTGAGGACCGGCATCGCGGCCATCGTGGTGCAGTTCGGGTTGGCGATGATGCCCTTCGGCGGGTTCTTGGTCTCCTCCGGGTTGACCTCGCTGACCACGAGGGGAACCTCGGGGTCCTTGCGCCACGCCGACGAGTTGTCGACGACGATCGCACCGGCCGCGGCGAACCGCGGGGCCTGCGCACGCGAGAGCGTGGCACCGGCCGAGAACAGCGCGATGTCGATGCCCTTCAGGTCCTCGTCGGAGGTCGCGGATGCGTCCTCGACCACGACGTCCTCACCGCGGAACGGCAGCGTCTTGCCGGCCGAGCGCGCGGACGCGAAGAAGCGGACCTTGTCGGCGGGGAAGTTGCGCTCCTCGAGCAGGGTGCGCATGACGATGCCGACCTGGCCGGTGGCACCGACGACAGCGATGGTGGTCATCTCGAATTACCGTCCCGTTCCTGCGTGTACGACGGCCTCTTCCTCGCCGCCGAGTTCGAAAGCTCCGTGGATCGCGCGCACGGCGTCGTCCAGATCGGTGTCCTTGACGAGCACCGAGATGCGGATCTCCGACGTCGAGATCAGGTCGATGTTGACGTCGGCGTCCGCGAGTGCCTCGCAGAACTTGGCGGTGACGCCCGGGTGGCTCTTCATGCCGGCGCCGACGAGCGACACCTTGCCGATGAGGTCGTCGAACAGGATCTGCGTGAAGCCGATCTCCGACTGCAGCGCCGTCAGCTTCTCGACCGCGCGCGGGCCGTCGGACTTGGGCAGCGTGAACGTGATGTCGGTCTTGCCGGTCTCGACCTTGGAGATGTTCTGCAGCACCATGTCGATGTTGATCTCGGCGTCGGCTACCGCGCGGAAGAGCTTGGCGGCGTGGCCCGGGGTATCGGGCAGGCCGACGACGGTGACCTTGGCTTCGCCGCGGTCGTGGGCAACACCGGTGATCAGGGCTTCTTCCACGGGAATGTCCTCCATCGATCCGGACACGATCGTTCCGGGCTTGGTCGTGTATGACGAGCGGACGTGCACGGGCACGTTGTAGCGGCGGGCGTACTCGACGCAGCGCAGCATGAGCACCTTGGCGCCGCACGCGGCCATCTCCAACATCTCCTCGAAGGAGACGGTGTCGAGGCGCTGCGCGTCGGGCACGATGCGCGGGTCGGCGGTGAAGACACCGTCGACGTCGGTGTAGATCTCGCAGACGTCGGCCTTCAGGGCCGCGGCCAGCGCGACGGCGGTGGTGTCGGAGCCGCCACGGCCGAGCGTGGTGACGTCCTTGCTGTCCTGGCTGACGCCCTGGAAGCCGGCGACCAGAACGATCGAGCCCTCGTCGAGTGCAGCGCGGACGCGGCCCGGCGTGACGTCGATGATCTTGGCGTTGCCGTGGCTGCCGGTCGTGATGACGCCGGCCTGCGAGCCGGTGAACGATCGAGCCTGCGCGCCGAGGGAGTGGATCGCCATCGCGACGAGGGCGTTGGAGATGCGCTCGCCCGAGGTGAGCAGCATGTCCATCTCGCGAGCCGGCGGCACCGGGCACACCTGCTGCGCGAGGTCGAGCAGTTCGTCGGTCGTGTCGCCCATCGCCGAGACGACCACGACGACATCATTGCCCGCCTTCTTCGTCTCGACGATCCGTTCAGCGACGCGTCGGATGCGCTCGGCACTCGAGACCGAGGATCCCCCGTACTTCTGGACGACGAGAGCCACGCGTGTGTACCTCCGGGTAGATGGATTGATGCAAGTCCAGCTGTCGAGCTTACCGACGAGCGTCCGATCCGGTGCAGGGCCGTCCCGGCCATCGGTTTCGGGGCGCACGTCGGCTCCGTCGGTGGAAGCATCGTCGCCGTGGACCTCACTCGACGCCTGAGTACCCGCCCCACCGAGGAACGGGCGTCCGTCTCGCCGCTGGAGCTGTTCTTCGACCTGGTGTTCGTCTTCGCGCTCACCCGGGTGACGGACCTGATGTCGGCAGATCCCAGCGGGATCAACCTTCTGCACGGCGTGCTGGTGATGGCCGTGCTGTGGTGGAGCTGGGTGGGCTACTCGTGGCTCGCGAACCTCGTGCGGGCCGACGAGGGCGTCGTCCGGGTGGTGATGCTCGCGGCGATGTCCGCAGTGTTCATCGTCGCCCTGACGATCCCCGAGGCGTTCGACGACCTACCCGGCGGCCTCGACGGGCCCGTGGTCTTCGCGATCGGCTACTTCGTGGTCCGCGCGCTGCACATCCTGATGTTCCTGGTGATCAGTCGCGAGGATCCGCAGCTACGCGGCCAGGTGATGCGGTTCGTGCCGTCGATGCTCGCAGGCACCACCTTCCTGCTGATCGCGTCGCAGCTGACCGGGCCGTGGCAGACGGTCATGTGGTTCCTCGCCCTCGCCGGCGACTACCTCGGCACCCTGATCGGCGGCACCGGCTGGCGGCTGCGATCGGTCAGCCACTTCGCTGAACGGCACGGGCTGATCGTCATCGTCGCGCTGGGCGAGTCCATCGTCTCGATCGGGATCGGTGTCGCAAGCCTGCCGATCACGTGGGCGATCATCGTCGCGTCTCTCCTCGGCCTGGCGGTGTCGTCGCTGCTGTGGTGGGCATACTTCGACGTCACCTCGCTCATAGTGGAGCACGCGTTCGAGGAATCCGACGGGCGCCGACGCATCCTCATCGCCCAGGGCTGCTACAGCTATGCGCACCTGCCGATGGTGATCGGCATCGTGATGCTCTCGCTGGGGTTGAAGAAGATCCTCTACTACGTGGGCGACGGCAACCATCACCGGTTGACGGACCCGCTGACCGGGTGGCCACTCGTGGCGCTGTTCGGTGGTGCCGCGCTGTACGTCGCGGCGTTGGTGTTCTTCAAGAAGTACGGAGCCGGGCTGCTGAGTGTGCCCCGGATCGTGACGGTGATCGTCTTGCTCGGCCTCATCCCCGTCGTGTGGCACCTGCCGGCCCTCGCGACGCTGGGCGTACTCACCGCGGTCCTGCTCGCGCTCATCACATTCGAGTTCTTCCGGTTCGCCGAGCCACGCCGGGAATTGCGTTCGCACTGAACGCCCTGAACGCCGCGTTCGACGTTGCGGCATTGATTGCGACGCCGCTCACGACCGATACTGACTTCGTGACCGCAGGCGTGGGCCGCGTCATCCGTTGACGAGCAGACTGGAGTCATCGTGATCTTCATCGTGGTGAAGTTCGAAGTCCTCGACGAGCACCGGGACAACTGGCTCGAGATCACTCGGGAATTCACCGAGGCGACGCGGGCCGAACCGGGAAATCTCTGGTTCGAATGGACCCGCAGTGTGGACAGTCCCACTCAGTTCGTCCTGATCGAGGCGTTCCGCGACGGACAGGCCGGCGCCGACCACGTCGGTTCCGCGCATTTCAGGAACGGCTTGGATGCGATGCGTCCGGCACTGCGCGAGACTCCGCGCATCGTCAACACCGAGATTCCCGGCGTCGACTGGTCGCTCATGGGCGAACTCGAGATCGAACAGTAGATCCCGATCTGGCCGCCAGGCGACGGGCTTCGGGCGATGGAATCTACGCCACAGTCGCGCTGTCAGGGCCGCTCGACGATCGCGCTGCGGAACGAATGAACCCGGCCATCGCCGGCCGGCCGACCCTGGTCCAGGGTGACAAGCTGCGGCTGTTCGAGGGGATGACCCGGTTGAACGAAAACGTCGCGATCAACATCAAGAACCGGAGCTTTTCACTGACCGCACAGGTTCAGGTGCCTGAGACCGGCGCCGACGGTGTCATCGTCACGCAGGGCGGACGAACCGGCGGGTGGTGTCTGTTCACCGAGGGCGGGAAACTCGGGTATCACTACAACTACTGCGGACTGCAGCGCACCACCGCATTGTCCGACGATTCGCTCACGCCGGGACAGCATCAGGTCCGCGTCGAGTTCACCTACGACGGGGACGGAATCGGCAAGGGCGGCACGGCAACGCTGTACATCGACGGGGACGAATCCGGTAGCGCTCGGGTGCCGCGCACGCACCCGCTCTACTTCTCGTTCGACGAGGGACTCGACGTCGGAGTCGACACCGGGATGCCGGTATACGAGGGCTACAAGTCACCGCGCGGCAAGTTCACCGGCCGAATCGACTGGGCCGACATCGAACTCGGCGACGACGACCACAGCCACCTCATCGATCCCGATGATGCGCTCGCGGCAGTGCTCAAGCACCAGTAGCCCGTCACCGCGGTATCGGGCAGAGTTCCCGGGCGGCCAGGTCCCAGAACGGAAAGAGCTGGGGGCTGGTCGCTTCGGGGTGCTCGACGTGCGCGACGTCGAGAAACTCGAGGTAGGTCCGCCCCGGCGCCCTCGCGATCTCGCACGCCTGCAACCCCAGCTTCGCCGACGCCGGGAAGCCGATCTCTCGGCCGTACGGCCCCAGGGTGGGCGCGTCCCCGAACACGTCCAGATTCCGCCCCCACTGGTTGAACGAGGTTTGCAGGTTGAAGTCGCACGATCCGAAGAGACCTTCGCACGTGGTCGGCTGTCCGCCGATCGTGAATGTCTCCTTCACCATCGGACGACTCGTCTCCGTCTGCGGCAAATCGGACACCATCCGGTAGAACGCGAACCCGAATCCGCACAGCGCCGCGACGACGACCACGCCGACCAGGACCCGTGTCACCACGACCGCACTCCCGGCCGGACCCGCATCACCGATGATCGGAACGACATACTGCGGACGGTAGATATCCGAGCGGCCGGTGTAGCGGCGTTCGGGCCGAATGGTTGTGACATCGACACCGAACAACCCGGGCGTCACGCGCCCCGGTCAATCGCTCAACGTGCGGGCGGCCGCCTCGACCGTATCGAACATCCGACCCTGCGACTCGTAGTCGCGACCGAGGACGGTTCGGCGGACGGTCGCCAGGTTCTGCGGCGGCACTGCCGCGAAGTAGACGGTCACTCCGGCGTCGGACAGTTCCCGGGTGAGATCGACGAAGTTCTTCATAACCGTCGTCGTGACCTGGTACAGCCGCGAACAGTCCAGCACGACCGCACGCGGCGCGGTGGCCGCGGTGGTGACCCGCCTACTGATCTCGCGCGTATTGGCGCGCACGTTCGCGGTGTAGAGCCCCAGATCTATCCGGAGCACCAGCGGATCCGACGCGATCGGTGGCCCGTCCGGATCGACCGCGGTCCAGATGCCGTCCAGATCCCTCACCAACTGCGAAATGTGGGGACGGTTGAGCTCGCGCAAAACGAGATACAGCGTCATGACAACGCCCACGAGCACCGCCGGCAGCAGTCCCGCGGTCAGACCGATCACCGCAGTCACCGCGGCCACCCAGAACTCGATGCGGCTGACCCGCCAGAAGCGCACGAACGAACCCGGATCCACCAGGCCCAGCGTCGCGACCACCACCATCGCGCCGAGAGTCGCCTGCGGGAGATCGCTGAGCACGGGTGCCAGGAACAGTGCGACGAGGACGGCCAGAACCGCGGTGACGATGCCGCTCAGCTGGGATCGTGCGCCGGAACGCAGCGCGACCGCGGTCTGCGAGAACCCGCCCGCCGGCGGCAGGGTGTGGAAGAAGGCGCCCGCTACCGACGCGGCACCGTTGGCGAGAAGCTCACGGTCGCTGTCGATCTGTGGCTCGTCCGCCCGGCGGACACCGCGCGCCACCGCCACCGTCTCCAGGAACGCCATCACCGAGATCGCCAGTGCCCCCGGCAGCAGCGCACCGATGTCGTGCAGGGAAGGAATCCCGGGCAGCGGAATGCCCCGTGGAACCTCCGCGATCACCGCGACCCCGCTGTCACGCAGGCCCGTGAACGCGATCAGTGCAATGCCCACCGCCACCACGACGAGGGGACCGGGCACTCGCGGCGCCACCCGAGCCATTACGAGAAGTGCCGCGATCGACACGACCGACAGCACCACGGTGGCGCCGTTCGCGTCGCCCAGTTGACGTACCACACCCCCGAGCACGTGGAAGAAACCGGTGGCATCCGGGTCACCCGGAACCCCCAGCAGCTTCGGCAACTGGCTCGCGGCCACCGTCAGGCCGACGCCGGCCTTGATCCCGGACAGCGTTGCCTCGCTGATGTTCTCGATGATCGCCCCGAGCTTCAGCACCCGAGCCGCGATCAGGATCACGCCCACCATCAGGGTCAGTGTCATCAGCGCGGTCTGGGCGTCGTCCGATCCGGATGCGATGCCCGCACCGATCAGGGTCGAGGCCGTGAGTGTCGCGATGGTCGACGTCGTGCTCACGCTGGCGGTGCGGGATCCACCGAGCAGCGCGTACACGATCATCGGCACCATGCACGTGTACAGGCCGATCTGCACCGGCATGTCCGCGATGGTCGCGTACGCCATCGCCTGCGGAATCACGACGGCACCGGCACTCAGTCCGGCAACCACGTCGGCGCGAAGCCAACTCCTCCGGTAGCCGGCGAGCGTCGGTGCGAGCACTGCGGTCAACGCGCCTCCACTACAGTCCGGTGATGTCGCCGAGTTTCCAGCTGCGGTCGAAGTACGGCTCGAGCGGGCCGTACAGCCGGAAATAGCAGAACCAGTGACGGTCGGGAATGGTCTGCACCCAGTTGGATTCACGGCTCGGAGGCGCGGTGGGCCCGAAGTACAGGTCGACGGAGCCGTCGTCGCCGACCACCAGGTCCGTGTCCCGCGACCCGCGATCGCCGTGGCCCTGCTCGTTGTCGACCAGGCACCGGGTATCGACGTCGTACACCGTCGCGGACCAGAACAGCTTCGCCGGCACACCGGCCGGAACGTGCAGCGTGTACGCGCGTCCGCCGTCCAGCCAGTTCCCGTCGGCGTCCGAGTACGCGCCCAGGTACGCCTGTCCGAGACCCGACATGGTGCTCTTCATCGCCATGGAGAATGACACGGCCTCGTAGAACCACGACGCGCGTTCGAGCAGTTCGTCGTGGTATCGGCCCCGCTGGGTGGGACTGTCGAGCACGATCGCGGTGTCCCACTTGCGGTCCGGCCAGTACTGCGACCCCGGGAACCGCTTCGCGAACGCATTCGCCCGGGCGAACATCTCGCCGGCGTCGATCGCCCGCTGAAGGATGCTGCTCAGGCGTTCGTCCGGCGCGAACGGTTGTCCCTTCTCGATGCCCAACTGCTTCAACCAGGCCATCGGAAATCGGTCGCGTTCCTCCACCGGTTCGGACTGCAGGACGTCGTGCAACAGTTCCCAGAACCGGAGGTCGCGGGGTTGGATCCCGGACCATTCCCGGCCGTCCGGTGACACCAGCCGGGTCGGGGGCGGATTCTCGCGCTCCGCATACGGGTAGACGCGAACCGCTTCCACGAGCGTCCGGGACCGCTCGTGGTCGGGATCGAGGGTGCGGAAACCGAAGAACACGTGCATCATCGGCGACTGCAGCACCCGGAATCCGTCTCCCGGGGGTGACTGCTGGCCGGGCCCCACCACGAGATACTTCCCGCCCTCTCCCCGGTCGGGACCCATCTCCCCCATCGTCGCGAACTCGCGTTGCCAGAAGTCGGCGCAGCCACCGGCGGTCGGCCCCGGCGGAAGCTCGATCACCATCGGTCCGGTCCGGTTCAGTTCGAAGAAGGTGAGAATGTACGGCGTCGTCGCGTTCGCGGTGATGAGACCCAGCCGATCCCGATACGTCCGGTACACCACGAGATCCGAAGGTGCGGTGCCGAATACGTTCTCGTGCACGCTCTGCCACTGCGCCCACGACACCAACGGCAACGCCCACAGATAGGACTGGGTCGCGAACTGGAAGTCCAGCTCGTCGAACACCTTTCCGACGTCGTCCCGGGCGGGTAGTTCGCCGTCCCGCGCAATGGGCGAACTCTGCAGGTACAACTCGATGTCACTCATTCCGCCGCCTCTCCCTGGATCCGTCGTCGGTGCTCTACTGCTGCATCATCGCGATGTTCATCAGATGCTCCGGGTCGGCCAGGTGCGCGTGGTCGTCGTCGCCGAGATCGATGCGCACCCGGTCGATGGTTCCGGTGAACGCGTTGCCGGTTGCCCCGTAGTCGGGCGACACCGGTGAGGCGAGATCCGCTCCGACATCGACGGTCTCGTCGAAGGTGAACTGGAACGGGATGGTCCGCTCCACGCGGCCCTCGCCGACCTTCTGATCAGCGGCGAAGAGTGAGACCGTGCCGCCCTTGCCGAGTCCCCCGCCGTCGTACGCGAAATGCGCCCGCAGTTCCTGCTTTCCGGGTGCCACCGAAGTGTCCGAACGGACGATGGCCGTGTCGATACCGAGCAGGTTGTAGGCGAAGGCGAGCTTGCCGTCGAGCGCGTAGAACGACCAACCGCCGTAGGCGCCGCCCTGCGCGATGATCACCCCGTTGACGCCGTTGTCCGGCACCTCGGCCGATGCTGTGACCGTGAAGGACTTGTTCTTGATGTTGATGGCCGAGTTCTCGCTCAGGCGCCGCATGCCGCGGTAGAACGTCTGGCTCTGCGCGGTGATCAGCGCCGGCCGCCCCGCGATGTCGGGGTTCATCCGTTCCGCCGAGCGGATGTCCATCGGCAGCACGTTGAACCTTGCGGCCTGGATGAGGAACAGCCGTTGCAGGTGGGCGAGCTTGTCCGGGTACTCGGCGGCCAGGTCATGCGACTGCGTCCAGTCCTCCTCCACGTTGTAGAGCTCCCACACGTCGTCGTCGAGGCCGTGGTCCGACGCGACCCAGGGGTCCTTGTGCTTCGCGACCGCCGTCCAGCCCTTGTGGTAGATCGCCCGGTTGCCGAGCATCTCGAAGTACTGCGTCTCGTGCTGCTCGGCCGCGTCGGCGTCGGCGAACGAGTAGTTCATGGCGACGCCCTCGTAGGGGCGCTGGGTGACGCCGTGCACCGTCGTCGGCTCGGGAATCCCCGCGGCCTGCAGGACCGTCGGGGCAACATCGATGGCGTGGGTGAACTGGGTGCGAATCTCTCCGCGCGCCGCAATACCGTTGGGCCAGCTGACGATGGTGCCGTTGCGGGTACCGCCCCAGTGCGAGGCCACCTGCTTGGTCCACTGGTAGGGCGTGTCCATCGCGTGCGCCCAGCCGACCGCGTAGTGGTTGTACGAGCTCGGAGTCCCGATGTCGTCGATGTGCGCGGCGACGTACTCCTCGGTCTCGATCTCGTTCATGTGGTTGATCGTGAAGCCCTCGTTGGTGGTGCCGTGCATCGACCCCTCGGCGGATGCCCCGTTGTCGCCGATGATCACGTAGACGAGGGTGTCGTCGAGCACGTCGAGCTCCTCGAGCGCGTCCAGGAGACGGCCGACGTGGTGGTCTGCGTAGTCGAGGAAGCCCGCGTACACCTCCATCTGACGGACGAGGGCCGGCTTGATGGTCTCGCTCATCTCGTCCCAGGCGGGGATACCGGGGCTGCGCTCGGTGAGCACCGCGTCCTGCGGGATGACGCCGAGCGCCTTCTGCCGTTCGAATGTCTCCTGGCGCAGTACATCCCAGCCCTGGTCGAACTGGCCGCGGTACTTGTCCGCCCACTCCTTGGGAACGTGGTGCGGGGCGTGCGTCGCACCGGGCGCGAAGTAGGTGAAGAACGGCTTGTCCGGAGCGAGGGACTTCTGCTGACGCGTCCAGTCGATGGCCTTGTCCGTCATGTCACCCATGAAGTGGTAGCCCTCTTCGGGGGTGCCCCACGGCTCGACCGGCGCGGTGTTCTCGTAGATCGCCGGGTACCACTGGTTGGTCTCGCCGCCGAGGAACCCGTAGAAGTACTCGAACCCGCCACCGGGGTGCGGCCAGTGGTCGAACGGACCCACCGCCGAGGCCTCCCACACCGGCACCTCGTGGCACTTGCCGAACTGGGCGGTGTTGTACCCGTTGAGCTTCAGGGTCTCCGCGAGGGGCGCGCAGTTGTTGGGCCGCAGCGAGTTGTAGCCCGGTGCGCTGGTGGCGATCTCGGTGATGCCACCCATGCCGACGGTGTGGTGGTTGCGACCGGACAGCAGCGCCGCGCGGGTAGGCGAGCACAACGCGGTGGTGTGGAACCGGGTGTACTTGAGGCCCTGCGCGGCCACCCGCTCGAAGTTCGGTGTCTCGATCGGACCACCGAACGCGCTCGAGGCCCCGAACCCCACGTCGTCGATCAGTACGACCAACACGTTCGGCGCGCCCTCGGGAGGCAACAGCCGCCGGATCGGCGGGAACTTCGTGTCCGGATCGGTCGCGTCATAGGTGACGGTGCCGGTGTACGCGAGATCGGGAATCGGAAGCGTCCCTCGCTGAAGATCGTTCGGATCGAAGCTCATCGTGTTGATCCCTCTCCGTATATGTTCGCGCACGTACCGTGACCGTAGGCACCGCGTCACGTCGTCGGCTTCATCCACCGCGGGTGAGTGTCCGCACCTCGTTCAGGCGTCCGCACCGGTCCCGGCCAGGGCGGCGGCGACGGTCGGGTACACGGACACCGACCGGCCTTCCGTCGCAGCCCGGCCGAGTGTGTCCCGGAACTGGCCGATGTCGCGTGCGACGCGAAGATCGATTCCCTTCCGACCGAGCGCATCCCGAAGCTCCATCAACATCTTCGCGGCGGTGACGTCCACGAAGGGCGAGGTCTCGGCGTCCAGCACCACGACACGGGTGCGGTCGGTGCACAGATCCTCGATGCGGGCCTTCACGTGGTCACAGTTCGCGAAGAACAGGCCCGCCTCGACCCGCACGACCACAACGTCGTCCCGGGTCGGGATTTCCGAGTGCCGTTCGGCATCCACCCACAGGGTGTCCTGCTTGACGAGTGCAGCCACATGGGGGCGGGACACTCGGTATAGCAGCAGCAGCATCGACACCCCGATTCCGATCACCAGGCCCGGCAGCGTGTCGAACAGCAGCACGCCGGCCATCGCGGCGATCGCCGCGGCGAAGTCGGCCCGCGCCGCATAGCCGTAGATGCTCCCCAGCCGCTCGGTCCACACCCCGTAGAGGCGCCGCAGCGCCGCGAAGTCCACCAACTCGATCACCGCGGCGATCACGACCGCGGCCAGCGTCGCCTCGGGCAGGTTCTCGAACAGTCCGGTCAGGAACAACAGCGTCAAGATCGTCAGCGCGGCCACCATCAACCCACTGACCTGCGACTTGGCACCAGCGCCGCCGTTGACGGCGGTCTTGGACAGGCTGCCGTTGACGACCATCCCCGACGCCAGGCCGGCACCGAGGTTGGCGGCGCCGAGACCCATCAGTTCCCGGTTGGCGTCCACGTCGTAGCCGGCCTTCGCGGCATAAGTCTTGGCAGCGCCGAGCCCCTCCGCGAACCCGATGAGCAGCACCCCTACTGCCGGCCCCAGCAGGTCGATGTAATCGTCGAAACCCACGCCGGACGGCAGTCCCAGCGACGGCAGACCCGAATCGATGTGGCCGACGATCGTCACGCCCTTGCCGGCGAGGCCGAAGACGCCGACCGCGGCGATACCGATCAGAACGGCGAGCAGGGAACCGGGAACCAACGGTAGCCACCGTTTGAAGCCGAGCACCACCGCCAGACTCAGCACACCGACCACCAGCGTCCGCCAGTCGGTGTCGCCGAGATGCCGGATCACGCCCCACGCCTGCTCGAAGAAGTTGCCGTCGGACTTCTCGACACCGAACAGCTTGGGGACCTGACCGATGATGATAGTGAGCGCCAGGCCGACGATGAAACCCTTGAGCACCGGCTCGGAGATGAAAGACGCGATGAATCCGAGGCGGATCAACCCGGCCAGTAGCCCGACGATTCCCGTCGCGATCGCCAGGACCGTCGACAGGGCGATGTACTTGCCACCGTCGGCACCTGCCAGCGGCGCGATGATCGCTGCCGACAACGCGGCCGTGGCCGACATCGGCCCGACTATGAGGTGACGCGAACTGCCCGCTGCCGCATACAGGATCAGAGCCGGGACGGCGGCGTACAGACCGACTACCGGGGGAACGCCCGCAATGGTGGCGTACGCGAGGGCTTCCGGCACCAGCACGGCCCACACCGTCAGCCCGGCAACCACGTCCGGGCGGATCCACTCACGTCGGTAGGACTGCAACGAGCCGAAGACGGGCCATGTCCGTTTCGTAGGCGTCACGTCGCCATGCTCCGTCGCCATCACCAGTTCCTCTTCACACACGACGGGTGAAGAGGAAACGCACCGTAACGCCCACTATCTCGACAACGGACCTGTACCGAACCATGACCGCACTGTGCTGGAGGATCTCATGGCCAAGGAGTTCGAGGGCATCATCAATGTCGACATCCTTGATTCCCAACCGGATTGGAGTGCATTCACCGCCGACAAGGCTCCCGAGGGTGCACCCAACGTTCTCGTCGTACTGTTCGACGACACCGGCACCGCCGCCTGGTCGCCGTACGGCGGACGGGTGAGCATGCCGACCCTCGACCGCCTCGCTACCGACGGACTCACCTACAGCCAGTGGCACACCACGGCACTGTGCTCCCCGACCAGGTCCTGCTTCCTGACCGGCCGCAATCACCATCTCAACGGACAGCCGGTGCGTCGAAGAAGGAATGGCCCCTGGCCCAGGGTTTCGACCGGTTCTACGGCTTCATCGGCGGAGAGACCAACAACTGGTACCCGTCCCTGGCCGAGGACAACCACTACATCGAGCAGCCCTACCTGCCCGAGGACGGTACCACCTGTCGAAGGACCTCGCGGACAAGGCGATGGCCTTCATCGGGGATTCCAAGCAGACGGAGCCGGACAAGCCCTGGTACCTGTGGTTCTGCCCGGGCGCGAACCATGCCCCGCACCACGCGCCGCAGGAGTACATCGACAAGTACAAGGGCATGTTCGACGACGGCTACGAGGCGTACCGGGAATGGGTGCTGCCCCGGATGATCGAGCGTGGCATCGTTCCCGCGGACACCGAACTCACCGAGATCAACCCGATGCCGCCGGGCACGTTCTCCGAGGGTGATGCGGTCCGGCCGTGGGACACACTCAACGGCGACGAGAAGAGACTCTTCAGCCGGATGGCGGAGGTGTTCGCCGGATTCTCCGAATACACCGACGCCCAGGTCGGGCGGATCATCGACTACCTCGAGGAATCGGGCCAGCTCGACAACACTCTCGTGATCTATGCCGCCGACAACGGTGCGTCCGGAGAGAGCAGTCCCAACGGGTCCGTCAACGAGGGGAAGTTCTTCAACGGCTACCCCGACACGATCGCGGACAACCTCCCGCTCATCGACAAGCTTGGCAGCCCCGACACCTACAACCACTATCCGACCGGGTGGGCGGTCGCATTCTCCACGCCTTACCGGATGTTCAAGCGATACACGTACCAGGGCGGCATCTGCGACCCGCTGGTGATCTCGTGGCCGAAGGGCATCGCGGCACGCGGCGAGGTTCGCGACCAGTACCACCACTGCACCGATATCGTTCCGACCATTCGCGAGGCGTGCGGTGTCGCCGTGCCGGACGTCGTGAACGGTGTGAAGCAGAGTCCCCTGTCCGGGGTGTCGATGCGATACTCGTTCGACGACGGGGATGCGCCGACCCGCAAGCGAACGCAGTACTACGAGATGTTCGGCAACCGCGCAATCCGGCACGACGGATGGAAGGCCGTCACCGAACATGGCCCGATGAGCGGCATGAGCAACTTCGACCGGGACAAGTGGCAGCTCTTCCACACCGACCAGGACCGCTCCGAAGCGCGCGACCTGTCGGCAGATCATCCCGAGATGGTGCAGGAGTTGTCCGCGTTGTGGGTGGAGGAGGCGAAGGCCAACAAGGTACTGCCCCTGAACGATCTGCTCGTGGTGGGTAAAGACCTCGAGACCTTCCTGAAGCTCGAGTTCAACGTCCCGGTGCCGCCGAGTGGCCAGTACATCTATTACCCCGACACCAGCGAGATCCCAGAGCGATCGGCGGCGAACACGCACGGCGTGTCGTTCAAGGTCCTCTCCGAGGTACACACCGAGACCGACACCGAGGGCGTGATCTTCGCGCACGGTTCGCGGTTCGGCGGCCACGCGCTGTACATCAAGGACGGCGCGGTCCGGTACGTCTACAACTTCCTCGGCGTGGGAGACGTGCAGGTGGTGGAGGCACCGGCGCCTCAGGCCGGCCACCACATCATCGGGGTCGACTTCCGCAAGGAACGGACGGGTGAACATCACGAGTCCTACGGGCCCGCCGCCCTCCATATCGACGGCACGGAGGTCGCGTCCGCGGAGATTCGCACGATGACCGGCCACTTCTCCCTGTGCGGTGAGGGCCTGTGCATCGGCTACGACAGTGGCGATGCCGTGACCAGCGACTACACCGGCCGCTTCGAGTATCGAGGTGGCCGGATCGTCAAGGTGGTCTTCGACGTCGCCGACGACGCGTATGTCGACGTCGAAAAGCACCTGCAGGCCGCAATGTCCAGAGATTGAGAGACATATCGCGCGAAAAATCGCCTGCCCGCGTTAAGCTTCGGGCGCTACGTGGGGTTCACCCGGGAGCCCTCTCGGGTGAGGGCTCGTTATGTGGGAGGCATGTCGGGTGTCGATCGCGCAGGACAGGAGTTGCGCTGCGGGCGCTGATATTCCAGCGTTCCGGAGCGATCGGATCGTGTTTCGGGAACGGCTCGCGGATGCGCTCGACGCCGCCTTCGAGGGTCCGACCGCCGTGCACGTCGCTTTGGCCTGCGCCCCTGCAGGTTCAGGGAAAACCACCCTACTGTCCGGCTGGGCTCGTCGAGCGCGCAGCGACGGTGGACAACCGATCACCGCCTGGGCCACGGTCGACGACCACGACAACGACTCGCACGTACTACACGACACGCTCGTCGCAGCGCTCGTCAACGCGGGCGATCCCCAGTTGCGCCGCATCTGCCGGGGATTGCCGCCGCCGTCTCCCGCGCAACGGTTTCCGATCGGTGAGGCGCTGAGACAGTTCGCCGATCCGATCCGCCTCGTCATCGACGACGCACACCTGCTGCACGACCCCGATGCGCTCGCGGATCTCGAGTCGTTCCTGCGCGCTCCCCCTGCCCGCCTCCGAATCGTCATCGCCGGCAGATTCGAACCACCCCTTGCCGTTCAGCGCCTGCGACTCGACGGCAAGGTGTTCGACCTCGACTTCCGGGATCTCGCCTTCACCGCCGACGAAGCTGCCGAACTGCTGACCGAACACGATGTGCACCTTCCTGATACTGATCTCGCCGCCCTGATGAA
Source organism: Rhodococcus sp. BE178 (assembly GCF_050433545.1). NCBI lineage: Bacteria > Bacillati > Actinomycetota > Actinomycetes > Mycobacteriales > Nocardiaceae > Rhodococcus > Rhodococcus sp. BE178. The sequence goes on along the minus strand of NZ_JBNPXA010000009.1, from coordinate 116,465 downwards.
ACGCACCGAGGGGTGGGCGGCAGGATTGAGACTGGCGGGAATGTCGCTCGCAGGCCACCCCGATCCCGCCGGACTGATCGCCAACTTCACCGGCGATCGACGCGCGGTGGCGGACTACCTCTTCGAACAGGTCCTCGAAGGGCTCGAACCCCGAGAACGCGAGTTCCTGCTCTACACATCGGTACCCGCCACCTTCACTGTCGCACTGGCCGAACAGCTCACCGGCTACACCGATGCACACGACATCACTGATCGACTCGAGCATCAGAACTGCCTCCTCAGCCGGATCGAGGAGTCCCCCACAGTCTTTCGATACCACCCGCTCCTCCGAAGCTACCTGCGCGCGGAAACGACGCGTCTCGGCGCGAAGGCTGTGGCACAACTGGAGCAGGCAACCGCCCAGTGGTACACCGAGTTCGGCGATGCTCTGCTCTCACTCGAACACGGCATCAACGCCGGCGATCACGACCACGTAGTCGGGGTCCTGTCCGAATCCGGCCTCACCCTGGTGCAGAACGGCCATGGTGAGGCCGTCCAACGGCTCCTCGCGCGAGCGTCGAGGTCGGTGCGGGATCATCCCGCGGCCCGGCTGGCGGACGCCGCGGCCGCCCTTGCCATCGGCAACACACCTGCCGCCGAGTCCACACTTGCAGCGCTGGAACCGAGTTGGCCGCCGCTCGATGGAACCGCGGATCGTCAGCGTCTGCTCCACGAATCCCTGCGCGTGCAGGCGGCGATCCGGACCGGCGACCTCACTCCCGCACTCGCGCGCCTGTCCCTCGTCGATGCCGGGACCACCGGCGATCCCGAACTGGACGCGTTCGTCCTGCTCCAACTGGGGCGTGGGCGGCTCTACCAGGGAGACGCCGCTGGGGCCGAAGGCCCGCTGCGCCGAGCGCTCGCGCACGCGCGGGCCGGCCGAAGCCCGCGCACGGTACTGCATGCTCTCGCCGCCCTCGCGGCGGCATCCGTCTGTCGCGGCAGGGTTTCCGAGGCAGCAGAATTCGCTGACGAGGCAGTCGAACTGGGCCGCGACGCGGAGCTGACGCACGATGTCGAGACCCACCTGGCAGCCCTGCTCGGCGCGTGGTGCCGATGGATCCGGCTCGAGGACGCGACCGAGTCCGCCGGCACTGCCACGGTGGCGCTGGTGGACCTCGACACCGACCTGGCCCGGGCCGCATCGTCCCTCGCCGCCCTGTTCGGACTCGCCACGTCGCAGGATCGACACGGGTCGGTGTCCGCGATCCATGCGGGTGGCGGATCGAGTCGACACCGGCCGCCGCCGGGCATCGCGGCCGCTGTATTGCCCTCGATCCATTCGGCCTATCTGCTTGGGGGCGAATCACAGTGGGCCAACGAATGCGTCGCCCGTTCCGCGGTCGCACTCCCCGGGACCGGGGACGCGGTGGTGCTCGATGCGCTCGCGCACCTGCACGACCAGCACCTCGAGCGGGCCCGGAAGCTGCTCGTCCCGGTGCTCGACGGCAACCTGATGTGCACTGCAGCAACGAACCTGATCACTGCGTGGCTCGCCGAGGCCGTGGCGGCGCACCGGCGCGGACACCGCGCTCGTACCCACTCCTCCTTGGCGGAGGCGCTGCGACTCGCCGAAACCGAGTCGGTGCTGCGCCCGTTCCATGACGTCGACCCGTCGATTCGAGACCTGCTGCTGGACAGCCACGGCAGATTCGGACACCTCGGAGGTTTCGCGGATCTCGTCGTCGCGTCGCTCCCGGCCCGCGAGTCGGGGCCCACCGAGGCGCTGACTCCCCGGGAACTCGAACTGCTCGGCGAACTTCCGTCGTGGCGAACTGCCGAGCAGATTGCGAACGACCTCTGCGTATCGGTGAACACCGTCAAGACCCACCTGCGCGGGATCTACCGCAAACTCGGCGTCACCACCCGGCGCGACGCGGTCGCCGCCGCGCACACGCGCGGACTGCTCTGATCGGGATTCACCATCGATGGGTGAGGTGACCCGGACCTCACGACGGCATCCTCGGAAGACCGGGTTCCGCGACCCGGTCGGGGCAGTTCACCTGACATGCCGAGGGAGGCGTCATGGCGCAATCCGATCCGGGCTGGCCGGCCACCGTGCGTTACGCGTTCCTCGTCGGTGGTGAACTGTCCGAACGGGTTCTCGCGGCTTTTCCGGAACTGCAGGTGTCCGAGACGGCTCGCGCCCACACCACCCTCTACGGCCCCGTCCGCAGCCCCACCGAACTGCGTGGCATGCTCGCGCGATTCGACTCGTTGGGACTCACCATCATCGAGATGCGGCGCCTGCCGGACTGAGTCGTTTCAGCTCAACCGTCGTGGCGTTCGGTCACCCGCACCAGGCGATTCTCCGCCGCGGCGAATGCGTGACGCGTCGACTCCCCGATGGTGTCGGTCGACGGGTAGATCTCCAACGCGATTCCCTGACCGGCCAACCGCTCGTCGTCCCAGTACCGCGAGGCGCCCTCGCCGACGCCGCTCAGATACAACCGCCCACCGGCTGCGTCGAGGCGCTTCGCGTAGTCACGGACGGCGGAGAAGAACGTCGCACCCAGCGTGGTACGACCCCGAAGTCGCAGGATCACTTCCGGATTCACCGCTCCACCCGGATCGGGCAGCCGAGCCTGCAGTGTCCGGGCGCCGGCATAGAAGAGGCTGCCGTAGACGTCGAGGACGACGATCTGCCCGTCGGCCAGGGCGCGCGGGGCGGGCTGCTCGCGCAGAGCGCCGTCCGAACCGGGCACCAGTTCCACCACCGACAGGTCGATGGCCTCCTGGTTGAGCTGTAACAGCAACGACAGCGCTACGCCGATTCCGGCCGCGGCGGTCACCGGAAGAAACAGTGTCGCAACGAAGGTGGTCGCAAGCGCGATCTGCGAGCTCGGGCCGGACTGCAGGATCGTCCGGATCCGGCTCGGCCGGATGGAGCCGACCGCGGCGAACACCAGCACCGCGGCGAGCGTCGGCATCGGCACCTTCCCGACCAGCCCCGAGAACAACACCAGGATGATGAGCATCCAGATGCCCGACCAGACGGCGCCCCAGCGGCTGCGCGCGCCCGCGGTCTCGTTGAGCGCCGTCTGCCCGACCGAGCCGCCGACCGGCATGCCCCCGAAGAAGGCCGAGCCGATGTTGCCGATGCCCTGCGCCGAGAAGTCCACGTCAGCCTGCGACCGGCTGCCGTCCAGGTTCGGTGCCGCCTCGGCCACCCTGGCGCCCTGCACGAGCACGATCACCGCGACCGCGAGTGCCCCACTGACCAGCGAGGGTGACAAGAGCCCCAGATCGGGCAGGCCGGGTAGCGGCAGGCCGGTGGGGATGGTGCCGACGTCGGACACACGGTCCACGGTGCCCCAGCCGAACCCGATCACGATCGCACTCGGCACGACCAGCGCGATCAGCGAGCCGAACAGCGCCAGCCGCGTGCGGGCGAGGACCACGGACAGCAGCAGCGCCGTCACGCCCGTCACCAGGGAACGCCAGTCGATGCTCGACGGGTTGGACACCACGTCGAAGAACTTGGCGACCGCGACGGACCCGCTCGCATCGGCGCCCGCGAGATCGGGGACCTGCCCGAGCACGATGTTCACCGCGATGCCGGTGAGGAAACCGGTCATCACCGAGTGCGAGACGAATCGCGTGTAGCGGCCGAGGCGCAGCAGCGCTGCCGCGACCATCACGACACCGGCCATCAGCGTGAGCAGGATCAACGCCCCGGACCGATCCTCTTCGGGGATGTCGGCCACCGCCGATCCCGCGGCCAGGGCGGCGGCGCTGGTGGTGGTGATCACCATCAGCTTGGTGCTGGTCTGCATACCACCGAAGAGGGGACCCGCGAAGCTCGCGTAGAGCCCGTGGACCGGGCTCACGCCGGCGAGCACACCGGACGCCATGCCGTCAGGCACGCTGCTGATCGCACCGGGCATTCCCGCGACGAAGTCGGCCTTGAAGGACTTCCGCTCCGGCGAGACGCGCACGAATCCATCCCCGCACCGCCCCGCGCACATCGGACATGTCGGCCAGTCTGCGCAGCGGAGCGGTCCGCGTCCCCACTCGCCGCGGATGATGTCCAGCGCGTCTACCGGCCGACCAGTCGAATCTTCGCCTCGATCCGGTGGATGCGCGGGTCGTCGGCGGGAATGACGAACGTCTCGTGAACGTGCGCGGTGGCGAGTGTGCGACCGAACATGCCGGCGTCGATCAGGTAGTCGGCCACTACCTCGTCGCCCTCCACTCGATACTGCTCGTCACGGATTGCGCGGATCACCCGGAACTGTGGGCCACGCGAAAGGCTGCGGCGCAGGTGGTTTCCCGAAAGGCCCGTCTTGAGGCCCATCTCGTAACGCACCGCGTTCGGCGCGTACGGCACCGAATCTCCGTCGTGGCTGAGCAGGGCGGCCACATACGAGCGGGCCGCGTCGAGCTGTGCTGTCATGCGCACAGTCGACCACGTCGACCCCGCCCTCGGTGTGAATTTGCTCCCCACTCCGCGCGTGCTGGAGAGACGCAGGAGTACAGTGCCAGCTATGCAGCGCGCACTCCTCCTTGGGTGCCGCGGCGGGGTCTGATCCAGACTGGCTTCCCGTCGCGGGGTTCTCTCGTGCGCCGGTCGACTCAGCTGTCGGACTCATAAAGTCCACATTCGAACTTGGAGATCAATCCCATGTCCCCCGCTGACGCCTTTACTTCCGGATCGCGCACCATCACTCCGCCGTCCAAGCCGGCGCCTGCTGACCAGCCGATCTGGAACACCCAGAAGAACTCGTCGATGCCGACTTTCCGCTACCGCTCGTTCGGTGAAGAGGTCGAGACCGTCTCGCTGCCGGATCGCAGCTGGCCCGACAAGGTCATCGACCGCGCCCCGCAGTGGTGCGCCGTGGACCTGCGCGACGGCAACCAGGCCCTGATCGACCCGATGAGCCCCGCCCGCAAGCGCCGCATGTTCGAGCTGCTGGTCCGGATGGGCTACAAGGAGATCGAGGTCGGCTTCCCGTCCGCGAGCCAGACGGACTTCGACTTCGTCCGCGAGATCATCGAGGACAACGCGATCCCGGACGACGTCACCATCCAGGTGCTGACGCAGTCCCGTCCCGAGCTGATCAAGCGCACCTTCGAGGCCTGCGACGGCGCGAAGAACGTGATCGTGCACTTCTACAACTCGACGTCGATCCTGCAGCGTCGCGTCGTGTTCCGCGCCGACAAGGACGCGATCAAGAAGATCGCCACCGACGCCGCCGCGCTGGTGCTCGAGGAGGCGAAGAACCACCCCGACACCAACTGGCGCTGGGAGTACTCGCCCGAGTCGTACACCGGCACCGAGCTGTCGTACGCCAAGGAGGTGTGCGACGCGGTCGTCGAGACCCTGGGCGCCACCCCCGACAACCGGGTGATCATCAACCTGCCGGCCACCGTCGAGATGGCCACGCCCAACGTGTACGCCGACTCGATCGAGTGGATGCACCGCAACCTGACCAAGCGCGACAGCATCATCCTGTCCCTGCACCCGCACAACGACCGCGGCACCGGTGTCGCGGCCGCCGAGCTGGGCTACCAGGCCGGCGCCGACCGCATCGAGGGCTGCCTGTTCGGCAACGGCGAGCGCACCGGCAACGTGTGCCTGGTGACGCTGGGTCTGAACATGTTCACGCGCGGCGTCGACCCGCAGATCGACTTCTCGAACATCGACGAGATCCGTCGCACGGTCGAGTACTGCAACCAGCTGCCCGTCCACGAGCGGCACCCGTACGGCGGCGACCTGGTCTACACCGCGTTCTCGGGCAGCCACCAGGACGCGATCAACAAGGGCCTGGACGCGATGAAGGCCGCGGCCGACGACCAGAACGCCGATGTCGACGACATCGTGTGGGAGGTCCCCTACCTGCCGATCGACCCCAAGGACGTGGGCCGCACCTACGAGGCCGTGATCCGCGTGAACTCGCAGTCCGGCAAGGGCGGCGTCGCCTACATCATGAAGGCCGACCACGGCCTGCAGCTGCCGCGTCGTCTGCAGATCGAGTTCTCGCAGGCCGTCCAGAAGATCACCGACGGAGAGGGCGGCGAGGTCTCCCCGAAGGAGATCTGGGACGTGTTCTCCGAGGAGTACCTGGCCCCGGTCAACCCGCTCGAGCGCATGCGCCAGAAGGTGACGGCGTCCGAGGAGGACGGCGGCACCGACGCGATCACCGCGGTGGTCAAGGTCAACGGGGCCGAGCAGGAGATCTCCGGTTCCGGCAACGGTCCGCTGGCCGCGTTCGTCGACGCACTGGGCACCATCGGCTTCGACGTCCGCGTCCTGGACTACTCCGAGCACGCGATGTCCGCCGGTGACGACGCCCAGGCCGCGGCCTACATCGAGTGCGCGGTGACCCTGCCCGATGGCACCAGCAAGGTCGTCTGGGGCGTCGGCATCGCCACCTCCATCACCACTGCGTCGCTGCGGGCCGTCGTCTCGGCGGTCAACCGGGCGCACTGAGTTTTCCGAACTCCTCGAGAGGGGCCGCATCCGTGAGGGTGCGGCCCCTTCTTCGGCATGGGACTCCGATTCGTAGCGGGTATCGCGGCGGCGCTCCTGGGCCGTGGGGCGCAACCGCACCGGAATTGAGCTGAGCGCCCATTCCTCGACGCGAGCCGCGGGTTTCCGCGGAAGCCGACGAGGAGTGGGCGCTCAGGCCGATGCGGGAGGCCGACGAACGAGGAATCCGACGGTAATCGCGGCCGTCGAGATCGTGACGCGGATTTCACCTACAACGAATGACCCAATTGCGGCGGCCGTTGTGTCACAGTCAGTTGCACTCTCGACCGAACACGTGAATGGAGCCGTCCGCATGGACTCTTTCTGGGATTTTCTCTGGGTGATTCTCGTCAGCTTCGCGTTCGTCGCCTACCTGATGCTGTTGTTCTCGATCATCACGGACCTGTTCCGGGATCACAAGAGCTCCGGCTGGGTCAAGGCAATCTGGGTGGTCTTCCTGATCATCCTCCCGTTCATCACCGCGCTCGTGTACCTGATCGTCAAGGGCGACGACATGACAAAGCGGTCCATCGCTTCCGCACAGCACATGAAGGACGCGCAGGACTCCTACATCCGCCAGGTGGCCGGTAAGTCCGGCGCGGAGCAGATCGCCGACGCCAAGTCGCTGCTCGACTCCGGCACCATCACGCAGGAGGAGTTCCAGGCGCTCAAGGCCAAGGCCCTGGCCAGCTGACCTGGGCACTCGTGGGTCCACGCGGCACTCGTCGCTCGGCTTTTCGTGATGCCGCGCTCCCGATCGGGAGCGCGGCATCGCCGTTTCCGGAGCGGCAGCCCGGCGCCGGGCGACGTCCCCGATCGGCCTGTGGAAAACTCGGCACGTGGGAACTAGCACTCGGATCAGTCTGCGCGGACGCCTCGCCCTGCGTGCCGCGGCCGCTGCGGCGTGGGCATCGCAGAAGGCCGGACGCGGCAAGGGCTCGATGATCGGCGGCCTGATCGCGCTAAAGATCGACCCGACCCTGATGGAGCAACTGGGTCGCGGACGCCGCAGCGTGGTGATCACCGGCACCAACGGCAAGTCGACCACCACCCGCATGACCGCGGCGGCGCTGGCGACGCTCGACGAGGTCGCGACGCAGGCCGACGGCGCCAACATGGACGCCGGTATCGTCGCCGCGCTCACCGCGCGCGTGAACGCCCCGCTCGCGGCCCTCGAGGTGGACGAGCTGCACGTCCCGCACGTGTCCGACGCCGTGAACCCCGAAGTCGTGGTGCTGCTCAACCTCAGCCGCGACCAGCTGGACCGGGTCGGCGAGATCAACATGATCGAGCGCAAGCTGCGCGCCGGCCTCGAACGGCACCCCGACACGATCGTGGTCGCGAACTGCGACGACGTGCTGGTCACCTCCGTCGCCTACGACTGCAAGAACGTGATCTGGGTGGCCGCGGGCAGCGGTTGGGCCAGCGATTCGGTGAGCTGCCCGCGCACCGGCGAGCCGATAGTGTGGGACGGCCCGAACTGGCGCAGCACCGGCTCCGACTTCGCGCGTCCGACGCCGGACTGGTGGCTCGACGACGACAACCTGTACGGCCCCGACGGGCTGGTGCTCCCGATGAAGCTGACGCTGCCGGGCAGGGCGAACCGCGGCAACGCGGCCCAGGCTGTCGCCGCCGCCGTCGCGATGGGGGCGAAGGCGGAGGACGCCGTGGCCGCCGCATCGATCGTCGAGGAGGTCGCCGGCCGCTACAGCACCGTGCAGGTGGGCGCGCACTCCGTGCACATGCTGCTGGCGAAGAACCCGGCCGGCTGGCAGGAGGCGCTGTCGATGATCGACCACAGCGTCGACGGCCTCGTCATCGCCGTCAACGGCCAGGTCCCCGACGGCGAGGATTTGTCGTGGTTGTGGGACGTGCGCTTCGAGCACTTCGAGGGAGTCAAGGTCGTCGCCGCCGGTGAGCGCGGCACCGACCTCGCGGTCCGCCTGACGTACGCCGGCGTCGAGCACACGCTCGAGCCGGACCCGTTGAAGGCGATCGCGTCGTGCCCGCCCGGACGGGTCGAGGTACTCGCCAACTACACGGCGTTCCGTGACCTCAACACCGCGATCGCGAAGGAGAACAGCCGCGATGTCTGAGTCGACGGTCCGCATCGGCCTGGTCCTGCCCGACGTCATGGGCACCTACGGCGACGGCGGCAACGCCCTGATCCTGCGGCAGCGCCTGCGCATGCGCGGATACGACGCCGAGATCGTCGACATCACGCTCAGCGATCCCGTCCCCGACTCCCTCGACGTCTACACCCTCGGTGGCGCCGAGGACTCGGCGCAGCGCCTCGCGACCCGCCACCTCAACACCTATCCGGGCCTGCAGCGCGCCGCCGAGCGTGGCGCACCCGTGCTCGCGATCTGCGCGGCGATCCAGGTGCTCGGGCACTGGTACGAGACGTCGGCCGGCGAGCGCGTCGAGGGCGTCTCGATGCTCGACGCCACCACCACCCCGCAGGCCACGCGCTCGATCGGCGAGGTCATCACCACGCCGCTGATCGACGGCCTGACCGCTCCCCTGTCGGGTTTCGAGAACCACCGCGGTGGAACGACTCTCGGCGCCGACGCCGAGCCCGTGGGCCGGGTGACCCACGGCGTGGGCAACGGCGTCGGCGACGGACTCGAAGGCGTCACGCAGGGCTCGGTGATCGGCACCTACATGCACGGACCGGTACTCGCACGGAATCCGGAGCTGGCGGACCTGCTGCTGAAGCGCGCCCTCGGGGTGGACGAGTTGGCGCCGCTGGACCTGCCCGAGGTGGAGCAGCTGCGCCGCGAACGGTTGCGGGTGCGCTGAGTCGGATCGACGCCGACGAGGGAAAGGTCCCCAGACAGGGGTTCGGCCGGGAATGCTTTCACACCCTCGGCCGGATCTCTGTTTCACGAGCCTTTCACCGTTACCGATTACTCACTCGATCCGCACTACTAATACTACGCGCGGACCGGCGCGCCGCAATGCCTCGAACGGGCCGATCCAATTTGTGACTGTTGCCCGAACAATGTGACCTGAGTGTTATCGGAGTTCCCGTGTGCTCCTGGCGTCGCCGGCAGGAGCACTCGGGGCAACACGACCGTTCGTTTCGGGGTGGAACCTACGGATTCGCCGAGGGGACGCCGGCACGGATCCGCCGAACCTCGGATCGCGCGAATTCGACGCGGCCGGTGTCGGTTCCGCGAGACCCCGCCAACTCGTCGGCCAGGTCCCCGGCCGCCTCGAGGACGAAACCGGCGCGCTTGCGTTCGTGGTGGGTGGCCGGGGCCTTCCGAAACGCCCTGCGCGCCTTGCGGTCGCCACACATCGCCTCGAGTTCGGCATCGGTGATCACACCGTTCGCCACCTCGGGCGCCATGACGTGCCGCAGGTACTCGCGTTCGCGCGGAACCGTCATCTTGAAGACGCGAACCACGACGTACAGCCCGACCAGGATCATCGCGACGATCATCAGCAGCATCAGCGCACCGTTGCCGCGGGTGATCGCCCCGGCGGAATCCCAGACGCCGTGCAGCAGCATCGCGCACGCCATCAGCGCCAGTCCTCTTCCCGCCCGGCGCGGCTCGCCCGGACGCCCCATCAGGTAGACCAGGCCGGCGCAGAAGATCGCGCTGTAGAGGACGTGGGCGGTGACTCCGGTGGCCATGCGCAGCCAGACGGTCGACATGGCGGCCTCCACCTGGTTGGCCCCGAACTGCGACCCGGCGGAGTTCAACGCGTAGACGATGTCCTCGATGATCTGGAATCCGAGGCCCAGGAATGCGCCGAGGATGAAGCCGTCGAAGGCGGTTCGCACCAGTCGCGGCGCCAACGAGACGAGGAGCAGCAGGCCGATCCCCTTGGCGACCTCCTCGGTGGAGGGGGCAGCGAGACCGGCTCCCCAGTCGAGCGACCACGCCTGCCCGAACACCTTCGCGTACAGGGCCAGCAGGGCATCGTTGGCGGTAGCCGCCATCACCCATGTAGCGGCGAATCCACCCCACAGGAACGCGACGACGATCAGCTTCACCGGCTGGCGGGCGTACCGGTCGATGTGCCGGGTGAACCACCAGAACACCGCCCCGTACACGGTGAAGGAGACGGCTGCGACGGCAATCGCCCGACCGTACGCGCCCGACGAAGTGGCGAGCATCGCGAAGAAGGTCAGGATTCCGCTGGCGACCAACAGCAGGTACACCCAGAAGGCGGCGTTGCGCGGCTGATAGAACGCGAACGAGCGACCCCAACCGGAATTGTCGATCGCCGCGACGCGGGACTGCTGCAGCTCGTCGATCGTCTCGGTGGTGGTCATGCGCCCCCTCCCGTTCGGTGGCTGATGCTCGAGATCATGCGTCCGATATCCGAGGACTGATCGCGGTCGATCTCTGTGGGGCCGACGGCCACGACCTCGACACCGATCCCGTCGAACACGAACGCCGCGATGACGCCGTCGGACGTCGTGCCCGAGTACCTCGCCAGCACACCGCAGCCGCCGTCCGCGGTCGTGATGTCGGCCGGGTCGCCGGCGACCTGGAATCCGTTGGCACCATTGAGCGCCTCGGTCGTCTGCCTGATCTGGTCGAGGAGTCCGGCCGCATCCCCGGTGAACGGAGCGCTGCGAACCGCGAAGGAGACGTCGCCGTCCACAACCTTTGCCGAGGGCGGGTACGACCCGGAAGTCGGCTTGTCGCCGACCCGCACGCCCGAGGTGATTCCCCAGTCCGCGGCCGGAACGAACGTCACGCCGCCCTCGACCTCCATGACGTCGCCCGCGGCCACCCGGTCGTCGTACGGGGTCGCGTCGTCGATCGCGGGCAGGATCGTGGCCATGATGAGGACGAACGCCAGGACGACCAGCGTCGGAGCGATGGTCCTGCGGTCGAGGCCCAACCATCGTCGATCGACGGGAACCCATCGATCGTCGGGCTCGAAGTAGTCGATGGCGGCACCATCGGTCTTTACCGGTTGCTGCGACTCGGTCAAACCTTCGTCCTCTGTTCCGGCATGGGGCGCTGGGCACCCTGTGCCCTCCATCAAACCGGACGAATGCCCCGCGCACAGCGCGCAACACCGGAACGTGCCGACGTCGGCACGGCCTGCACCTACACGAGTCGCCTGCCGCGCCGGATCCGGCGTTGCAGGTCACGCATCAGCACCCGACTCGGCAGATGCCGCACGAATCGGGGAACGAAGCGGTTGACGAACGCGACGAAGATGAACAGGTGCTCGAACCGGCGGCGATCGTCCTCGCTCCACTCCAGCCCGAGCTGTTCCCGGAACAGCGGCGCCAGGAATCCGGCGGTGAGGAACTTCAAGAGGGCACCGAACACCAGCCGCAGCGGCCACGACACCATCCGCAGTCCGATCAGATCGGTGAGGTATCCGCGGACGGTGTCGTCGATCGCGACCCGCTCGCAGGCGATGTTCCAGTACCGGTCGAAGTCGGCGCGCGTGGCCGGCCACATGTCCTCGGTGACCTGCAGCGTGGTGCCGAGGGTCGACGACGAGCGGTAGAACTCCTCGGCCTGCGCGGGCGTCATCTTCCCGTGCAGCAGCTGGTGAGTGTCCTCGAACCCGATGAAAAGGCATGCCGCAACCCACAACTGCAGTTCCCGGTGGAAGGCGTTGTAGGTCACCGGACTGTTCTCGTCCGACCGCACGTGCCGGTGGGCGCCGTTCACCGCCTCCCGGTAGGCACGGCGCTCGTCGTCGGTGCCGAGGATCGCCACCGACAGGTACGTGAACGTGGTGCGGGCACGCTTCCACGGATGCTTGACGAGACTGCCGGACTCGACCTTGCTCTCCGCCACCCCGTGTCCCACCTCCGGCCACGACAGTTGCATCACGACGTTCGCCGCGCCGCCGGCGAACGACCAGAAGTCGAGGGCATCGGAGATCCGGGCAGGGCCGCGTCCCCGGCGCCGCGCGGTCGCGATGCGAATCCGGGTGCGCTCGTTGGTCAGTCGCGGTTCGGCGCCCGCGAGGTCGAGATAGTTGGTCGGCATGAGACCCCTCCGCTGCCGGTGGCTACTTGGTCTCGACGTTGTCGACGACCCAGCGGTCGCCGTCCCGTTCGAGCATCACGACCATCCGGTACTTCTGCGACTTGCCTTCGGGGGCAATCACGTTCTTCGCCTCCTGGTCAACGAAGGCCAGCATTACCGCACTCGAATCGTCGAGGCTCTGGACACCGATGTTCGTGACGGTGGCCGTCGCCTGCCCCTGACCGTCGGTGACGAGTGTCCGCAACGCGTCGACCATCTCGTTGTACTTGCCGGTGAACTCGGGCGTGGACATCCCCGCGATCTTGTCGCGGTTCGCGTCGAGGTTCTGGTAGTCGAACGACGCCATCGTCTGTGCGTAGTCGCGGGTGGTGTCGATCGCCACGTCGCGCAGTGAATCGAGCTGCCGCTGCTCCCACCACTGCCGGCCCGCCACCAGTCCGAGGACGACGGCCAGCACCGCCAGGATCGCGACGGGGACGGTCCCGAACCGGCGCCGGTCGGTCGACGACGGCTCGCTCGTGTCCGCGGTTGCGTCCACCACCGGTTGCGCCGTCGTGGCAACCGCACCGGTGGTCGCGGTGTCGTCGCCGTTGTCCGGCTTATCGTTCGCCATCTCCGAGCTCCTCCAGCAGTTGGTTCCATTGGTCGAGCGCCTCGACCCCGGTGGGGACGAGGATCGGGTCCTGCACCATCGGCGGGCCGATGACCGTTCCTGGCGTCGTCGCGTTCTGCAGCCCGAGATCGTCGGGGCGTGGGGCCGTTCGCGATCCGCGCTGCGCGATGTCGGTTCCGGGCGGGCAGTACAGCGTGAGGTTCGGCTCGGTGGGCGTCAGGGCGCCCACGGCGCGACGGGTCGTGTCGTAGTTGCACACGGGCCCCTGCGTACCGACGAGCGCGAACTCTGCCCGGTCCCCCTTGACGATCGATTCGAGCTTGCCGAGCCCTTCGGGGATCTCGTCGAGTCCCGCGGCCAGTGCGTCATGTCTGTCGGAGATGACCGGGGTGACCGTCGCGAGATTCGCCAGCAGCGCACCGAAAGTGTCGTGGTACCGGTCGAACAGTTCCCTGGTGCGGGTGAGCGCCTCGGGCGAACGGTCGACCAGATACACCAGGACCGGCCGGTTGTCGTCGAGTTGGCCGGTGAAGGTGCGCGCCGCACCCATCCCGCGGACGAACGAATCGGAGGCCTCTGCCATCGTCCCCACCAGGCTCGCGGTGCGCGTGAACAGTGAGCGCAGTTCGGGTGCCTGCCGTTCGAGCAGAGCGGTGAGCCGGTCGCCGTCGTCGATCAGTCCGGTCAGGCTGGGCCCGAGCCCCTCGAAGGATGCGCCCAACTCGGTGCCGAGGGTGCTGACGGCGTCGGGGTCGATACTGCCGAGCAGCCTCGCGGCGTCCCCCATCAGTTGGTCCATCTGGACGGGCTGCTGATCCTGTGGCGCGGCCAGGGTGTCGCCGTCCTCGAGATACGGCCCGGCGTCGGTGTTCGGGAAGATGTCGACGTTCTGGATGCCGGCAACGGTCCCCATCCCGACCTTTGCGATGCTGTCCTGCGGGATCCGGGTCCCCGGATCGAGGTCGAACTCGACACGCGCACCGCCGTGTTCGGCGTCGAGCGCCACCGACGCGACCTTCCCGACCTGCACGCCGCGGGAGGTGACGGTCGTTCCCGCGGTGAGCCCGAGTGCGTCGGACATGTTCGTATGCAGTCGGATCGGGTCTCCGAAGGCGCGCGGACCGGCCACGTACGCGATACCGAACGGCACGACCACTGCGGCCGTGAGCGCGAACAGGATCAGCTGGACCAGCACGACGCGCCTCATCCGATACCTCCCGACAACAGCGAGCGCATCGACTCTGCCTCGGGCGGCGGTGCGGCCGTCCCGCCGGTGATCAGGTTCTCGATGCCGGCGGGGATGTCGAGGGTGCCGTCGAACATCAGATAGTCACCCTTGGCCGCACGATCGAAGTTCCCGAGGAAGCTGTTCATGTTCGCGAGGGTCTCGCCGATGCGAGAGTTGTACGAGCGCAGCGATGCCAGCACTGTCGCAGTGTCGCCGAGCACCGCACCCAGGCCGGTCGACGACTGCGACGTCACGAAGTCCACGTGCTCGGCCAGCCGTGCGCTCGAATCGAGCAGGGAAGCAATGCGATCCCGCTGTCCCGCCAGGATGGTCACCGTCTCGGGCGCGGTGTCGAGGAACCCGTCGATGACGTCCAGCTGCGCCACCAGTTGGCGCGAGATGTCCGCAGCGAGATCGGTCGCGGCATCGAAGTCCTGCTGGTGCTGCGTCGCCGTCCCGGTCAGGGCGGTGACCGTGTCGAGCAGGTTCCGGACCTGCTGGGGTCGTCCGTCGAAGGCGGCGTTCAGTTCGCCGATCACGGTCTGCAACTGGTCGAAGCCGCTACCGGTCAGGACCGCGCCCAGGGTGGCGAGCGCGCTCTCGATCTGCGGCCCGATCTCGGTGCGGGACAGAGCGATCACGTCGCCGTCGGACAGCGCGGTTCCGGACGGCTGCTCGGGCTCCCGGAGCCGGATGAACGGACTGCCCAGCGCGGACGGCAGCTCCACCGCGGCCTCGACGTTGTCGGGCAGCTCGACCGACGACGTCAGGTTCAGGTCCACGGCCGCTCCGACGGTGTCGGTGGACAGGTGCGCGACCCGACCGATCACGCGCTGTCCGTGGCGGACGTCGGCACCGAGGAGCAGTCCGTCGGCGTGCGCGAGTTGGACGCTCACGGTGTAGTTGTCGCCGGGCACGGACCGCCCCAGCGGCAGGTCCTGGATGCCGGTGCCGCACCCGGTGGCGGCCAGGGCTCCGGCCAGCGCAACCGTCACGATTCCTCGGCGCCGCATCAGTTCCCCCCGATCGGCGCGGAACCTCCCGAGAGCAGCGTGGCCAGACCCAACGGGTCGGATGCGCTGATCGGGAAGGAGATCGGATTGGTGAAGCCGGCGCCCGTGCACAGCGGCATCGGGTACTGCTCGCACAGGGGCTGCGCAACCGCGAACTGGGTGAGCGCGGTGGAGATGTCGAGCCGGATCCGGCCGCGGTCGTCGGGTCCGACGGTCTTCGACAGGTTCTGCATCAGCAGCGGCACCAGGTCCATGAACTCGGCCAGGCCCGGCCGATTCGCGGCGAGCGCGTCACCGAGGGTCGACATGTTCTGCGAGATCACCCCCACGTGGTCGCCGTGTTCAGCGGTGAAGCGGTCGATCTGGTCGAAGACGGTCGCCAGATCCTGCAGCGGCTGGGAGATGTCGAGGTCCTGGGCCGCCCATTCGTCGCCGAGCGCAGCCAGGTCGGACACCAGCGCGTCGAGGCTCACCTGCCGCTCGTCGAGCTGGACCATGAGCGTGTTCAGGTTCTCGACCACGGCTCCGATGTCTTCACTGCGCGCGCCCACGACACCCGTTGCGGCGCCGAGGTTCCGGACCGCACGGTTGAAGTCGTCACCGCGACCGCTCATCCCGGTCGCGGCCCGCGACAGCAGCTCGCCCGCGTCGCCGCCGTCCGGTCCCAGCGCCTCGGTGAGCGTGCTGAGGCTGCCCATCAGGCCGTCGAAGTCGATCGGTGCGTGGCTGCGCTCGAGCGGTATCTCCGCACCGTCCTCGAGTTTCGGGCCGCCGCGGTAGGCCGGGCCGAACTCGAGGTGCCGATCGCTGATCACCGAGGGGTTGAGCACGTACGCGTGCGCGTCCGCCGGCAGGTCGACGGTGTCGGGCACCGACGCCGTCACCCGGACGTGGGTACCCAGCGGTTCCACTGTGGTGACCGTGCCGACAGGTACCCCGAGCACCGTCACGTCGCTGCCCGGGTAGAGACCGTTGACGTACGCGAAGTCGACGTGCACGGTCTTCGTGCGGTCGGTCCCCGCGAACACGAACCAGGCGCCGGCCGCCACCGCGATCACCACGACCAGCGCGAGCACGATCCGGCCGGAGATCCGTCGGTGGGGGACACTCATCGGCAGCCCTGCATCACGCCGAGCATGCACAGCATGTTGTCGGGGACCACGGCGGCGGGGGCGGTGACGTCGGTCCACGATCCGTTGCCCGTCGCGTCGGTGGCCGCGCGCAGTGCCCGCGGCAGCCGGGTCAGGATCTGGTCGATGTGATCGGCGTTGCGTTGCAACGTGTCCGTCACCTCGACCAGGTTGGTGGTCATCTCCCCGAACTCCTCCTCGTGTTCGGTGTAGGTGGTCGCGAGGGTGGACAGCACGGACCGGAGATTCTGGACCAACCGGGTGAGCACCTCCTTGCGCACCGCCAGGGTGCGGACGATGGTCTGTGCGTTCGCCACCGTCGCAGTCAGCGAGTCGCTCTGTCGGACGGCCAGATCCGACAGCGAGCGCGACATGGTCAGCAACTGGTCGATCTGCTCGGCGTTCTGCGCGACGACCGCGGACGCTCCGCTGATACCCGCGAGAGCCTTGCCGAGCTGCTCGGGGTCGTCCGGCATCACTTCGGACAGCGTCGTCATCATCGCCTCCAACGACTTCGCGTCGATCCGAGTCGCCGCATCGGTGGCGTCCCGGCTGATGTCGTCGAGGCTGTACGGCACGGTGGTCCGGGCGAGCGGGATGAGGTTCGCCGCCGCCCCGTCGGACGCAGCCTCGTCGACAATTCCGGCAGGGACCACCTCGAGGTACCGCTTGCCGAGCACCGTCTTCAGCCGCACGGTGGCGGTGGTCCGGTTCCCGAGCGGTTGTCCGTTGTCGAGCCGGAAGTCCACGCGCACATGATCACCCGCGAGGTCGATGCCCTCGACGCGTCCGGCGGGCACGCCCGCGACGTAGACGGGGTCGCCGCCGGACAGGCCGCTGGCATTGGCCAGTTCGGCCGTGTACGGGCTGGTCCGGGCCAGGTACCACACCTTGGGTATGCCGATCGCCGCCGCGAGACCGGCCACCAACAGCACGATGCCGACGGTGCCCAGCGCCAGCGGAGTGCCCGCACCGGGGCGGCGCTCACCACGGAAGACGAACAGCCACACCCCGACGACGACGTCGATGATCCGGACGGGGAACATCATCGGCACACCTCCGAATGGGTGGTACCGAAGATGTTGGCCTCCACGTCGCCGACCTTCAGGACGAAGTTGCACAGGTAGAGGCTGACGAACCCGCCGTAGCTGCTGATCCGGTTCACCCCATCCGCGAACTGGGGCATCTGTGCGACGAAGCGTTCGAACGCATCGGTGTCCGCGATCCAGGCATCGGTGACCGATGTGAGGTCGGTGATCGAACTGCCGAACGCGCCCTGCGAGTGCGTGAGGGCGTCCGCGAGCGACGCCACCGCGCGATTCCCGTTGTCCAACAAGGCCGCCAGTTGATCGTTGCTGCCGGCCACCGAGGTGCTCAGATCACGCAGACCGGTGACGAGTTCCTCGAGTTGCGGTTGGCGCGAGTTCACCGATCCCATCAGGGTGCTCATGTTCGACAGCAGTTCCTCGAACACACCCCGGCGGTTCGCGAGATCGGTGGTGAGGGTCCCGATCCGGTCGAGCAGCGTCGCGACCGTCGCCCCACCGCCGTCGAAGGTCTCCACGAAGCCGCGGGTCAGCGCATTGACCTCGGCGGGGTCGAGTGCGTCGAACAGCGGCGCGAATCCGTTCATCAGGGCGGTGAGGTCGACCGGCGGTGTGGTCCGCTCGAGGGGGACGACGCCACCCGGCGCCAGTGCCTCCGACGACGTACCGGCCGCGACCGCCTCGACGGCGCCGCCCGGCGGTGGGGTGAGCGCGAGGTACCGGGCACCGAGCATGTCGCCGTACCGCACGGCCGCGGTGACGTTCCGGTCGAGGGGATAGTCCGACGACACCTCGATCCCGACGACGGCCTTGCTGGTGCCACCGCCCGCGTCGGCGAACTCGATGGAGTCGACCCGGCCGACCCGGACCCCGAACATCGTCACCGGATTGCCCTGGTTGAGACCCTCGACATCGGTGAACTCGACGGCGTATCGCTCGGTGGCACCGTGCACCGGGACCGACAGCGTGTTCGCAACCAACGAGGCGCACACGACACCCACCGCGCAGAAACCGATCACCTTCGCGAGCGGAACCCAGGCCACCTTCATCGGATCTGCACCTCGGTTCCGCGCACCAGGGGGCCCAGCATGAGCGTGGACACCGGACTCTGTGCAGGCTCCGAATCCGCTGTCGCGCCGAGCAACCGATCCTGCAGCACCTGCAGCGCCTGCTGCTCGTCGGCGCCGCCGTCGACGCCGACGGGCCCACACGCCCCGGCCAGCGCGCCGTAGGAAGGACAGTCGGCAGCCGTGTAGGGCATGGGATCCGCGAACGTCGGCACGGCGGTGATGTCGAAGTGGCCGGTGGAGAACACCCGCGCACCGGCCGCGCCGAAGGTTCGCGCCCCCTCGAGCGTGTCGACGAGCCCGGTTGGGTCCGCCGCGGTGGTCGCGAGAATCACGCCGGTCGAATCGACGACCGTGACGATCCGGTCCCGCTGCCCACCGAGGAATCCGGCCAGGACGGGCGCGAAACTCGCGGCTGCCGAGAGACTTTCGGACAGGGAATCCGCGTTGTCGACCAGACTCCTGGACACCGACGCCGCCGACGACAGCGTCGCGACGACGTCCGGGGTCGCGGTGTCCAACGCCTGCAGCACCGCCCGGAACTCGGGGGTCGCGTCGAGGAACGTCTCTGCGGCCGGGGCGAGCGTCCGCGACGCGGCGTCGAGCCGGCCGATGATCCGGCCCACCGTCTCGCCGCGTCCGTCCAGGGCCTGCGACAGCGCCGACAGGGCCACCTGCATCTTCTGCGGTTGCATCCGGTCCAGGACGTCGACGAGCCTGGTGTAGACGCCGTACAGCGCCACCGCCTCCGGCCCGGAGTCGACGCGCACCTCGTCGCCGTCGGACAGGCTCGTCTCCGACAGCGCCGGGGGCCCCGGATCGTCGACGAGCTGTATGTAGATGTCCCCGAAAAACGTGCGGGGTACCACCCGGGCCGTGACGGTCGCCGGGATCAGTCCGATGGCGTCGGCGTCGAGCTGCAGCCGGACGACCGACGACTCGGTGCCCGGCTCGATCCCCGAGATGCGGCCGACGTTGACCCCGCTGTAGCGGACGGGCGCCTCCCCGCTGACGAGTCCCGCCGACGCCGGGATCGCGACGACCACCTCCGGGTCGCGGTGCAACTGACCGGTTCCCCGCAACACCATGGCGGTGCCGGCGACCACTGCGACCAGGACAGCGATCGCGCCACGCACGAGGAAGGCTGTTAGGCGACGGCTGTACACGTCCACGTCAGACCCCCATTCCGGGGATCGTGGGCACCAGGCCCCAGAGCGCGAACGTCATGAGCACATCGAGGATGCCGATCGCGAGGATCGCGGTCCGGAGCGCGCGTCCGGCGGCCTGCCCCACCCCGGCGGGGCCGCCCGACGCGAAGTAGCCGTACGAGCAGTGCACGAGGGCGACGACGCCCGCGAACACGATGGCCTTGAGCGCCGAGTACACGAGATCGGTCGGCGACAACGCCAGGTGGAAGAAGTAGTCGTAATTGCCCGCCGAGGCCCCGCCCCAGAACACGATCACCAGTCGCGTCGACAGGTAGCTGGCGAGCAGACCGATCATGAAGATCGGCAGGACGCACACCATCGCGGCCAGCACCCGGGTGCCGGCGAGGAACGGGATCGACCGCACCGCCATCGAGTCGAGGGCGTCGATCTCGTCGGAGATCCGCATCGCGCCCAGCTGCGCGGTGAATCCGGTCCCCACCTTGGCGGCCAGCGCGATCGCGACCACCACCGGCGCGAGTTCGCGGGTGTTCGCTATGGCCGAAAGCATCCCCGAAAGTGTTGTCATGCCGATGAGTTCGAGGCCACGGTGGGTCTCGACACCGAGCATCATCGCGGCGGCGAGGGACATCGCGAACACGATCCCGATCGTCCCGCCGCCCGCCAGCACCGAGTTGGTGCCGAAGCTGACCTCGCTGATCTGAGTGAGGACGTGCTTGCGATACCGCGTCGCCGCGTACGGCAGCGAGACGAGGGTGCGGTAGAAGAACGTGACGTGTCGGCCCACATCGGCGAGACCGTCGAGCACGGCGGATACCGGCCGGACGGCCCGGCGTAATCGCACCCTGGTGTCGAAGCCGACCATCAGTACGCTCCCACTGCCGGGACGATCACCGTGTACAGCGCCGACAGCGCGGTGTTCACGATGAACACGAGCGCGAACGCGATCACCACGGCCTCGTTGACCGCGTCCGCGACCCCACGGGGTCCGCCCTTGGCGTGCAAACCCTTGAAGGTCGCGACGAGCGTCGAGGCGAGCGCGAAGATCGCGGCCTTCACGAGCGCCATCACGAAGTCCGACATGCGGCCGTACTGACTGAAGGTCGCCATGAACGTTCCGGCCGGCAGGTGCTGGACGTAGATGTGGTAGAGGTAGCAGGCCATCACGCCGCCGAAGGTGACCATCGCGCACAGCGCGAGCGACACCACGACAGCCGCGACCAGACGGGGCGCGACGAGCCGCTCGAGCACGTCGATCCCCATGACCTCCATCGCGTCGATCTCTTCGCGAATCTTCCTCGAGCCCAAGTCCGTACAGATAGCCGATCCGGCCACCCCGGCCATCATCAGTGCACACACCAGTGCCGACGCCTGTCCCACGATGATGAACGCCACCACCGCGCCGGAGTACCCGCCGGCGCCGATCCTCCCCGCCAACTCACCGACCGACACCGCGACGAACACCCCGATCGGAATCATCAGCAGCAGAGAGGGACCGGTACTCACGCGGCCGATGAACAGCGTCTGAGTCACTGTCTCCCCGAGCGAGAGTCGCCCGCGCAGCAGCGCCCGCACGAGCGCGACGAGAGCCTGCACGGAGAAACCGATGAGGTACCCGCTCTGGAGGGCGACGTCCTGCATCGGCCCCTTGGCGGTGGGTAACTCGTACGTCATTCGCCGGCCCTCCCCAGTTCCGTGTCGAACCCGAGACCGCTGCGGCCCCCCGCGCGGTCGGCTGCGCCGTCAGCCCTGCACGACGGCGGCCGCCCCGCCCCGCAGGTCGCCCTTGACGACCTTGCCACTCGCGTTGCGCGGCAACGCCTCCACGCACACGACCGCCTTCGGGTGCTTGTAGCGGGCCAGCTGCTCGTCGAGGAACGGCTGCAGTTCGGCGAGCGTGAGGCTTCCGCCGGCGTCCGGCCGCAAGGCGATCACCGCCACCGGAATCTCGCCCCACTTGGGGTCCGGGCGGCCGATCACGGCCGCCTCCTGGATCTTCGGATGCGCGAACAGCGCGTTCTCCACCTCGGCGCAGTAGATGTTCTCTCCGCCGGAGATGATCATGTCCTTCTTGCGGTCGACCACGTAGACGAAACCCTCGTCGTCCATGCGCACGAGGTCTCCCGAGTGGAACCACCCGCCGTGGAACGCATCCGCGGTGGCCGCCGGGTTCTGCCAGTACTCGAGCATCATCGTCGGCCCGCGGTAGACGATCTCCCCGACCTCGCCGGGCGCGACGTCGTTCATGTCGTCGTCGACGACCCGGGCCTGGACGGTCGGGATCACCCGGCCCACCGAGCCCAGCTTGCGGAGTGCGTCCTCACCGTCGAGCACGCAGGTGATCGGCGACATCTCGGTCTGCCCGAACACCGCAACGTTCGACGCGTCCGGGAAGGTCTCGGCCATGGCCCGCAGTACGGTGTCCGATGCGGGGGCCGCGCCCCAGGAAATACCGCGCAGCTTCAGCTTTCGCGGCTGTACCTGCTGAATCGCACAGACGGCCTGCCACTGGACGGGCACCAGGAACAGCGTGGTGACCTGCTCCTCCTCGAGGACGTCGAGCAGCGTGTTCGGATCGAACGCACCGACCGGGTAGATCACGGTGGTCAGGCCCAGCATCAGACTCGGCGCCATCGACCCCAGTGCGGCGATGTGGAACATCGGGGACGCACAGAACCCGATATCGTCGGCGCGGTTCAACTGGAAGGCGCGAATGCAGGTGAGGGCCTGCGCCTCCATGTTGCTGTGCGTGAGCACCGCACCCTTGGGACGCCCAGTAGTGCCCGACGTGTACATGATGAGCGCCGGGGTGTCGTCAGGAACATCCAGCACGGCACGATGTTCCCCGGCCTCCGCCACGAGATCCTCGTACCCGAGCACGCCTCCTTCCGAGCCGGCGCCGACCGTGACGATCAGGTCCAGCCCGCCGGTCTCCGCCCGGACCGCAGCGGCGAGGGGCGCCAACGTCGTATCGGTGATCACCGCGCCTGAGCCGCTGTCCCGGACGAGATATGCGACCTCGGGGACGGTCATGCGGAAGTTCACCGGCACCGCGATCGCCCCGAGCGCATTGGTGGCGAGCACCGCCTCGAGGTACTCCGGACGATTCAGCATGAGGATCAGGACCCGGTCCCCGAAGCCGACGCCACGACGCGACAGCGCGTCCGCGAGCTTCTCGACCCGATCGTGCAGCGTGGACCACGTGATCGAGGCGCCCTGGAAGCGCAGCGCCTCGCGCTCCGGGATCATGCGGGCGTGGCGTGCAACCTGGTTGTTCCAGTTGGTGCGACGGGACCGTTGCGCCTCGAGCGAGGCGGCGGGCACAGCAGCGGAAGTGACCATCGAGGGTTCCTCTCGTGCGTGGCGGGTCCTCCCGACCTGACCGGACCCGTGGTTCGATGTGAGGCAGATTACATGTTATGAGCGGTTTCGGTGAGCAACTTTGTTAATCGATATTCTCGGTCCACGCCAAGGTGTGTCGGCCCGGACCGTCACGCCCGCACGTTCCGCCGGAATGGCCGTTCACCAGCTCTTATCGGACGATCGTCCGACGGCGTCCCGAGAGGGAAAGCGGTCGAAAAGTAGACGCAAATTCCACTAGTCAGGGAAACTGGGGACGTCGCTTCTGCAGCATCGCGGCGGCCCCCTCGGCGAAATCCGCCGACGCGAGAAGCTCCGACTGACCGGCCTTCTCCCGTTCGAGTGCGTCGTCCAACACAGCCAGTGTGCCCGCCGCGAGCGCCCTCTTGGTGAGTTCGAGCGCGCGGCGCGGCCCCGACGCGAGCCGGGCCGCGACAGCGCGGGCGTGCGCCACGAGCTCGTCGTCCGGCAGCGTGCGGGACACCAGGCCCAACCGGTCGGCATCGGCTGCGGGTACCCGCTCACCGAGCAGCGCCATCTCTGCGGCCTTCGCCCGGCCGATCGCGGCCGGAACCAGCACGCTCGATCCCCCGTCCGGCATCAGCCCGATACCGACGAAGGCGAGCAGGAAGTACGCGCTGTCCGCCGCGTACGTGAGGTCGGCTGCGAGCGCCATCGAGACCCCGACCCCCGCGGCCGGCCCGTTGACCGCCGCGACGACCGGAACCGGCACCTCGACGATGGCCCGGATCACCTCGTTGGCGACGTCCATGATGATCTCGGGATCCGCCGGATCCGACACGGTCGCAGCCAGATCCGCCCCCGTGCAGAACGCGCTACCGGCACCGGTGATGAGAATCGAACGCACGTCCGGATCTCTGCCGGCGGCACGGATGGCGGCACCGAGATCGCGCATCGTGGGCATGTCCACGGCGTTCATCCGTTGGGGCCGCGCGATGGTCAGTTCCAGGACCGAATCGCACAGTGCCCGCTGCAGGCCGCTGCCTGTCGTCGTGGTCATACCCGTACCCCTCGTCGAGTGAGTGTGCGAGCCGGACGCCGATGGCCGACTCAGTTCCGTCGATCATGCGCCGAACCGGCTCGTCGCACGTCGAAATGTCGCCGATGGTCACCCGCGGACCGTCAGGTTCCGGGACCGCAGTAAGAATCGGCGTTAACTTTCGTGTCGGGCGGATCGATTGTCAACCACTGATGCGCAGCAGGATTCGCGCTAATCTCCGGTCGGACAAACGATCATGAAGTCGGATACGGGGGCTCACCGCTGCGCTATGCTGCCGACACCAGTCCCCCACTTGTCAGGAGGTTCGGGTGGCGGAACGGACGGAGATCCGGCGCAGGCCCAAGAACCGGAGAGCGCAGATCGCCACGGTCGCGGCCGAGGCCTTCAGCGAGCGCGGGTATCACGGCGTCAGCGTCGACGAAATTGCTTCGACGGTAGGAATTTCCGGGCCCGCGCTGTATCGCCACTTTCCGAACAAGTACGCACTGTTCCTGCATGCCGCGACCGATCTCGCGACCGCGCTCGAGGGAGCGATCACCGACGACGCCGATACGCCGGCCGCGACCGCCGCCGAACGCCTCGACGGACAGATCCTGGCCGCGATTCGCACCACCGTCGCCAACCGACGCACCGCGGGTCTCTACCGTTGGGAGAGCCGGTATCTCGACACCGGCGACCGGGAGTGCATCCGCGCCACGATCGAGAGCGTCAACCGCCGGATAGGTGCCACCCTCGCCGAACTGCGTCCGGATCTTCCGCAGCGCGACGACGTGCAGATCTGCGTTGCGCTGCTCAGCGTCATCGGCAGCATCACGGTGCATCGGTCGAACCTGCCCCCGAAACGTCTCGAGCGACTCCTCCTGGACGCCTGCCGGACCGTGTCCCGTGTCGAGTTGCCCCCACCCGCGGAGCCGACAGCCGCATCGACCAGAGCGCCCGGCATTCCGCTGTCCAACAAGCGGGAGGTGTTACTCAACGAGGCCATCGTGCTCTTCCACGCCCGCGGCTACCACGAGGTGAGCATCGAGGAGATCGGCAGTGCCGCAGGCATCAACGCCTCGGGCGTGTACCGACACTTCGCCGGCAAGTCCGATCTGCTGGCCGCAGCGTTCCATCGTGCCGCGGACCGACTGACGGTCGCCGTCAGCACCGCGCTCGGCGAGTCCACGACTCCGCAGGAGGCCCTGCGGGCACTGGTCGCGGTGTACGTCCGGCTGTCGTTCGCCCAGAGCGAGTTGATGAGCGTGTACTTCGCCGAGATCGGCAGTCTGCCGTCCGCGCAGCGCACCGAACTGCGCAACGTGCAGCGTCTCAACATCGAGGAGTGGGCCCGACTCCTCGGCGAGACCCGAACCGAACTGTCGGCGACCGAGTGCCGCTTCCTCGTCCATGCCGCGCTGAGCCTTGTGCTCGACGTGGGCCGGGTGATGCACTTCGACCCGACCCCGGGCAACGAACTCCGAGTCCGAACGCTGATGCTGGCAACACTGTTCGGCGAGGCGAACGTCGCACCGGATCACGCAGGAGAAGACACAGGAGGCTGATCATGACCGTGCAGGACGACGTGGCGAAACTGAAAGCCCGCACCGATCGGATCGACCCGCGTGAACTCGACGCGCTCTGGACCCGCCTCGAACCGTGCCAGTCCGCCGATCTCATCGGATTCCGCTGGCGCGGATTCGCCTTCGACACAGGACACCGGACGAGCGGTCTGCTCGAGCGGGCGCATTGGTACGGCAAGGCGTTCGTGAGCGAGTCGGAGGTGCAGCCGCTGCTGTGCCGCGGCGACGACGGTCAGCTGTTCTCCGACATCGGAACCGGACACGGTGAGGCCAGTCTGTGGGAGGTGGTCTTCCGCGGCGAGGTCACCGCGACCATGGTCTACGACGGCATGCCGGTGTTCGACCACTTCAAGAAGGTCGACGACGACACCGTCATCGGCGTCATGAACGGCAAGGGCACGCTCGTCTTCGACGGCGGCGAGCACTTCTGGTTCGGGCTCGAACGCGACGTCGCGCTCTGACCGTGGGTCACACAGCGCCCGCGCTCTCGTACCCGACACCGACGTCGGGCACCGGTGCGGTTCCGAACCGCTGTGCGATCTTGTAGAGCAGCGCATCCACCTTCGCCAGGATCGGCCGATGGTCGTTGGTACGTCGGACCAGGGCCGAGGGCATCGAGGGAAGATCGATGGCCACGAAGTCGACGTTCGGCGTCCCGTAGTAGTCGACCGCCCGCTTCGTGATCATCAGGCTGCCCTCCCCCGCGCTGACAGCGGCTATCCCTTCGCGGATCGTGGTGATCGTCGGGCCCGAGGCGATCGGTGTGCCGCTCGGGGTCGTCCGAGGGAAGTGATAGTCCTGCCAGCCGACATCTGTCGATTCCGGTGGAATCCGGCACATCTTCAGCTCCGCGAGTTCCTCCGGGTCGACGAGCGTGCGCTCTGCCAGCGGATGCCCGGACTGAACGCACAGGACACGCTGGTCCCGGAGGACGACGGGACCACTGGTCAGTCCGGAAGCCCCGAGAGGCAGCCGGCAAATGGCGAGGTCGACATCACCGTCAGCCAGCGCCGAGAAGTGCGTCCGATAGTTCAGCTCGGTGAACGACAGCGCTACCTCCGGAAACTCCTCCGCGAACTCGCGGACGAACGGCTGGTGCAACTCGTACAACCCGCCCCCGAGGAAGCCAATCGTGAAGGGGACCTTCTCGCCGCTGTTCATGGCGCGGCAACGGTCGACCGTGGACACCAGCTCCAGGCATACGGGCTGGAGGGATTCGAGAGCTCTACGGCCGAAGTCGGACAGCTCGACTCTACGACTACTCCTGTCGAAGAGTCTGCCGCCGAGGTGATCCTCGAGGTTCCGAATCGACTCGGAGAGCGTCGACTGCCCGATGAACAACGTTGCCGCTGCCCTACCGAAATGGAGCTCCTTCGCGAGGGCAAAGAAGCAGTCGAGCCAGCGCAGGTTCACCCGAACACCCTTTCATCGGATTAGCCGATCAATCGATCGGAAACCGCTCGTTGATCAGTGAACTGGATCACCGATAGCGTCGTGCTCCGACAGGAAGCTTGAAGCGATGTTACGAGGTAGATGCAGTGATTACCAGATCGTTCCCCGCAGACACATTCGATGGGGCCAGAGAATCAATCGAGTTTTCCGTACAAGGTGATCTTGTTCGCGGGACGCTGTACGTCCCCGCCGGCCATTCGGCTCCTCTACCCGCCGTTGTGATGGGTCACGGGTGGTCGATGGTCACCGGTGGCGACCTCGAGGACTACGCCGCGATCGTGGCCAGTCGGGGCCTGGCCGTGCTGACATTCGACTTCCGGAACCTCGGGCTGAGCGAGGGACAGCCCCGCCAAGAGATCGATCCTGCCCGCCAGATCGAGGACTTCCGGTGCGCGATCTCGTTCGCTCGCTCCCGTCCAGAGATCGATCGAGACCGGATCGGCGTCTGGGGAAGCAGTTACAGCGGCGGACATGCACTCGTCGTCGCCGCGGTCGACCGGCGGGTCAAGTGCGTCGTCGCTCAGGTGCCGACGATCAGCGGATACGAGGCAGGTCTGCGACGCTCTCCATACGAGAAGGCCGCACTCCTCCAGGAACGCCTGGAGGCCGATCGCGAGGCACGCTTCGCCGGCGCCCCACCGCAGACGATCCAGACGGTCAGCGCCGATCCCGATGCGCCGGTGGCCTACCCCCAGCGCGACTCGTACGAGTACATGACATCCGAGGCGGCCCGCTGCCCGTCCTGGCGCAACGAGATCACGCTGCGCTCGATCGAACTCGCCCGGCAGTACGAGCCGGGCACCTTCGTCCGCAGGATCGGCACCACGCCGCTGCTCATGATCGTGGCCGACGCCGACGGCCTCACCCCGACCGATCTCCAACTGGACGCGTTCAACGCCGCACATCCACCCAAGGATCTTCTCCTCGTCCCCGGCGGGCACTACTCGGTGTACACCGACCATTTCGAGCAGACGAGCACGGCTGCCGCCGACTGGTTCCTGCAGCATCTCGCACCCACCCGACACCGGCCGGAGCCGTTGTCCGCGAAGGACTCCACCCATGACTCTCATCGATAGCCCGCCCGGAACCCTCAGCGCGAGCGCACGTCGCAAGTCCTTGCGTGCGGCCGCCGTTGGCAATGCGCTCGAGTGGTTCGACTGGACCCTCTACGGCACCTTCTCGGTGTATCTCGCCGCGAATCTCTTCAACTCCGACAATCCGACGTCGGCGCTGCTGTCGACGCTCGCGGTCTTCGCCGGCGGGTTCGTGGCGAGGCCGGTCGGCGGGTGGCTCTTCGGCCAGATCGGGGACCGCAAGGGACGCAAGTTCACGCTGGTGACCACGATGTCGCTGCTGGCACTCACCAGTCTCCTGATCGCTCTCGTACCGACCTACGAACAGGTCGGCCCCTTGGCCTCGCTGTTCCTGCTCGTCCTGCGCCTCACCCAGGGACTCGCGCACGGCGGCGAGAGCGGTGTCAGCTACACCTACGTCGCCGAGATCGCACCTCCCGAACGCCGAGGGCTGTGGTCGAGTTCGGTGTTCGTGAGCGTGACGATCGGCGTCATGGCCGCCACCGCGCTCGCGGCCGGCCTGACCGCGGCGATCGGCAAGGACGACATGCAGAGTTGGGGCTGGCGTGTCGGATTCGCGGTGGGCGGCATCCTCGGTGTCTACGCCTTGTTCCTGCGCCGCAATGCCGCCGAGTCCGACGTCTTCGAGGAATCGTCGAAGACCACGGACGACCCCGCTACCGCGCTCAGCACCCGGGACTTCCTCGGGATCGGCGCCAGAATCATCATGATCGGCGCGGCATCCAACGCCACGTACTACACGTGGGTGACCTTCGCACCCGCGACCGCGATCGCGACGAAGGGCATGGATCCCAACGGAGCGTATGTCGCCAGCCTGCTGGCACAACTCGTCTGCATCCTCTGGCTGCCGCTGTGCGGCATGATGGCCGACCGCTGGGGTCGACGTCCGATGCTCGCGATCTACGGCGTCGGCGTTTTCGTCGTCGTGATCCCAGTCAACCTGATCCTCGGCTCGGCGCCCTGGACGCTGTTCGCCTCTCAACTGCTCGGCTTGCTGGTCTGGTCGCTACTGGCCTCGATCTTCCCCGCGTTGATCGCCGAACAGCTTCCCACCTCCGCGCGCGCTCGTGGCGTCGGCTTGATCACGTCGCTGTCGGTCGCGGTCTTCGGCGGTACTGCCCCCTACTTGAACACGTGGCTGGCCTCGATCGACATGTCCTGGATCTACTCGGTCTACGTGATGGCCCTCGGACTGCTCGCCGTCGCTGCGGCGGCGATCATCCGCGAGACGGCCAAGGTTCCGCTACAGATGATCGGCCGCACGAACCTCTCGAACAAGAAGGAAGCCGCATGAACCTCACCACTTCCCACGACACCGCTCCGATCGCCGTGTACCCGGATCTGCGAGGCAAGGTCGTCGTCGTCACCGGCGCAGGCGGCGGAATCGGTACGGCTGCCGTCGATGCCTTCGCGCAGCAGGGCGCCGTCGTGATCGGGCTCGATCTCGCTGCAGGGCAGACGCAACCGCAGCGGCCGGACGTCCACCACATGACCGTCGACATCGCCGACACCGATCAGATCGCCGACGCGGTGGACCGGATCGCCGACGACCACGGCAAGATCGACGCCTGGATCAACAACGCCGGATTCATGGCGCGGATGCCCGCGTTCGACATGGACCTCGAATCGTGGAACAAGACGATCGCGATCAATCTGACGGGCACGTTCTTCGGTGCACAGGCTGCCGCCCGCGTCATGGCCGACAACGGCGGCGGGTCCATCGTGAATCTCTCGAGCTACGCCGCACTCAAGGCTCGGCCCAACTGCACCGATTACGCCGCCGCGAAAGCTGCAGTCGTCCATCTGACCTCGTGCCTGGCCCTCGAGTGGGGTCCGCTCGGTATCCGCGTGAACGCGATCGCTCCCGGCTACATCCGGACACCCATGAGTTCCTGGATGCACGCAGACCCCGTCAACTACGAGTCCTACGTGGGCAAGACGCCCCTGCGCCGCATGGGTGAGCCCGCCGAGATCGCACAGATGATGCTGCACCTCTCGTCCGATACCTCGTCGTACGTCACCGGCCAGACCTTCCTGGTCGACGGCGGAGTAACCAAGGCATGAAGGACGATTCGATGAGCTACTGGACTGGGAAATCGGTCGTCGTCACCGGCGGAGCACGCGGTCAGGGCGCCGCCGAGGTCGTCGCCCTGACCGCGGCGGGTGCACATGTACACGCGGTGGACGTCCATCCGGAGGACTCGCACTGGTGGGTGGACCTGATCGAGCAGGTCGGCGACGGTAGAAGGCTCCTGAACACGATCGTCGCCGACGTCGCCACCGAGAGCGGATGGGAGACCGTCGCCGATGCGGTACGTGATTGCGGGGTACCGCTCGCCGGTCTCGTCAACAACGCCGGCATCACTCTCCGCAAGACTCTCTCGGAGACGACCCTCCCCGAGTGGGATCGGGTCATGGGCATCAACCTCACCGGCGCCTACCTCGGAATCCGCACCCTCGCACCCCTGCTGGAGGACGGAGGGGCGATCGTCAACATCTCCTCCACCGCAGGTCTGACCGGGTACTTCAGCGCCGCCTACACCGCCAGCAAGTGGGGGCTCCGCGGACTCACCAAGGCGAGCGCGCTCGAACTTGCGCCACGGAACATCCGCGTGAACTGTATCTGCCCCGGTCTCGTCGAGACACCGATGATGAACTCTGCGAATGCCGTTCACGACCTGGACACCGCGCGACTGCTGCACGACGGAAACCGGGACGCGACGCTGCTGGACCGTGGCGCCCACCCTGCTGAGCTCGCGGCGGCTGCGCTCTTCCTTCTCGGACCGGATTCCTCGTTCGTCAACGCCGCCGACCTACCCGTGGACGGAGGCATGATCGGAGGCGGAATCTACTGGCGGATAGGCAAAGCCACGGGCAATCTCGGAGCCCGCCCGTGAGGGTGAGCGCTTCCACCACAGCCGTGTACGCCGTTTCCGGCAGCCGAGCCACGTACCGACGTCCCGCCACCGACGTCTCCCGCCGCACCCGAAGGAACCCGTGAACTCGACCGTCACACCCACCCGCGCCGCCATCGCGCGCTCCTGGCTGCTCGTTCCGGCCAGGAGCAGCGAGGAACTGGACCGCGCCGCGAAGTCCCCCGCCGACGTCGTCGTCCTGGACCTCGAGGACGGCGTTCCCCCGTCGGGTAAGGCGGCGGCGCGAGTCGTCGCACGTGAATGGCTTCGGCACCGTCGTGGATGGCTCCGGATCAACAGCCGAACGTCGCCGTCCTGGCGAGATGATCTGGAATCGCTGCACGATCTCGAGGGTGTCGAGGGTGTCGTGCTCGCCAAATCCGAATCACCCGACGAGGTAGCGGCGACGGCCGACGCGCTCGGCGGCGCCGTTCCCCTGATCGCACTCGTCGAATCCGCGCGCGGCATCGCCCGGGCCGCAGAGATCGCCGCGTCCCCGCACGTCGTCCGTCTCGCCTTCGGGCGCGGCGACTTCCGCCGAGACACGGGCATCGCCGACACTCCCCTCGCCCTCGCCCACGCCCGGTCCCAGCTGGTGATCGCGAGCCGGCTCGCCGACATCGCGGCGCCGATCGACGGGCCGTGTCTGTCCACCGACCCCACACGCATCCTCGCCGACGCCGCAATCACCGCCGAGATGGGCATGACCGGAAAGCTGTGTCTGCGCCCCGAACAGGCGTCGATCACGAACGACGCGCTCAGCCCCACCGACGACGAGGTCACGTGGGCCGAGCAGGTCGTCGCGCGGCTGGGGGCATCCGGAAGCGGCATCGAGAACGGGAGCGACCTGCCGGCCCTGCAGCGGGCACGGAACCTCCTGTCGCTCCGCGCTCAGCTCGACTCCATGTGGTGACAAGGGCAAGCTCGTCTTCGACGTCGGCGAGCACTGCTGGTTCGGGCCCGAGCGCGACGTCGCGCTGTGACCGTCGATCTCCACCGTCTCCGACCCACAGCGACCGCGGGCATCGGTACAGAATGAGGGCATGGTGCTGTGGATCGTCGAGTACGTTGCGGGGGAGCCGGGTTGCCCGCCGATCCTCAAGGGGAAACTCAACCGGCCGTGGTACTGGGACGCGTTCGATCCCGAGCCCGCCGAGTCTCCGACCGAGTCGGACTACGAGCTCGTCACCACGAATCGGCGGATCGACGTCGACTACTGGGGCGTGAACTGGCTCGCATCGGAGGAGTTCGTGCGGATCTGCCGCGGCTTCGGGCTCCGACTCGTGTCGGTGCCCGTGCGAGTGCTGCAGTCCGGCGGGGTGCCGACGACGAAGCGCTACAGCTACCTGCGCTGGGGCGAGTGGGCGTCGGTGATCGACGTAGCGGCATCCGACGTCGAGCTCGAGTTCGAGTTCGACACTGCCGGCGGTGAGGCGCCCCGCAATCGCAACATCCCGGACGCGCCGAGGTTCGAATCCGTGGCCAGGTTCGAGATCGCGGAGGCGCGCGTTCCCGAGGCGGCAGCCTTCATCTGCACCGACGTCGGCCATGAGCTGGTCTGCACTGACGAGTTCAAGCGCGCCTGCGAGGCGGCGGGGCTGCGCGGCCTGGGATTCTCGCCGCTCTCCGACTACACGAAGGCCGATTTCTGGGGCTAGTCCACGGACCTAGATGAGATGCCGGTGCGCCGCGAGGCGCCGGCGCATGTCCCGCAGGTAGTACGTGGCGGTGATCTGGCGGATCGGCCGCGGAACTCGCCGGTAGACGACGGGCAGGACCGCCATGAACCGGTCGAAGCGGCGCTGATCGCGTGGGCTCCACGGCAGCTCGAACTGGTCACGGATCCGGGACGGCAGCAATCCGATCGTGAAGAACCGCTGCAGCGGCATCGCCAGCCGCACCGGCAGCGGCGCCCTGCCACCGGAGAGAAGGCCCCGCACGTACGCTCGCACCTGGTCGTCCACCTCGGCCGACGCGATCATCCGGTCCCAGTAGGCATCGAACTCGGCGCGGGTGGCCGGCCACATGTCGTCCCCGACCTGCAATGCGGTGCCGTACACCGCGGACTGCCGGTACAGCCGCTCCGCGTCGGCATCCGAGGGGGCACCGAAGAACCGCGAGTACATGTCGGAGCCGTTGCGGTACAGCGTCGCCGCCACCCATAGCTGTAGCTCCGGATCGAACGCGTTGTAGCGTTCGGATCGCACCGGGACGTGTGCCCGGTTCACCAACCGGACCACAGCCTGCTTCTCCTCGGGCGTGCCGAGCGTGACGGCGTACACGTACGTCATCGTGGTGCGCAGTCGGTCCAGCGGTCGTTCGAGCGTCGTGCTGTGCTCGGCGACGCCGTGCCCCACGCCCGGCAGCGCCAGCTGCAGCAGGACGGTCGCCCCCGCCCCGATCAGCAGCATGGACTCCCCGACGAAGTCGGCCAGGTCGACCGTGCCGGCCGGCGGCTCCCCCGCCCGGATCCCGGTCTGTCGGCCAGCGGTCTCGGTGGCCATCGCATGGCCCCCCTTCCCAGTCGAGTTGCTCTCCACAGCAACCGGATTCGATCCCGCGGTCATGTCCAGATCCCCGCTCGCCCCAGGTGCGCGACCAGCCGCTCGGCCGCATCGTCGAACTGGATGCGGGTGTGGCGCACTACCGCGTCCCGATCGTGGACACGGATCGCCTCGATCAGACTCGTGTGGGATCGCACCGCCAGCTCACCCCATGCCGGATCCGCCGCGTACAGCCGGTAGGGCGTGTACCGCGCGGCGTTGAGCAGGAACCACGCCAGCTTCGGTCCGCCCGCGATGCGGCACAGCTCGCGGTGGAACTCGTACTCCGCGTCCGCGATCCGGTCCGGGTCCGCGAGTGTCACGGCGTCACGCAGCACGTCGTTGAGTTCCCCGAGCCGGGTCAGGTCCTCGGTCCCCGCGGACCTGGATGCACGCACCGCCAGCTCCACGGTGATCTGCCCCTGCAGCCAGAAGATGTCGTGCACGTCCTCCGGCGCCAGACGTGAGACGACGTAGCCACGGTTGGGCACCGACTCGACCATGCCCTCGCCGCGCAGGGTCAGCAGGGCCTCGCGCACCGGTGTGACGCTCACCCCGAGTTCGGCTGCGGTCTCGTCGAGTCGCACGAACTCGCCGGGCCGCAATCGCCCCGACATCACGGCGCCGCGCAGATGCGCCGCCACGTCGTCCGAGAGTTGTGTCCGACGCAGCGGCCGCGTCGGACGTACCGGTGCAACCACGATCGGCTCCTACAACCCGTACGTCTTGCCGATGATGTCGCGCTGGATCTCGTTGGTGCCACCGTAGATCGACGACACCAGCGTCTTGCGAACGTGACCCTCCATGTCGAACTCGGTGGCGTACCCGTAGCCGCCCATCATCTGCATGCCCTCGAGCGCCACCTTCTTCGCGGTCTCGGTGGCCTTGAGCTTCACCATCGACGCCTCGCGCGGGAACAGCTTCGTCGGGTTCGCGTCGATCAGCCGCGCCGTGCTGTACACCAGCAGCCGGGTGCACTCGATCTCGGTGGCGAGGTCCGCGATGCGGTGCCGCAGCGCCTGGAACGTCCCCACCGGTCGGCCGAACTGCTTTCGCTGCGTGATGAATTCGAGCGCGTCGTCGAACGCCCGCTGCGCCGTGCCGAGCATCATGGCGCCGAGGATCAGCCGTTCGATGTTGAGTCCGGTCATCAACTGCGTCCACCCGCGGCCCACCTCGCCGACCACGGCGTCGTCGGGCAGCAGGACGTCGGTGAGGTACAGGTCGTTGACCTCCTTGCCGCCCATCGTCTCGATGCCGCTGATCTTCAGTCCCGGGGTGTCCGCCGGCAGGTGGAACATCGTGAGCCCCTCGTGCTTGGAGCCGCTGCGATCGGTGCGCGCCACCAGCAGGATGTTCTCGGCGAAGTGCGCGTTGGAGCACCACGTCTTCTGCCCGTTGATCAGCCAGCCGTCGGACACCTTCTCGGCCCGGCAGCTGAGGTTGCCGACGTCGGAACCGGCCTCGGGCTCGGACATCGAGATCGACTCGGACGCCCCGCGGACAATGCCCCCGAGCACCGCCTCCTTCTGCGCGGGCGTCCCGAACTTCTCGTACGCGGCGCCGGTGATGAGGGTGGGCCCGATACCGCCGATCGGCGCCATGCCGCGGGCGGCCTGCTCGAGCAGGATGCACATGTCGACCGCGGTGCCGGCGGATCCGCCGTACTCCTCGGGGACCGTGACACCGAGCCACCCCAGCGCCGCCATCTTGAGGTAGAGGTCCTGGTTGTGGTTGTGCTCGCCGCGTCCGGTGAGGGCGTCACGCTGTTCACGGGTACCGCATTCCTTGCGACAGAACGCGGCCACTGCCTGCGCGAAATCCTGTTGCTCGGCGGTGAAGTCGATCGTCATTGATGTGCTCCTGCCTGCGAAGAATCGAGTGAACCGCGATCCGTGCGGTCCGGGCCGGGCGTGGACGCCGCGCGTGGGGGTTGTCCACACCGGCCGCGCCGAATAGTGTGAGCGTCACCACAGTAAATCACATCAAATATATTTGATGCGATCCCTTGGAGGAAGCCCGACATGACCCGAGAACTGTCTTCGAGCGACGCGGCACCCGGTTTACCTGCTTCTCCATCCCCCACCGACGCACCCACGGCGTTCGAGAGCCTCGATCCCCGCACCGGCCAGGTGCTCGCCGAATACCCCGTCGCGAACGCGGCCGACGTGCGCGCGGCCGTCGAGCGAGCACACGGCGCGGCCCGCTGGTGGGAAGCACAGGGGTTCCGTGGACGCCGCGACTGGCTGCTCGAGTTCAAGAAGGCGATCGCCTCGGACGCCGACGGTCTCGCGCAGGTCGTGTCCGCAGAGACCGGCAAGCCGCACGACGACGCGCTCCTCGAGGTGATGCTCGCCGTCGAGCATCTCGACTGGGCCGCCCGCAACGCCAAGAAGGTCCTCAAGCCCCGTCGGGTGCCATCGGGACTGGTCAGCGCCAACCAGTCGGCCACCCTCGGCTACAAGCCGATGGGCGTCGTCGGCGTCATCGGCCCGTGGAACTACCCCGTGTACACGCCGATGGGTTCGATCTCGTACGCCCTCGCCGCCGGCAACGCGATCGTGTTCAAGCCCAGCGAGCTCACCCCCGGTGTCGGCAAGTGGCTCGAGGCCAAGTGGAACTCGCTCGCCCCGACCCAGCCCGTGCTGCAGGTGATCACGGGGCTGGGCGCCACCGGCGCGGACCTGTGCCGGGCCGGGGTCGACAAGATCGCGTTCACCGGGTCCGGCCCGACCGCCCGCAAGGTGATGGCGGTGTGCGCGGAGACGTTGACCCCCTTGGTGGCCGAGTGCGGCGGCAAGGACGCGATGCTGGTCGCCGAGGATGCCGATCTGGACAAGGCCGTCGAGTTCGCCGCCTTCGGCGCGTTCGGCAATGCCGGCCAGACGTGCGCGGGCGTCGAACGCATCTACGTCGCCGAGCCGGTGTACCGGCAGTTCCTCGACAAGTTCACCGCCGCGGTCGAGCGCGTCCGTCCGGGCAGCACGGACGGGGACACGTACGGCCCGATGACCCTGCCCCGCCAGGTCG
This sequence comes from Rhodococcus sp. BE178, assembly GCF_050433545.1. Taxonomy (NCBI): domain Bacteria; kingdom Bacillati; phylum Actinomycetota; class Actinomycetes; order Mycobacteriales; family Nocardiaceae; genus Rhodococcus; species Rhodococcus sp. BE178. The sequence continues at coordinate 79,733 of NZ_JBNPXA010000009.1, read as the reverse complement.
ACGTCGTACGCGGCCACATTGCCGACGCCCTCGACAAGGGCGCTCGCGCGGTGATCGGCGGAATCGACTCCGTGCACGAACGATTCGTCGATCCGGTGATCCTCACCGACGTCCCGGAATCCTCGTCGGCCGTGTGCGAGGAGACGTTCGGGCCCACCGTCGTGGTCAACAAGGTGCGCGACCTCGAGGAGGGCATCGAGCGCGCCAACGCCACGTCCTACGGCCTCGGTGCGTCGGTGTTCACCGGAAACCGTTCCCGCGGAAAGGACATCGCGGACCGCCTGCGCACCGGCATGGTGTCGGTGAACTCGGTCCTCGGGTTCGCGGGCATCCCGTCGCTGCCGTTCGGCGGCATCGGGGAGTCCGGGTTCGGCCGCATCCACGGCGCCGACGGCCTCCGCGAGTTCAGCCGACCCAAGGCCGTGACCGTCCAGAAGTTCTCGGCCCCACTGAACCTGCTGACCCTCGAGCGGTCCGCGCGGGACATGAAGATCTCCGCGTGGATACTCAAGGCCCGGCACGGTCGGTGACCGGGATGAGCCTCACCAACTCTCGCCGCGCCGGCACCTTACCTCCACCCGACCCCGACCAGCGGCCCGGTCCGGGCCGGATGGGGTGGGTCGAGGTGATCGAGCAACTCGATCCAGCGACCCGGCACCAGGACATCCTGCGGATCACGGCGGGCTACGAATTCCCGTGGGACTACCAACGTTCCCTCGAGTTCGCGCTGTTCCGGACGTACTGCGTTCCGACGATCTCCGAACTCCTCGCCCGCACGGGCGAATTCGAGAACCGGCCGCAGAAGCGTTACGACGACACCGCGCTCCTGATGGCCGAACTCATCGAGCACGGCTACGACTCGCCGAGGGGGCGGGAGTCGCTGCGGAACATCAACCGCATGCACGGCCGCTACACGATCTCGAACGACGACATGCTGTACGTGCTGTCGACGTTCGTGCACGACCCGATCGACTGGATCGACCGGTACGGCTGGCGTCGGCTGCATCCGCACGAGCGCCTGGCGTCGTTCCACTTCTACCGTCAGGTGGGAATCCGCATGGGAATCAAGGACATTCCCGACTCGTATCAGGATTTCCAGCGCTTCAAGATGGACTACGAGCGCGAGCACTTCGTCTACAGCGAGGACAACCACCGGATCGGTACGTACACGCTCGGCCTGTTCCAGTCGTGGTACCCGAAGGCCCTGGCCCGCCCCGTCGCGGCGGCCGTCTACGCGCTGATCGACGACCGCATGAGTACCGCGTTCGGATTCCCCAAGGGCTCACCCCGGGTGCAGGCAGCCGCCGAGGCGGGGCTGCGTTCCAGGTCGGCGGTGGTGCGCCTACTCCCGAAGCGGCGGGCGTCGGCGTCGGCGCACGATCCGCGGAACCGCACCTACCCCGGGTATCCGGTGGGCTACTGCCCGCGGGATCTGGGGGTCGAGCAGGATCACTCGCTGCGCGAGTCCTGAGCTTCCCCGCTTCCGAACGCCGCCTCCACCGCATCGACGCCGGCGCGCACCGCGGGTCCGCCGGTGTCGGCCCGCCATACCGCGTAGATGTCGCGGTAGAGGCGGGGTTCGGTGGCCACGAGCGCCACCCCGGCGGGCGGCCGATCGACTGCCAGACGCGGCACCAGCGCCGCCGCGAGTCCGGCGGCGGCAAAGGCGAGGTGCGTCGAGATGTCGGACGCCTCGAAGTCGACCCGGGGCTCGAAACCCTGCCGCCGCAGCGTCCGCACGAGCCACGCGTGGAAGGCGGTCCCCGAGCCCCATGCCACCCACGGCATTGCCGACAGCGCCGACAACGGAACCACGGCGCTGCGCGCGAACGGATGATCCGCGGGGAGGGCGACATCGGCGGTGTCGCGGTGGATCAGTCGCGATTCCAGCTCCGTCGGGATCTCGACGGGCGCCGATTCCCAACTGTCGACGACACCGATGTCGATCCGGCCCCGGCTGACGGACTCGAGTGTGACCTCGGTTTCGGCCTCGGTGACCGTCACGTGGACGGGGTACCGGGACAGCAGGAACGTCACCGCGCCCGGAAGCACGAGCCGTGACGCGGTGACGAACGCCCCGAACCGGATCGGGCCGACGACCTCACTGCGCATCGCCACGATCTCGGCCTCGATCCCGGAGGCGTGGGACAGCAACTGGTCGCCGCGACGGGCGAGGAGTTCACCGGCCGGCGTCAGCCGCACCCCGCGCCCCGTCGGCTCGAGCAGGACCGCACCGACCTCGCGTTCGAGTTTGGCAAGCTGCTGGGACACCCCGGAGGGCGTGACATGCAGGATCCGGCCGGCCGCGGCCACCGACCCCGCCTGCGCCACGGCGCACAGCGCTCGTACTCGATCGAGGTTCAACACGGTAGAAACACTACCGAATCGTAAGAAGAACTTCTTACTTGTCGTTTCCGCAGGTAGAACGCAGAATCTCAGAAGTGCGTACCGTTCGTTTCCCCACCGCCCGCCCGGCTGCCGGCCCCGCGTTCGGCGGGTTCCGCGACCCGCGGGCCGTTGCCGTCTGGGGAGCCCTCTACATCTCGCTGACGGCCGTCCTCATCCGCCTCGCGGACGTGGCCCCCGCGACGGCCGTGTTCTACCGATGCCTGCTCGCGCTGCCGCCACTCGCGTTCCTCGCGCTGCGCGAGCACCGGGCCGGACACGGATTGTCCCGCCGCGCCGTCGCCCGCTACGCCGTCGCCGGATCCCTGCTCGGTGTCGACTTCGCACTGTGGTCGCAGTCCATCCTGCTGATCGGAGCCGGTATCTCCACCGTCCTCGTGAACGTCCAGGTGGTCGTGGTCCCGCTGTTCTCGTTCCTGATCTTCCGGACGCGCATTCCGATGCGGTTCGTCGTGTCCGTCCCGGTGTTGTTCGCCGGCATCGCACTCGCCGCCGGACTGAGCGACGGCGCGTCCGCGGGCCCGGACCTGGCGTGGGGAGCGTTCCTCGCGCTGCTGTCCGGCGTCGCGTACGCGGGCTACATCTTCATCGTCGGCCGATCCGGTTCCGCCGAGACCGCCGCCGCCCAGGTCCTCGTCTCGACGGCCGCGGCGGGTGTGGTCGGCTCGGCTGTCGGATCACTGTGGGGTCCGGTCGATCTCGCCCCCGGGTGGAGTGCGTTCGGTTGGCTGCTCGTCCTGGCACTGTCGGCGCAGTTCCTGGGCTGGATCATGCTCGGCCGGTCGCTGCCCCGACTGGCACCCGAGGTCGGCGCCACCCTCCTGCTGCTCCAGCCGGTTCTCGCGATCGCAGCCGCGATGGTCGTGCTCGGAGAGCGCCCCACGCTCCCGCAGCTCGTCGGCTGCACCATGGTGATCGGGGCGGCCTGGTTCGTCTCGATTCGACCGGTCGTTTCGCGGAAAGCGGTCCCACTGAGCGAGATTCGGCACACGCAATAGTGACGGAGGCGACAATGGTGCCTCCAGCGCAACCCATGGTTCCGCCGTTTCGGCGGGCAAGGCAGATCGGGCCCGGGACTCCTCTCAGGCCATAACAGCTAGGAGGCTCGACTCATGTATCCCGGCGTCTACGCAGCGACCTCACCCGACCGGCCGGCGGTCGTCATGGCCGCCACCGGCGAGACGGTGACGTATCGAGAGCTCGAGGACCGTTCGAACCGACTGGCGCAGCAGTGGTTTGCGCTCGGACTCCGCACGGGTGACCACGTCGCGATCCTCGCCGAGAACCACCCCCGGTACTTCGAGGTGTACTGGGCGGCAGTCCGATCCGGGCTCTACATCACGGCCGTGAACCGGCATCTCACAGCGGACGAGGCCGCCTACATCGTCAATGACTGCCGGGCGAAGGTGCTGGTGTCGACGGCACGCATGACCGACCTCGCGGTCGCGGTCCTCCCTGAACTGACCGACACGCCGCACCGGTTCATGATGGACGGCACCGTCGACGGGTTCGAGGCGTACGAGGCCGCGATGGCGCGGTTCGATCCGGTCCCGCTCGCGGAGCAGCCCCGCGGCGACATGATGCTCTATTCGTCGGGAACAACCGGTCGCCCCAAGGGCATTCGACGGCCGTTGACGGGCATGGACATCGACGACCCGCGCGGCATGGGCGCCGGCCACTTCGCGAGCAGCCTGCTCGGGATGGGCGAGACCTCCACCTACCTGGTGCCGGCACCGATGTACCACTCGGCGGCGCTGCAGTGGTCGGTCGGCGCGCAGGCGCTGGGCGCGACGGTGGTCCTCATGGAGCGCTTCGACGCCAGGGACTTCCTCGCCGCGATCGAGCAGTACTCCGTCACGCACACGCAGGTGGTGCCGACGATGTTCGTCCGCCTCCTGAAACTGCCCGCCGCGGAACGGGAGAGCTTCGACCTGTCGACGCTGCAGAACGTCCTGCACGCGGCCGCCCCGTGCCCTCCCGCGGTGAAGCATCAGATGATCGACTGGATGGGGCCGATCGTGTGCGAGTTGTACTCGGGCACCGAGGGAATGGGCATCACGTTCATCACCGCACAGGAATGGCTCGACCGCCCCGGTTCGGTGGGCCGCGCGGTGCTCGGCGTCCCGCACATCTGCGACGAGGCCGGCAGCCCCCTCCCGGCCGGCGAGATCGGCACCGTCTACTTCGAGCGCGACGTCGTGCCGTTCGAGTACCACAACGACACCGACAAGACGGCCGACTCCCGGCATCCCGACCACGCGCGGTGGTCCACCGTCGGCGACGTCGGCTACCTCGACGCGGACGGCTACCTGTTCCTCACCGACCGCAAGTCGTTCATGATCATCTCCGGGGGCGTGAACATCTATCCCGCCGAGATCGAGTCGTGCCTGTCGGCCCACCCCGAGGTGTCCGACGTCGCGGTCTTCGGGCTTCCCGACCCCGAGATGGGCGAATACGTCCACGCGGTGGTCGAACTCGATCCGGGGGTTCCCGCCGACGACGTGACCGCCGAGCGGCTGCGCGAGTACGTCCGAACCCACCTGGCGGGCTACAAGGTTCCGAGGACCATCGAGTTCTGCGAGCGGTTGCCGCGCCTGGCGACCGGCAAGGTCAAGAAGCACGAGTTGCGCGATCTGGCGCTGCGCGCCCTCGCCTAGAAACGCCGAACGGGCGGTTACTGCGCTCGGCTCTCGGCCGATGTCGCAGTAACCGCCCGTTGTCGATGAGCTAAGCGGCAGCCTTGACAGGTTCGTCGTCGGTGAGGCGGGTGTCCGGGGCTTCGATCGGCCCGACCTCCTGCGCGTAGTGGAAGTGCGGGCGCCGGTGGCCGAGGAACGATCCGAACCACGACATCACCGCGACGTAGCGGTTGCGGAAGCCCACCAGGTACACCATGTGCACCGCGAGCCACAGCACCCACGCGACGAAGCCGGTGAGCTCGATGCTCTTGACCTTCGTCACGGCGCGGAAGCGGTTGATGATCGCCATCGAGCCCTTGTCGCGGAACTTGAAGGGCGTGCCGCGCTTGGTCTTACCGAGGATCGTCGCGGCCACGTGCCGGCCACCCTGCATCGCGACAGGCGACTGCCCGGGCAGGTTGTTCAGCGACGTCATGTCGCCGACGGCGAAGATGTCGGCGCGGCCACCGACGGTGAGGTCGGGGTTGACCAGCAGGCGTCCAGCGCGGTCAGTCTCGCAACCGGTGCGCTCGGCGAGCGCGGCCGCGAAGTCGTTGGCCTGCACGCCCGCCGACCAGATGATGGTCTCGGCGGTGCGACGCTCACCGGTGTCGCTGCCGTGCGCCTTGAAGGTCGCGCCGTGCTCGTCGATATCGGTGACGAGGGTGCCCAGGACCACCTCGACACCCGACTTCTCGAGCGACTCCTTGGTGTACTCGCTGAGCTTGCCGCCGTACGCGGGCATCGCGACACCGGCGCCCTCGACGAGGGTGACGGTGACGTCGTCGGCGGTGACGCCGCGGATCGACTGCTCGAAGTAGCGACCCGCGAGCTCCTTGATCTGCCCGGCCAGTTCGACGCCGGTCGCACCGGCACCGATGACGATGAAGCTGAGCAGGTTCTTGCGGCGCTCGAGGTCGGTGGTGGTGTGAGCCTCCTCGAAGCAGCGCACGATCTGGGCGCGCAGCCGCTCGGCGTCGTCGACGGTCTTGAGCGCGTAGGTGACCTTCGCGAACTCGTCGCGGCCGAAGTACGACTGCCGTGCGCCGGTGGCGGCGATCAGCGAGCTGTAGCCGAGGGTGTGCCGCTGACCGGCAGCCTCGTAGACCAGCTCCTGCTCCTCCGGGTGCACATCGACGACGCGGCCGAGCCGGACGTCGGCGTTGGGGTACTTGGCGAGGATCGCGCGCACCGACGGGGCGATCTCACCGGCGGCCAGGACACCGGTCGCCACCTGGTACAGCAGCGGCTGGAAGAGATGCTCGGTGGTTTCCGAGATCAGAACGAAGGGCTTGCCGGCCTTGGCCAGCTTCTTCGCCGCAGCGAGGGCACCGAATCCGGAACCAACGATCACTACTTCGGTCCGGTCGACTGCTACTTCGCTCACGGGTACCTCCTCGTCGAGATGTATGAGGAACACCGTAGGAGCGCTAACGACGTTTGCGCCAGTAATCAGGGATATTCGGAAAACAGTTATCTCGATTGCTCATAAGTAGTATGTCGTCATGGACTTCCGACAGCTGCGCTACTTCCTCGCCGTGAGCGAGGAGCTGAGCTTCAGCCGAGCGGCCGAGCGCTGCTTCATTTCGCAGTCTGCCATCAGCCACCAGATCACCAAGCTCGAGCAGGAACTCGGCGCGCCGCTGTTCGAACGATCGACCCGGGTCGTGCGCCTCAGTCCGGCCGGAACCCGGCTCGTACCGATCGCGCAGGAGGTGCTCAGCCTCGAGACCAAGGCCTTCGCCGTCGCGAAGGGACCGCGCGACCGGATCCGGATCACCGCGAGCATGAGCTTCGCGCCGCAGAGCCTCGACGCCATCGCCCGCGTGCGCGAGCGGCACCCGGACCTGGACATCGAGTTCGTGATCAAGAACTTCACCGACCGCATCGACGCAGTGTCCGCCGGGGACGCCGACATCGCCCTGATCCGCGGGGAGGTGGACCGACCGGGCCTGGAGACGGTGGAACTGGGCGTCGAGGACCTGATGATCGCGACGTCGAGCCAGCATCCGGTGTCGGCGTTCTCCACCGTCGAACTGGGCGAGCTCGCCCCCTACCCCCTGCTGCTGCCGCCGCGGCCCAGTCAGGTCCTGATCCACACGGTCGTCGAGAACGCCTTCGTCGACGTCGGACGCCGGGTGCAGCTCGGGCCACCGATCGCGCGCGACCACACCGCGATCCTCGACGTCATCACCAACCCCCGGGCCTGGACGGTCCTCTACGCGAGCACCGTCGGCGAGGCACCTCGCACCGGACTCGCCCTCATGCGGGAGGCCCGCAACCGGCTGCGCGTGCCCGTGAGCGGGATCGTCCGCACCGGCGCGGCCGCCTCCCCCGGCCTGTCCGACCTGGTCGAGTCGCTCCGCCGGACGGTGACCGCGCAGAGCAGTGTGCCCCCGAATCCGGGACACGGACTCGGGGGCACACCGCAGGCTCGGTAGCCGCTACAGCGTCCGGCGCCCCGACAGCGCGCGACCGAGCGTGAGCTCGTCGGCGAACTCGAGATCGCCACCCATCGGCAGCCCCGACGCCAGCCGGGACACCGTCAGGCCGGGGAAATCCCGCAGCATCCGCACCAGGTACGTCGCCGTCGCCTCCCCCTCGGTGTTCGGGTCGGTCGCGATGATCACCTCGGCGACGTCGACGCCGTCCTCCTGATTGCCGATGCGGGCCAACAACTCCCGGATCCGCAGCTGGTCCGGCCCGATGCCGCTGAGCGGATCGAGCGCGCCACCGAGAACGTGGTAGCGCCCCCGGAACTCACGGGTGCGCTCGATCGCCTGCACGTCCTTCGGTTCCTCGACGACGCACACCATCGTCCGGTCCCGACGCGGGTCGGAGCAGATGCGACACTTCTCCTCCTCGGAGACGGTGCCGCACACGATGCAGAACTGGACGCCGTCGCGCACCCGCTGCAGGACGGCCTGCAACCGGTCGATCTCCGGCGGCTCGACCGTCAACAGGTGGAACGCGATGCGCTGGGCGCTCTTGGGCCCGATACCGGGCAGCTTGCCCAGCTCGTCGATCAAGTCCTGGACGGGACCCTCGTACAACGCGCGGTCCTAGAAACCGGGCAGTCCGGGCAGACCGCCCCCACCGAAGCCGCCGGCCAGCGGGCCGAGCTTGCTCGCCGCGAACTCCTGCGCCTTGTTCGACGCGTCGGCGATCGCACCGATGACGAGATCCTGCAGGGTCTCGACGTCGTCCGGATCCACCACCTTGGGATCGATCGTGAGGCCGACGACCTCACCGGTGCCCTTGACCGTCGCGGTCACCAGGCCGCCACCGGCCTGACCGGTCACCTCGGCCTGCGCCATTTCCGCCTGCGCGGCCATCAACTGCTGCTGCATCTGCTGCGCCTGCGCGAGCAGCTGCTGCATGTCGGGCTGTCCACCTGGTTGCACCTGAATGGTCCTTTCTGAAGTCGCGTTGCCAGCGTAGTCCGTCGCGGGCCTTACCCCAGCTCGCGAACCAGATTCGACAGCGTCTTCTCCTGGATCTTGCGCAGCCCGAGGGGCGCGAAGGTGCGCTCGAAGAAGCCGCCGATGCCGCCCGCGCCCTTCCACTCCGTCGTCGTGGTGACCGTGGAGCCGGTCCCGGAGGGGGCCACCTCCCACGTCGTGACGAGTGATGAGTTCGCATCACGCTCGGTGATGGTGTGGCCGGCAACGGTGACCGACGCCTTGATGTCGCGCGAGCGCTTCTCGGTGGCCTGCAGCGTCCACTGGGCAACCGTGCCCGCGCCCTGGCCGCCCTCGAGCACCCGATAGTCGAGATACTGCTGCGGCAGGATCCGCGGTCGGACGGTCTCGTAGTCCGACAGGGCGGCGAGCACCTGCTCGGGGGCCGCGGTGGTGGTGATCGAACTGCTGGCGCTGACCTGTGCCACTAACTGTCTCCTTGCTCTGGGTGTACCCCTCCATCCTGCACGTTCGCCCGCGATGGCGGCGATCGTGCGGGCACCTCACGCCGCGGCCGCCAAGTCGTTAGCATGGCTACAGAATGGCGACGCACCGGGATATCCGTGGCCCGCCGATCCGACTAGCGATAGCGTCAGGGTGTGGCCGACTCTACGAGTGGTATCCGCGAAACTGGACTCGCCGCGCATCGCGCAGGAGTCGATCGTCTGCTGACCAGCTACCGGGCAATTCCCCCGGACGCGAACGTGCGACTGGCGAAGAAGACGTCGAACCTGTTCCGAGCACGGGCGAAGAGCACCGCCCCCGGACTGGACGTCTCGGGCCTCGACGGCGTCATCTCGGTGAACCCGGAGGCGCGCACCGCCGACGTCGCCGGCATGTGCACGTACGAGCACCTCGTGGCCGCCACCCTGCCGTACGGGCTGGCGCCGCTGGTGGTTCCGCAGCTCAAGACCATCACCCTCGGCGGCGCGGTGACCGGGCTCGGAATCGAATCGACGTCGTTCCGCAACGGCCTGCCGCACGAGTCGGTGCTCGAGATCGACGTCCTCACCGGGAGCGGCGACATCATCACCGCCACCCCGGACGGGGAGCACTCCGACCTGTTCTGGTCGTTCCCGAACTCGTACGGGACCCTCGGCTATTCCACGCGGATCCGGATCGAGCTCGAGCCGGTGAAACCCTATGTCGCGCTGCGACACCTGCGCTTCGGCGACCTGAAGCAGCTCGAGAAGACGATGGACCGGATCGTCGAGGAGCGCAGATGGGACGGGATCGCGGTCGACTACCTCGACGGCGTCGTGTTCACCGCGACGGAGGCCTACCTGACGCTCGGGGTGCAGACCGACGAGCCGGGCCCGGTGAGTGACTACACCGACATGGACATCTACTACCGGTCCATCCAGCACGAATCGGTCAACCACCCGAAGACGGACCGCCTGACCATCCACGACTACCTGTGGCGCTGGGACACCGACTGGTTCTGGTGCTCGCGCGCGTTCGGCACCCAGAACCCCAGGATCCGCCGCTTCTGGCCGAAGCGCTACCGCCGCAGCAGCTTCTACTGGAAGCTCATCGGGCTGGACCAGAAGTACGACATCGCCGATCGCCTCGAGGCCCGCAAGGGGCTGCCGCCCCGTGAGCGTGTCGTGCAGGACATCGAGGTCCCGATCGAGAACACGGCGGACTTCCTTACTTGGTTCCTCGACGAGATCCCGATCGAGCCGCTGTGGCTGTGCCCGTTGCGCCTTCGCGATCCCGCGCATCCCGCGGCGGACACCACGCGGCCGTGGCCCCTGTACCCGCTCGAGCCCGGACGCACCTACGTCAACGTCGGATTCTGGTCGTCCGTGCCGATCGAGGCCGGCGCACCCGAGGGCGCGGCGAACCGGCTGATCGAGAAGAAGGTCAGCGACCTCGACGGCCACAAGTCCCTGTACTCCGACTCGTTCTACGGCGAGGACGAGTTCGCGCTGCTCTACGGCGGCCAGCACTACACCCAGATCAAGAAGCGGTACGACCCCGATTCACGTCTCCTGGACCTCTATTCGAAGGCGGTGCAACGAAAGTGACGACTCTCAGAACGAACCCCGACACGGCGCAGAAACTCAGCATCGCGGAGATTCTCGAAACCGTCTCCGACGGCCGGATCCCGCTGCGATTCACCGCGTACGACGGCAGCGCGACCGGGCCGGAGGACGCACAGTACGGCCTCCACCTGAAGTCGACACGCGGCACCACCTACCTGGCCACCGCCCCCGGCGACCTCGGCATGGCCCGCGCCTACGTCTCCGGCGACCTCGAGGCCGTCGGCGTCCACCCCGGCGATCCGTACGCGATCCTGAAGGCGATGACCGACCTGCACTTCCACCGCCCGTCGGCGAAGGAGCTCGCGACGATCACCCGGTCCATCGGCTGGGACAAGTTGCGTCCCATCGCTCCCCCGCCGCAGGAGCACCTGCCGCGGTGGCGCCGGTTCGCGGAAGGCCTGCGGCACTCCAAGACCCGCGACGCCGAGGTGATCCACCACCACTACGACGTCTCGAACACTTTCTACGAGCATGTGCTGGGCCCCTCGATGACGTACACGTGCGCCGCGTACGAGTCCGAGGACCAGAGCCTCGAGGACGCGCAGGAGAACAAGTACCGACTGGTCTTCGAGAAGCTGGGCCTGAAGGAAGGCGACCGGCTGCTCGACATCGGTTGCGGCTGGGGTGGAATGGTCCGCTACGCCGCCCGGCGCGGCGTCAAGGTCATCGGTGCGACGCTCTCGCGGGAGCAGGCCGAGTGGGCGCAGAAGGCGATCGTCGAGGAGGGCTTGTCCGAGCTGGCCGAGGTGCGGTTCTCGGACTACCGGGACGTCCACGAGACCGGGTTCGACGCCATCTCGTCGATCGGCCTCACCGAGCACATCGGCGTCCACAACTACCCGGCGTACTTCGGCTTCATGAAGGAGAAGCTGCGCGAGGGCGGACGGCTGCTCAACCACTGCATCACCCGGCCCGACAACCGCAGCGGCGCCAAGGCCGGCTACTTCATCGACCGGTACATCTTCCCGGACGGCGAGCTCACCGGCTCGGGCCGGATCATCAGCGAGATCCAGAACGTCGGCCTCGAGGTCCGGCACGAGGAGAACCTGCGCGAGCACTACGCGCTGACCCTCGCCGGCTGGTGCCGGAACCTGGTCGAGAACTGGGACGCGTGCGTCGCCGAGGTCGGCGAGGGCACCGCGAAGGTGTGGGGCCTGTACATGGCCGGTTCGCGGCTGGGATTCGAACGCAACGTCGTTCAGCTGCACCAGGTGCTGGCCGTCAAGCTCGGACCCGACGGCGAGGCGAACGTGCCGCTGCGCCCGTGGTGGAAGGGCTGATCGCACCCCCGCGCTGACATCGCGATGCCCGTCGTCCGCTTCGGACGGCGGGCATCGTCACGTCGTGCGGGAGGCCGCATCCACCTGGCGTGCCGCGCGCTCGATCGCCGCGGCCGCTCGTTGCACGGCCTCGACCATCCGGCGGTCGCCCGTGATGCGGTCGAGCGGACCGCAGATCGAGATCGCGGCGGGCTTGGGGATACCCCGCGCGATGGGCGCCCCGATGCACCCGAGGTCCGGGACGGCGGTGCCCCGGTCGTAGGTGACCCCCTCGGCGAGCGCGCGATCCAGTTCGGCCTCCAGAGCCTTCCGCCCGCCCACGACACCGGCTTCCAGGTGCGCGAACACCGGCTGGTCGAATACCTCGCGCGGAAGCGTCATGAGCAACGCCTTCCCGACCGCGGAGCGGTGCGCCGGATACCGGGCTCCGATCCGGGACGGGACCTTGGCGCCGAACGTGCCCGACAGCTTCTCCCAGTAGATGCTGTCGGCACCGTCGAGGAACGCGAGGTGGACGACGGCACCGGTGGACCGGTGCAGATCCTGGAGGATCGGCAACGAGGTCCGATGGAACCAGTGATTGCGCACTGCCCGCGATCCCAGTTCGAACAGGCGAACCCCCAGCTCGTACCGCGATCCGTCACGGTTGAGCCAGCGCATCGACACCATCTTCTCGAGCAGTCGATGCGCCGACGAGCTGGGGATGCCGGTGAGCCGCGTCGTCTGACTCAGGGTCAGATACCCGTTGTCGTCGAGCGCCTCGAGCACCAGCTCGATCCGATCGAGCATCGACGTGGCGGGGGCCTGTTCACGATCATCCGACACGGCCGAGTCCTGTCCGCTAGGGCAGGTCAGACAGGTCAGACACCGATCCTTCTGACATCGAGATGTACAGCCCCGAAATATAGTTCCCCCGCACGCCCCGCAGGCACGAGTTCCCACCGACAGAGACGAAGGTGCCCTCCGTCCGGTGACGGACGGAGGGCACCTTCGAGATTCTGCCGAAAATTCGCCGCTCAGGCCTCGAGCGACGCCGGCGGGGTGAAGCGCTCGCCGTACTTGGCGGCGAGTTCCTCGGCGCGCTTGACGAAGCCGGCCTTGCCGCCCTCGTAGCCGGCGACGAACTGGCTCACGCCGCCGGTCCACGCCGGGTAGCCGATGCCCATGATCGAGCCGATGTTGGCGTCGGCGGTGGACGTGATGACACCCTCGTCGAAGCACTTCTGCGTCTCGATGGCCTCGATGAACAGCATGCGGTCGATCAGGTCCTGGATCGGCGGCGTGACCGAACCGGAGTTGAAGTGCTCACGCAGGCCCTGCCACAGGCCGGAACGCTTGCCGTCGGAGTAGTTGTAGAAGCCCGCGCCGCCGAGACGGCCCTTACGGTCGTTGCCCTCGACCAGGTAGTTGATGACGTCGCCGGCCGGGTCGGCGGGCAGTTCCTTGCCCTCGGCCAGCGCGGCGGCCTTCGACTCGGCGCGAATCTTCTGCATCAGCGTCAGATTCAGCTCGTCCGACAGCTGCAGCGGTGCCGCCGGGTAGCCGGCCTGCATGCCCGCCTGCTCGATGGTGGCCGGCTCGATGCCCTCGGCGACCATGCCGATGGCCTCGTTGACGAAGGTGCCGATCACGCGCGAGGTGAAGAACCCGCGCGAATCGTTGACGACGATCGGGGTCTTGCGGATCGCCTGCACGAAGTCGAACACCCGCGCCAGCGACTCGTCGGATGTCTTCTCGCCGCGGATGATCTCCACCAGCGGCATCTTGTCGACGGGCGAGAAGAAGTGGATGCCGATGAAGTCCTCGGCCCGCTTGACGCCGGTCGCGAGGTCGGTGATCGGCAGCGTCGAGGTGTTGGAGCCGAGGAGCGCGTCGGGCTCGACGATGTCCTCGATCTCCTGGAACACCTTCTTCTTCAGGTCGGGCGACTCGAAGACGGCCTCGACGACGAAGTCGACACCCGCGAAGTCGGCCGGATCCGCGGTGGGCGTGATCAGCGCGAGCAGGGCCTTGGACTTCTCCTCGGTGGTCTTGCCGCGGGAGAGCGCCTTGGCCTCGATCTTCTCGGAGTACGCCTTGCCCTTCTCGGCGGCCTCGATCGTGACGTCCTTGAGCACCACCGGGATTCCGGCCTTGGCGCACACGTACGCGATGCCGGCGCCCATCATGCCGGCGCCGAGGACGCCGACCTTCTTGATCTCACGCTTGGGGATGTCCTTGGGACGCGAGGCACCCGAACCGATCGCCTGCATGTCGAAGAAGAACGCCTGGATCATGTTCTTCGCGACGCGACCGGTGACCAGCGAGGTGAAGTAGCGGGACTCGATGAGCAGCGCGTTGTCGACGTCGACCTGGCTGCCCTCGACCGCGGCGGCGAGGATCGCGCGCGGCGCCGGCATCGGCGCACCCTTGAGGGTCTTGCGCAGGTTCGCCGGGATGGCCGGCAGGTTCGCCGCGAACGCCGGGGTGGCGGGGGTGCCGCCGGGGATCTTGTAGCCCTTGACATCCCACGGCTGGACGCCGCCCTCGGGGTTGGCCTTGATCCACGCCTTCGCGGCGGGGACCAATTCGTCGACGGACGAGACCACCTCGTCGACCAGGCCGACCTCCTTGGCCTGCTGCGGCCCGCGCTGCTGGCCCTGCAGCAGCATCTGGGTCAGCGCGGTCATCAGGCCGAACATCCGGACGGTGCGGACGATGCCGCCGCCGCCGGGCAGCAGGCCGAGGGTGACCTCGGGCAGGCCGATCTTGACGCCCTTGACGTCCGCCGCGATGCGGTGGTGCGTGGCGAGTGCGATCTCCAGGCCGCCGCCGAGCGCCGCACCGTTGATGCAGGTGACGACCGGCTTGCCGAGGGTCTCGAGGCGACGCAGGTCGGCCTTGAGAGTGAGGCTGTGGTTGAAGATCTGCTCGGCGTCCTCGGGGCCGACCTTCATCATGTTCTTCAGGTCGCCGCCCGCGAAGAAGGTCTTCTTGCCGGAGGTGAGGACGACGCCGGTGATCGAGTCCTTCTCCGCGTACAGCCGGTCGACGGTCTCCTGCATCGACGAGATGTAGCGGTCGTTCATGGTGTTCGCGCCCTGGTTGGGGTCGTCGATGGTGAGCACGACGATACCGTCGGCGTCCTGCTCCCAGTTGATGATGTTCTGATCGCTCACTGTTTCGTATCTCCTGCTTGGTCCGTGAGCGTCAGACGCGCTCGATGATGGTGGCCACGCCCATGCCGCCGCCGATGCACAGCGTGACGAGGGCGCGCTTGGCGCCGCGGCGCTCGAGCTCGTCGACCATGGTTCCGGTGATCATGGCGCCGGTCGCGCCGAGCGGGTGACCCATCGCTATGGCGCCACCGTTGACGTTGAGCTTCTCGTCCGGGATGTTCAGGTCCTTCTGGAACTTCAGGGCGACGGCGGCGAACGCCTCGTTGATCTCGAACAGGTCGATGTCGTCGACCGTCAGACCGGCCTGCGCGAGCACCTTGTGCGCGGCCGGCGTCGGGCCGGTGAGCATGATCGTCGAGTCGGCGCCGGAGGTGGCGGTCGCGACGACGCGGGCACGCGGTGTCAGGCCCATGGCCTGCCCTGCGCTTTCACTGCCCACGAGCACGAGCGCGGCGCCGTCGACGATGCCGGAGCTGTTGCCGCCGTGGTGGACGTGGTTGATCTTCTCGACCCAGTGGTACTTCTGCAGCGCGACGGCGTCGAAGCCGCCCATCTCACCGAGACCCGCGAACGACGGCGCCAGCTTGCCGAGCGCCTCGACCGTGGTGCCCGGACGCATGTGCTCGTCGTTGTCGAGGACCGTGATGCCGTTGATGTCCTTGACCGGGACGACGGACTTGGCGAAGTAACCGCCCGCCCACGCCTTGGCGGCCAGGTCCTGCGAGCGCGCCGCGTAGGCGTCCACGTCCTCGCGGGTGAAGCCCTCCATGGTGGCGATCAGGTCGGCGCCGATGCCCTGCGGCACCAGGTAGGTGTCGAAGTTGGTGGCGGGGTCCTGCATCCAGGCGCCGCCGTCGGAGCCCATCTTCACCCGGGACATCGACTCGACGCCGCCTGCGATGACCAGCTCGTCCCAGCCGGAGCGCACCTTCTGCGCGGCCATGTTCACGGCCTCGAGGCCGGAGGCGCAGAAGCGGTTGATCTGCACGCCGCCGACCGTCTCGGGCATCCCGGCCACGGTCACGGCGGTGCGGGCGATGTCGGCGCCCTGGTCGCCGAGCGGGGAGACGACACCGAGGATCACATCGGAGATGCGGTTCTCGTCGAGGTCCGGGAAGCGGGTGCGCAGTTCCTGGATCAGGCCGGTGACCAGCGAGATCGGCTTGACCGAATGCAGCGAACCGGTGTTCTTGCCCCGGCCGCGCGGGGTTCGGATGGCTTCATAGATGAATGCCTCTGTGGTCACTGTGAGGTGTTCCTTCCTGTTCACGTCTGCGTGCCGCCGCAGCGACCTGCCCATTCGAGGCACAGACCTCGGCTCGCTTCACCTTAGAACGTGTTCCATTTTGCGGGAAGGACCGAAGCGATCCCGGTCTGTGACCGAGGCGATCACCGGACCCTCCCGCGGGCGTCGCCATCAAGCATTCGATCGATTCGGCCGTTAGCCTTCTGGGGAGTCGGGCAGTGCGGAGGGATCGAAGTCGATGAGTGCAGTGGGGGGCGGATCGCGGTCCGGGCTGACACGACGGGGCTTCCTGGGCGCGGCCGCGCTCGGTGCGGCCGGCGCGGCGAGCGTGACGGCGGTGGCGGCGGTGGCGGCGGTGGCGGCCCCTGGGGTGGCCGCGGCGCGATCCACCGTCCGCCGCAGTGCCCCCGCGCAGGGTCTTCCCGCACCCGGATCCATCACGGCGACGGATCCCGCGCTGCTCAGCGCGGTGGAGGCCGCCAGCCTCCTGCAGTCCGGCACGCTGCATCCCCGAGAGTTGCTCGACGCCTGCCTGAACCGCAGCGCCGCCTTCGACGGCGCGACCGGCGGCTGGGTGCGGATCTATCCCGAGATGGCGTACGAGGCAGCAGATGCTGCGGCGCAGCGACTGTCGGGCAAGGGCCGCGCCGCCGTCGGCGACGCCCCGCTGGTGTGCGGGCTGCCGCTGGCTCTCAAGGACCTGTTCGCGGTCGCGGGCCTGCCGCTGACGGCGTCGAGCAAGGTTCTCGAGGGCAACATCGCCGCCGGTGACTCGACGGCGTGGACGCGCCTGCGCGACGCGGGCATGGTGTTGATGGGTCACGCGCACACCGATGAGTTCGCGATCGGCGTCGCCACCGAACAGGTGGGCAACCCGTGGAACACCGAGTACTCACCGGGCGGATCGTCGGGCGGCAGCGCGGCCGTCCTCGCGGCGCGTTTCGTCCCGCTTGCGACCGGCACCGACACGGGCGGTTCGCTCCGTCTGCCGGCGAGCGCGTGCGGGATCACGTCGATCAAACCGACGTTCGGCCGGTGCAGCACCCGCGGCGTCATTCCGTTGACGTGGACCCGCGACCACGCCGGACCGATGGGCCGCAGCGTCGCCGACGCCGCACTACTCCTCGGCTTCATGGCGGGCGCGGATCCCGACGATCCGACGACGACGGTCGGCCCCGACGTCCCGGCCGGCGGCTACCCGATCGCCGCGAAGGGCGGCCCGACACCGCTGTCGGGCAAGCGGTTCGGTGTGGCCCGACGCAGTGTCGATGCGCTGCCCGCACCACTCGGCACACTGTTCGCGAAGTACCTCGATCTCATCGGACGCCTCGGCGGCAGCTTCGTGGACGTCGCGCTGCCGATCGCCGGCCCGGACCTGTTGACCGGCGACTCCGCCGAGATGGGCAGCTACCACAAACAGTTCGCCGACAAGCTGGGCTCCTACCGTCTCGACAACAACGTGACCGTCGCCGGCGCCTTGGCGGCACTGGCGGTTCCGTCGATCGACTACATGACCGCTGCCCGCAACCGACTGGTGTACCAGCACGAGTACAACCGGATGTTCGTCGACAACGACCTCGACGCCGTCCTGGTGCCGGGCTCGAAGGTGGACGGGTCCAAGCGACTCGAGATCGCGGGCGTCTCGGTGTTCGGCGGTACGACCGGGGACGTGCGGTGGGCCAACCTCACCGGCGCCCCCGTGATCTGCACGCCGGCCGGACGTTCCGCGGCCACCGGGCTGCCGTTCGGGGTCCAGATCGGCGGGCGCCCGTGGGACGAGACCGCGCTGATCGAGATCGCACTGGAACTACAGGCGGCGCGCCCCGATTGGACCGAGGCACCCCCGGTGGCGCCGGCGCCGCGGCAGATCCCGCAGGTCCGGGTCACCACCCCCGGTCCGGGCCCCGATCCGACCAACACGGCGAACATCGGTTTCGGATTCCACTTCCTGCCGACGACGTCGACGGTCGCCATCTGATCGTCACCGCCCGGGACTCGACCTGCTCAGTGACCCATGACGATCCGACCGCCCTCGCCTGTCGGCGCTCCCGGCAGGGTCTCGTCGGCCGCCCACTCCCGTCGCGTGTACGCCTGCACCCGGGTGAACAGGCCGGTCGGGCAGGTACCCGACGTCCTGTCGCACCCGCCGGCGGCGTACACGATCCCGAGCACCGCGACCGTGCCGTCGGCCCGCGGTACCCACACGGGGTTTCCGGAATCGTTCGGGGCGACGGCGGGGGCCGCGTCGAAGCCGGTGAAACTGCAGGTGTCGCTCGTCGTGGGGCACGGTGCCGTCAGGCGTCCGCACCGGACGTTGCCGGCCGCCGCGGTGTATTCCGACGCGAACCACTCGGCGCCGGACTGGCACACGACGGCCCCCGGCTCGAGGTCGTCGGCGACAGCGGCGATTCTCGCCGTGCGCGGCAGCGTCACTCGATCGGTCCCGGACCCTGTCGGCACCACCACGACGTCGTCCGGCGTCGCGCCGAGGGCCGCCGACAACGTCAGCACCGGCGAGACGGGCTCCGGACCGGTGTCCACCATGGACATGTCGAGACCGGATCCACCCGTGACCGAGCCGAAGTCGGCACCCCAGCGGCGGGTGCTGTGGCTGACAACCGCCTGCGTGGGCCCCGGCCACCCGAGCTCGAGGCGCGCACCCACCTTGCCGCCGACATGACCGGCAGACAGCAGGTAGTACCTGCCGTCCCGTTCCAGCGCTATCGAGTACTTGCCCCACTGCGCATGCGCCGAACCGGGATACGTGTTGTACGTGACGAACGGTCCCGCGGTCCGAGCGGGGTCCGGCGTCCGGATCGGTGGCTCGGCCGGCACCCCGGAAGGTGCCGCATACGCGGCGGTCGGCGGGTCGTCGTGTCCGCCGCCGTCGAGCCGGTCTGCGTCACGTGTGTCCCACACCGTCACGACGGCGAGTACCGACGCGACAACGAAAGCAATCGCCGCTCCCGACAGAAGGATTCGACGACGCACGACGGAAGTGTCAGGCCAGATCGGGCAGCTCGTTCGGCCGCACCCGCGATGCACGGACGAGGAGCAGCCCCATCACCAGTACGAACATCACCAGGACCAGGGCGCCGGCAACCGGCGCGCCCGTGAAGGCCAGCGTTCCCCCACCGGCCACGGCCGCCGAGCCCGCACCGGCACTAGGCCCCGCACCCAGTGTGTACATCCGAATCCTCTTCTTCTCGTGTCGTTCTCGACTCCGATACTCCGCTACCCCGCTCGATGATGCCTCGCGCAGCACCGCCGCCAGCGCCGGGCGGTCCCGATGTGCGGGTTCGGTGCGCGCTACCGCACCACTCAGGTGCCGGCGATCCGGTGCATCGGCACCGACGTTCGCTCGGCGTTGCGCTTCGTCTTGACCCAGTCGCTCTGACGACTGATGAGGCGCCCGAAGGCCCTCCACGCCACGACGTAGGACATCAGCATGTAGCCCACATAGCTCACGCCCAGCACGATCCCGTGGAGACGCGACAGCTGCGGTTCGCTGCGCCGGCGATACAGCGGACCCCAGATCGCGAACTCGCCCACACCGAGGATCAGATAGGACACGAACAGCGCCCACCCGCCGCTCACCAGGTACGACTTGAAGAACTCCGGGTAGTTGACCATGTTCCAGGTCATCACCAGCAGTGGCAACGGATAGACGATCGTGCCGATCACCTGCAGCCAGGGAGTCAGCATGAAATAGGTGATCTCCCATGCGCCGAGGTTGGTCACCCGCCGTGAGCGCCAGATCGCCGGCAGATAGCGGATGCACTGCATTCCGCCCTGCGCCCAGCGAACCCGCTGCCGGATCAGCGGTTTCAATTCCGGCAGCGCCTCCTGATCGACCCAGCTCGCCGTGGTGTACGCATTGCGCCATCCCAGCAGGATCAGGTGCAGTCCGAGTTCGAAATCCTCGAGCAGTGCGCCGTGCCACGGCTCACCGAATCGGGCCGCGACCGCGTCGAGCGCCGACAGCCGACTCAGCTGACCGTTGCCGCCGATGCTGACGGTCCGTGAGTAGCGCCGGGCCATCTGCATCGCGGAGATCGGGCCCCGGAATTCCAGATCCTGCAGACGCACCAGGGTCCGGGCGAACCTGTTCTTCCACTGCCGACCCGGGCCGAGCGGCTGCGGATCCGCGCGGTTGCTCATCCGGACCTCGACCTGCACCGACCCGACGTAGTCGTTGCCGAAGCAGTCCGGGCCCGCCGAGATCTCCAGCATGTTCGGAGCAGGTCGTCCGTCCGCGTCGACGATGCAGATCAGCACCTTGTTCCGGTCGACGTCGTCGGGCAGCTGGGCGTCGATCGCGCGATAACCGAAATTGAGCGCGTCGCCCTTGCCGGTACGGGCGTTCGGGAGGGTGCGTGGGAGGAGGTGGACCATGGGATCGAACTGCTCGATCGCAGCGACGACGTCGCGCGTCCCGTCCTCCGACTCGTCGTCGGTCACCCACGCGTGACAGTCCGGGAAGTGTCGCCGCAGGTAGCTCAGGGTGTCGCCGATCACCACTTCCTCGTTGAGGCAGGGGATGATGAAGTGCAGTTCGAATTCGTCCGGGTCGCCGGGGCGTTCGGGAACGTGGCGCAGGAACGGGACGAGAATGGCGATCACATACACCAGGAACACGAGGCCGAGGATCAGCGAGAGCACGATCGTCAGGCCGAGCACGGTATCGAAGGTCACTGACGGGGACTCTCTTTCAATCGCGCACGGATCGGACCGGCACCATCCGCGACCGTGCTGGCCCGACCGATCCACCTACTGAAGACCACCAGGGTCGTGCATCCACCCGCCAACACGATGAGCGACCCGATGATGGTGTGCGCCATCTCGAAGCCGGAGCGCCCGTTGTGCACCGTGTACACCCCCACGACGACCAGGCGGATCATGTTGACACTGAGCATGGCCACGCAGCTGATGACCAGTCCGATCGTCATGTGCAACAGCCGGACCCGGCCGAAGTGGAGGTAGATGGCGGCCAGCAGCAGCATCGGCAGGATCAGCAGCGCGGTGCTGCAGCCGGTGACCAGTTCCAGGGCGAACACCTTGTTGGTGCCGATGCCGACATAGAAGGTGTCGGACCCGCGCACCCATTTGGTGGGCGCCCCGACGAGGCCGTTGAGCAGCGCCGCCAACCCAGCTTCCCAGGCACGGAACTGAGGTTGGCGAATCAATAGCATCACGATGATCAAGGCATAGACCCCGACCCCCATCCATCGGACCGACGGAGCATCCGGCATGCGCACCCCTCGTCCGGCGGTCACTTCGGGACTCCTCGTTCCCGGATCACACTCGACCGCAACACGACCGTCGAATAGACGCCGAGCACGAGTACCAGTCCGACGGTGAGGTTGGTGAGCATCAGGTGCTTGATCAGATCGGACGCACCGTCGGAGAGATTCACCGCCCAGAACTGTGCGATCGCGGCGACCGCGAGGAACAGGCCGGTCGCGCCGATGCTCTTGTCCTGCTGGTCCGGGCACACCCGCAGCACCGCGACGAACAGCACGCATGCAACGAGCGTCAACGCGACGATGAGCAGCGGAAGCGCGCCGAACATCATGCGCCAGAAGTGGTAGAAGACCGACACCCGCCACTCCTGGGTGTCGGGCCGTCCCGAATACCACGGATACGAGTAGATGTAGTCGGCCCGCAGCTTGGACATTCCCACGAGACCCCGCCCCATCATCGAGAGCAGTCGGGTGGGCTCGTGCAGGTAGACCTGCGAGAGCAGATCCCACATGGAGGTCTTGTCCAGGAAGCCCTGGTAACCCGGAAGTTCCGTGACCGAGTTCGGCGAGTTGATGCGGGAGCCGACACCGGACACGAGCGACGGATCGAGCCCCAGCCGGGCCAGGTCCTGGTCGGGATGTGGGCTGTGCGGGAGCATCTCGACGAAAACCGCGTTGTACTGGTTCAGTTCGGCGAACCGGGCCGGCTGCGTGCGCAGGTACTGGCCGACCGAGGCGAGCAGTGCACCAACCGCGCCGATTCCGAACCACCTGCCCTGCAACGGATACTGGCCGAGGGACGCCGGGTCACCCACACGGCGGCAGAGCATCAGCCCGGCCGCGACGACGGCGAACGTCACCGCCTGGGTCTTGGTCGTTGCCGTGAACAGCGCGATCAGTCCTATCGCGGCGACGTGCCACCAGTGCACGCGCTGCGCCCGCCACATCGCCAGGGACGCCACCATCAACGCCAGTACACCGAGGATGGCCCCGGTGTCGCTGTAGGGCGACACGAAGTAGCCGGCGAACGATGCGTCGGCCACCACCAGCCACACGCCACCGACGACGAACGCCTTGCCCACCAACGATCCCGGGGTCCAGGCGAAGAGGAGTCCGGCGAGCAGGCCGAGTACGACGGCGCACAGGACGCCGAGCGCTCGCAGGTCCATGACTCCAGGCAGGCGCAACAGCGGAGTCAACCACTCGGCCAGCTGAAGCAGGTAGAGCTGCGACGAGTTGTACGCCTGCCCGTATGTGTTCCACGGGCAGTCTTCGCCGTACCACCGGTGGTCGAAGTACGTCGTGTACACCAGGTCGTCGACCGGGGTGTTGTAAGGGTTTCCGGCGCGCAGACCCATGCCGCACGTGAGCCGCTGACCATCGCCCTGGTCACTGAGGCCGATGGCGCCACCGTAGAACAGACGCATCAGCATGAGGCCCGCGAAGGCCGCGCCCGCGCCCACCGATACCCAGCCGAGCGCCGTGCCCTCGATCCGGTATCCGAAGATCCGGGAGACCGTCGCGAGCGCCGCCCGCAGTCGCGGGCGCGGCTTCGGGGGCTTGGTGCCGGGCACCAACGCCAGTGGATCCTCGGTGAATCCGACACCGTCCGAGTCGACGAGTTCGAACTTGTCGCTCATCTGAGTCCACCGCGCACGCTGCCGATGACGGTGCCGGTCGCCGGGCCGTACCAGCAATCCGCGGACGTCTCACCGACGAGCGGCTTGATCACGAAGTCGTCCGGCCGCTGCCCCGCCGTGTACTGGTCGATCACCGGCTGGCAGGCGCGGTAGGCCGCATCGAGGCGGACCTGGGCGTCCCCGTTCGGCACGGGGATCGACCCGGTCATCTCGGCGTCGTGCGGACGTGAACACACCGTCTGCTTCTCACCCGAACGGCACAGCCGAATGCCATCGGAGATGGTGCGTCCCATGATGTTCCGCAGAGATCCGGTGAACTCGGGGCGGCTCTCCGGCTGCAGCGGATCCTGCACACCGAGCGAGCACACCACCGTGCGGAGCCCGCCGGCCCATTCCTTCTGGGTCGGGTACTTCGCCCACACCGATATTCCGTACTGGTAGTCGAATTCGCGTGCACCCAGGTATCCGCGAATCCCGTCCCACGGACAGACATCCGAGGCCTGCAGGCGCTCCAAGGCATTGGACGGACGATCGGGCTGATTCAGCAGATCGTCCGGCAACACACCGAATCCGTACACCTCGAGCTGATGCGGGTACTCGCAATTGATCCACGGAGAGACGTTGCTGAGCGAGAGCATCTCCTCTGCAGTCTCGCGGACGTAGCAGGTGCCCTCGGCGGCCTGATAGGTGGGAAGCGCGGTGTCCGGTTCGGTCCCACACGCGACGACGAACGTCGCTACCACCGACGCCGCCGCGATCACAAAGATCGACCTGAACAACCAACCGCTCCTCGTTGAGTCCTGACACGCTCCGCGGCGACGCGAACACACCGACGGTAGTGGTCCCCGCACACTCGAACCACGGCTCGCGACGAAAGGGCGGAACCACGCACGCGATGGTGCGCAGCGCCGTACCGCCCTGCTCGGCCGGCCCGTCACCCGATCGTCTCGACGACCGCGAGCGCCAACCGCTGCGCACGCACCGACTGCGGCTGTGCAGTGGTGACGACGACCGCGGTTGTTCCACGTGCAACCGCGTACACCGCGCCGTCCGGACCCCCGAACCGGCCGCCGCTCCAGCCCGCCGGTTCCGACGCGGGCGAGCTGGTCGATATCGGGGCCGCGCGGTCGACCACCTCAACCGCCGTCGTCTCGGCCTCGGTCCGCGCCACCCACACCGAGGCCACCACGGCGCCGCCGGGATCGGTGAAGAAGCACGCGGGCGGGTCGACGGTCGGATCGACGAGCACCGACCCGACCCGTTCGCCGTTGAGCTCCTCGACCTGCTCGACCGAGAGGACCGAGCAGTCGCCCGCCGTACGCGGGACCGGAACGTCGGGTACCGCGGCGACGACGGCCGACGGTGCCGCCGCCACCTCCGGCGCATCCTGTGCCGCACCGCAACCGACAACTGCGCCGAGCAGAGCGGCCACGACGACACCGGCCAACGCGTGGTCAGCCCTCACAGCACTGCCACCCGGGTGAACGGGACGAACGGCTCGACCACGGGAAACACCACGAGCATCAGCAACGCCACCGTCGCGACGAAGAGCACCACAGCGGCGACCAGTTTCGCCGGCCAGGGGCCGGGCAGATGCCGCCAGATCCAGGCGTACACAACTATCCTTCCGAGAGGGACTTGGGAACAACGGGATTCAGCGGATCCTTCTCCGCCGTGTCGACCAGGACTGCCTGCACGACCAGCCGATCCGTCGCCGAGAAACGGGGCGTACAGGTGGTGAGCGTCAGCAGCGCGACTCCGTCCTGCGGCGGCTCCGCGTAATCCGCGTCCATCGGCACCGGTGCGATCACACCGATAGCCGTCGGATCGACCACCTGCTGCCCCACCGCGCGCTGATAGGGCGCCGGCAGTGGCGTGACGGTGACCGAATCCGCCGAACACGTGGCAGGTTTCCTGTTGGTCGCCCAGTCCAGCGCTTCGCTCGCGCTCGGCAGCACCCGGTAGGTGAACCAATGGGTCCGGGTCTCCACCACCACCGCGTCACAGGTGTTCAGCAGGTCGATGTCGTTGAACGGGGATCCCTTGCCCACGCGATGACCGGCGAGCGCGAAGTTGCCCCGTTCTCCGGGTTGCGCGGTTCCCTCGTAGTGCCCCGGCCCGATTTCCAACTCGGCGTCGGACGTGCCCTGCACCACCGTCAGCTGGAAATCGTTGCCGAAGGCTGGGATGTGCAGCTTCGCGAAGCCGACCGGTCCGGACACCGACTCGGTCGCTGTCCGCTCGCGGTCGGGCTCGGACCAGAGCTGATCGAGCTGCTCTGTGGCCGTGCGCTGTTTGCGGTCGGAGGTGAGGTCGGTCCAGTACACCTCGTACACGATGAACAGGACCCCGATCAGCGCGAGGGTCAGCAGCGCCTCGCCTGCCCCACGGTAGATTCGTTGCGCGCGTGTGACCGGCGCGTCCAGGACCACCCGCGTGGGGCTGTACGGCGAATATCGATGTCGTCCGGGCATAGGGGATTCGGAACCTCACACAGGGATGCTCGAGGCAGACGCCGGCTGCTCGTTCTTGATCAACGCGAAGACCTCGGCGCGCGAACGGATACCAAGTTTGCGGAAGATGCTGGTGAGATGCTTCTCCACCATGCGCTGCGAAACGTACAGTTGCGCAGCGATCTCACGGTTGCGCATGCCCTGCACGACGAGTTGGACCACCCGCCGCTCGATGTCGCTCAGCGTCCCGAGTCGAGGATCACCGGACGCCGGGGGCGCGGCGGCCTCCATGCCGGTGCGGGTGGACCAACGACCACCACTGATCCACCCGTCGGCGCCGATGCGCTCGAACAGCGCGAAGGCCGTCCGCGCACGCTGACGGCTCTGGGTCACCTTGCCGTGCTCGAGCAGCCTGTCGGCATAGATCGCCAGGGAACGAGCCCGCTCCAGCGCGGGAACCTTGTCGTCCCGGGAACCCAGCGCCAACTCGACCAGCTCACGGGCATCAGTGATTTCGGCGACCAGCAGCCGTCCCCGTGCCAGGATCGCCGACGTCAGAGTCGTCTGGGTGCGCCGCTGCAGCCGTTCGGTCGTCACGTCCAGCATGCGCGCCGCGGCCCGCAGGTCGCCGGCAAGCACGAGCGCCTCGATGAGGTCGACGTACCGTTGCGTCTTCCAGATGCACGCATGCCGGTCGACGTGGTCGATGCTCTGCTCGAGCAGGGCGATCGCCCGTTCCGCATCACCCTGCATCAATGCGTTCTCGCCCAGCACGGCGAGCACCCTCGCCTGCAGGCTGTCGATCTCCCCCGACGCACCGACGGAAAGCAACTGGGCCGCAATCTGTTCGGCCTCGCAGAACTGTCCCTGCAACCCCAGGATCTGCACGCGCTGAGCGAGCCGCAGCGTGCGCAGGTGCGTGTGCGACGAGAGGATCGCGTCGGCGTGTTCCCAGAGATTCCTCGCTCCGACGGGGTTTCCCGCAATGATCTCGCAGTCGACCTGCGCCGTGAGCAGGTACATCCGTTGGAGCGGGGTCAGGGACGGATTCGAAGCGCATTCGAACCGTGCCCGGGCCTCCTCGACCCGTCCCAGCCGGGTGAGGAACATCCCCGAGGCGACGATCTCACGAAAGTCACGCCGGGAGAACGGCTCGACGGCGTCCGCCTCGTTGTGCAGAGACTGCGCCTCCTCGGAGTTCTCCCGCGCCAGCGCCAGGCTCATGCGTGCCAGCGTGAGCGCATCGCAGGGGCTTCCGGGGTGGCGGGTGTGGATACGCTCCGCCAACCTGTACAGCTCGTACACACCGTAGAACTGGCCCTGCTCGAGCTGAAAGAGTATCGCGACCCCTGCCAGGTCCATCGCGGCGGCGGGGGCCTCGTCGGCACACTCGCGCACTGCGTCGACGACGGACTCGACGTTGATCGGCCGATCGGCGAGATAGCGCGCCTCGATCTTGACGAGTTCGGCCGCGGCACGGTCTGCCACGCATGCATCCGACCACACCACCTCGTCCGCGAGACTCTCGGCGTCGCTGCGGAATCCCTGTTCGAGCGCGAGCTTCGCGGCGGTCAAGCGCAGTGCGCTCGCGCTCGTGTCGCACGACATCGAGATTGCGTCACGCAGAATCGACAGGGCGACAGAGCACGACCACTCGCGGGCCATCGCGTCGGCGTTCTCCAGGACCTGCTGCGGCTCGAGTTCCGCGTCGACAGGGCGCAGGACCGAAGCGTCCGTGACGCCGTCACGTCCGCTACCGAGCTCTCTCTGATACCCCCGCTCGTCGACCAGGGTGTGCGCGAGCGCCCGGCGGCCGGGGGTGGCAGTCCCGTAGACGGCCCACCGGTCCAGCTGACTGCCGATCCGTACCCGGTCCCCGATCCGTTCCAGCTGTCGCAGCGAGAGCAATCCGTCCAACTCGCGTTCGGGGTCGGCGCTTGCCCGGTCCGCAGCCAGTTCGAGCAGATCCGGTACTGCAACCGACTTCGCCACCGCCAGAAGGGACAACATCGTCCGCTGGTTCTCGGTCATACGGTCGTCGATCTCCATCCAACGCGACGCGCGGGAGCCGCTGACCACGATCGGATAGCGGATCGACTCGATTCCGTCGACCTGCCGCTCGGTGACCGTCTCGCACAGCTCCAGCAACGCACCCGGATTACTGCGCGAGATGCGGTGCAGCTCATTGACGAGAGCCGGCGCCGGGGTTCTTCCAAGCGCCTCGGTCATGAGCGCGACTGCAGCGGCCTTCCCGAGCGGGGGCACTGCGACTTGAGACAGGGGCAGGAACGGTTCGGGCGGTTCGACTCCGCTGACGAGCACCAGGACGACCCGATGATTCGCGAGCCTTCGCCCCACGTACCCGAGGAGCGTCTGGCAGTCCTCCCCCATGCGGTCGGCATCGTCGACGAGTATCGCCAACGGCCCCTCGTGATCGGCATGCCGCGCGATCACGTCGAGCAGATGTTCGGCGCGGGTGGCGATCGTGGATTCGCGGATCTCGAGCCCCGCCGTCCGCCGGGAAGCATCGCGCTGCCGACCCGATCGGCCGAGCAACGCCATCAGGCTGTAGTCGACCTGCTCGCACACGTTCGACGCGCCGCCGATGGAGACCGTGTCGAAGGAGGAATTGACGACCAACTCGCCCAGCAGACGAGTGCGTCCGGACCCGGAGGGTCCAGTGATCACGAGCGCAGATCCGA
Organism: Rhodococcus sp. BE178; assembly: GCF_050433545.1. NCBI lineage: Bacteria > Bacillati > Actinomycetota > Actinomycetes > Mycobacteriales > Nocardiaceae > Rhodococcus > Rhodococcus sp. BE178. Next base: position 51,418 of record NZ_JBNPXA010000009.1, on the reverse strand, counting down.
GACCGAGTTCGGCGGCCTCGAAAGCATCCTGAACCTGTCGAAGGGTGGAGATCGGCTCGGCCGTGCGGCTGCGGAATCCGCCGTCGTTCATCGTTGCCGTCGCGCCCTTCTCCCAGTGATATTGATCGTGATCGCCTATATCTAACGCTTGACCAGAGGTCTCCGCCTCCGTAAACCACGGGTCGGCGGGGATTTCACCGAATCGGTGCGGGAACTGCGGGGTGCCGCACCGATCTGTGCGGCGCCCCGCCTCCTGGCTCCGCAAGACCCGACAGCATCGAGAGGTCGGGTTGGCTGTCGACGAATGCACCGATCCGACAGCCGGACTGCGGATCGAGATGAGCGAAAGGGACAGCAAATTGTCGCACCAATCCGCGCGCGGCGAGTCACGGTCGGCTCGAATCGCGGTCATCTACGGAACCCGCCCGGAAGCCATCAAATGTGCGCCCCTGGTCAAGGCACTCGAGGCCCATCCCGCACTCGACCCGACCGTCATCGTCACCGGCCAGCACACCAGCCTCGTCGACCAGGTCCACGCCACGTTCGGGATCTCCGCCGACCACGACCTGAACCTCATGGAGCCGGGTCAACCGCTGGGCCGGCTGTCCGGCCGCGTCACCACCGCCGCGAGTGCGGTGCTCCGCGCCGAACGCCCCGACGCGGTGGTGGTCCACGGTGACACCTCCAGCTCCACCGCGGCCGCCCTGGCCGCGTTCAGCGAGAACATCCCCGTCGTCCACCTCGAGGCCGGGCTGCGCTCGCACGACCTCGGCAACCCGTTTCCGGAGGAGGGCAATCGGCGGATGACGGCGGCTGTGACGGCGCTGCATTTGTGCCCCACAAACCTGGCCCGCCGCAATCTGCTCGACGAGGGTGTCGTGCCCGATCGGGTCACGGTGACGGGCAACACCGTCGTCGACGCGCTGCTCACCGTGGCGTCCAGCGACATCCCGCCCACCGACCCCGCCCTGCAGACCGCGTTGGCCGGCGGTCGACGCCTCGTTCTGCTGACGCTGCATCGCCGCGAGTCGTGGGGGCCAACGATGAGCGCGATCGCGAAGTCGGTGCGACGGATCGTCGAGGCCGTGCCCGACATCGTCGTTCTCTGCCCGATGCACCCGAATCCGATGGTGCGCGAGACACTGACCGCGAACCTGGGTGGGCACGAACGCATTCTGCTCACCGAGCCGCTGGAGTACACCGACCTGGCAACCGCGCTCCGTCACGCCCATCTGGTCCTCACCGACTCCGGCGGAATCCAAGAGGAAGCACCGACTTTCGGAGTACCCGTACTGGTGCTGCGCGACACCACCGAGCGCCCCGAGGCCATCGACGCCGGGTGTGCTCTGCTGGTCGGCACCCGACCGGACGCGATCTTCAGCGAGGCGACGCGGCTATTCCTCGACGCCGACGCGTACCGAACGATGACGGCCGCCGGAAACCCGTACGGCGACGGGCACGCCGGCGCGCGCGCCGCCGCCGCGATTGCCGAATTGGTCGGGGCCGGGTCGCGGTTGCCGGACTACGCACCCGACGGTGACTTCTCATCCTCGACGCGAATCGCCGTATCGGTCGGATAGCCGGACCGTCGGAGCGTGCTCGTGCCATCCCGCAGCGGTGCGGGATGGCGCACAGTCCGCGCGCGAGGCCGCACAGTGATCTCGCCGAACCGTCTCCGTGCCACTTCGTGGGCGAACCTGACCGTGGGGGGAGTCCCCACCTGTTGCGGACCCGTGACGCTGCAGGCGGCACGAGAATGGAGCAAGAATGAGGATGGCGTCGTTCGCAAGGACCGTCTCCGGTCTGGCGGTTGCTCTGACCGCGACCACCTGGGGGATCGCCGCGGCACCGGCCGGAGCGGATCCGCTGGCCGCGCAACCGGGTGAGCTGATCGTCAACGGCGACGCCGAGAACGGCACCACCGGATGGGCGGGCCCCAACTTCATGTCGAGGGAATACGCCGGTATGTCGCCGCTGATCGTCGACGGGAAGGGCTCGACCGGGCAGACGTTCGACGGCGGCGGCAGCTTCTTCGGGGTCGCGGGTAGTTCCAACAGGAACGCCACGCAGGTTGTCGACCTGACGCCGTCGGCGGCCAGCATCGACACCGGCAAGGTGACCGCCCTCGGCGGGGCCTATCTGGGCGGGATCGCCGGCCAGAACGACCGCGTCGGCGTCAACTACACCTTCACGGACGCGTCCGGTACGGTCCTGGGCACTTTCTCGCTGCCCGCCGTGACCAACAGCGACCGTGGTGGCGTACGGGGATTCGCCCGCCGCGACGCCTCGGCGCCCGTTCCGGTCGGCACCCGCTCCGTGACGGTCGAACTCGCCTTCTCCGTCGCCTACGGCACCCTCGACGCGTTCGCCGACAACGTCTCGCTGCGACTCGACGCGGCACCGAGCGAGTTGCAAGTGACGCACACTGCCGACGCATCGGGCCCGCTGGACGACAACCAGGTGGTCAACTACACCGTCACCTTCACCAACACCGGCGCCCAACCGCTCGTGGTCGACCAGGCGCTGGCGCTCGCGGGCCTGCTCGACGACGCGGACCTCGTCTCCGGACCGACCAGTTCGGACGCCGCCCTGTCAGTCCAGGGCTCTGGCGACACCTTCGGCATTGCCGGAACCCTGCAGCCCGGCCAGACGGTGACCGTCGTCTACAGCGTGGTCACCAAAACGTATGCGCAGCAGGGCGACCACAACCTCGTGTCCCTCGTGGCCGCCCCGTCCGCTCTGCCCGGAGGCGTGCCGGCCTCGTGCACCGGCACCGCCGACTGCCTCGAAATGGCGACCGCCGACACCGCCGCCGTCCCCCTCGTGAACCCGGCCGTCGCCGGAATCACGGCGGCAGTGGGCCTGGCCGGAGGCGGCGTCCTGCTGCTCCGCCGGCGACGCACCGGAACAGCCTGAGCCCGGTCACCCGGTTCCCGCGCGCGACCGGCCCTGCCCGAGTTCGATTCCGATCTCGGGCAGGGCCTTTCGCGTCCTTGCCGCAGGCCCCTCGCCGCGCGTGACCGCCGTTCGGTCACTGACCGTGCGGCGTCGACTCCCGACAGCCAGTCCCACGGACGAGACAGGGAACCGGTTCGGCTCGACGGCTCGCGTCAGTTTCGATAGCCCAACTCGGCTGCCGTCTGCCTCGCGGCGTCGGTGACGGGTACCGCGTAGGCCGCGGTGCCGTACGCGCAGATCTCCGACCAGTTGCCGCCGAGGTCGGACGTCTCGAACCGCATCGCGACGATCACGTTCCCGCCCCGCTGCGACGCCTCGTTGATCAGTCGGCTCATCGCCTCGTTACGGCTCTCGGTCAGGTTCTTCGTCATGCCCTGGAGCTCACCTCCCACCAGCGACTTGAGGCCGGCGCCGATCTGCGAACCGATGTTGCGGGACCGGACGGTCAGTCCGAAGACCTCGCCGATCACGCGCTGGATCTCCCAGCCGGGAATGTCGTTCGTCGTCACAACAAGCATGCCGATCAGGCTAGACAACAGCTGCGACAACGTCCCGATCGGCTGCGGCCGCGGCTCGGCGACGCCCGGTCGAATGTTCCGTTTGCCCCGGGCCGGGAAGCGCGAACCCGATCCGGATCGCGCGGGAACCTGCCACCGAGCCGTCGGCGCCCCTGGTGGCACGCCTGCCGTCGGCGTTCAATTGGCTCATACACCTGAGATAGGCGGAGCCGAAACGTGAGTCGGGAGGTCGGAACGATGTCGATGCCGTCGGGCAAGATCGAATCGCGGGACTGGGACGAGATCTCGCAAGTAGTCGCGGACGCCTACTTTCCGCACACCCTCACACCTCGCACTCCCGTCCGCACCGACGGCGCGTTCCTGCGCAGCACCGGGGAGGGACCTGTCCGCATCGCTCGACTCGGCTGGGGTGCCGACGTCTCGATCCGGTCCGATCACCCCGGAGCCTACGGCGTCAACATTCCGGTGTCGGGTCGACTCGACTCGGTCGTCGGCGGGCGCGAGGTGTCGTCGCTGCCGGGCACCGCCACGGTGTGCCCACCCGACACCGACACCCGGATCTCTCGCTGGGCTGCCTCGTGCGAAATCATCGGTGTCCGTTTCGATCACGAGTACCTGGAACGGGAAATGCATCGAATACTCGCGCGCCCCGATCGTCCACTGCCAAGCCAGGTGGACCTGTCCGCCCCCGCGGGGACGACGTGGATGCGGTTCGTCGAATCGCTGTCCGACCAGATGGAAGGACCGAACTGCCTGCTGCAGAACGATCTGGTCGCGGACCAACTGCTCAGCGCCGTCACCACCGCGTTCGTCCTCGCGGCCGTACCGGACGATCCGGAGCACACGGAGGGCGCCGTCGCGGCGCGACCACGAATCGTCAAGCGGGTCATCGACGCCCTGCACGGCGACCCCGCCCACCGGTGGACGGCCGGCGAGATGGCCGAGCAGGCCGGCGTGAGCGTGCGCCGACTACAGGAAGGGTTCCGGCAGTACGTGGGCAGGAGTCCGACCCAGTACCTGAACGACATCCGCCTCGTCCGCGCCCGCGACGATCTCCTCGCCGCAGACCCGGGCGACACGGTCACCGCGGTGGCCCTGCGCTGGGGCTTCGCCCACACCGGCCGCTTCGCGGCCACCTACCGCAGCCGATTCGGCGTCTCCCCGTCCTCGGCCCTCCGCACGACCTGATCCTCTGTCCGCCGACATAATCCAGCCGAAGGGATCCCCGTGTTCTTCTCGACGTCCGTGCCGACCCGCCTTCGCTCGCCCGCTCCCCACACCACGGCCTTCTCACCTGCGAGACATCCCGTCGGCAGCCCACTCGTGCTGACAGGTCGCATCCACGACGACACGGGCCGGGGTGTGCGCGGTGTCTCCGTCCAGGTCCGTCGCAGCGACAACGGCGGGACGGTCCGTGCGGGCACCTCTACGGTCGTCACGGTCACGACCGACGACGACGGCTGTTTCACGATTGCGACGATTACGCCTGCGCCCTATCAGATTCCGGCTGACGGCCCGACCGGTTGGTTCATCGCGAACGAGGGCTGGAACCCGTGGCGACCGGCGCACCTGCACGTCACGGTCAAGGCGCCGCGGATGCGCACCCTGACCACTCGCCTGTACTTCCGCCGCGACGCCTGGATCCGGCACGACGCCCCGGCGAAGGCGATCCTCGACCCCCGACCCGGTGTCGGCGGAATCGACCGGGCCACAATCGACTTCACGCTCGAACGGTCGACGTCGCCGGGATCCGGCGCCTAACCGTCGATCTTGCGCGCGCCGAGGATTTCGCCGAGGAACTCCGCGGCGACCTCGTCCGGGTCGCGACGGCTCGCCTGATCCACCGGCACGGCCGCCTCGGCCATCATCTCTTCCTCATCCTCGGGAGTGGTGGGAGGAGGGGTGGCCTCAGACGAACGGCAAGATCGAGCGGTTCCACCGCACTCTCGGTGACGGTTGGGCCTGCGCCCGCTTCTACACCTCGGAAGCCGAACGCCGAACTGCTCTACCCCGGCTTGCTTCACTTCAATCACCACCGAGCCCACTCCGCCCTCACGGGACTCAGCGACCAGGGAGCGCACGGTCGGAGTCCCATTCGACACCAGTGTGGCGTCCTCGCCAGAAGTTGACCGCAGTGGCGTGCGTCACCTATGTTACGTGAACATCGCTACCGAGCGTTCGCTCGGTCGGTCCCATGAGTTCGAAAGAGGCGAAGATGCCCCCAATATCGGCTTCCCCGCAGCAGACCACGGCGCCGAACGCTGCGCCGCCGCACCCGCGCCGAGCGGCCCGTAAGGCTGCGTTTGCCGCCGCCGTGTCAACCTCCCTCGAGTGGTACGACTTCTTCATCTACGCGACAGCCGCCGCTCTGGTCTTCAACAAGACGTTCTTTGCCACTCAGAGCGAAGTTGTCGCCGCACTCAATTCGTTCGCTACCGTCGCGGTGGGGTTCATCGCACGGCCCATCGGCGGGATCATCTCCGGTCACTTCGGCGACAAGTACGGCCGTAAGCCGGTGCTTGTGATTGCGATCCTGATCATGGGCATCGCGACGACCTTGATCGGACTGGTGCCGGACACCTCGATCGTGTGGCTCGCCCCGACGATGCTGGTGCTGCTGCGCATCTGCCAAGGCCTTGCTGTCGGGGCGCAATGGGGTGGCGCAGTCTTGCTGGCCACCGAGTACGCGCCCCCGAACCGACGAGGCTTCTACGGGAGCTTTGCCCAACTCGGCATCCCGATCGGCGTGGTCGTCGGCAACGCGGTCTTCCTCATCGCAGCGTGGGCGGTGACACCGGAGGCGTTCATGTCATGGGGCTGGCGCGTCCCGTTCTGGATCAGCCTTTTCATGCTCTTCGTCGCATTCGCCATCCACCGCTACCTCGAAGAAACCCCCGAGTTCCAGCAACTCGAGGCCAAGCTGGCCGCCGAACCGATCAAGCGGCGTTCCCCAATTCTCGAGGTCATCCGGAACAACGGGGGCACCGTGATCATGGCCGGTGGCACCTACCTGGTCGGCATCGTGATGTTCTATCTCACCATCACGGGGTCGGTACAGGTCGCCACTACAACCCTCGACATTGCCCGATCGGATGTCCTCGCGATCATCCTGGTGGCAGCGGGAGTGCTTGTACCCATGGTGCCGCTGACCGCGTACCTGTCCGACATTTACGGCCGCAAGCTGATCTACGGCATCGGCATCGTGGGCATGGGGCTATGGGCCGTTCCGATGTGGTTGCTCGTCGGCGCCTCGTCACCGCAGAACATTTGGCCGCTCGCTGCCGCCCTGATCATTTCGTGCGTCGTCATGTCGTTCCAGACCGGTCCGCAGGCAGCTCTGTTCGCAGAACTCTTCCCGCCGGAGGTGCGCTATTCGGGCGCCTCGCTCGGCTACCAGGCTGCAGCCATTCTCGGGGGCATGGCTCCGATGGCTATGGTGGCCCTCATCAACGGAGAGGTCGACAATCTCTGGCGGGTGGGACTGCTGATCGTCGCTCTGGCTGTCCTCGCCCTCGGCTGCCTCGTGGTCCTCGCCCGCCGTGCAAAACGGTGACGGGATCGACTGCAGTGTTGGTATGCGCGGCAGATGTTCGTGTCTACCGACGGTCCAGTCGACCAGGCGGTTCGTATCTGAAATGGGCGAGGAGCGCGGCCGAAATCGTGTCCCAGGTTCCATCGCCGGCATACCGACGCTGACGTTTCCAGATCGTGTGCCACGGGCCGAAAATCGGTAGGTACGTCCCGCCGCCACGCGATTGCGGCCCGGTAGCGGTAGATGATGCCGTCGACCACCCGGCGGTTGTCTCGGAACAGGCGGCCCGCAGGCCGTCCGAGGAAGGAAGCAACGGCTCGATCAACAACCACCGCTCATAATTCAAGTGCTTGGTGGCCGACACGACCAGCAGTCGTCACCGATCCCTCCACCGCGGCCTAGGAGACACGCCCTAACCGTCGATCTTGCGCGCGCCGAGGATCTCGCCGAGGAACTCCGCGGCGACCTCGTCCGGGTCGCGACGGCTCGCCTGATCCACCGGCACGGCCGCCTCGGCCATCATCTCTTCCTCATCCTCGGGGGTGGTGGGAGGAGGGGTGGCCTCGTAGTCGACGGGCGGCGGCCCGGGGTCGTCCGGGTAGTCCGGAGCCTCGGGCGGCGGGATGTCGTCGAGGTCAGACGAGGACGACCGGGGTGCCGACGGAGGGGGCGCCACGGCAGCCCTGCCCTGACTGGGCCGGGAGAAACGCGGTGCGGCAGGAGCTTTCGCCTGCTGCGCCGACCGGGACGGAGCCGTCTGCGCCGGCGGCGCGGTGCCGTGCTCGCACGTGACCTCCCAGTCGCCGCCGAACACATCGCGCATCGCGGCACCGATCACGTCGGTGTTGCGAGGCTCGACCAGACGCTTGGCCAGCGGGGCCGAGTCGTGGCTGAGCACCAGACGCGGACCGTCCACCGACCGGACCGTGGCGCCGGACAGCATCACCTCGACCGTGCGACTGCGGTCGCGCACCTTGGCACGCACCTCGGACCACACCGCACGAACCCCGGCGACGTCCGGGCGATCCGACGACTCCGCTTGCACCGGAGCAGGTTCCGGGACCGGCGCAGGCGCTGCGGGTGCGGGCACGGGCACGGGCGCGACGGGCTCCGGGACGGGCGCGACGGCGACGACGGGTTCGACAACCGATTCGGGCCGGCGCGGGGGTTCCGGCGCGCGCACGGGTTCCGGCTCGTGCACGGGTTCCGGCTCCGGCTGACGCGACTCGGCGAGGGGCTGTGCCGCGACAGGCTCCGGCTGACGCACGGGCTCGGGTTCGCGGGGCGGTTCCGGCTGCCGCTGCGGCTCGGGGGCCGGCGCGGCGTCGGCCTCGCGGCGCTGCGACGGACGCTGGTAGACGGGACCCGACGACGGCGGCGGCTCGACAGCGGCCGGACGCGGCGCGGCGGCCGGGACGGGCGCCGCGGCGGAACCGGCGGCGGGGATCACCACTCCCTGCTCGATCCGCTCGAGGCGTTGCAGCACAGCCGATTCCGCGTCCGTGGCGGACGGCAGCAGCATTCGGGCGCACATCACCTCGAGCAGCAGGCGTGGTGCCGTGGCACCGCGCATCTCGCCGAGGCCGTCGTGCACCAGTTCGGCGTAGCGGGCGAGCGTCGCGGGACCGATGCGTTCGGCTTCCTCGCGCATGCGGTCGAGGACGTCGCCGGGGGCGTCGACCAGCCCGCGTTCGGCGGCGTCGGGCACGGCGCGCATGAGGATCAGGTCGCGCAGCCGCTCGAGCAGGTCGACGGCGAACCGGCGCGGGTCGTGCCCGGCGTCCATCACCTTGTCGACGGTGCCGAACAGTGCGGCGCCGTCGTTCGCGGCCAGCGCGTCCACGGCCTCGTCGATGAGCGCGACATCGGTGACGCCGAGCAGGGCGAGCGCCCGCGCATACCGGACGCCCTCCCCCCCGGCACCGGCGAGGAGTTGGTCGAGCACGCTCAGCGAGTCGCGCGGCGAGCCGCCGCCGGCGCGGATGACCAGCGGGTACACCGCATCCTCGACCGGCACGTGTTCCTGCGCGCAGATCTTCTCGAGCAGCCCGCGCATGGTGGACGGCGCCAGCAGCCGGAACGGGTAGTGGTGGGTGCGCGACCGGATGGTCGGCAGCACCTTCTCGGGCTCGGTGGTGGCGAAGATGAAGATGAGGTGCTCCGGCGGCTCCTCGACGATCTTGAGCAGCGCGTTGAAGCCCGCGGTGGTGACCATGTGCGCCTCGTCGACGATGAACACCCGGTACCGCGACTCGGCGGGCGCGTAGAACGCGCGGTCGCGCAGCTCACGGGTGTCCTCGACACCGCCGTGGCTGGCCGCGTCGAGCTCGATGACGTCGAGATTGCCCGGCCCGCCAGGGCCGAGGGCGACACACGACGAGCACTCACCGCACGGCGTCGACGTGGGCCCCTGCACGCAGTTGAGCGAGCGCGCCAGGATGCGGGCCGACGACGTCTTGCCGCAGCCGCGCGGACCCGAGAACAGGTAGGCGTGGTTGATGCGTCCGGCGTCGAGTGCGGTGCTCAGGGGCTCGGTGACGTGCTCCTGACCCACCACCTCCGCGAACGAAGCTGGTCGATATTTCCGGTACAGGGCCACGGCGAAAGACTACCGGCGCGTCCCGACAGTGCGCCGCAGGACCGCACCCGGGTGCCGTCCGGCCCGCGAATCGGCGAGAGATTTCCGAAACACGCTCGCAACAGCGCGGCAGCGCCGGTGAAACCGGAGGCGACGATCGTCGTTTCTCGCGTGCGGTCGCCCCGCGACGGTGAGGAGAAACTGACATGCCCGAAACAATCGATGCCGGCACCACCGCCTGGCTGCTGGTGAGCACCGCCCTCGTGCTGCTCATGACGCCAGGCCTGGCCCTGTTCTACGGCGGCATGGTCCGCTCCAAGGGCGTCCTCAACATGATCATGATGAGTTTCGTCTCGATCGCCCTGGTCACCGTGGTGTGGCTGTTCGTCGGGTACAGCCTCGCGTTCGGCGACGACGTGGGCGGCGGCCTGATCGGCGGCCTCGAACACTTCGGCATGGCGGGCATCACCCCCGACACCGTGCACGGTCAGGTTCCCGAGTTCCTGTTCGCGACGTTCCAGCTGACGTTCGCGATCCTCACCGCCGCGCTGATCAGCGGCGCGATCGCGGACCGCGCCAAGTTCTCGTCGTGGATGTTCTTCGTGCCGGTGTGGGCGCTGCTCGTCTACGTCCCCGTCGCGCACTGGGTGTGGGGACCGGACGGCTGGATCTCGAAGCTCGGCGCCCTCGACTACGCCGGCGGCCTGGTGGTCGAGATCGTCTCCGGCGCGTCGGCACTGGCCCTGGCGCTGGTTCTCGGCCCGCGGATCGGGTTCCGCAGCGAGCCGATGCGCCCGCACAACCTGCCGCTCGTGCTGCTCGGTGTCGGCCTGCTGTGGTTCGGCTGGTTCGGGTTCAACGCCGGCTCCGCGATGGCCGCCGACGGCACCGCCGCCGCGGTCTTCCTCAACACCCTGGTCGCCGGCTGCACGGGCCTGCTGGGCTGGCTGTTCGTCGAGCAGAAGCGCGACGGGCACCCCACCACGTTCGGCGCGGCGTCGGGCGTCGTCGCCGGCCTGGTCGCGATCACCCCGTCGTGCGGCTGGGTCGGCATGGTCGGCGCGGCCGTGATCGGCCTCGTCGCCGGCTCCGTGTGCTCGTTCGCGGTGGGCTGGAAGTTCCGCTTCGGCTACGACGACGCGCTCGACGTCGTCGGCGTGCACCTGGTCGGCGGCATCATCGGCACGCTGCTCATCGGACTGCTGGCCGCGGAGGTCATGACCGGCGGCGTGGAGGGTCTGCTGTACGGCGGCGGGCTGGCGCAGCTCGGCAAGCAGGCGCTGGCGGTCGCCGTCGTCGGCCTGTACGCGTTCGGTGTCACGTATGGCCTCGGCAAGCTCATCGACCGGCTCGTCGGGTTCCGCGTCACCGCCGAACAGGAGACGTCGGGCATCGACCTCGCGCTGCACGCCGAGTCGGCGTACGAGCACGCCGTGCTCGCGCACGGCACTCAGCCGGGGCTGTTCTCCCGCGAGCACGAGCGCCCACGGCAGCGTCCGGAACCGGAAACCGACGGGGTCTGACGGATCCAATCCCTCCCTCCGGAGCGGTGAACGACGCTACCGTGGTCTGTATCGCCGTTCCGGAGGAAGAGGTGCGTTGTGGCGCCGTTCCCAGCTCTAACCCACATCGCGGTCACGGTGTCCGACATGGCCGTCAGCACCGAGTGGTACACGCGCCTGTTCGGGTCGCCGCCGGTGCTCGACGAGGACGAGGAATCCGGGGCCTTCCATCACGCCGTCTTCGTGCTCGGCGGCGGGACCATGTTCGGCCTGCACACCCACACCGGCGAGCGCCCGGACGCAGAGTTCGACGAACGACGGATCGGCCTCGACCACGTCGCATTCGCCTGCACCACCGGCGAACTCGAATTCTGGCGGGATCGTCTCGACGAGCTCGGCATCGCGCACGGCGGCATCAAGACCGCCGCCTACGGTTCCGGGCTGTCCTTCCGCGACCCCGACAACGTCGCGCTCGAGTTCTTCGCACCGCCCGGCTGAACCTGGTTGCCCCCGAATGACGATGATCGGACTCGCGCGTCAGCCGATCTGCTCGAACAGGGACACGATGATCCCTTCGGGCCCACGCACGTAAGCCATGCGCACGCTGTTCTCGTACTCGCCGATGCCACCGACGAGCCCGTACCCGTCCGCAGCCACAGCGTCGACGGCCGCCTGAAGATCGCCGACCTCGAAGGACACGTTGCGCAGCCCGAGCTCGTTGGCCATCGCTGTCGGCGATCCGGGCACGTGATCGGGCGTGACGAAGGCCGAGAGTTCCAGCCGGGACCCGCCGCCGGGCGGCCGCAGCATCACGATGTTGCAGTGCGCACCGGGGATGCCGCACACGGTCTCGACGAACTCACCCTCCACGGACCCGGTGCCCTCCACCTCGAGACCGAGTCCGACGAAGAACGCGGTTGCCGCGTCGAGGTCCGCGACGGTGATGCCGACGTGGTCGAAACGTTGAACGTGTGCCATGGAATCCATCCTGAGCTTAGTCTTCCCCGTGGTGACCGAGATCTGCCGCGCCGGGGCCTGGGTGAAGTCGACGCCGCGCGCCAGCAGGAGGGGCTTCCGCCCATCGCCCGCACAGCAGCGACCCGTCATCGTTCATCCAGGCGTCCCTACTTCCCCTTCGCCGCCTTCGCCGCGGCCTTGGCGGCCTGCTTGAACTCGCGCACCTCGAGGAGCGTCTGCCTGTCGACGACGTCGGCGATCGAGCGGCGCGCGCCCTCGTCGCCGTAGGCGCCAGCGGCCTCGCGCCAGCCATTGGGCTCGACACCGATCTGCTTACCCAACAGCGCCAGGAAGATCCGCGCCTTCTGGTCGCCGTACCCGGGAAGCGCCTTGAGCCGCTTCAGCACTTCCTTGCCGTCCGGGTCGCCCGACGTCCAGATCGCGGCGGTGTCGCCGTCGTAGTGCTCCACGATGTAGCCGCACAGCGACTGGATCCGCTCCCCCATCGACTTCGGGAACCGGTGCACCGCGGGCGGCTGCGCACACACCGCGATGAAGTCGTCCGGGCTCATCTCCGCGATCTTGTGGACGTCCAGGCCGCCGAGCCGGTCGTCGAGCTTCTTCGGTCCCGCGAACGCCGTCTCCATCGGCACCTGCTGATCGAGCAGCATCCCGATCAGCAGCGCGAGCGGGTCCGACGCCAACAGGGCGTCCGCGTCCGGGTCACCGACAAGATTCAGCGTGAGTGCCATGCCCCGATCCTGCCATCCGGCCGAACGCGGTACATGCCGTCTGCCGGGACCGGTCAGGACGGGCGCCGCCAGAGGATCGCGATCGCGACGACACCGGCGGTGATCGCGATCGTCGCCGCCAGGGCCTCGATCCAGTGCCCGAACAGCGTCGGCTGGTCCACCGCCGGCACCGCGGCCAGCGCGGCGAACACCGCCACCACCGCGATGGCGCCGGCGGCGACCGACCAGGCCTGGGCGATCCGCGAGTGCCGGCTCCCGCGCCGTTCGGCACTGCGCAGCAACGCGCGCTCGATCACCCGGGTCGCCTCACCGAGTTCGGCATCGAGGGCCGTCATCTCCGCCGACAACCGTCGCACCAGCACCGTCCGCAACTGCGCGGGCGACATCCGGGGCAGTGACGCACCGTCGTGCCGCGCCTCGGTCGCCAGCAGGACGCGTTCCATGCGCCGCGCCTGCACCCCGGCGAGGTCGTCGAGCGCGGCCAGCAGTCGACCGTCCTCGAGCGCGTCGTGGTCACGCAGGTGGTCGAGCACCAGCCGGTAGTCCCCGGCGTGGCGGGCCCGGACGGCGACCCACGGCACGAGGGCGCGCACCATCTCGCCCACGCCGAACATGTCGTGGTCGTGGTCGCCGGCGGTCGCGTCGAGGTCGAACACGATCGCCCCGGCGTCCTCGCGGACGGCGATGGCCGCACCCGCCCGCACCGGGCGCTCCACCAGCGCGATCGACTCCCAGCTCCACCCCGCCGCGTCGGTGCCGCGGCCGTCGACCCGCCGGCGGACCCGGTCACCGCCGTCGCCGGTCACCTCGATCGCCAGGGCCGCCGAGGCACGCTCGTGACCCGCACCGGCGACGAGGTCGGGCAGCCGAAGATTCGACAGGGCGGTATCGAGGTCGGCGCTATCGAGGTCCGGGAAGACGTCGCGCAGTCGGGCATCGACGGTGAGCCCGAACGGCGCGAGGAACCGCGCGAGGACCTGGTCGATCTCACCGGCACGCCAGTCGACGAGGTCCCCGCCCGGACCGGTCGCCAACGCCTCGCACGCGAGCACGGCACCGTGGCCGGGCACGATCCACAGCGACAGGCAGGTCGCCTCGGCGCCGACGTGAATCGCACCCGAATCCGTTGCGAGCACGACCTCCCGGCCGGTGCGGTCGAGTGTCACCCGCGCCGCGGACGGGTGCACCGGCAGCGTGCTTCCCGACTCGATGTTCGACGCGGGCAGGAACGGCGCGAACGCGCCTCGGCGGCCGGGATCGCGCACCGAGTCGGCGACCGAAATATCCTGGAGGCCAAGGATATTCAGGGAAAGAAGAAAGATGTCCAGGACCCCTGCCCTGGGCGGCGATGCCGCCGGTGACCCGAGTCCGTCGACTGCAGCCGGAGCGGCCATCACACTCACCACTTTCGAACCCGCCGCGTCCGGCGCGGCGACCCTGGCCGGAGTATGGCAGCTTTCCCTGCCGATCGGGGAACCAATGCCGCCGCCCGCGCGTTGGACCATCCGCTGCCGTCGAAAGGATGACCCATGTCCGATGCCCTCGCCGAATTCGACCGTCAACTCGACCACCTCGTCCGACTCGGCTATCCGGCCCTGGCCGGAAGGTCCGAATCCGCGTTCCGTGACGGGCTGGCCCCGCTGCGTGACGTCGTCGCCGCCCGCCCGGATGCCGACGTCGAGCGCGGCGAGGACCACATCCCGTTCGTGCTCGTCCCGACCGGGCTTCCCCGGCAGGAGACGACGGCCCGCACCGCACTCGGCAAGCAGCAGGGATTCACCGTCCTCGAGGCGGGCGAGCTCACCACGTTCCGGCCGATCGAGGGCGTCGACGTCCCCGACGGTCCCGGCTACCTGCTGTTCGACATCGACACCGGCACCGAATTCCTCAACGTCACGCCGCAGGACGCGCTCGTGAAGATCACCGGCGACGGCCGCAGCCCGCTCACCATCGACGAGGGCATCGCGCTCGTCACCGCGCGCCCCGACATGTTGCGCAAGAACAAGTGCTTCTCACTACTGGCGTCCCGCTGCGGCGACAAGCGCGTGCCGGCGCTGTGGATCAGCGACCGCAAGCCGAAGCTGGGCTGGTGCTGGAACGGGAACCCACACACGTGGCTGGGATCCGCGCACGCCGGGGAGCGCGTCGGGCTCTGACGGTCGGGCGCAGCGGCTACTTCGACACTCCGAATCGCTTCTCGATCCAGGCCGCGGTCAGGTCGGCGAGCTCGTCACGAGCACCCGGGGTGAGGAAGTAGTGATCGGCGACGATCTCGTGAAATTCCTTGTCCTCCGCACCGATCAGGTCAAGGATCGCCGCTGCGTCGCTGGGGAACACACCGGTGTCCGCGAGGGCGTTCACCACGAGCGCGGGGACGGTGATGTTGGGCAGGTGTGCGCGCGCCCGAGTCTGGGAGTCCTCGAGACTCCACAGGGACAGCCACGTACGCAGCGTGCACGCCGAGGCGATGCCGAACACCGAACGGTTGGCCCGCTCCGGAACACCGGCGTAGCAGAGATTCGGTTTCCGTTGGGTGGGCTCGATGGTGGGATCGACCATCCGCGGGTCAGCCCAGGTTCGGAAGATCGAGAACGGCCGGTCGTGGTAGCCGGCGGCAGTGAGCCGCTCGAGCTCGTCCTTCACCCAGCCGGTGATGCGGTGGTTGCGGGCGACCTGAGCTGCCCGGTAGCGCTCGACGAACTCGGCGCTGTATGCCGGCCCGTTGTCCGGGTTGAACAGGTCGAGGGACGGATCGGTTGCCAGCGGGTCGCTCTCGTCGGTGACCGAACCATCCATCCACGCGGTGAGCACCTCGGGCCGACCCAGGTGGGCAGCGGTCGAGATGTAGGCGTCACCGGCCGGCAACTCCGCGACACCTGATGCCAGGTGCATGCCGGGCAGAGGGGTCATCTTCGGTGCCACTGCCTGGGATTGGTAGGCGGCCATGAGAGAACCGCCTCCGGAGTTTCCGAGTAGTACGACGTTCTCCACCCCGGCCTGCTCGCGGAGCCAGCGGACACCTGCCCCGATGTCACTGAGGGCATAGTCGAGGATGAAATGCGCCTCGTCCCCACGGAACCGGGTGTTCCAGCCGAGGAAGCCGATCCCCCGTTCCGCCAGGAGATCCGCCATGTAGTGCTCGGAGAAATCGATCTGATAGTGCGTCGCGATCACCGCCGTCTTCGGGCGTGTGCCCGCCAACCGGTGGTACAGCCCCTGGCACGGGTGTCCGCCTGCGCCGAAGCGCGGCAGATCGAGACTCGGCAATCCGACAAAGATGCGTTCGACAGCCACTGCGACTCCTAGTTTATAAATCTGGGTTCAGATTTAGTATCATGGCCGTCGAGCCGCTGTCCATCGCTCACGGTCGCCAGTAGACGGCGCGATACCAGATCTCGGCCAGCGTCGCGATGCACGCCTCGTCGTCGACATCGGCCGCGCGTCCGTTCGCGAGCTTCTCGTAGCTGAACATGTTCATCATCCCGACGATCGCCGTGGCGGTGAGGTGAGGATCGACGCCCGGGCAGTAACCCCGCCCCTGAGCGAGAGTGATCTCCTCGGCGATTCCGGCAATTGCTTCGGCGCACAGCTCATCCCAGACCTGAGCAAAATCGTCGTTGACCATGGCGAGCTGGAAGACGCCCACCATCTCCGCGAGCCACTCCCGGTAGGTCTCCCAGTGCGCCCGAGCGGACGCAGCCACACGCTCCCGCGGTTCGCGACCGGCCACCTGACGGCCGGCTTGCGCACGCGCGCGTGCCTCGTCCTGGAATCGACGGGCCCAGCGCTCGAGCAACGCCTCCTTGGAGTCGTAATAGTTGTAGAACGACGCCGGGGACCTCCCCGCCTCGGCCAGGATGTCGGCCACCCTCATCTTCAGGAAGCCCTTCTCCGCGATCACCTTTCGCGCAGCGGTATCGATCGCCTCCAACGTCTCTCGACCCCGCCGTGTCGGTCGACCCTTCGCCGGATCAGCCATGTGTGCACCCTTCCCTTGCAATCTTCAGATCGTCTGCCGCCTTTTCTACCCGACCTTCTTCGACCCGCCCCCCTCGCCGCACTTCGACCGTTGATCAAATATGAACCTGATGTTAGAATCAGATACCACCTCGAAAGGAAGCCCTATGAGCACACCCAACTTCGAGATCCGCGGCTTCAACCACGTCGCGCTCGTCTGCTCGGACATGGAACGCACCGTGGACTTCTACAGCAACGTCCTCGGCCTCCCCCTGGTGAAGACCGTCGACCTCCCCGACGGCATCGGCCAGCACTTCTTCTTCGACGCCGGCAACGGCAACTCCCTCGCATTCTTCTGGTTCGCCGAGGCGCCCGACGGCGTGCCCGGCATCTCGGCCCCTGTCGAGAAGCCGGGTTTCGGTGAATGGACCAGCGCTGTCAGCTCGCTCAATCACATCGCCTTCGACGTCCCGCCGGAGAAGTTTCAGGACTACCGCCAAAGGCTCAAGGAGGCGGGCGTACGGGTCGGCCCGATCGTGAACCACGACGACAGTCCGTCCCAGGTGGCGACCGGGATGCACGATGGCGTGTACGTCCGCTCGTTCTACTTCCAGGACCCCGACGGCATTCTGCTCGAGTTCGCCTGCTGGATGCGCGAATTCGGCCCGGAGGACGTCACCCACACGCCCCGGACCGAAGCGGACCGCCGCAGGCCCGTCGCCGTCACCGACTGACGACTGCGACAACCGCCGTGGCACCGCGCACCCTGTTCGCCAAGCTGTGGGACGAGCACGTCGTCGTCCGTGGCAGCAACGGCCCCGACCTGCTCTACGTCGACGTGCACCTGCTGCACGAGATGACCTCCCCCCAAGCCTTCGAAGGGCTCCGGGCGGCCGGCAGACAGGTCCGCCGTCCGGACCTGACGATGGCGACCGAGGACCACAACGTGCCGACCACCGGGCCCGGTTCACCGGTCTCCGATCCACTGAGCCGGCTGCAACTCGAGCTGGTCCGCCGCAACTGCGCGGCCTTCGGGGTGCCACACCACCCGATGGGCTCGTCCGGCAACGGCATCGTTCACGTCATCGGGCCCGAGCAGGGCCTGACTCAGCCCGGTCTGACGATCGTGTGCGGCGACTCGCACACCTCCACCCACGGCGCCTTCGGGGCGCTGGCCTTCGGGATCGGGACGAGCCAGGTGGAGCATGTCCTGGCGACGCAGACGGTCTGGCTGGAACGCCCGGAGGCGATGCAGGTGCGGATCGAGGGAGACCTCGCTCCGGGTGTGAGCGCCAAGGATCTCGCCCTGCACGTCGTACGCGCCCTCGGCCCCAACGGTGGCGCCGGGGCCGTCGTCGAGTACCGGGGCAGCGCGGTCCGGTCGCTCGGCATGGAGCAGCGGATGACGCTGTGCAACATGACCATCGAATGCGGTGCACGCGGCGGCATGGTTGCGCCCGACGACGTGACCTTCGCCTACCTGCGCGGCCGTCCCCACGCTCCGGCGGGAGCCCGGTGGGACGAGGCGCTGGCGTACTGGCGGACCCTCCACACCGACGACGGCGCCCTCTTCGACCGCACCCGAGTGCTGTCCGCCGCCGACGTCTCCCCGACCGTCACCTGGGGCACCATCCCCAGTCACTCGGTGCCACTGGACGGCGTCGTCCCATCCCCCGACGAGTACGCCGATCCCGACGAGCGCGAGGCGGCGGCGCGCGCCCTGGCATACATGGACCTCGAGCCGGGCATCCCCGTCCGCGACATCGCGGTCGACACGGTGTTCATCGGGTCGTGCACCAACGGCAGGCTCGAGGACCTGCGCGCCGCGGCCCGGGTGCTGAGCGGGCGCACCGTGGCTCCCGGCGTCCGGGCCCTCGTGGTTCCGGGCTCGCAGGCCGTCGCGACCGCAGCCGAGGCCGAAGGGCTCGACCGGATCTTCACCCGGGCCGGGTTCCAGTGGCGCTCGGCCGGTTGCTCGATGTGCACCGCTATGAATCCGGATGCGCTGGGTCCCGGGCAACGTTCGGCGTCGACGACCAACCGGAACTTCGAGGGACGTCAGGGTGCTGGTGCACGGACCCACCTCGTGTCCCCCGTGGTGGCGGCGATGACAGCGGTACGCGGCCGGCTCAGCGGTCCCGGAGACCTCTGAGCCGGCCGCGCGGACCGGGATCAGCGGTTCGGGCGTCCCCCGAAGCCGGCCTCGCGGGTCCGCACGAGCGCCGTCAGCGTCGCATTGACCGGAGCAAGACGGCCCACTTTGGCGGCCTCCCGGGGAACGGCACCGTTGATCACCGCGATCTCGCCGACCCTCCCCGCCTCGTGATCGAGTAACGCCGACGGCTTCGCCGCGGGCATCTGGGCCCCGAAGTCGCGCACGAACGCGACCGGATCGTCCACGTCGACGGCAATTCCGCGGGCCTTGGCGATCTCCCACGCCTCGGTTGCGGCCGCCCGGCTCACCGGGCCCATCTCCTCGTGGTCGAGGACTTCCCCCACCGTGAGTCCGGTCAGCGCGCACGGGGCGCTGTAGGCGACGTTGCAGATCAGCTTCTCCCACTGCATGGCGGCGATGTCGTCGACCGCGCGGGCGTCGAACCCGGCCGTTCGCCAGGCCTCGGCGACCCGGTCCACTGCGCTGAACGCGAGATCGGCGTAGGAGCCGAAGCGCATCGCCCGCATCGCGTTGTGGTGCACCCGACCGGGGGCGACCAGTGACGCACCGAAACCGCTGGCGATGCCCACCGCGAGCCGGTCCGCCCCCACGTGCCGGGCGACCTCGTCGGCCGAGCCCAAGCCGTTCTGAATCGTGAGCACCACGGTGTCGGCGCCGATCAGCCCGCCGAGAGTGGCTGCGGCGCTGGAGACATCGGCGGCCTTCACCGCCAACACGACGAGGTCGACAACCTCGTGTGGGGTCGTCGGGAATGCACGGATCGATGCCACCCGATCCCCGTCCGGACCCGAGATCTGCAGGCCCGAGGTTGCGATGGCATGGACGTGATCAGCCCAGGAGTCCACCACCAGCACGTCGTGGCCGGCGGCCGACAGCCGGCCTGCGTATACCGAGCCCATCGCGCCGCAGCCCACCACGGCGATACGCAGTTGCACAGTCATGCCACCAACCCCGCAACCTTCTCCGCCAATCCCATCTTCGCCTCCAGTCCGAACCCGGGGTGGTCGGCCGGCCGTATGAGACCGTCGGCCAGGGAACAGTCGGCGCTGTAACCGCCGAACGGCTGAAACACACCCGGATAGGCCTCGCAGCCACCCAGACCAAGCCCGACGACGATGTGCAGATTCACCAGGTGCCCGCCGTGCGGCATCGCGGCGGTCCGGTCGAAACCGTGCTGTTCCATGAGCGTGATCATCCGCGCGTACTCGGTCAGCCCGTAGCTCAGACCCGCATCCATCTGGAGGATGTCGCGGTCCGACCGCAATCCACCGAAGCGCAGGAGATTGCCGACGTCCTGTGTGGAGAAGAGGTTCTCGCCGGTCGCGATCACGCCGTCGTACGCCTCGCTGAGTTCGCCGTACAGGGCAAAGTCGAGCGGATCGACCGCCTCCTCGTACCAGCGCAGGCCGTACGGCGCGAGCGCCTCGGCGTATTCCAGGGCCTGCCTGCGGTCGAAGCGGCCGTTCGCGTCGACCGCCAGGTGCTGTCCGCTCCCGGTGACCTCGATGGCAGCTTCGATTCGGCGCAGGTCCTCGTCGAGCGGCAGACCGCCGATCTTGATCTTGACGGCCGGGTATCCGGCCGCGAGGTAGCCTGCGATCTCCGCGCGCAGCCGACCGAGGTCGTCGACGTCCTGGTAGTAGCCACCGGCCGCATACACCGGCGCCCCCGCCGCCAGCGGTGTCCGCTCGTAGGCACGCGCGATCGTCTGGTAGGCCGGTTCGTCGTGATACTTGGCGAGCAGGTCCCAGAGGGCCAACTCGATCGCACTCGCCGCCGCAGCGCGGTCTCCGTGGCCGCCGGGCTTCTCGTCGGTGAGCGCGCACCGCAGAACCCGGGCGGGATCCAGCAGCCCGGTAGCGGGCGACAGGAGCGTGTCCGGGTCCGCGTCGAGCACCCGCGGGATCATCCGCTCACGCAGGATGCCGCCCTGGGAGTGCCGTCCGATCGAGTTGAAGGCGACACCCACCAACGGCCGCCCGTTGCGCACGGTGTCGGTGAAAACGGCGACAAGGGAGACCTTGTGCCGGTCGAAGCTGACTACCGCGTTCGAGATGGCCCCGACCAGCGGCACATCGATTTCGCGGATCTCGGTGATCCTCACTTTTCCTCCATGACTCTTCTCAACGCTGCCTCTGCATCGGCACGTTGAAATCGAAGCGATCGCCCGGGTGGATCGACACGGTCACCTGGGCCACTGCTCCCGAACTCTCGACATATCTGCGGGTGATTTCGAGGCACGGCGAACCGGCCTCGGCCTTCAGTTGCGCGGCAAGGCCCTTCGGCAGGGCGCACGCGCGAATGCGTTGCTCGACACGATCGGTCAGCCGCCCGGTACACCGCTCCACGATCTCGTTGATCAGACCATCCGGACGCTCGAGGCGGTCCCCGACGATAGCGGCGACCTCGGGGTCGAGGTACACGTCGGTGTGGCACACCGGGAGTTCCTCACCCAACTCGCCGAGCCGCAGCATGCGGATCAGGGTCCACGCGTCGCCGGCGTGGCCGCCGATCCGGTCGGCGAGGGCCTGGTCGGCGACCACCTCGTCCCGGGACAACACCAGCCGCCGGGTCTCGACGGAGTACTGCACCAGGTCGTTCATGTTCGTAACGGTGCGCATATATCCGCTGGTGGGCTGCGCCGACTCCACAAGCGTCCCGATCTTGCGCCGCCGCGACACCATGCCCAGACGCTCCAGGGAATCCAACGCCGAGCGGACTGTGGCTCGTGACACCGCGTAGCTGTCGGCGAGATTCACCTCGGTCGGCAACTTCGATCCCACCGGGTAGGACCCGTCCTCGATCCGCTGGGACAGTGACCGCGCCACCTCCTCATACCGGGCAACCACAGTCATCCCCCTCCATCCCTCCCAGAACACTCATGCGATCCCTCGCCCGCGCCCCTCCCAGAATGGCCTGCGCAGCTCACGCTTGAGGAGCTTGCCGCTGGGGTTGCGCGGAAGTTCCGGCACCACGTCGACCGTGGTCGGACACTTGTAGTGCGCCAGACGCTCCCGGCAGTAGGCGATCAGCTCGTCCACGTCCGTGGCGGCGCCGGACTGCACCACCACGGCCTTGACAGTCTCGCCCCAGCGCTCGTGCGGTACGCCGATGACGGCGGCGTCGCGCACGCCGGGATGGGACATGAGCACATTCTCCACTTCCACCGGATACACGTTCTCACCACCTGTGATGATCATGTCCTTGACCCGGTCACAGAGGAACAGGTAGCCGTCCTCGTCGAGGTAGCCCGCGTCACCGGTCCGGAACCAGCCATCGGGGCGCAGCACCGCGGCCAGTTCGTCCGGCTGGTTGCGGTAGCCCGTCAGGAGCATCTCACTGCGCGTCCAGACCTCACCGGTGGTCCGCACCGGAGCGCGTTCCTCGGTGACGGGATCGAAGACGCCCATCTCGACACCGGACACGGGCCGGCCGGCCGAAGCGAGCCGCTCACCTCCGCTGCGATGATCGTCGGCGTCGAGAGTGGTGATCGGCCCGCAGGTTTCGGTCATGCCGTAGCCCTGCATCAGGTCACAGTCGAAGACCTCCTGCGCGACCGCTGCGACGGTGGGCGACATCGGCGACCCTCCGTAGATCAGGGTGCGCAGCCCCTTGTACGTCGACTTCCGGGCGTCCTCGTGCCCGACCAACATCTGCACAACCGCCGGCACGGTCAGGGCGTGGTTGACCCGTCCACCAGCGAGGACGCGCAACACCAACTCCGGGCGGACTTCCAGGACGTGGTGCGAGCCGGCACCCAGCCCCAAACAGTAGAAGGTCCATCCCGTTCCGGAGATGTGGAAGTTCGGAGCCGGCACCATCACGACGTCCCCGGGGTGGATCTGCCACGGTGGACCGGAGGCGAGGTTGGCAGCTATGGCCCGATTGGACAACTGCACGCCCTTCGGGCGGCCCGACGTTCCCGAGGTGTAGACAACGAGCGCGACGTCATCCGGATCCGCTTGCGGCTCTACGGGGTCCGCCGACCACTGCGCCAGCCACAGTTCGAAGTCCTGGGGCGGTGCGCCCGGGACGAGGAGCCGGGGACGGCCGTCCTCGGGCACCGGGTGCCCCATCAGCGGCATGAATTCCGCCTCGACCACGATCGCATCCAGGCCCGCGTCCGCGACGATCTCTTGCATTTCCCGGTGACTCAGCCGCCAATTGAGCGGCACCGCAAAGGCTCTCGTCAGCGAGGCCGCAGCCAGCACCTCGCCCCAGGTCACGGCATTCTTGCCGGCGAATCCGACACCGCGCCCTCCGATGCCCTCTGGCCGCAGACCCGCGAAACCGGTGGCGAGCCGGCTGCTGCGCCGGTACCACTCGGCAAAGGTGCGTTCGGCCACGCCCTCGACGGCGATGCCGGGTGAGTCCGGCCGTTCCTGCGACCAGTGCTGAAGCATCCGTCCGATCGAACGGTGGTGGTTGTGCATGTTCACTCAATCCTCTCGTACCCCTGGCCAGGGGTCGTTCACGCGGGCCCGAATGCGAGGCGTTCACGCAGCTCGAC
The DNA here is from genome assembly GCF_050433545.1 of Rhodococcus sp. BE178. NCBI lineage: Bacteria > Bacillati > Actinomycetota > Actinomycetes > Mycobacteriales > Nocardiaceae > Rhodococcus > Rhodococcus sp. BE178. Next base: position 27,978 of record NZ_JBNPXA010000009.1, on the reverse strand, counting down.
CTTGCGCACCTTGCCCAGGGCGTTGCGCGGCAGTTCCGCGATGCGCTCGATCGAGGACGGGCACTTGAAACCGGCCAGCCGCTCCCGGCAGTGGCGGGCGAGCTCGCTTTCGTCCGGATCCACGCCCGGGGCGCAGACGACGAACGCCACCGGGGTCTCGCCCCACTTCGGATGCGGCCGTGCCACGACGGCGACCTCGACCACGGCGGGATGATCGAGCAGCGCGCGCTCGATCTCGGCGGGATAGACGTTCTCGCCGCCGCTGATGATCATGTCCTTGGAGCGCCCGACGATATAGAGGAAACTGTCCTCGTCGAGCACCGCCATATCACCCGTTCGGTACCAGCCGTCGTCGGTGAAGGCCGCCCGCGTCTCCTCGGGATTGTGCCAATACTCGCGGATGATGTTCTCACTGCGAACCCACAGCTCGCCGGGTTCGCCGAACGGCTGCGGGTCCCCGGAGAGACCGGCAATACGCGCCTCCCAGCCCTGCGAGATTCGGCCCGCGGAACCGAGTCGGGTGCTGCCGGGAACATGATCCTCCGGTCGCAGGACGGTCAGGAATCCCTGAAGTTCTGTACTGCCGTAGATCTGCCGGAATCGCCGGCACACGACACGTACGGCCCGCTCCAGCAAATCGGAGTCGATCGGCGCGGCACCGTACTGCACCTCGCGCAGGCTCGACAGGTCCTCCCCCTGTCGCGCTCCCTCCATCGCGTCTACGAGCATCTCGATGATGGTCGGGGCTGCGGTGAAAAACTGGATGCGGTCCCGCACGATCGTGTCGATGACGCGGTCGATCTGAACTCCGTCGTGAATGAAAAGCGTTCCCCCGGTGAGGAAGCACTGCATCGCCTGGGCGAAACCCGCTAGATGGAACAGCGGCATCATCACCAGGTGCCGGCTGCCCCGCTGCTGGTCGCCGATGTCGATCGCGAACCCCGCGAGCCCGCGGATGAGGGAGCCGTGGTCGAGCGGGATCACCTTGGGCAACCCGGTGGTGCCGCTGGTGTGCATGAGGAAGGCCACCTGATCGCTGCGCAGCCGCTCCCGCGGGTACGGCGCGGGCGGACCGACGACACTGTCGGCCTCGATCCAGCCGTCGCCGCCCTGTCCGGCTGCCACGCGCACGAGGTCGCCGCGGTGACCGACAACGGACCGGCACGCCTCGTCGGCGAAGATGCCGACGGGGTTGGTGACGTCGAGCAGCCGATCGATCTCGTGCGCGGTCATTCGCCAGTTGACGAGCAGCGGAAGTGCTCCGAGCCGGATGAGACCGAGTGTCTGGACGAGGAATTCGGCGCTGTTGTGGGCGAGTACCGCGACGACATCCTCCGACTGGACACCGAGGGCGTACCAACTCGCGGCAGCCTCCTCCACGCGATCCCGGAGGTTACGATAGGTCAACTGCTCACCGTCGTCGCTCACCGCGAGGGTGTCCGGATCGGACGTGGCACGCCAGTCGAGAACGTGCAGCCACGTATACATCAGACGGTCTCCTTCTCGTGCTCGGGCTCCAGCGCCGGGTCCGGTTCGGGTTGGGGCACCGGGTCCTGCTTCGGCTCAGGCGCCGGGCGGGAGCGGCGTTGCGGCCCGACCATCCACCCCAGGACCCGGTCGAGCCCGCCGCGGGCGAACATGATGACGAGAATCAGCAGGCCGCAGTAGACGAAGACGCTCATCACGTTGGCGTCGATGCCACCCTGGCCCACGGGAACAAGGAACGGGATGTTGCCCGCGAACTGCCCGAGCAGTCGGGGCAGGACCGTGACGAACACGGCACCGGCGATGGCACCGCGCAAGCTGCCGAGACCGCCGATGATGATGATCACCAAGTAATCAGTGGAAAGCGTGAACCCGAACGCCTGTGGGGTAATGAACTGAATGGTGACGGCGAGGAACACGCCGGCAATGCCCGCGTACACCGAGGCGACGAAGAAGGCCCCGGCCTTGTACCGGCCCACGTTGACCCCCATGGATGCGGCCGCCACTTCGCTCTCGCGCACCATCGACAGGGCCAGTCCGGGCCTGGCCTGCACGATCCGGCGGGCAGCAATATAGGTGACCACTACCAGGACGATTCCGAGCAGCCATAGTTTTTCCACTGCACCGAAGGGCACGCCCAATATGTGCCACGGCTCGCTGTCACCGAAGTTCAAGCCCAAGATATCGAATTCCGGTACCGCCCGGCCGATATAGCCACCGCTGAATTGCTCGACCTCGTTGAGGAAGTGGACCCAGATGAACACCAACCCGATGGTGACGACCGCCAAGTAGAGTCCGGTCACCCGACTCGAGAGCGGGCTGAGCAGCAGGCCACCGATCCCCGCGGCAAGAACTGCCCCGACAGCAGCAACAACGGGTGGCAGACCCAGGCCCCACACGTTCTCACCCGACGGGCTCGCCAGGATGACGTATCCATACGCTCCGATGCCGACAAAGACTGCATGGGCCAACGAAATCTGACCGGCGACGCCCACGAGCATCGTCAAGCCCATCGCAGCGATCGCTGCAGCCATGGCCAGACCGCCGACCTGCAACCAGAATTCAGTGACGAAGTACGGTGCGACAACCAGCGCTACCAGGAGTCCGGCTACGAGCAAACGTCCTCTAGACACGGGCCACCTGCTTCGAACTGAACAGACCCTCGGACCTCACCAGCAAAACAACCAACAGCAGTATCCACGCGCTGATACCGGACAGGTTGTGCGCCCATCCGCCCAATGCGCTCTCGTAGGTCGCCGCGAATGCTTCCGTCAGGCCGAGCATCATGCCACCGACCAAAGCGCCGCCGACCGATCCCAGACCACCGATCACTGCGGCTGGAAAGGCGCGAAACGCCGTGTCCGCCAAGGAAGATGAAACACCCGCGGCCGGGAAGGAAGCAAGGAACAATCCGGCGAGAACAGCCAGCGCACCACCGATGGCCCAGCTGGTCCAGGACACCCGCGACAGACGCACACCCATCAGCTTGGCGACCTCTGCGTCCTGGCTGCCCACGCGCATCGCCAGGCCCCAGTTGGTGAATCGGAACAGGAGCAGAAACACGACGATGGCGGTTACCGCAACCCCGAGCGCAATGAGCCGCGACGCCGGCATGGTGATCATCCCGAATTCGACTATCCGGTCCCCGACCGGATCGTTGAGGGCCCACGACTCCGAACCGAGACGACGGCTGACTTCGGTGACGATCAGCAAGTTCACACCGAGAGTCAGGATCGTCAGCGTCACATGATCCTGAGTCCGGGACTGCCGAATGAAAACAACATCAATGATGATCGCTACCAACGCACCCGCCGCGAGTCCGGCCAGCACACCCACCAGATAGCCATGCGATTCACTGACCAGCGCCGCCACGAAGACACCCGAGAGCAGGAACCCACCGTGGGCGAAATTGAGGATTCCGGTGGCCCGGTAAATGACCACGAATCCGAGGGCCATCACGGCATACAGCGCACCGAGTGACAGTCCCCCAGCCAAGGCATTCACAAAGTTATCCACGAGAAGTCCTCTCCAATTCGTAGGGCGTCGCGTCCGTACCGAGGTACGCGGCGATGACAGCAGGGTCCCGTTGCACGACGTCAGGTGCGCCGTCGGCAATCACCCTGCCGGACTGCAAGACCGTGACGTGGTCGGAGAGAGTGAGCACCAACTCCATGTCGTGCTCGACGAGGAGCACAGTGAGGCCGAAGCGGTCTCGGCACTCCCGGATCTGCTCACCTAGAGCACGTGATTCGGCGTCGTTCATGCCCGCAACCGGCTCGTCGAGCAACAGCAGCGACGGCTCCGCACACAGGGCGCGCGCGATCTCCACTTTCTTGCGGATGCCATACGGTAGTGGCCCGACAGGCTGGTCGAGGTACTCCTCGATACCCAGCGCCTCCGCCATTATCTGAACTACTCGCTCGTCCTCGGCTCGCTCACGGCGAGCCGACGGCAGAGCCAATGCCGCGGCGAGCATCCCAGTGCGGGTCCGATGGTGACGCCCGACCCGAAGTGTGTCCGCGACGGTGAGGTGCGGTGGGAGCACCAGGTTCTGGAAGGTACGAGCAATTCCGTGGGTGACGATCTCGTGTTGCGGCAGAGTATCGAGCCGCTCATCACCGAGACGGACCTCGCCCGACGCCAGCGGGTACAACGCGGTGAGAGCGTTGAAACACGTCGACTTCCCGGCTCCATTCGGACCGATCAATGCATGAATGGTGCCGCGCTTGATAGCGAACGAGACATTGTCCAGTGCCAGGACACCGCCGAACCGAACCGTCAAGCCCTCGGCCGTGAGAAGATTCCCGTCTATTTCAGACATCGTGCCCTTCCCCTGTCATGGCCGACACGGCGGAACCGTGAGCGGCAGTCTTGCCGAGTGTGAGTTCGAGGAGCATGTCGGAGTCGATCAGTTCCGCCGCAGGCCCTTCGGCTGCCATGGTCCCGCCGTTCAGGACATACGCATGGTGTGCGACGGACAGAGCGAGCCTGGTGTTCTGTTCGACCAGAAGGACACTCGTCCCGTCCGCGTTCACATGTGTGATCGTCTCCATGATCTGCTGAGCGATGAGCGGCGCCAGACCCAACGACGGCTCATCCATGAGCAGTACCTTCGGCTCGCTCATCAGAGCCCGTCCGATCGCGAGCATCTGCTGCTCCCCGCCGGACAGCAAGCCGGCGGTTTGCCCCGACCTATCCACCAGGATCGGGAAGAGCTCGCGTACTCGGCTCAAGCTGGCCGCCACGCGGGACCGAGAGCGCACCGACAGTGCGCCGGCCATGAGATTTTCCTGGACGGTCAGTTGCGCGAAGATTCGACGTCCTTCCGGCACCTGGACGATGCCGTGCCGAACGATCTTGTCGGCCTTGCTCCGGTTGAGATCCAGACCCTCGCCGCGAATGGTCCCGGCGACCACGTGTCCACCCTGGGCCCCTAGTAGTCCCGAGAGTGCCCGCAGGAGTGTGGTTTTTCCGGCACCGTTGTTTCCGATCAGCGCTACGATCTGCCCGTCATCGACGCGCAGATTCACGTCATGGAGAACCTTGGCGGTTCCGTAACTCACTGCAAGGGAATCGACTTCGATCATCGTGAGCCTCCCTGCCCTGCAATCACTTGGTGTAGCCCTTGCCGGCCGCGTACTTGACCGCGGCGTCACTGGCTGCGGGGTCCTGCACAATTACTGTGCCACCCTTGGCATTCGGATCGGGCTTGATGATGAAGGAGGACAGCGAGGGAGCCTTGCCCGGAGTGGAGTAATCGAGATCGACAGCAAGCCCGGCGGTGGAGATGGCGCCCATCTTGCTCATCGCAGCAGTAATGCCCTTCGGGGTGAGATCCTTGTCCTTGCAGGCCTGGCTCAAGCCCTTTTCGAGCAACTGCGCCATCAAATAGCCGGAGGCGGCGGGCGACGTGGCGGGCCGGTCGCCGTACTGAGCCGTCCAGGCAGACAAGAGTTCTTGTACCGGTGCCGCATTCGAGCTGAACGGTGCGTTGTTGGATGTCAGGACGACATGATCGGCAAGCGCATCGCGTGCCGGTCCTGCCAGGTCGCCACTGGACAGCAGATTCGTGGACTGAATGACCACGTCATACCCGCTGGCCTTCGCCACAGAAGCCGCCGAAACAGTTTGTGCAGCTGCGGTTCCCATAACAATCGCCTTTGCACCCGCTTGCCGCAAGGTGTTGACCTGCGCGGTCGCGTCCGTCGCCGTGCTGTCGATCTTTGTGTTCTCCACCTTCAGGCCGAACTGCTCAGCCGCACCGGCGACACCGTTTGCAACCGCCGCTCCGATACCGTTCGGATACGCGATGACACCGATCGTGTCGCCTTCCTTCAGGACCCCCTGCTTCACCAGGTAGGCCACGCCGTTCACGGCCTCCACGTCGTACGGCGAACCCGGCATGAATGCCTCATGCACGGCCAGCAGCACGGGGTCGAAAGAGCCGGCCATGACGCCCAGTCCGTCCTGAGCGAGCTTTGGCCCGAGAGTCACCGCATCCGTGCCAGGAGACAGATTCACGATCGCGGCGATGTCCGAACGCAGCGACGTGTACTGCGTCATGGTCTCCTGGGTGTTGTACTTGTTGTCGCGCGACTCGATCCGCAGCTGACGATCACACACGCCACCGTTCTTGTTGACCTTGTCGAACCACAGCTGGATGCCGGCAACGCCATCTTGACCGAGGCCACCGATCGGACCGCTCAGCGGCACCAGCGATCCGACAGTGATCGCATCGGCGGTGACACCGATACCTGCCTTCAGGTCGCCACTTGCTGCCTGGCTGTCAGAGTCGGTCGCCTTCGAGGAGCAGCCGGCAATGGCGAGTGCGATCACGAGCGTTGGGCCTAGGACCTTGAGCTTGTTCTTCATTCGTTCTCCATGGCAGTTGGTACGGGTTGGATAGAGCGCGAGCGGGAGCCGGGTGCGCACGAAGGAGAAGCCGCAACCGGGGCCCAGACGGGGAAACGAAGGCCGAGGAGGACCGCACCGGCCACCGGAGCAGCGCGCCGACGATCAACAGCAACGACCCGCGAATCTCGGCGATCGACGCGATCAGCACCATCGGTCGACCCGGAGAGTGGCCCAAACGATCGAACACTGCTGCGGTGCTTGACAGTCCGACCCTGCCGAGCCATCCGAAGGACTTCTGGGCGGCATGTCCGATGATCGACAGACCCCGCGACGAGACGGAGCAGGAAGGGTCCGACGTCCGCCGGTCCACCGGCGTCCACCACGAGTGCCTGCACGACACGCCTCCCCGTCCTCAACATGTAAATCTAAACTCAGGTTTAGATATAAGCGTGACTCGCATCACAAGTCAAGGTGCGGACCAAAGAATTCTTCGATTTCCTCGAAATCCGCAGGACAAACGTCGATTCCCGAGCACTCATCACACGCAGATAGGTACGGACCAAACTCCCGACAGGCGCAACGGCCAGATCGGTGGAGTCAGTCTCGAGTGCGGTCTGGAGACGCCGTCGCAGACGGCACCCGTAACGAGCGACCCAGCACCACCCGGGGGGAGGAACGTCCCGGAGGTGCCTCGGCCAGCTCCCTCGCCAGACCCCGAGGAGCTCAGACGGCGCGGCCCAGCAGCGCCGCCACCCCCGCGACCAGCAGCTCGCGCCACTGAATGTAGTCGTGGCCGCCGCAGAAATCCCGGTAGTCCACCTCGAACCCCTTGGCCCGCAGCAGGTCCCGCACCTCTCGGTTTTCTTCGATCAGTCGGGGTTCGAGCACCCCAGCCGCCATCCAGAAACGTGACTTGCTCACGTCCAGATCCGCGAGCCGTGCCTGCACCGAGCGTCCCCGCATGTCGGGTCGCGGCCACCAGAACGATCCGGACAGGCTGATCGCCCCGCCGAAATCGTCGGGTGCGTGCAGCGTTGCGAACGTGGCCGCCAGGCCGCCGTAGCTCGAACCGCCGACCAGCACCGACTCCGGATCGCCCGTCGCCTGCCACCGCTCGCGCAGGTACGGCAGCAGGTCGCCGGTGAGGGCATCGAGAAACTCGGTGCTGCAAGGAAGTTCCCTGGAGCGCAGTCCGGGCTCGATGCTGTCGATCATCACGACGAGCGGCACCCGGTAGCCGCGCTCAGCGAGTCGGTCGAGCGCGGGGGCGATGGGAATCTCGACGGCGGTCACCCGGCCGTCGAACAGCACCAGCACCGGACGGTCGCGATCCGCGATCCCCGCGGGTTCGTAGATCCAGATACTGCGGCGCACCCCCGCGAGGATCCGCGACTCCTCCGTCAGCACGCCACGCACCGGCGCATCGGACGCCCACCAGCGTTGCGTGGGGGCACCCGGCATCACCGCCTCCGAGCGCGCCGGCAGCCCCATCGACGAGACTGGCGGACGCGGGTTCTCCTCGTCCGTGACGAGTCCGGCGATCACGGCCCGCCACCACTCCCACTCCGTCTGCCCCTCGGCGGGACCGGTGATCGGCTCCACCCGGGGCAGGAATCCGTAGCCGCCCCGCCATCTCTCCGGAACCTCGAGTGACAGCGTCCACAGATCACTCCCCGGAACCCGTTGGAGCGCATTGCGTTCGGGCCGCCGCCGGTCGGTGATGCCGTTGGCCTCCAGATAGACGTGGCGAACCGGAGATCCTGCCGGCGCCCGCCACACGAACGTCGCGGTCACGAATCCGCGCGGCCCCGGATCGATCAACGGCCCGCCTTCGGCGCGCAGACGTCGCGCCAGGCCGTCGACCGACGTGACGTTCGACATAGGTACCCCTTACTTAGGTGATGCTGCCCTAAAAGTAGGGTCTCATCGTACCCACCCTCAGGAGGAACCCCCTTGTCCCCAACCACGCTTCACCGCCGATCCGTCGGCACCCGGATCGCGGTCGTTCTCGGCGCCCTCGCGATCGGCGTCACGACCGTCGCGTGCTCGTCCGACGACGAATCCGCAGACGCTGCTGCCGCCGCCACCGCCCAGTCCGGCGAGTGGCCGCGCACCGTCGAGACCGCCAAGGGCCCGGTCACGCTCGACGCAGAGCCGCAGCGCATCGTGTCCACGAGCGTCACGCTCACCGGATCGCTGCTGTCGCTCGACGCGCCGCTGATCGGCACCGCCGCGCAGCCCAAGAGCACCGTCACCAACGATCAGGGCCTGTTCACGCAATGGGCCGACGTCGCCGCCGACCGCGACGTCGAGGTCCTCTACCAGGGCCAGCCGAACGTCGAGAAGATCACCGCGGCGGCGCCCGACCTCATCGTCGTCTCCACGAGCGGCGCCGACTCGGCCGCGCAGCAGGTCGACGTCCTGTCCAAGATCGCCCCGACCCTGCTGTTCGACTACTCCGACAAGTCGTGGCAGGAACTGACCACGCAGCTGGCCGCCGCGGTCGGCAAGGAGGACCGAGCGAAGGAACGGATCGCCGAGTTCGACGCCAAGGTGGACGAGGCGAAGAACACCATCGCTCCCGCGCTGCAGGCCGGCGCCGCGCCGGTGAACATTCTCACCTACAACAACCCCGAGGATTCGCGCATCTTCACGACCGAGTCGGCGCAGGGACGGCTCGCCACGCGCCTCGGCCTCACCCTGGCGACGCTGCCCACCGAGATCACCGGCGCCGGCGCGGAAGCAGGCCGATCCGACATCGTCGCCGTGAACGCCGAGAACCTGCCGCTCGCACTGACCGGCGCGACGACCTTCATCATCAACGCGCAGCAGCCGGGTGCCGACCGGATGAAGGCCGACCCGACACTCGCCGCCGTCCCGTCGGTGCAGCGCGGTGCCGTGTACCCGCTGGACTACGACAGCTTCCGCCTGGACTACTACAGCGCGAACAACGTCGTCGACCGCATCGTCGCCGCACTCTCCTAGCCCCGCGAACCCCTGAACGGGAGTGGCCGGTCACCTCGAGGTGACCGGCCACTGTCGTGTTCGACGGTTAGTGCTTGGTGAGCGCGTGCTCCGCGGCCGCAAGCAGGACGCAGGTCGCGACGCCGTCCATCGCCTTCGTGAGCTCGTCCATCGACGGGAAGCTCGGGGCGAGGCGGATGTTCTTGTCATCGGGGTCCTGCTTGTACGGGAAGGCGGAGCCGGCGGCGGTGAGCGCGATGCCGGCATCCTTCGCGAGCGCGATGACACGCTTCGCGGTGCCGTCGACCACGTCGAGGCTGATGAAGTAGCCGCCCTTGGGCTCGGTCCACGACGCGACCTTCGACGCGCCCAACCGATCGTCGAGGATCTCGAGAACCTTCGCGAACTTCGGGGCCAGGATCTCGCGATGCTTGGCCATGTGCGCGCGAACGCCATCGGCATCGCCGAAGAAGCGCAGGTGGCGCAGCTGGTTGATCTTGTCCGGGCCGATGCTCTTCTTACCCAGATGCTGCTGGTACCAGGCCAGGTTGGCATCGGAGCCGCCGAAGAAGCTCACACCCGCGCCGGCGAAGGTGATCTTCGACGTGGACGCGAACACGAGCGGACGGTTCGGGTTGCCGGCCCCTGCCGCCATACCGAGGATGTCGAGCGCCGGGGCGCACTCCTCGACGAGCGGGTGCACGGCGTACGCGTTGTCCCAGTAGATGCGGAAGTCGGGGGCCGCGGTCGGCATCGACGCGAGCGCGCGGGCCACATCCTCCGAGTACACGGCGCCGGTCGGGTTGGAGTACGTGGGAACGCACCAGATGCCCTTGATCTGCGGATCCGCAGCGACCAGTTCCGCGACCCGCGTCATGTCGGGGCCGTCGTCGCGCATCGGGATCGCGATCATCTCGATGCCGTACGACTCGGTGATCGCGAAGTGCCGGTCGTAACCCGGTGCGGGGCACAGGAACTTGATCGCCGACTCCTGCGACCACGGCCGCGGGGAATCGGGGGTGCCGTGCAGCAGCGAGAACACGATCGTGTCGTGCATGATCTCGAGACTCGCGTTGTTGCCGGCCATGAGGTTCGCCGTCGGGATGCCGAGCAGTTCGCCGAAGATGGCGCGCAGTTCCGGCAGGCCCGTCAGGCCGCCGTAGTTGCGGCAGTCGGTGCCGTCGCTGTCGCGGAAGTCACCGTCACCCGGCAGGGAGAGTAGGCGCTCCGACAGGTCCAACTGCTCGGGTGCCGGCTTGCCGCGCGTGAGATCGAGCTTCAGCTTCTCTGCCTTGAGCTGCTCGTACTTCGCGTTCTGACGCTCGAGTTCGGCGCGAAGTTCATCATGGCTCATCAACCCGATTTGGGTTTGTACAGGCATGCGGGCGGCCTTTCACCGACACGACCGGTCGGGGACGGGAAGATAGGGGACCCCGCGCACCCGGCAGAGCCCGTTGACCCTTGCTGCCTTCCGGCCCTGGGGGAGTTCACAGGATGCGCGCCGCGCGGGATCCGTCTACGAGTGTAACCAGATCCACCGATCGCGCAGTGACGCACCCCTCCCTCGGGCCCGTTTGGCATTCCGACCCCTCGAACCGGTATGCTCCCCAACGGAGGATTCGCCTAGTGGCCTATGGCGCTCGCCTGGAACGCGGGTTGGGTTAACGCCCTCAGGGGTTCAAATCCCCTATCCTCCGCCACGGGAAGCCCCCGGTGACTCAGTCACCGGGGGCTCTTCTCTTTCCTCACCTGCCGACGACAGGTCACATGCAGGGCCATACGTCCCACCAGGCAGACGGCGAAAGTGACCACCCCCACCTGCGGTGTATGTTGCTTAGCCATACCTCATCGGAGGCACCGGTGAGAGCGACGAGAGGTCCGACATGGCAAGAACCTGGAAGAGGATTGTGGGTGCGGCGTTCCTCGCGTCGGCACTGGTGGGGATCACCGCCTGCTCGAACGACTCCGACTCGGGCACCTCGAATCCCGCCGCCTCCGGCGCGCCGTCCGGTGAGATCACCGTCTACAACGCGCAGCACGAGTCGCTCACGCAGGAATGGGTCGACGGGTTCACCGCCGAGACCGGCGTCAAGGTCACGCTCCGCAACGGCTCGGATACCGAGCTCGCGAACCAGATCGTCGCCGAAGGCAAGGCGTCGCCGGCCGACGTCTTCCTCACCGAGAACTCGCCGGCGATGGCGCTCGTCGAGAACGCCGGGCAGTTCGCCGACGTCGACGCCGCGACGCTCGAGCAGGTTCCCACGCAGTTCCGGCCGTCCACCGGCAAGTGGACCGGCATCGCCGCTCGCTCGACGGTGTTCGTCTACAACAAGGACAAGCTGACCGCCGACCAGCTGCCGAAGTCGCTGCTCGACCTCCAGAACCCCGAGTGGAAGGGCCGCTGGGGCGCGTCGCCGTCCGGCGCCGACTTCCAGGCCATCGTCAGCGCGCTGCTCGAGCTCAAGGGCGAGGACGTCACCAAGCAGTGGCTGGCGGGCATGAAGGAGAACGCCGTCGTCTACAAGGGCAACAGCACGGTGATGAAGGCCGTCAACGCCGGCGAGATCGACGGCGGCATCATCTACCAGTACTACTGGTTCGGCGACCAGGCCAAGACCGGCGAGAACAGCAAGAACACCGAGCTGCACTACTTCAAGAACGAAGATCCGGGTGCCTTCGTCAGCATCTCGGGTGGCGGTGTGCTGCAGTCCAGCAAGAACGCGGAAGCGGCGCAGGCGTTCCTGAAGTACATCACCGGCAAGGCCGGCCAGGAGATCCTGCAGACCGGTACCTCGTTCGAGTACCCGGTGGGCAGCGGTGTCGCCGCCAACCCGAAGCTGGTGCCGCTCGCGGACCTGCAGGCACCCAACGTGGATCCGTCGAAGCTCAACAGCCAGAAGGTCACTCAGCTGATGACGGATGCCGGCCTTCTCTGACCGGCTCGGGGGGCGGGCACGGCCCCGCCCCCCGCTGGTTCTCGTTCTGATCGTGGCGGCCCTCGTGGCCGTCACGCTGATCCCCCTCGGTTACGTCGTCACCACCACCATCTCGACCGGGTGGGAGACTGCGTCCGCGCTGATCTTCCGCCCCCGCGTCGGCGAACTGCTGGTCAACACGGTCTCCCTCGTGGTCGTCACCATCCCGATCTGCGTCACGCTCGGCGTCGGTGCGGCCTGGCTCGTCGAACGCACCACGGTGTTCGGATTCCGTTGGTGGGGACCGGTTCTCGCCGCCCCGCTGGCCGTCCCCGCCTTCGTCAACAGCTACGCGTGGGTGACGGTGATTCCCTCGCTGCACGGCCTGTGGTCGGGCGTCCTCGTCGCCACCCTCTCCTACTTCCCGCTGGTCGCGCTGCCCGTGGCCGCGACGCTGCGCCGACTCGACCCGGCGGTCGAGGAATCGGCCCGCGCGCTCGGGTCCAGCCCCTGGGCAGTGTTCTTCCGGGTGGTCGTGCCGCAGCTGCGGCTGCCCACGCTCGGCGGGGCACTGCTGATCGGCCTGCATCTGCTCGCCGAGTACGGCGCCTTCGCGATGCTGCGGTTCGACACGTTCACCACCGCGATCCTCGAGCAGTTCCAGTCCACGTTCAACGGTGTCGCCGGCAGCATGCTCGCCAGCGTGCTGGTGGTGTGCTGCCTGGTGCTGCTCGTCTCGGAGGCCGCGGCCCGCGGGTCCGCCCGGTACGCCCGCATCGGCTCCGGCGCGGCCCGGAGCGCACCACGGATCCGACTCCGGTGGAGCGCCGTGCCCGCGACGCTGGCGCTCGTCGCGCTGACGGTGCTGGCATTGGGCGTGCCGCTGTGGACCATCGTGCGCTGGCTGCGGATCGGCGGCAGCGAAGTGTGGCAGTCGGCGGCGCTGTGGCCGGCACTGACACAGACCCTCGCGTTCGGCCTGGTCGGCGCGCTGGCCGCGACGGCGCTCGCGTTCCCCGTCGCGTGGCTGGCGATCCGCTGGCCCGGCGTGTTCAGCAAGATCGTCGAGGGCACCAACTACGTGACGAGTTCGCTGCCGGGCATCGTGACCGCGCTGGCGCTGATCACCGTCACCATCCGCTACGCGAATCCGCTGTACCAGACCACGATCATGGTGATCGTCGCGTATGTGCTGATGTTCCTGCCGCGGTCGCTCGTGTCGCTGCGCGCCGGTCTCGCGCAGGTGCCGGTGGGCCTGGAGGAGGCGTCGGCGGCGCTCGGCAGGCCGCCGTGGACGACGTTCCTGCGCGTGACGCTGCGGCTGACCGCGCCGTCCGCCGCGGTCGGGGCCGCGTTGGTGTTCATGGCGATCGCGACGGAACTGACCGCGACGCTGCTGCTGGCCCCCAACGGCACCCGCACGCTGTCGACCCGATTCTGGTCGCTCACCAGCGAGCTCGACTACGCGGCCGCGGCGCCGTACGCGCTGCTGATGATCGCCCTCGCGTTGCCGATGACCTACCTGTTGTTCAGTCAATCCCGGAAGGCGGCCGGCGCATGAGCGAGATCGTGATCGACCAGGTGTCGAAGTCGTTCGGACCGACGGACGTGCTGCGCGGTGTGAGCCTCGGCGTGGAGCACGGCTCGATCACCGCGGTCGTGGGGTCGTCGGGCTGCGGCAAGACCACCCTGCTCCGGATCATCGCCGGATTCGAGCGCCCCGACGACGGGACGGTGTCGATCGCCGGTTCCGTCGTCGCCGGCCGCGACCAGATGGTGCCCGCGCACCGCCGACGCGTCGGATACGTCGCGCAGGACGGTGCGCTGTTCCCCCATCTCACGGTCGCCGGAAACATCGCGTACGGGCTCCCCGGCTCCCGGTTCGGGAGCCGCAGGGCATCATCCGACCGACGAGTCGCCGAATTGCTGGAGATGGTCTCGCTAGACGCGTCGTACGGGCGGCGGCGCCCCCACGAGCTGTCCGGTGGCCAGCAGCAGCGCGTCGCCCTGGCACGAGCGCTGGCCCGCGATCCGGAGGTGATGCTGCTCGACGAGCCGTTCAGCGCCCTCGACGCCGGACTGCGCGTGACGACCCGCAAATCGGTGGCGGCCACGCTCGGTGCGGCCGGCGTGACGACCCTGCTGGTCACCCACGACCAGGAAGAGGCACTGACGTTCGCCGGCCAGGTCGCGGTGATGCGTACCGGACGCTTCACGCAGGTGGGCACGCCCGAACAGCTCTACCACTCCCCCGTCGACGACTTCACCGCCCGGTTCCTGGGCGAGTGCGTGGTGCTGCCGGCGGATGTCGCCGACGGTGTCGCGTCGTGCGCCCTGGGCCGGATCCCGGTACGCGACACCGATATCCACGGCCCGGCACGGCTGATGCTGCGGCCCGAGCAGATCGTCGCGACGGAAGTCGCCGGGGATTCCGGCGGCGGGACGGGCACGGTGACCCGCACCGAGTTCCTCGGCGCACCGTCGATGCTCGACATCACGCTCGACTCCGGCGCCGAGATCCAGGTCCGTCAGGCGAGCACCCGCACACCGGATGTCGGCGCCCGGGTGACCGTCGAGGTGTTCGGCGCGGCCCAGGCTTTCCCGCCCGGCGAGTGACGCTCACCCGCCCGGCGCGTTGGTGATCTTCTCGCCCGCAACTTCGGGTCGCGCGGTGTCGCTCGTGGCGGGCAGCCACATCTGGAGACAGGTGGATCAGCCCACCACCCGACCCACCCCGCGGGAACCGGCAGGGGGACAGCCGTCCCCGACACCGGGACAAGGCTCGTTTCGTGTCGGGGCGCGAATGTAACTTGTATCGTTACGTGGCCGAGTGCCCGCAATGGACGGGCACTCACGTCGGCGCTCACTGGGGGGTGCTGGTCGGTGGAGCACAGTGCACGACGAATCCGAGGGGATGATGGCGTCCAGCGACGAATACGTTTGCGAGTCCGCGGAGAATTACCGCCTCTCACGGAGTCGATCGATTCGAGCATCCTTCTCACGATGCCGACTGCGCCCGGCGAACATCCCAACGCGCGCCGCACGAACCAATGAGGTCAACCGGATGGTAGCCGCCTTCACCACCGCTGTCCGCCATCATCCGAAGCGGTAGAAAACGCGGCGGTTCCGATGCCAATATGCCGGCATCTCCGCTTGTCGACGTGTTGTCCAGGCCTCGGACACACGGATCCCGCACGCCCCGAACGACTCGGCTCCGCGCAACTAGCGCGGAGATTCGACACACCGAATCCAATCCAACGGAGGAACCATGACCACGCCCGACAACCCGCTCGTGCCCGCGCCTGTTCTGTCGAACCCGGACACTCTTGTCCTTCCGAGCGTTGTTCCTGCGACGCTGGCGCCGACTCCGCCGCCCCCGACGACGCCTGCCGGTTGGTACGCAGATCCGGACGGAAAGCCGGTTCAGCGGTACTGGGACGGAATTCAGTGGACGGAACACACCGCACCTCAGGTACACGCTCCCGCCGTCGCCGCGCCGCCGGCTCCGATCATCATCAACAATTCCTCGTCGGCATCGGCAGCGGCGACTGTCGTGGTCAGCGGCCGAAAGCCCGTCAACCATCTGCTGCACTTCATCCTGACGATCCTCACGGGCGGACTGTGGCTCATCGTGTGGATCATCGTCGCCATCGCCCGCCGATAGAGCCACGCCGGCTGGGCACGTCGACGCGTGATCCCCGCCGAGCTGTGTACTACCACGTGGGGCACTCACCCACCCGGCGCGTTGGTGATCTTCTCGCCGGCGGGGTTGAGCGCCCACCACAGGTTGTCCATCCCCTGACCGGCCACCGAACCGGGCCGCGGATCGCCCGCGAACAGGTACAGCGGCATTCCGTTGACGGTGACCTGGTTGCCGCCCTGCGGCCCCGGGATGGTGCCGATGACGCCGGCGACGCCCAGCACCTCCGGCTTGGGCGTATCACTGGTCACCGGCGGCCACATCTGCAGGCAGACCGCGTCGCACGCGCTGGCGTTGGTACCGGGCTCGTCGCGGTCGTACGCGTACACCGTCATGTCGTCGGTATTCACCACGATCTGGCCGATGCTCGACTCTCCCGTCGACAGCACGGGGCCCGCCGCGGGCACCGTCGTCGGCATCGGGGTGGTGCTGGGGGTCGGGCCCGAGTCGTTGTTGTCGGAGCATCCGACCAACGTGGCGCCCGCCGCCAATGCGGCGAGCGAGATAAGCACGGCTCTTCTCATGCCGGAACTCCTCTTCTCTTGTTCGGCCCAAGCCGGTTCGAGCGCGGGATGTCGGTGCCCGCTCCTACGCTGAGCGGCATGGGGTGGTATTCGCCGACCGCGGTCGCACCGGACCTGGCCGACGCGCTCGTGTGCGCGTGGTCCGCGCGCGCCGAGGGGCACCACCTTCTCGTGCCGGACGGCTGCATCGACGTGCTGTGGATCGCCGGTGCCGGTATCCGGGTGTGCGGCCCGGAGACATCGGCGTGGTCGTTCACGTTGCCGCCGGGCAGCGAGTCGTTCGGGATCCGGTTCCGGCCGGGCACGGCCCCGCATGTGCTGCGCACCTCCGCCGCACACATCCGCGACATCCGGGTCTCACTCGAGGACGTCCTCGGGTCCGCCTCCGAACGCGTGCTCGTCGATCGACTCGAGCACGCGGGCGACACCACCGAACGGCTGACGATCCTGCAGGACGCCGGTCGGCGGTGGCTCGTCTCACTGCCCCAGCCCGACCCTCTCGCGGCCCGGATCACGTCCGCGCTGGCCACTCGCTCGTGGAGCGTCGAGGAGTTGGCAGACGCGTCGGCGATGACCAGCCGCCAACTGCACCGCCGCTGCAACGACGCGTTCGGGTACGGGCCGTCGACGCTGCGATCGATCCTCCGTCTGCAGCGGTTCATGGCGTTGGCCCGGGCCGATCGCCGGCGGGGACTGGCGGCGCTCGCGACCGAGGCCGGATACAGCGACCAGGCGCACCTGTCGCGAGAGTGTCGCCGCATCGCGTCGATCACGCCCACCGCCCTGCTCGCCGGCGAGGCCCCCGACTGGCACGGTGACGCGTCGGTCCTCGATGTCCGATCGGTGCAAGACCGCACCGTCCCCGAGAACGGAGAATCGGCCGCATGACAATCACCGAAACCACACCGGACCTGTACCGACGTCTCGCCGCAGCGCTCACCGAGCGGGTCGACGCGGTGCCCACCAACCGCTGGGACAGCCCCTCGCCGTGCGACGGCTGGACCGCCCGCGACGTGGTCGACCACGTCGTCGGGACGCAGGCGAAGATGATGGGCGTCGTGGGACTGTCCATCCCGCCCGGCCCGTTCGCCACCACCGATCCGGCGGGCGCCTGGCGGCACACCCGGGATGCGGTCCAGGCGATCCTCGACGATCCAGCGAAGGCGGCGCTCGAATACGACGGTCACTTCGGGCGCACCGATCTGGCCTCGACGATCCGCACCTTCTACTGCTTCGACCTCGTCGTTCACGGCTGGGACATCGCCCGCGCGGCAGATCTGGACACGACGATTCCGGAGCGGGACCTCGACATGGTCGACGCGATCATCGCGCAACTCGGCGACTCGCTGCACATGGACGGTGTTTGCGGCCCGGCCGTCGAGGTGCCCGCGGACGCCGATCGGCAGACGCGCAGCCTCGCGGCCCTGGGGCGCAAGGCCTGAGTGAACCGTCCGCCGCGGCGGCGTCATGTGTCGTCGCGGCGCCGGCCGGGGTCGTGTCGTTCTTCCTCGGGCGGCGGCTCACGGTCGCTGTCCGCCTCCCGATCACTGCTCTCGATCACCGCCGTCACCGCGCGGCCGGCGCTGCCCGGACCCACGTGGGCCTCCGCCCGTAGCCGTTCCACCATGTGCGGGTAGTGCAACTCGAATGCGGGCCGCTCCGAACGGATTCGGGGCAGCTCGGTGAAGTTGTGCCGCGGCGGCGGGCACGTCGTGGCCCACTCGAGGGAGTTGCCGTAACCCCACGGGTCGTCGGCCGTGGCGATGGTGCCGTAGCGGAAGCTCTTGAAGACGTTCCACAGGAACGGCAGGGTCGACGCACCCAGGATGAACGAACCGACCGTCGACACCGAGTTCAGCACGGTGAAACCGTCGGACGGCAGATAGTCGGCGTACCGGCGCGGCATGCCTTCGGCGCCGAGCCAGTGCTGCACGAGGAACGTGGTGTGGAAGCCGATGAACGTCAGCCAGAAGTGCCACCTCCCCAGTCGCTCGTCGAGGAACCGGCCCGTCATCTTGGGGAACCAGAAGTAGATGCCGGCATACGTGGCGAACACGATCGTGCCGAACAGGACGTAGTGGAAGTGCGCGATCACGAAATACGAGTCGGTGACGTGGAAGTCGATCGGCGGGCTCGCGAGCAGGACTCCCGACAGACCACCGAACAGGAACGTGACGATGAACCCGATCGAGAACAGCATGGCGGATTCGAACGTCAACTGGCCCCGCCACATCGTGCCGATCCAGTTGAAGAACTTCACGCCGGTCGGCACCGCGATGAGGAATGTCATGAACGAGAAGAACGGCAGCAGCACGGCACCCGTCGCATACATGTGGTGCGCCCACACCGCAACGGACAGAGCGGAAATCGCGATCGTTGCGTAGACCAGTCCCGTGTAACCGAAGATCGGCTTGCGTGAGAACACCGGCAGGATCTCGGAGATGATGCCGAAGAACGGCAGCGCGACGATGTACACCTCGGGGTGACCGAAGAACCAGAACAGGTGCTGCCACAACAGAACACCGCCGGTCGCGGGGTCGTACACATGCGCGCCCACCACGCGATCCGCGAACAGGCCCATCAGCGCCGAGGTGAGGATCGGGAACGCCACCAGGATCAGGATGCTGGTGATGAAGATGTTCCACGTGAAGATCGGCATCCGGAACATCGTCATGCCGGGGGCACGCAGACAGATCACCGTGGTGATCATGTTGACCGCACCGAGGATCGTGCCGAGACCGCTGAGCGCCAGGCCCATGATCCACAGGTTCGCGCCCATCCCGGGCGCGTGCAGGTAGTCGGTGAGCGGCGAGTACGCCGTCCACCCGAAGTCCGCCGCACCGCCGGGGGTGATGAACCCGGCCGACGCGATGATGCCACCGAACAGATACGCCCAGTAGCTGAACGCGTTCAGCCGCGGGAAGGCTACATCCGGGGCGCCGATCTGCAGCGGCAGAATGTAGTTCGCGAAACCGAACACGATCGGCGTCGCGTACAGCAACAGCATGATCGTGCCGTGCATCGTGAACAGCTGGTTGTACTGCTCGTTCGAGAGGAACTGCAGGCCCGGCACGGCGAGTTCGGCACGCATCAGCAGGGCCAGCAGACCCCCGAACATGAAGAAGGCGAACGACGTGATCAGGTACATGATCCCGAGCACCTTGGGATCCGTCGTGGTGATCACGCGATAGATCAACGCGCCCTTGCGGGCGAACCTGGCCGGATACGGCCGAACCGCAACAGGTTTCGACGCGACGGTTGCCACCGCTCCTCCTGACCGCGGGCCCCGCAATCGAGGCGCACTCCTCGTCGAAGCGTGACCAGTCACGGTCTGCTCGGGACATCTGATCGGCAGGCGGCAACCGGCACAAGCTCAGCACTGTGGACGCTACGCCTTCCACCCGCGCTTGGCTACGGATCCGGCGGCCCCGGACCGAGTCCCGAACAGTCGCACCCACCTCGATAAGCTGCAGCAATGCCGAACGAGGTCGACGGATCAACGCATGCGGGACGATTCGCCCCCTCCCCCTCCGGCGACCTGCATCTGGGCAACCTGCGAACCGCGCTGCTGGCCTGGCTGTTCGCGCGGTCCACGGGGCGCCGCTTCCTGGTCCGGGTCGAGGACCTGGACCGGGTGCGACCGGGCGCCGAGGAACGCCAGCTCGACGATCTCGCGGCACTGGGTCTGGACTGGGACGGCGACGTCGTCCACCAGTCCTCGCGGCTGCCGCTGTACGACGCCGCGATCGCCCGACTGCAGCGCGCCGGACTGACCTACGAGTGTTTCTGCACTCGCAAGGAGATCCTGAAGGCGGCCTCGGCGCCGCACGCACCCGCCGGCGCCTATCCCGGAACGTGCCGCGACCTGAGTCCGTCCGAACGCGACGAGCGGCGGGCGACGGGACGGCCGCCGGCGCTGCGGCTGCGGGCGGGCACCGATTCGTTCACGGTGGAGGACGTCCTGCACGGCACCTACACCGGGACGGTCGACGACCTCGTCCTCCGGCGCGGCGACGGCGTCCCCGCCTACAACCTCGCGGCGGTGGTCGACGACGCCGCGCAGGGCATCGACCAGGTGGTGCGCGGCGACGACCTGCTGTCGTCGGCACCGCGGCAGGCGTACCTCGCGGGTCTCCTGGGCCTGCCCGCACCCGCGTACGCCCACGTGCCGTTGGCGCTGAACGCGGAAGGGAAGCGCCTGGCCAAGCGCGACGGCGCCGTCACCCTCGCAGACCAGGCGGGTCTGGGCCACACACCCCGAGACGTACTCGGCATGCTCGCCCGATCGCTGGGAATGACCGACGACGAGGAGTCGGTGACCCCGCAACAGCTTCTCGATCGGTGGGATCCGAAAGCCCTTTCGCTCGATCCCTGGGTTTACGGCATGTGAATCTCCGCCGACGGACCACCCAAACAGACCACTCGCGACGTAGGGTCACGGACGAGAAATTCATCTTCGCCGCGAGCAGTACCCCGACGACGAGAACCAAGGTGCACACATGACCAGTGGTGGACAGGACCCGAATCAGAACCCGGAGGGCGGCAACAACGAGCCGCAGCAGGGTGGCACACCGCCGCCTCCGGGGAGCTACCCGCCCCCGCCCGGTGCCACGCCTCCCCCGCCACCCGGGAGCTACCCGCCTCCTCCCGGCAGCTACCCGCCCCCGCCCGGGAGCTATCCGCCGCCCCAGGGCGGCTATCCGCCGCCGCCCGGTCCCGGCGGTGGTTATCCGCCTCCGCCCGGCAACTTCCCACCGCCCCCGCCCGCATTCGACGCCGGCTACGGCCAACTGCAGCACGTCGGCGGCCTCAGCGTCGGCGCCGCCATCTCCTACGGATGGCGGAAGTTCGCGGGGAACGCCGGGATCTGGGTCCTGATCATGCTGATCGCGGCCGTAATCCAGGCCGTGCTCGGGATGATCTTCGACAGGTCGCCCGAAGTGGCGGCCGACGGGACGATCGACTGGTCACCCATGTTCTCGCTGTGGGGGATCATCGGCCTGATCGTGACCACAGTCGTGGGCTACCTCATCCAAGCGGCGATGATCGGCGGCGCGCTGCACGAGACGTCCGGCACGAAACCGTCGATCGGGTCGTTCTTCCAGTTCGCGAACGTCGGAGCGGTCGTCCTGGCCAGCTTCCTCGTCGGCCTGCTCAGCGCGGTCGGCTTCATCCTGCTGGTCATCCCAGGCATCATCGTGGTCTTCCTGACCTGGTGGACACTGCAGTTCGTGATCGACCAGAACCAGGATGCGGTCACCGCGATCAAGTCCAGCTTCCGCGCGATCTCGTCGAACTGGGGCCCCCTGCTGCTGCTCGCCCTCGCGTTGGTGGGCCTGAACATCCTCGGCGCAATCCCGTTGGGCCTGGGTCTGTTCATCACGATCCCGATGACGATCATCGCGTCGACCTACGCGTACCGCGTCACCGTCGGCCAACCGGTCGCCCCGTAGTTCCCACGTTTGCGCACTTACCGCCCCGGGGAGACCAGCCTCGCCGGGGCGGTAAGTGCGCAAAACGGGCGGACACGGGGTGCGGATCGCCGTCACACCACGCCTAATGTTTGGATGGCGCGGTGACAGAGCCAGTGCAGTCCCGATCCACCGTTTCCGAACCAGCGGCATTTGCCCACGTCAGCCGCGGTTACTATGCCACCATCGTGGCGTTGTTCACGATGACTCTGTTGATCTCGAATATCTGCGCGACCAAGGGGGTCGCGTTCTTCGTGGATCAGGACGTTACGTTCGGCCCGTTCCAGGTCCTGCCGATCATCACCGACGGCGGGTTCTTCCTGTTCCCGCTCGCGTACGTCCTCGGCGACGTCCTGAGCGAGGTGTACGGCTTCAAGGCCACCCGCCGCGCGATCTACATGGGCTTCGGTGCGCTGCTGCTGGCGGCGCTGAGCTTCTGGATCACCCAGCAGCTGCCAGCGGCCGACTTCTACGAGAACCAGGCCGCGTTCGACGCCGTCGTCGGTGTGGTGCCGCGGCTGCTGATCGCCGGGCTCGCCGGCTACCTCGTCGGGCAGTTGCTCAATTCCGCCGTCCTCGTGCTCATCAAGGAACGCACCCGGGAGCAGCACCTGTGGGCGCGGCTGATCGGTTCGACGGTGGTGGGCGAGTTCGCCGACACGGTCATCTTCTGCTCCATCGCGGCCGGAGCGATCGGCATCTCCACGTGGGACGACTTCATCAACTACGTGATCGTCGGCTTCGTATGGAAGACCCTCGTCGAGATCGTCGTGATGCCCGTGACGTACCGCGTGATCGCGTTCGTGAAGAAGCGCGAACCGACCTACGCGCCGGTGGACGACGGCTTGCTGCCGTAGAACCGGCCCAGCATCTCGCGCTTGTACTCCTCGAAGTAGCCGCCCTCGATGCTCTCCCGGATCCGATCGACGAGCCGCACGGTGAACCGCTCGTTGTGGATGGTGCAGAGCGTCGAGGCCAGCATCTCCTTCGCCTTGAACAGGTGGTGGATGTACGCGCGCGTGTAGTTGGCGCACGTGTAGCAGTCGCACTCGTCGTCGATCGGGGTGAAGTCGCGACGGAACCGCGCCGTGTTGATGTTGAAGCGGCCGTCCGGGTGGTAGATCGCGGCGTTGCGGGCGACGCGGGACGGGTTGACGCAGTCGAACGTGTCGGCGCCGTTCTCGATCGCGACGAACATGTCGTCGGGCTCGCTGATGCCGAGCATGTGCCGCGGCTTGTGCTCGGGCAGTTCCTCGTTGACCCAGCGCACGATGGTGCCGAGATTCTGCTTCTCGAGCGCGCCGCCGATGCCGTAGCCGTCGAAACCGCGCCCGCTCACACCGGTGATGGACTCGAGCCCGCGGGCGGCCTGGCGGCGCAGGTCCTCGTACTGCGCACCCTGCACCACACCGAACAAAGCCTGGTACGGCCGGTGCGCGCGCTCGGCGGTGAGCTTCTCGTGCTCGGCGATGCACCGCACCGCCCACGCCTGCGTGCGCTCGACCGACTGCTCCTGGTAGCCGCGGGTGTTCAGCAGCGTCGTCAGCTCGTCGAACGCGAACATGATGTCGGCGCCCAACTGGTGCTGGATCTGCATCGACACCTCGGGGGTGAACCGGTGCGCCGAGCCGTCGAGGTGCGACTTGAACGTCACGCCGTCGTCGTCGACGTGCGCCAGACGCTCCTTGCCGGCCGCGATGACGTCGTCGGACTGCACACCGACGGCCTCCATCGCCAGCACCTTCTTGAAGCCGACGCCGAGGGACATCACCTGGAAGCCGCCGCTGTCGGTGAACGTCGGGCCGTCCCAGTTCATGAACTTCCCGAGCCCGCCGGCCTCGTCGACGATGTCGGGGCCGGGCTGCAGGTACAGGTGGTAGGCGTTGGCGAGCACCGCCTGCGCACCGAGGTCCTTGATGGCCTCGGGCAGCACGGCCTTGACGGTGGCCTTGGTGCCGACCGCGATGAACGCCGGGGTCCGGATGTCGCCGTGCGGGGTGTGGATGGTGCCGGTGCGGCCCAGCTTGTCGGGCAGGCGCGTGCCCACCGTGAAGAACGGATCGGGCGGGGTGGGCACTGCGTCGTTCGTCTGGCCAGGCACGGGGTCACTCACCTGGCCATACTGTCACAGCTCCGCGGGTGAGTTACGCGCGCTCGACCGCGGTGAGCAGCAGATACTCCCAGTCCATCGCGAACGCACCCGCGCCGACGTCGAACTGTCGGGCCAGGTCCACGAGATCGCGATCCAGCGCGGCGACCTTGTCGGGCTCGCCCGATATCGCCTTGTACACCGCGATCGTGGGACCGTAGTTGGCCTTGAAGTAGTCCCGGAACGCCTCGGGACCATCGAAGTGGTCGACCCGGACGGTGTCCCGGTGCGCGACGACGTCGGTGACCCGGTCCCCGAGAAGCTCGCGGACGTGAGTTTCGTCGCCCCACAGCGGCGGCGGCTGCGCGCCGGGCGGTGGCGGCGGCGCATACGGCTTCATGGCCGCGAACATCCGGCCGATGAACCCGGCGGGCGTCCAGCTGAGCAGCCCGATCGTGCCGCCGGGCCGACACACCCGGATCAACTCGTCGGCGCTGTTCTGGTGGTGCGGCGCGAACATCACCCCGAGGCACGACGTCACGACGTCGAACTCGTCGTCCGGGAACGGCAACGCCTCCGCGTCGCCGGCGCGCCACTCGAGTTGGGCACCGCGCTTGGCGGCCAGCTCGCGGCCCGCGTCGAACAGTTCGGGGGTCAGATCGGATGCCACGACGTCGGCGCCGGTCAGCGCCGCGGGAATCGCGACATTGCCGGTACCCGCACCGACGTCGAGGACCCGCTGCCCGCTGCGCACGCCGCACGCCCGGACCAGCACTGCCCCCAGATCAGGGATCACGTCCGCCGCGACCGCCGGATAGTCGCCCGACGCCCACATTGCACGATGTTTGGCCTTGAGCACGCGGTCTGCTTCCTTCGCTACCAGTGATTCAGTCATGGTTCGAGCCTGCGCCCCGACGGCATCGGGAACAAGGGCCCCCAGGGGTGGCCCGCGCGCACCCCGCGACGCGGATGCGACATGGCCCGAATCTGCCGTCCGAGGATTCCGGTCGGGACTGAGACAGGGGCCGGCCCGTTGTCCGGGCCGGCCCCTGTTGCTGTCCGGGGTGTGTGTTGCGGTCAGTGCTGATTGAGCGTTTCGCGCAGTTCGGCGAGCATGTCCCGGTACTCGGCGGAGCTCTCGGTGTCGATGGTGTCGCGGGGCCGGTCGAGTTCTACCTTCGTGTCGATCACAATGCGACCTTCACGCATCGCGACGACACGATCGGCGATCAGCAGCGCCTCGTTGAGGTCGTGGGTGACGAACACAACGGTCTGCCGTTCCTGGCTCCACACGTTGAGGAATTCGTCGCGCACGACGTCACGTGTCTGCGCGTCGAGGGCGGAGAACGGCTCGTCCATCAGGATCAGGGCGGGTTTCATCACCCAGGTCCGGGCCAGGGCGACCCGCTGGCGCATGCCCTGTGACAGCTGCCAGGGGTAGCGGTCGGCCGCCGACTCGAGGCCGACTCTGCGCAGCATGTCCATCGCGCGTTCGCGCCGCTCGGTCTTGTCGACGTGCGCGATCTCCATGCCCAGCTCGACGTTGCGCAGCGCAGTCCGCCACGGGTAGAGCGCGTCGCGGGCGAACATGTAGCCCATCTGCGAGCGCGCCTGGGCCGGGCTGGTGCCCAGCACCGACACCGAACCGGTGGTCGGCTGGATCAGTCCGCCCATCAGGTTCAGCGCGGTGGTCTTGCCGCAGCCGCTGTGCCCGACCAAGACCAGCAGCTCGCCCCGCTTGCCGGTGATCGACAGGTCCCGAACACCCGAGTAGGTGGTCGCACCCGGCGGGGTGTAATCCAGTGTCGCGGAGCGGATCTCGAATGCCGGATCCTCGATGGTGGTGGCGCCGGCGGCGCCCGTTGTCGTCACGTCCGTATGCGTCATCATGAGTCCTGAGGGGGTTGCCAACGGAGAATCGCCTTTTCGATCCGGCCCGACGCCGCATTGAACGCCGCCGCGATGATCGCCAGCACGATCAGCGCCGCATAGACGGTGCCGAGGTCGAAGGCGGCCGAGGACGCGGAGATCTGCTGGCCCAGGCCGGCCGTGGACGCGATCAGCTCCGCGCCGACCACGCCGAGCAGCGAGTAGATCAGGCCCAGTCGCAGGCCCGCGAAGATCGAGGGAACCGCCACCGGCAGCAGCACCTTGTAGAAGCGCTGCCACTTGTTTGCGCCCATCACCACCGACAGTCGCAGCAACTCCGGGTCAGCGCTGGCGACACCCGCACGGGTGTTGATGGTGATGATGAACACCACCAGCGTGAAGGCCAGCACGATCTTCGACGTCGACCCGATGCCGAAATAGATCACGAACACCGGGGCCAGCGCGATGCGCGGCATGGCGTTGATCGCGTCCAGGAACGGGGAGACCACCGCCTCCACACTCGGGGACAGCGCCAGACCGATGCCCACGGCGATGCCGATCACGGCACTGGCGACCAGCGCGATCAACGCCGCCGACACCGTCGACCACAGATCCGGCCAGAAGGTGCCCTTGTCCTGCCAGGCCACGAACGCCTTCCACACCAGCTGCGGGTTCGAGACCACCAGCTTGTTGCTGCCGGCGAAGTTGTAGCTGAGCTGCCACAGTCCCAGCAGCGCGGCCAGTAGCAGGATCTGCACCGCCAGCAGCGGCCCGCCCGACAGCTTGGCCTTCACACCGGTCGCGCCGACAACGACCTTCTTCTTTTTCTTGGCATCGGCGGCACGTTTGCCGCCCGCCGTCACGGCCGCGCCGGCGGCCGCGGTGGGGGTTGTCGAGGTCACACTCATCGCGGATCGCCGCCTGCACACGGCGCGTGGACGGTGTCGGCAAAGTCCGGCACCTGGGGAGCAGGCGAGCCTGCCAGCGGCGCCTGCGCCGCCCAGGAATCCTCGGTGATGGTGAAGGGCAGGTAGACGTCCTTGATGGACTCCCACAGCGCGGGCGCACCCTCGGGCGAGACGCCGACAAGCTCACCGAGCCACTTGGCCATCGTCGCCGCGTTCTGCGGGTCCCGCGAGTAGTCGTAGGCGTCCCACATGGCCTTGCAGTAGTTCAGCACGTCGTTGGGGCGCTGCTCGATCGTGTCGCACGACGCGGACGGATAACCCTGGACCAGCGGCGAGAGTGCGTTGCCGTCCCGGCCGACGATGTCGGTCACGCGGGTGACCTTCGACGGGGGCAGCTGCTCCTCCATCGTCGGCCCGTAGTACATGGCGTCGACCTGCTTGGCGTTGAAGGCCTGGATGGCGGTCGCGGGCGCGCCGACGGCCACGAACGTGACATCCTTCGCGGGGTCCAGGCCCGCCTCGTTCAGCAGCTCGGTGATCCACAGCTCCATGCCGGAGCCGCGGGAGGTGACGCCAATGGTCTTGCCCTGGAGGCTCTTCATGGTGGTGTCGGGATCGGTGGGGTCGCCCTTGATCTCCGTGCCGGGCTGCGCGATGACATCCAGCGTGTTGCCCAGGGTGGAGCCGAGCGCCTTCACGCAGGCGCCCTTGTCGACCGCCGGCCACAGCGTGCCGGGCACCATGGTGCCGACCGTGAGGTCATTGGAGATGACGGCGGCGGACTGCGCGGTGGTCAACGACGGAGGCATCAACTCGACATTGACGCCACGCTTGTCGAAGAACCCCTCGTTCTCGGCGACGACCGCGATCAGGTCGCCAGGCACACCCTGGGTGACGCCGACCTTCATCACGGAACCGTCTGCGGCCGAAGTGTTCCCGCCACATGCTCCCAGGGTGATCGCGCCGACAGCGGTTGCGGCGATCGCAACCGTCTTGGCCGCACGCGTGCGGAATGTGCTCATCTAAAGTCCTC
This sequence comes from Rhodococcus sp. BE178, assembly GCF_050433545.1. NCBI lineage: Bacteria > Bacillati > Actinomycetota > Actinomycetes > Mycobacteriales > Nocardiaceae > Rhodococcus > Rhodococcus sp. BE178. Next base: position 166 of record NZ_JBNPXA010000009.1, on the reverse strand, counting down.
TGATTGCTGAAGTTGGCGGAGGCGGGGATACACGCCGCGTCCTGCCCAACGAAGGCTTCCGCTGCTGGATTGTCAGGCGTGCTGGGTGAAGCCGACCTGGCCGGGGCGACGGTTCGGGGCGTAACCGAGCTCGGCGAGGGTCTCGTCGGCGTTCGCGTAGGTGGTG